>NZ_CP051625.1:2400000-3000000 GCF_012844345.1 Pseudomonas sp. gcc21 | reverse complement strand
GATGGGAGCCATTTTGTGATTCACGATCATCCGTCATCCGTCCCCCCGGTTCCGCACGTCTGATGGGTTTCAGCTTCGAACCTGTCGGACAGGTTCATTCGTGTTTCCGGGAAAAATTTGCCATTCCGCGTCAGCCGCGCCTGGCACCCGCTTCAACAGCTGTCATTGAGTTGCTTCCACCCTATGACCAGGTCGAAGCAACCGAGGGGCTGGAGTCGTCCAGTCACATCTGGATACTCTTCGTCTTCCACGCCGCTCCTTCCGGAGAGGCGCACTTGAGAGTGCGTCCGCCCCGGCTCGGCGGCAACCTCAAGATCGGCGTGTTTGCCAGCCGCGCGACCCACAGACCCAATTCGATCGGTCAGTCAGTGGTGAAGCTGGACGCGGTGCAACCGGGCCGGTTGTTGATTTCAGGTCATGACCTGCTCCACGGCACGCCTGTGCTGGATATCAAGCCCTACGTGCCTTACGTCGACTCGGTAGCCAACGCGACCAACACCCTGGCATCCTCAGCGCCCGCATTGATCGAGGTGCAGTGGACCCCGCAGGCGCTTATTCAGGCGCGGGACCACGCCAGTCGACTGGGCCAACCGGTGGTTGAGCTAGTGGAACAATGTCTGGCGCAGGACCCCAAGCCCGCCTACCAGCAGCCCGGACCGGACCGGCAATACGGCGCTATGTTCTGGGATTTCAACGTCACCTGGCACTACCCCTCTGGCGATCGGATCAGCGTACTCGCCTTGTCATCTGCGCTTGCATGAGGTGATGTGCCGGTCCCCTCGCCCCATGCAATAATCATCCACATCAGAATCTACGGAGCGCCGGACTGATGATCGATCTGGGTCATGTCACCCTGCTTATCCTGGCATTCTGGGCGGGCGCCTGGATCTGGCGCGGGCTGGGTCTGCGCGACCGCGCATTGAGCCTGGTACGCAGCCACTGCAGCAAAGCCGATGTTCAGCTGCTTGATGAAAGCATAGCGCTGGTCCGACTCAGACCTGGTCGCAATCGCAACGGGCGAATTGGATTGATCCGTCGTTATGCCTTCGAATTTACCGTCACGGGAGAGCGGCGCTACCCCGGCTACGTTGAGCTGCACGGCGCGCAGCCGCTCAATCTGGAGCTGGCACCGCACCCGTTCCCCGGCGAAGGGCCGGACAAACCACCGTCTAACGTGCACTATCTACGCTAGGAAGCGTCCCTCAGCTGGTGAAAAAAGTCTGCTTGGTTGCCGCTTCGTTCCACGTGGAACCTGTCGGCAAGCCTACCAGCAGAGGATGGCAAGCTGAGACCGGTTCGACAGATCCCCGGGCGTTTTTGCCCCAATCTGTAGTCTGATTGCACGAGCGCTTCGTCCAACACCTTTCAGGGCATGGCCATGCTTGAACAAATACCTACCCATCTCATCGCCGGCCCTCTCGGGTCGGGCAAAACAACCTTGATGCGACACTTGATCTCAGAGCGGCCAGAAGGCGAGCGGTGGGCCATTCTTATCAATGAGTTCGGCGAGGTAGGCATTGACGCAGCGCTGCTGCAGAACGATGAAGAGGGTATCAGCCTGGCAGAAGTGCCAGGAGGCTGCCTATGCTGCGTGAACGGCTTACCCTTTCAGGTCGGATTGAGCCGGCTACTGCGTCGTGCCCGGCCTGATCGATTGTTCATTGAAGCGTCCGGGCTCGGCCATCCTTCCACGCTTCTGACACAACTGGGCAACTTCCCATGGAAGGACGTACTTGCTCTGCAACCGATGCTGATGGTGCTGGACGCGCAAGCCCTGCATAGCGGCAAGGGTTTGGCTGATGCGCAGCGAGCGGCGCTGCCGCAAGCTGGCATGTTGATTCTCAACAAGTCGGCGGGCCTGGGTCTGTCCGATCGCAAAGCGTTACTTAGCGGACTGAAGACAGCCGCGCCCGTGTACTGGAGCCAGCACAGCCAGTTGCCATGGGAGAAGGTGCCGCGTCAGACAAAACCGTTGGCTATCGCGCCTGGTCTGGACGATCTGCCCGACACTCCCACCGGTCCCGCTACCCTCTGGCGCAGCGTAGAAGACTGGCACTGCCGTCAGTCCAGTCGGGATGTGTGGTACAGCATCGGCTGGCATATTCATCCAGCGCAACAATTCAAACGCGAGGCGCTGGAGGAATGGCTAAGCCGTTCGCAATGGCAGCGCGCCAAGGGCGTTGCGCACACCGAAGATGGCTGGATGAGCTTCAATGGCACAGGCGAAAAGTCACTCAACTGGCAGCCAAGCCCCTGGCGGAGCGACAACCGAATCGAGCTGCTGATGACTCAAAGGCCGGACTCGCGTCAGCTGGAAAGCGGCTTGCAGGCAGCGCGGCGTAAACAGTAAGGTTGGCTTTTCGCCATCGCCGATACCTTATGAAGTCGATACTGCTCGTGCCCGTTCTGCTAGGCGTCATGGCCGAGGTCCATGCCACGGCCTGCCTGATACAGTCTGACGATGAACAGGAGCCGATACGTTTATGCCAGCAAAACATGACGATTCCGGAAAATCTGTTCGAGGAGAATTTCTGTCAGCCGAATATTCCCGAACGCAGCTTCAAGATCGAACTGATCGAAACCTGTCCGGCGGGTGCCTACGGTATCTGTGAAGGCTCGCGTACTGAAGGCGTTGGTTACCAGCAGTCCATTTATTACTATTCAAATGCCAGCGATGCGCCTGTTCTGAAAGCCTATTGTGAACAGATCAGCCAGGGCAAATGGATTGAGCCGACCGCTCAGTAAGTGAAACCAGGTTGCAGGTCTGGACTGACTCATCGTACAGGGGCGGGCTGTTCAGCCAGGGGACCGAGATTCAGCACCATGCCCGTCTCAAGTCCTAGTCGATCCGCCGTTCCGGCTGCGACCTCGATGACAAACCATAACGGCGTTTTATCAGACAAGCATCACTGGGCGGGCGTTGCGGGACGTAGGTTCTGCCAAGCCGATACAGTGATAAAAAACCTCACTTATCGCACGAATAAAAAACCCCGGTCGAACCGGGGAAAGTCTGCCTGACACAGATTACAAATACCTTTGAAGTCAGAACTGGAATTCTGCCCCTACCGATACAACATAGGGACTCCCTCCATCGACAGTAGCAACCCGGTCACCGTGAGCAAAGTCTGCTGTGCCATACCGGCCATTAGCACTATTATCGGTCATAGTCGCTACCGCATGAAGCGTCAGAGGCTTGGATAATTTATGAAATATACCAATGCTATATTGATTTGCATCATCTCCGCCCTCGGCAATGTCAGACTCATCAGCATGCATCCACTGCCCGGCAACGGATGTTCGCTGGGTGACGTTATAGCTCAGATAAGCACCATATTCAGAGCGAGACAAAGAGCCTCCAGCGACGGAGTCGTCAGTATCAATGTCCCCGAAAATAGCGCCAGCAGTGATTGGCCCGCTGGTATAACGTGCGCCGACACGCCAAGCGTCAATACTACCTCCGAACGCATCAGCCCAATTTTCATATGCGCCCATCAGCATAACTGGTCCAAGTTTATAGCCGAGACTCATGCTATAGACGTCATCCTCATTGGTGTCGATAAATCTGTCGGAAGATCCCTCCGTCCCCCGCTGCCCATCAAATGAATATAGCGCAGATACCGTTAAACCCTGGATGGCATGGTCCCACTTGAGGGCGTTTTGAGCTCGAAGATCCAGGCGGGCTCCAGAAACCGAGCTTTTGCCTAAAATAGCCATCGGATCAGCGGCAGTAGCCACAAACAACGAGTTGCGAATGCCCATCGCTTTGAACGGAGTGTCCATATGCCCGGCTCGGAATAAGCCAACTGGCGTTTTCACGCCCAAAAAAGTGTCCCTCGTTCCTAGCGTGTCACCGCCATCCGTGTCGGGGTTGAATTTGGTTTCTAATTGCCAAACAATCGTGTACGGATCATTTTCGAGTGCATAGGAGCCCCGGATGCCAAAAAGCGTAGTATTAGATGAAAGACCAATGCTGCCATCCGTCAGTCCTGAGGATTTATTTTCTGGCGTAGACCCCAGGTCAGAATCACCATAATCAACCGAAAGTCTAACTTTTCCGTAAATCTCAAATGTCTCTTCCGTGGCAGGGTTTTTATCTATGTCCACGTCGAATGAGTATGCATGTGCTGCAGAGGATAACGACAGCATTACAGGTAGAGCGACTGGCAACAAATATAGTCGCTTGATTTCGGAAGATCTCATCACTACTTTCCTTTTGTTATTGGCAATCAGCGCGAAGCCTACGACACCAATCTACAAATTATTTTTATTTACAACAATATACAATACGTTTCGCTGGGTTAACTTCAGGTTTACCAAAAAGAGCAATTACGAATCCTGGCTCGATATGTCATCACTACTAACAAGACCTTTTAAATACACAAAACTGCATTCACCAGGATCCATGAAAAAACAAGCAGGGTTCGTGAGCTGCGCTATGAAACGCAACCGTATTCAGCAGGCGTAGCGAAGAAGAGCGGATCAAACCTAAAGCCGAGTCACTGCTTGCAGCTTGGTAGCGCTATGCCCCCAAAAGAGACATAGGCTATGGAGTCAAAAACAGTTCTAGAGCATTTGATTCACATCATATCCGGAAGAAACATGACGATCTGAGGGAAAGCCACGAGCAATACGATAGTCGCCACATCCGCGACGAGAAACCAGGTAACACCCTTAAATATCTGCCCAATGGAAACCTCTCCACCGACAACAGCCTTAATAATAAAACAGTTGATCCCTATGGGCGGCGATATGAGACCTATTTCCAGGTATTTAATCATTATAATTCCAAACCAGATCATGTTGTAATCCAGCCCTTCCACAATCGGTATAACAATAGGAAGGGTGAGCAACATAATCTCGATCGAACCCATAAATGTCCCCAAAAACACATAGAGCACTGACAGACTGGCTATAATGACCCATGGCGGCACATCGAAACCGCCTGCCCAGGCTGCCAAATCACCAGCTATTCCAGTCAATGCGGTGAAAGACGTCACCATGTATGCGCCAATGATTGCCGCGAATAACATCGACGTGGTTTTCAACGTTTCAGAAAATGCCGCATTAGCTTTTTTTCGATCCATACGGCCGGAGAAAAGACACAACGCGAAAGCTACAGCCGCGCCGATCGCCCCAGCTTCCGAAGGTGTGAACATACCAGAATATAAGCCGCTTACAATCACGCCGATAAGAAGCAACATACCCCACGTACTTTTCAGCGAACTGACCTTTTCCTTCGTAGTGGAGCGCTCAACCAACGGCGCTAGCGAAGGATTCAGTTTCGCGCGCACCATGATCATCCCCACATATATACCCAGCGACAATAGGCCAGGAATAATACCCGCAACGAACAGCTTCGCGATCGACTGCTCGGTAAATACTGCATAAAGAATAATAAGAATACTTGGGGGAATTAAAGAGCCGAGAGTACCAGATGCTGCCACCACACCCGTCGCGAGTCCTTTGTGATACCCGCGAGCGAGCATTTCCGGAACAGCCATCCGGCCCATCGCTGCCGCGGTAGCAAGACTAGAGCCACTAATCGCAGCAAACAGCGCGCATCCTACGCTTGATGCGACAGCAAGACCGCCTGGGACGCGGCCCAGCCAAAGCCGGGCAGAGGCATAAATATCTCTAGTAAATCCTCCTTCTGTTGCGAGGTAGCCCATCAAAAGAAACATCGGGATGGTTGTAAACGTATAATCGGAGGTGCTTGAAAATGGCAAGCTTCCCAAGAATGAGTTTGCCGTGTCCATGCCTGCTTGGATGTTGAAATCTTGACCTCGGGCAGCGACCACCAGCACCATACCGACGTACCCTGATGTTACAAGCACAACAGCAATAGGTACTCGTAACAGCAACAGTGTTATCATTCCTATTGTCACTACGATGCCAACAGTTTGGGGATCCATAACTAACTCCAGCTTGATTTTATTGTCTTCCCCGAACCTATCGTAAACAGGGAAATGTTAGCTCAAGGCGTTTCATTCAGATGCTCAGTCTCGCGCAGCACTGTCTTGAATTCCGATCCAGCCTCATGGCGGGTGGCTGGCCAGATTATCTGGACTATTATTCGCAGACACCACCATGCGAGACCAAAGGGGATTAGCATCTTCGCAGGCCAATCCCTGAGATCAAGTACGCTGTTATAGGCGAGCTCATCGAAGATGTAAGCTTCGTAAGCACTTTGCCAGCTAACGTAAGCCATTCCGCCAAATATTATCAGCCCAATCAGGAGTGCTATCGAAACCAGGGCGTTCTGGATAAATTTAGGAAAGTGATCGGTAAGTACCGTAACTTCCAAGTGCGCTCCCATGGACTGGACCCAGCTCAAGGGCAAAAATACCAGACCCACCATGAGAAGTTCCGCAATTAACAGGTCGTCGGGCACAGACCAGTTCAGGAACGTACGGCCAAATACTGATATAAAAGTAATCAGCACCATAGTTCCGAGCAGTAATTGTGCAAACCGGATGAGCCACCGATCGACAGCATTCATATAACGATTTAGGTTGTAGCCAATCATGGACATTTAACGACCTCTAGGATAGGGGGAGGGAGGAACAGGGCGCCTGACGCGCCCTGTCTAACCTTTGTTTTATCTATTCCCAAGGATATCCGTTTTGTTCAACTTCTTTGGCAACTATGTTTATCTCTTCGAGATATGCGCCGTAGAGCTCTTTTGCAATACTGTTCCGCTTCGCCGTTTGTTCTAAATTGTCACGCGCGGACCCTTTGACTGCTTCGGCCCAGACTTTCCGCTGCTCTTCGTTGAGCTGGTGAACTTTTGTAGGATATTCTGGATGATTCTCAAGCTCCTCCCGAGCATTCAAATTATCTTCTATATCCCCACGTGCCTGGCGGACAAGCCACTCGCCTTTCAATTCTTCAATGACCGCTCTGGTCTTCTGGGATAAATTTTCATATACCCGCTTATTCATGACGACGATATTGGTCTGCTGCCCAAGACTGGGCTCCACTACGTGGTTGACGATTTCGTGATGGCGATAAGGAATTACGTAGTTGAGATAGCTTTGCGCGCCATCTATCGTTCCCCGACCGAGAGCGGTATAGATATCAGGAAATGTTAAATTAACAGGATTAACGTTCCAGGGTTCCAGGCTCGCTGCTTTTGCCCAAAGCGATGCCAAACGGATTTTTTTGCCACCAAAATCGTCCGGTGTAAAAAACGGGGTGTCTTTGCTAATAAGAACTCCAGGCCCGATCGAATAGTGCGACAAGTACACCATATTATTACGGTCTAACTCTTCTTGGAGCTGCGGAAATTTGTCATACATACGACGCCATGCTTCCATCGTGACGTACTGATCGCCGCTTCCCTCGGCCGTAGTTGACAAGTAGTGCAGTGGCATCCTGGCTTGAGAGTATGCGGGAATAACATATCCCGCATCAGCAACCCCAGAGCTGATGCCTCCTACAGCGTCTTTTAGCTTAACCAGACTACCCATGTAGTGAACATTTACCGAAACCTCACCATCCGTCCGGCTTTCTAGCTCCTGTGCCCACCAGCTAAGGGCTTTGTTTATCCCAGTTTCGGTTGGGGGGCTTGCACTCGCATATGATATTTGCCGAGCCTGAGCATCGAAGCTGGCGGTGGTAAACACTGCCGCTAGCGCTAAGCTTGCGAGGGTCAATTTTGAGGCTAAGCCAACTTTCGTATTGCGCATCGCATCTACTCCTATCTTTCTTATTCGCATTGTTGTCGCTCGGAATAACTAACACTTTTGTCGATGTTTTCGTGTCAAAAGCTAAGGCCAACAGGTAAATCAAGTTATCTAGAACATGAACTCGCCACCATTGAGGTGCAACGCCTGGCCATTTACAAAGCCAGCTCCGTCAGTGCACAGGTATAAACAGCCCTCGGCGATGTCCTCTACCTCACCCCAACGGCGAACGGGGATGGTCGCTTTTTTCTTCTCCACATCAGTATTGGGATATTGGCTCCAGTCTCGCTCCGTATTGATCGCGC
Source organism: Pseudomonas sp. gcc21 (assembly GCF_012844345.1). Taxonomy (NCBI): domain Bacteria; kingdom Pseudomonadati; phylum Pseudomonadota; class Gammaproteobacteria; order Pseudomonadales; family Pseudomonadaceae; genus Pseudomonas; species Pseudomonas sp. gcc21. Next base: position 2,992,010 of record NZ_CP051625.1, on the reverse strand, counting down.
CGGGCACCACCGTGTTGACAGTTATGCCTGACGGGCCAAACTCCCGCGCCAGTGCCTTGGTGAATCCATGCATGCCGGCCTTGCAGGCGATGTTGTGGGCGCGGTTGAGGATGTGGCCGGTGAACCCGTCATAACCCGAGACGTGAATTAGCCTGCCCCAACCTTGCTCCTGCATGTTCGGCAGGACCAAACGGTTGAGGTAGAACACCGAGCTCAGGTTGGTTTCCAGAACCTTGCGCCAGTCTACGATAGAAACGTCGAGAAAAGGCTGGTGCAGGCGCCGGCCGACATTCGAGATTGCAATGTCTATCCCGCCGAAGTGCTCGTTCGCTGAATCGACCATGCCGGCAACGGCATCTGGATCCGAGACGTCGCACATGTAGGGCAACGCCTGCCCGCCCAGGCTTTTGATCTCGGCAACCACAGCGTCAACCTTGTCTCGGTTACGGGATCCGTTTACCACGACATTTGCGCCAGCTTGGGCAAACCGCAGCGCGATCGACTTGCCGATGTTCTGACCGGAGCCTGTTATCAGTGCTGTCTTTCCAGCGAGTGGCTTGTTTGTTTGTTCCATCTCGTTCTCCTGTGCTGCGTCGTTTTAAACCATCGGCCGGGAAGCCAGCGCATCGGCGAAGGCGACCACGCGCCGGGCTTGGTCTGCGTGCAGGTTTTCGATCATCATGCCGTCTAGCACAGCCACACCGCGTCCGTCAGCCTCTGCTGTCTGCCAGGCCTCCAGCACTCGCCGGGCCTGCTCCACATCATCTCCAGCCGGGCCGAACAGGCGATTCGCGGGTTCAACCTGGGTCGGATGAATCAATGTTTTCCCATCGAATCCAAGTTCGCGTCCCTGGCGGCAACTGGCCTCGAACGCAGGCTGATCCTTGAGGTCGAGGGAAACGCCATCAAGTGCGTCCAGCCCGTACCGGCGGGCGGCAATGATCGTTCGCGACAGTGCATACAGTAGGGGGAGGCGATCAGGGACCGCTTCAACTCGCAATTCCTTGACGAGATCAGAGGTGCCCATCACCAGTACTTTGACGCCACTGACCGCGGCAATTGCATCGACGTTGGCCACCCCTTCCGGAGTCTCGATCATGACCCAGAGCGCCGGACCGCCACCGGCGCTCTGGATGCGATCGAGGCAGCCCCTTGCCATTGCAGCATCCTCGACCTTGGGCACGAGTATCGCGTCGGGACCGGCTCTTACCGCCGCGGCGATATCCTCGTCATGCCAGGGGGTGCCCACCGCGTTTACCCGAATCACCATTTCCCGGTAGCCGTAGCCGCCCGCTGCCACCTGATCGCAGACCAGGCTTCTGGCTTCGTCTTTTTTGGCGGGTACCACCGCATCCTCCAGGTCCAGCACCACCGCGTCCGAATCCAGCCCTTTGGCCTTCTCCATGGCGCGCTGATTGACCCCGGGCATGTAAAGCACTGATCGTCTGGGTCTGATTGCTGCTGTCTTCATCTGTACCGTTCCTCTTCCTACGCGCGCTGCTACATGCCGATGAGGTCGGCTTTGCGAATGGTGTTCTGAAGAATCCGGATCGAGGCGGCATCAACCATGTCGCCGTCAACCGCCACCGCGCCAAGCCCTTCGGCTTCCGCCTGGGCATAGGCGGCGGCCAGCTTGCGCGCCCGGTCGACGCTTTCTTGGGAGGGAGAATATTCGTCGTTTGCGATGTCGATCTGGCTTGGGTGGATAGCCCACTTGCCGCTGGCACCAAGGATGCGCGAACGCTTACATTCCTCCCGGTAACCTTCGGGATTTTTGATGCCGGCATAGGGGCCATCAACCATCTCGATCCCCGCAGCGCGGGCGGCGATAATCACTTTGTTGCGGGCGTAATGCCAGATGTCTCCTGGATACCCGTCACTGCTACCGATAGCCCTGGTATCGACCCCTTGCGAGGCGGAATAGTCGCCCGGCCCGAAGATCAAGGCTTCCAGCCGCGGTGAGGAAAGCGCGATTTCCTCCGCGTTGATCATGGCCTCGACCTCTTCAATAAGCACTTCCAGGGCAATTTTTTTGGTCCGGCCGAGGCGGGTTTCCATCTGGGTCAGGAGCACATCGACCCACCAGACATCCTTGGCAGATTTAACCTTCGGGATAATGATCATGTCCAAGTTGTCGCCTGCCCCTTCGACAATCTCGATGATGTCCAGATAGGCATACTCGGTTTCGATATTGTTGATGCGCACCGCCCGGGTCTTGTTGCCCCAGTCAAGGGTGTTGAGCGCATGGATGATCTTCGCTCGGGCCGAAGCTTTCTCGTTCGGCGCGACGGAATCTTCAAGGTCGAGGAACACCAGATCCGCATCGCTGGCGGCGGCTTTGACCATCATTTTTTCACTGCTGCCCGGTGTGGACAGTTCTGAGCGACGTAAACGCATGATTTTTATCCTTTTGAGAAAGTGCCAATGGCGCGGTTATCGGCGAGTGTCGCCAGTTCCGCGTCGGAATAGCCGAGGCTTCGCAGTACCTCGGCGGTGTGTTCCCCTAGCAGAGGTGCGCGCCTGGCCGGGCTGGCCGGCGTGCCCTTGAGCTTGATGGGGGGCGCGGCGAAGGTGCCCAGCCGTTTGCTACCCGGATGCTCAAGGTGCATGAGCATGTCCCGGGCTGCGATGTGGGGATCGTTGAAAATGTCTTCCGCGGTATTGATGGGCCCGGCAGGGACATAGCCGCCAAGTTCGTGCATGACCTGCTTCTTGGTCCGCTGGCTACACCATTCGGCGAGAATACGACGCACATCTCCCGCGTTTTGCACCCGAGCGCGGTTGTTCTCGAAGCGCGGGTCAGTGCCGAGTTCCGGCTGACCAATGATGCGACACAGCTCCTGCCAGAGGTTTTCCCTGGGGGCCGCGATCGTGACCCAACCGTCGGAGGTCGGGAAGTTATCGAACGGGCACAACAACGGATGGGTTGTTCCCTGAGGCCTGGGTACCTCACCGGTGTAGCTGTACTGGTAAACGATCCGCTCACATAGAGCGAGGATGCTGTCGTACATCGCCACATCAAGGAACTGGCCCTCCCCCGTGCGCTCAGCGTGCAGCAGTGCAGCGGCGATACCGAACGCGGTTTGGGACGCCGGAAAGATATCGCCCACCCCCGGTCCGACTTTTATCGGGCTGTCGGGATCGGGACCGGTGATACCCATAAGGCCACCCATGGCCTGGGAGACCACATCGTAAGCGGGCCAGTGAGCATAGGGACTCTCTCCTGTACGGGGATCGCCGAACCCGCGTATGCAGGCATACACCAGCTTGGGATTCACGGTACGTAGCGTTTCATAACCCAGGTTCAGCCGGTCCATGACGCCAACCCGAAAATTCTCCAGCAGCACATCGGACTGCTCTACCAGGCGTAGCAGCACGTCGCGCCCATCGGGATGCTTCAGATCCAGGGTAACGCTCGCCTTGTTGCGGTTGACGCTGTGAAAGTAGCCACCAAAATGACGCGCTTCGTCGTCGTCAAAGTGCGGCCCCTGCCGGCGCGTCTGGTCGCCGCCGAGGGGCTCGATCTTGATCACCTCGGCGCCCAGGTCGCTAAGCATCATTGAGCAGTACGGCCCGGCCAGCATCTGGCTCAGGTCAAGCACGGTGACGCCCGCGAGCGGCCCGCTGCCGTTGCGCTTCCAGTCGCTCATCGCGCGCCCCAATGGCTCTGACGCTTGATCATGACGCGTCGCTCACCGGTGAATACGACGGTCTTGTTCTGGTTGATACCCACATGTCGGAAGGTCAGGATCCCGGCATCGTCCCGGTCGCAATCTTCCTTGTTGAGTACCTCGCTGAAGGCGTACAAGGTGTCGCCGTGGAATACCGGGCTGCTGAACCGGATCTTGTTGAGACCCAGCTCTTCCAGCGCCTGCTCCGCGGTGTCCTCTGAAGCCAGGCCGATGATGAAAGAGGCCGTGATGCCGCCGAAATTGATCCTTTGCCCGAAGGGCGACTGCTCCATGCGGTGCTCGTTGAAGTGGCCCTGGGCTGTATTCATCACCTGCAAGGTAATGAGCACGTTGTCCATCTCAGTGATGGTGCGGCCACGGGCATGTTCGTAAACATCTCCGACGGCAAAGTTTTCGAAATAGTTGTCGCGGCCAGTCAGGCCAGATAGTGGATAGCTCATGATTTGGCAGGCCCCAGCAGTCGGTCCGAGATAATGCGCTTCTGTATTTCGGAGGTACCCTCGAAAATTTTGGTGAGGCGGGCGTCCCGCCAGTAGCGTTCGGCTGCAAAGTCCGTGGTATACCCGGCTCCGGCATGAATCTGCAGGCCTTCGCTGGTGACGCGTTCGGACATTTCCGCCGCGTACAGCTTCACCATCGAAGACTCCTTATCGCAGCGTCTTCCGCTATCGATTTCGGTGGCGACGTAATACATCAGCTGTCTGGCCGCCTCGATTTCCGCCGCCATATCGGCGATCTTGAAGCGGATCGCCTGGAAGTTGGCGATAGGCTGACCAAACTGTTCCCGCTGGTGGGCGTATTTGATTGCATCTTCGAGCGCACCACGCGCCAGTCCGATCGAACGTGCGGCGGTATGCGCCCGTGCAATTTCCAGCTTGCCCATGATGGTGTAGAAGGCGTTGCCTTCTTCGCCAATCAGAGCGTTAGCCGGGACCCGACAGTTGTCGAACGCCAGCTCGAAGGTTTTCCAGCCGCGATAACCTATCTTGTTGACCGGTGTGCCTTTGACGCCCTGTGGCAAGGAGCCGCGCTCCTTGGGAATGTGGAAGGCACTGATGCCTTTGTGGCGAGCCTTGGGATCGACATTCGGATCGGTGCGCGCCATAACCGTGAGATAATCCGCGCCGTCGGCGAAGGTGCACCACATTTTGGAGCCATTGATGACCCATTCGTCGCCATCGCGGCGGGCCCGGGTCGACAGATTGGCCACGTCAGAACCCGCGTTGGGTTCCGATAGTGCAAAAGCCCCGAGGTATTCCCCGCTCGCCATACGTGGCAAGTACTTCGCTTTCTGCTCATCGGTAAAACCGTTACCGGCGCCGTTACCCCGCGCCATGATGCTGGCTACGCTCATCCAGCCCCGAGCGAGCTCCTCCGCCACCAGGCAGTATTCGAAGCAACCCAGGCCAAGACCGCCATATTCTTTTGGAATCAAGATGCCAAAAAAGCCCATGGCGCTCATCTGGTCGCGCAGCGACATGGGAATCTCGCCATTGATGGGATCCAGCTCATTGGCAACCGGTAGCACCTCCTTCATGGCGAAGTTTCGCGCTACTTCCTGGATCATCTGGCGCTCTTCCGTCATATAGGAAGGGACGTCCTCGGAGGGTCTGATCTCTGTGGTTTCAATGACCATGTCTACTTTCCTTCTAGCCGCTTGGCGATCATGTTGGTGCGGTGGAAATCGATGACTCGCTCGCCCCGCTGGTTGAATCCTTCGGTGTGCCAGATCGCGATGCCAGCATTGGGACGGCTTCCAGAATCACGAAGGTCGACGACTTTGCTGCGCGCAGTCAGCGTTTCGCCGGGATACACGGGCTGATGGAAGCTGAGATCCTCGACACCCAGGAATGCGCCGCCGGACTCGCTCAGATCTTCCACAGACAGTCCGAAAACGGTGAGAAACACCAGCATCGGGTTGATCACGACGCCGGGATGGTCATGCTCCCGCGCATATTCGCCATTAAAATAGAGCGGATTGAAATGCAGGGTCATAGTGCTGAATTGCGTGTTATCCGCCTCACTAAGTGTGCGGCCCCAATGATGTTCGAATATCTGGCCCACCTGCATATCGTCGAGCCCGTTGCCTTTGGGCCACTTCCTGGCCTTGCTTAGCAGGTCATCTATTTCACTCATCGTTATTCCCCATGTTGATCAATGCTTTAGTGCGGTCCGCCACACTAGTTGGCGCGTGCCAGAGAGATAATGCTTGTCATGTCATGCAGAGCCTCGAGCGAGGCGACACCGTCGATCAGCGCATGCGCAGTAGTCGCACCGAGCACGGGCTCGACCAGGCCGACAAACTTTGCGCTGAGTTTTTTCCACTGGGCTGGCATCTCGTGGTGTGGTGTAGCGCGGGACACGTCCGCGGATGACCTTAGTCTATGGCCGCTGTGGAGGACGACTTCCACCTCACTGCTGTAGTTGTTAGGCAGCGAATCGATAGGCTCCACTCGCACCTTGTCCCTGATGGCGATCAGCTCCGGCTCGCTCGCCGCCGCATCGTTAAAGGCGTGGTCGTCTGTACGGCGGCCAAAAAAGGCCAGGGCGGTGGTGAACCTGAGGCTGAACTTTGCTTCCAGCCCGGTCTCGGGTTCCTGGATATTGCAGACGCGCAGGTGGCCAGGCGGCACCTTGACCACTATCTCCGCAACATCACCGGCGGCAACCTGGTGCTCGGCCTGGAGCCGGAGGACGGCTTCTATAGTGGCGTGGGTCAGGTAGCAGGCGGCGTGATACTTGAACATGACCTTGGCTATACCCAGATCAGCGTCCATTACCCGCACGCCATCCCAATTCAGGCCATCAGCCTGAGTTGCTATGAAGCCCTGCTCGGCCTCCAATGCACCCACGTTAGCGCTGAAGCCGCGCCGGGCCAGCCGGGCCGCGAGGAAGCCGTTGGCGGCGGCCTTTCCTGCGTGAAATGGTTTGGTCATGGTGCCAAACATGCACTTGAGGCCAGCGGCCTGTGCTGCCGCCAAACCAAACGTTGTTTCCCATTCATCGCTATCGAACTGATGCAAATGGGCGCAAGCTGCGGCTGCTCCAAATGTGCCGATCGTACCCGTAGCATGAAACCCACGCGCATAGTGCGCGGGCGCTGCCAGTGTCCCGACCCGACACTCGGCTTCGAATCCCGCTATAAATGCTGAAATGAACTGCTGGCCTGTGGTCGGGTGAAGTTCGGCCGAGGCCAGTAGGGCTGGAAAGACTGGCACGGATGGATGGCCACCCATGGCGGAAACCACATCATCAAAGTCCAGTGCGTGACCTGCCGCGCCGTTGATCAGAGCCGCCCAGCCTGGCGCGCACTTGTGATCCAGCCCGACTACGGTGCACACCGGGTTTCCGCCTTCTTCTTCAGCCTGAGCCACAAGAAGGCCAACCAGAGGCTCACGCGATCCAGCTATAGCTACCCCAAGCCAGTCGAGGAAGCAGTGCTTCGCGAGCTCAATGGCAGACTGCGGTAACTCTTCGTACTTGAGATTTGATACAAAGTCCGTAATTGCCTTAGTTGCCAATATAGGGGCTTGCTCTGGATTATATGAGCTCGTCATTCCAACTCTCCGGTAAAAATGCTGCACGTCGTTAACAAGGACACTAACGGTCTCATAACCCACTGATCTAAATAGTCTTTTCTTATATCCGCCATCTGCCAAAAACGGGCAGTCTGCGTTTGTTCTGGGGATTATTATGAGGAAAGGAGCTTGCGACGCCATTGGCTAAACGTTAACGTCCAATAAACTACAAGTTATTCAACGAGGCGCCTTAGTGAAGAAGCGACACTTACCCCCCCTAAACCCGCTCCGGAGTTTTGAGGCAGCAGCGCGCAACGGAAGCTTTACCAAGGCAGCAGAGGAACTGCATGTAACGACGGTCGCAATTAGCCGCCAAGTGGCCGTACTTGAAGGTTATTTCGGCGCGCCCTTGTTTGAGCGACTACACCAAACTCTGAAGCTAACCCATGCAGGGCGCGCGCTCCTACCAGACGCAACCGCGGCGTTTGACTTACTCGACAAGGGGACCAGAAAACTGCGGGCGCCTCAGACAAAACCTCTACGTATCTGCGCCTACCCTTCGGTCGCGGTTTACTGGCTGATTCCGAGGCTACCCCGGTTTCGGGAAGCCCATCCCGATATCGAAATCAGTATTGCTACAGGTCAGAAACCGAGGGAGTTCAATTACGATGAGATCGATGTAGGTCTGCAATACTTGAGCGATGCCCGCGAAGGACTCATCACGCAGCTCTTGCTTCCGGACATTATCCAGCCCGCCTGTAGTCCTCATCTCTTGAAGAACTCTGATCCATCGCCAACCGAACCCAACCTTGCGGATTACACATGGATCTACTCTCATTACCGCCGACTTGATTGGGAGGAATGGCTGAATGCATCCGGGCTCGAAGAACTGGAACCCGTCCAGAAGGTAACGGTCAGGGGATCGACTCTGGCATACCAAGCAGCGGTGGAGGGCATGGGCGTGGCAATGGTGCAGCGCTTGCTGGTCGAAGACGAGTTTAAGCGCGGGGCGCTGGTAGCGCCGTTCAAGGCCACAGGTAGACGCTCCGCGGGCATTTGTATGGTGAGCAGAAGCGAGCGGCTCGACGACCCCAGGATAGCCGCCTTTCGAAGTTGGCTTGAGAAAGAGGCAGGCTTGACAGTTGACGAGCTGGCAAGTCACAGCCCGCACCTATTTGAACCTGAGTTCCTGGATAGCAATAGCAATGGTGGTTCAATGATCCCGAGCACCACGACGGCCGTAGGACCGCAAGCAAAAACGCCTATCTGATAACCAATTCGACGTGCTTTTTCCTTGGGTTCAAGCAGAAAGCAGCCGGCCTGCTGATAGGCCAACGCTCTACCCTTGCGCAGGAAGTATGCCTTTACCTGGTCGCTTCTCGGGTCGAGGCGAGGATGTTGAACCCGGAAGCTGACCAACTATGCGATATCCGGGATCCGGGCTTGCGGTAAGTATCTTGGAAGAAAACCATGCTAGAAGTGCCCGCGTTCGGTAGCGACGAAGCTAGGTCGGAAAGCTCCTGACAATTACAACGCTATAACAGAGTGCTGCGGGGCGATGGGCGCCCTGTTGAATCGCTTGACGTGCGAGTAGGCTCATCAAAACTTGCATATTGCCCAGTATAAGTTGACTAGTTCCAACTGATCGACTGAACTGGCCGATAAGCTTCCATAGCACTTATTAACCGCACGTTAAGCACGCCTTAATCATTTATTCAGGAGACAATTATGCGCATCATCAACGGAATTTCGGAACTTGAGAAACTGGTAGGCCAGGAGGTGGGCGTCAGTGAATGGCTTGAGATAACCCAGGAACGAATCAATCTTTTTGCCGAAGCAACAGGTGATCACCAGTGGATCCATGTCGATGTACCCAGGGCCGAACGCGAGTCGCCGATGGGCGGGCCCATCGCGCATGGATTCCTGACCCTTTCGCTATTGCCCATGCTACGAGCCCAGACTTATCGTGTCGAAGGCGTGACTGCAGGCATTAACTATGGGTTGAACCGATTGCGTTTCCTCGAACCGGTATTGGCAGGCGCGAGGATTCGCGCACGGTTTGTACTGGTGTCAGTTGAAAACCAGGGACAAGACCGATTTCGCATATGCAACAAGGTAACAATAGAGCTCGAAGGAAGCGACCGCCCAGCCTGCATTGCCGAAACTTTGGGATTGTCCATTTTCTGATTCCGGAACTGTGCGAGGAAAACTTAACTTCTCTGACCCACCCCTTCGGCCGGCCCAGCCACTCCCCTGCAACTGCCGAGCTGGCTACTATTCCAAGTAGATATCAGGCGTTGTATTCAACTAACCTGGGCGTTGAAGTGAGGTTTTCCTCGGCGACTGGCGGTACCAAACCACCATCAACCGATGCGGGCATTCTCTCTTTCCGATGTATTACCTAATGACCTATCTGGTTCTGCCATCCGGCATTTATAACGGGTCACCACTTCTAGTATCGACACCTTCTACCCAAGCCGATTGATCCGGGCTTTGAGCTCGGGACTTACTCTCGCCTGAAATATTGTTCAGCCTCGTAAGATCATCACCACGAATCGCTAGTTTGTAACATGTAGTTAAGCGCTCCTTAACATTTCCACAATGGCGCCCGTCACGAACCTCCTCATAATAAAAAACCATCAGTATGAGTGAGCGCAGCGCCAGCCCGGCTCTTGGTAAAGCAGCGAAATAAAAGCCACTCAGTTTCAAACGGAGACTTTCGATGCATTCATTCGGATTCGATTCGGTACACCTTTCACCTCAAACTGAAGGACTGCGTGAAGAAGTTCGGTCTTTTATTGCCGAGGAGCTGGCATCCGGGCGGATAACACCTCACCGAAACTCCTGGGGTAGTTACGACCCGGAGTTCAGCCGCAGATGCGGTATCCGCGGCTACATAGGCATGCGCTGGCCCTCCCAATACGGGGGACACGAACGCAGCGCCCTCGAACGCTACGTGGTGACCGAAGAGATGCTGGCAGCGGGCGCACCGGTGGGCGCGCATTGGGTTGCCGACCGTCAAAGCGGAAACAACATCCTGGCCCATGGTAGCGAAGCTGCCAAGCAGGCCATCCTGCCCGAGATTGCAGCCGGGCGGTGTTTTTTCGCCATCGGGATGAGTGAGCCGAACTCTGGATCCGACCTTGCGGCCGCTTCGACAAAAGCGACCCGGACTGAGGGGGGCTGGCTTCTTAACGGCACCAAGGTCTGGACCAGTGGCGCTCACCGGGTTCACTACCTCATCGCTCTCGCCCGGACCGCCCCGCGCGGTGAAGACCGTCATGCCGGCCTGACCCAGTTTATCGTGCGCATGGGCGAGGACCGGGTACAGACTCGGCCCATCTTCAACCTCTATGGCGGCCATGACTTCAACGAAGTGATATTCGACGACACCTTCGTCCCAGACGACATGGTGATCGGGGAAGTAGGGGCTGGCTGGCAGATGGTGACTGGCGAGCTCGCATTCGAGCGCAGCGGTCCCGATAGATTCCTCAGCACCTACCAACTCCTGCGCCAACTCATAGACACCTTAAGTGGGTCGGCGGACACCCGGGCACAGGTAGCGATTGGCCGCCTGGTTGCCCACCTTGCCACCCTGCGCACCATGTCCTTGTCTGTCGCCGGCATGCTTGAGCGAGGCGAGTCGCCGAACCTGGAGGCGGCCCTGGTGAAAGACATCGGCACCGCCTTCGAACAGGAAATCCCCGAAATCGCACGACTGCTCGTTGCTGCCGAGCCCTCCCTGGACCAAGGCGAACATTTCCAGGAGGCGCTGGCAAAGGCCATTTTGACCTCGCCTTCGTTCACGATTCGCGGCGGTACTCGGGAAATACTGCGCGGCATGATTGCTAAAGGGCTGGGACTAAGATGACCGATCTTCAGAACATGTTAATAGACTCTACCAATCGCCTTTTAAACGACCTCAGTGGACGTGATCTCTGGAGTAGTGCTGAGAAAGGCATGTGGCCAGAAAAGGTGTGGGCTGCTCTGGTGGATCTGGGACTGATTCAGGCATTAGCGCCCGACAGTGGCGTCACTCTATCGCCGGCAGAAGTACTTCCATTAGCCGAACTGGCGGGGTATCACGCCCTGCCAGTACCGCTGGCAGAAGCCATTGTCGGGAATCATTTACTGGCGAGCGCGGGACTTTCCACCACCGACCAACCTCTGGCGTTTGTCAGTCCGACCAATCGCGTGCGGCTTAGGTGGGCCGATGGTCAGTGGCGCCTAACCGGCTCTCTGCGGCGAGTCACGTGGGGCCGGGGCGTCTCCCACGTGCTGCTGGTGGCCGAGACCGACCACAAACCTGTCTTGGTCACCCTTCCTTGCAAGCGCCTACCCTGGCACAACGATATCAACCTTGCTGGTGAGCCGCGGGACAGTTGTGCACTCAACGACGTCATTATCCAGCCTGACGATTTTGCGCCGTATCCAGCTGACGCACCATCGCTGCTGGAATGGGGAGCACTGATCCGGTCGCTGCAAATGGCGGGTGCCATGCGCCGCGTACTGGAACTCTCGGTCCAGTATGCAAACGAGAGAGTGCAATTCGGCCGACCCATCGGCAAGTTCCAGGCGGTGCAGCAGCAGTTGGCTGCGGCGGCCGGTCAAGTCGCGGCAGCCGGCGCGGCAGCCAATGCTGCGATTCGCCAGATCGGAGCCCGCGATGCGGGATTCACCATAGCCGTCGCCAAGGCCCGTGTCGGGGAAGCCGCCGGCCTGGTCGCGGCCATTGGTCACCAGGTTCACGCCGCCATGGGCTTCACACAGGAACACACCCTGCATCACAGCACTCGCCGACTCTGGTCCTGGCGTGACGAATTCGGTAACGAAGCCTATTGGCAGCAGACCCTCGGCGCTCTGGCGTTGGCTCAGGGCCGGGACGGGCTCTGGCCTTTCCTTACCTCGCTGCAGGACGTGGATCACGAAACGGGAGAACAAGAACATGAGTAACGCTGTTTTGTTTGAAGTCGACGAGGGTGTTGCCACAATCACCCTCAACCGGCCGGAGAAACGCAACGCTTTCAACCGCGAGATGATCCAGCAATGGCTTACCGCATTAGGTGAATGTGAGAGCCGCGACGACATCCGTACCGTCATTCTTACCGGCGCTGGACACCAGGCCTTCTGTTCAGGCGGTGACGTGGGCGACATGGATCGCCAGAAGCGGGGCCCCTGGAGCACCAAGGACTATCTCTGGGAGGCCATTCACAAGATCCCGCTGGCGCTCGAGCGAATCGACAAGCCAGTCATTTGCGCGCTCAACGGCTCCGCAACCGGCGCAGGACTGGACATGGCGTTGATGTGCGACATCCGCTTTGCGGCGGAAGGCGCGCGCTTCGGTGAAACCTATATCAAAGTTGGCCTGGTACCGGGCGATGGCGGCGCTTACTTTCTTCCTCGTCTGGTCGGATTATCCAAAGCGCTGGAACTACTATGGACCGGCGATCTGGTGGATGCCGCCGAAGCCGAGCGCATAGGTCTGGTTAGCCGTGTCTTTGCGCCGGATCAGCTCCTGCCAGAAACGAAGAAGTTTGCCCGCCGTCTAGCTGCCGGCCCGTCTCGTGCCATGCGGCTGACCAAACGCCTGGTTTACCAGTGCCAGCGCACGGACCTACGTACCAGTCTGGATCTGGTGTCTTCACACATGGGGTTGGTCACACAGGGCGATGAACACAAGGAGGGCGTGAAGGCCTTTCTCGAAAAGCGCCCGCCCAACTTCCGCACTGCGGGCGCTCACGATAAGTAATTCCCGAAAAAAGCCTGATACCCCGTTTATCACGCATGTAACTGCGCCGCGGCAGAAGTCCCAGCGCCTACTGCCGCGCTTGAACCGGGTGCGTTTCTGAACTTCATTCGCAGGAGAAAATTATGCGTTATCAAGGAAAGACCGCAGTTGTCACCGGCGCGGCCCACGGCATCGGACAAGGCATTGCCCAGCGGCTGGCGGAGGAAGGCGCCCGGGTGGCCCTGCTCGATCTGGATCTCGAAGGTGCCCAGCAAGCGGCCGAGCGTATCAACAGCGACGCCATTGCAATCCAGTGCGACGTTAGCAACCGCGATCAGGTCGAGCAGGCACTCGCTCAGGTCAACGACGTGTTCGGCTCAGTCGATGTTCTGGTCTGTAACGCAGGCATGACCCGGGACAATCTGATTCACAAGATGACCGACGACGACTGGGACCTGGTGATCGATACCCACCTGAAAGGCAGCTTCTATTGCTGCCGCGCCGCGCAAAAATACATGGTGGAACAGCGCTACGGCAAGATCGTTCTGATGTCCTCCAGGGCGGCCCTGGGCAACCGTGGCCAGACTAACTATGCGGCCGCAAAAGCGGGCTTGCAGGGTATGGCCCGGGTCCTGGCGATGGAGCTGGGTCCCTTCAATATCAACGTCAATGCGATTTCCCCCGGCCATATCGATACGGCCATGACCCGAGCCACGGCCGCACGCGTTGGCATCAGTTACGAGCAACTTCAGGAAAAGACCATCCAGGCTAACGCCATCAAGCGGGTTGGCAAGCCGGCGGATATCGCCGCCGCGGCAGCATTTCTGGCCGCAGATGAATCCAGCTTCATAACGGGACAAGTTCTTTGGGTCGCCGGTCGTCCGACCGTCTGAGTCCTGCAACCTTACAACGGAGTATCCCATGTCTACATCGCCAGCACTGGACCCCGAACGCATCCGGTCCCTTTTTCAGCCGAGATCGGTGGCCGTTCTGGGCGCATCGGACGACACCGGAAAAATTGGTGGACGACCAATTCGTTACCTTAAAGAAAGTGGGTTCCAGGGCCGTATTCTTCCGATCAATCCCCGTCGGAACCAGGTTCAGGGCCTCGACGCGTACCCGTCCATCGAAACGGCTCCGGGCGAGATCGACCTGGCAATCGTTGCGCTTCCTTCACATCTGGTCATAGAAAGCATTCAGGCCTGTGCCGACCGCGGCGTGCGCGCGGTTATTCTTTTTAGTGCCGGGTTCGCGGAAATAGGTGTCGAGGGCCTGCGGGCGCAGCAGCAGATTACCGAGATATCCCGCGCGTCCGGCATGCGCATCCTCGGGCCCAATTGCCTCGGAGCGATTAACCTCCGCCATGGAATGATCGGCACCTTCACTTCCGGGATGGAAGGCGGGTTGCCCGCGCCGGGCCGGATCGGATTCGTGAGTCAGAGTGGCGCCCTGGGCTCCCACTGTTTCGCGGCATTCAGAGAGCGCGGCCTGGGATTCAGTTACTGGGTTACCACGGGCAACGAGTGCGATATCGAGTTTGCCGATTGCCTGGCATTTCTCGCCCAAGACCCGGATACCGATGTTATCGCGGCCTATATCGAAGGTTGCCGCGACGGTGAAAAACTGAAGCAGGCGCTCGCAATCGCCCGTAAGCATCGCAAACCGGTGGTGGTGCTTAAGGTCGGCCAATCCGAGATCGGTGCCCAGGCCGCCGCATCGCACACCGCCTCGCTCGCGGGTTCCGATGCGGTTTATGAGGCCGTATTCCAGCAGTACGGCGTATGTCGGGCGCATTCAATTACCGAGTTCATGGAAATGACTTACGCCTGCCTCGGTCGGCGCTTTCCAGTCGGAAAAAGGATTGGGCTAGCCACGGTATCGGGTGGTGTGGGCGTCATGATGGCAGACAAAGCCTCGGAGCTAGGTCTTGACGTCGCGCCTATGCCCGCCTCGGCCCAGGCTCGAATGAAAGAACGCTGGGCTCCGGCCGCGGTGGTGAACCCGGTCGACACAACCGCCCAGGTGACCAGCGATCGTGAGCTGTTGAGCGACTTCGTCGAGTTGATGCTCGACCAGGGCAATTACGATGCGGTGGTCATATTCCTGGCTCACACCGGCCTCGTCAAAGAAACCTCCGACCGACTACGCGACCAACTGCGGCCGCTGCGCGAGCGCTACCCGAAACGCCTGATCATGGTAACGACACTATGCCGGCCCGAAGTCCGGGCTGACTATGAAGCGGATGGATTGCCGGTATTCGAAGACCCGACCATGGCCGTTCAGGCGGCCGGAACCCTGATGCGGTTGGGACGTGATTTCGAAACTCCGCTTCAGGTGTCTGCGCCTGACACTTCCAGGACTTCTCAGCTCAGCCTTCCGCCGCAGGAACTCAATGAGTTCACGGCGAAGCAGTACCTGGCCCGGGCCGGAGTACCCATCGTCGAGGAGCGCCTCGCAGAATCTGCCGAAGCTGCTGTGTCTGCTGCCGACGTCCTGGGCTATCCGGTTGTGTTAAAAGTTGTCTCACCGGACATTCTGCATAAAACCGAAGCAGGTGGGGTCATGCTCGGCCTGAGCGATTCAGCCCAGGTTTTTGACGGGTACCAAAAGATACTCGCACGCGTGCACGAGCGGGTACCGGATGCTCGTATTGACGGGATACTGGTGTCCCGTATGGTCGATGGTGGCACCGAGACGCTCATTGGCGTCCAACGCGACCCGGTGTTCGGGCCCGTGGTGGCCTTTGGCCTCGGGGGAATCTTTGTCGAGACGTTGAAAGATGTGGCCCTGCGAGCTGCGCCGTTCGGCCTGACAGAAGCCCACGCAATGATTCGGCAGATCAAAGGTTATGCGCTCCTGACCGGGGCGCGTGACCGCCCCCCGGCGGACCTCGACGCGCTCGCCCAAGCCCTTGTCGTCGTTTCCGAGCTGGCCTGGCATAACCGGGACACGCTGGAAGGTCTGGACATTAATCCCTTTATCGTCATGCCCAAAGGCGAGGGCACCGTCGCCGTCGATGCACTGATCATTCCCCGAGCCGATGCAGCACGGGAGGAGCACCATGCGTCAACCCATGCTAGCTGAAGGCACCTTCTCCGGCAGGGTTGCGATTGTGACCGGCGGTGGCTCAGGCATCGGCTTCAGTATCGCTCATGCCTTGGCCACGTTGGGTGCAAGCGTAGTGATTGCCGGGCGGCGCCAGCAGATACTCAGCGACGCCGCGGCGCAATTGCATAAAACCGGAGCCGAGGTGTTGGTCCAGGTAGTAGACGTACGCCATCCAGACCAGGTCCAGCGGATGGTGGATGAGGTGCAGCACCGGTTTGGCCGCATCGATATGCTGGTCAACAGTGCCGCCGGAAACTTTCGTGTCCGAGCCGAGGATTTATCCCCCAACGGTTGGCGCGCAGTGTCCGATATCGTCCTCGACGGCACCTGGTTCTGTACCCAGGCGGTCGGGCGGCAGATGATCGCAGCCGGAGGCGGAGCCATTCTCAATATCGGCACGGTCGGTGCCTTCCATGGCGGCCCACTAGCGGTGCATTCCGCGAGCGCCAAGGCAGGCGTCCTGGCCATGACCAAGACGCTGGCCACTGAATGGGGCCGCCATAAGATACGGGTAAATGTGCTCACACCTGGCGCCACCACAGACACCGGGGCGGTCACCCAGCTATTCCCTACCCCTGAAGACCAGCAGCGGATCGCCTCAAGCGTACCGCTGGGTCGGCTCGCCGACCGGACAGAAATTGCCAATGCGGCGGCCTTCCTGCTCAGCGATTACGCGAGCTACATCACTGGCGACAACCTGGTGATGGACGGAGGGAAATGGCTTGGCCGGGGTCACCTCGGTTCGAGTTTCGAGCCGCGTTCGTGCTGAACCCGCGCATTACCTAAAAGGAGAAGCCACCATGGCTCGAGAGGCAGTGATCGTTGGTGTAGCGGATGCGCCACTTGAAAAAGGCATCCTGCGCGATGGCGGAACCGTTTTGCAGGTTCAGGCCCGAACAGCCAAAGCTGCGCTGGATGATGCCGGCCTGGATATGGCCGAAGTGGATGGGCTGCTGACAGCGGGAATCTGGGGCGTGCCAGGCCCTGGCAGTCTGATGACCATCACGCTGGGTGAATACTTGGGCATCCGCCCACGCTTCGTTGATGGCACAAACATCGGAGGGTCCGCCTTCGAGGCGCACGTTGCCCATGCCGCGCTTGCCATCGAGAGCGGCTACTGCGACGTGGCGCTCATATGCTATGGCAGCACCCAGCGAAGCGAACGTAGCCGCACCCTGGGCGGACGGCCGCCGATTCTGACCATGCAATACGAGACCCCGTACGGCATGCTCATGCCCATCGGTGGCTATGCGCTAGCCGCGATGCGTCATATGCATGACTACGGCACTACCTCCGAGCAACTGGCCGAGGTTGCGGTCGCGACGCGGCAATGGGCCTGCCTCAACCCGGCGGCAATGATGCGCGAGCCCATCACGGTAGATGACGTGCTCGCCAGCCCGATGATTTCGGATCCCTTGCACCTCCTGGATTCCTGTCTGGTAACCGATGGGGGCGGGGCGATTGTCATGACCACGGCTGAGCGCGCTCGTGGTCTGAACAAGCCACCGGTTTACGTGCGTGGATATGCTGAATCCCATACCCATTGGACCATAAGCCAGATGCCCGATCTTACCCTGACCACTGCCGCCGAAACCGGCAAGCGTGCAATGGAAATGGCCGGCGTGAGCCACGACGCGATCGATGTAGTTGAACTCTACGACTCCTTCACCATTACCGTCCTGTTGACCCTCGAAGCGTTGGGATTCTGCGGTCGTGGTGAAAGTGGTGCGTTCATCGGTGGCGGGCGGACCGCGCCAGGGGGAGCGTTTCCGATGAACACCAACGGCGGCGGCCTTTCCTATGCGCACCCCGGGATGTATGGCCTTTTGCTGCTGGTCGAAGCGGTCCGCCAGCTTCGAGGCGAAGGGGGGGCACGTCAGGTGGCAGGTGCGCGTACTGCCTTGGTCAACGGTACTGGTGGCACCCTTTCCAGTACTGCGACCTGCATCCTCAGCCGAAACTAATATCGCCCCCAACAGAGGAGGAAGCCCACCATGACGGACAAACCCATACCTGTGGTCGATGCCGACAGCCGAGAATACTGGGAGGCAGCGGGCCGCCATGAGCTGCGGCTACCCCACTGCACCCGGTGTGATAGCCCGTTTTTTTATCCCCGCATCCTCTGCCCGCGCTGCCACAGCGATGCAATCGAGTGGCGTCAGATGAGCGGCCGCGGCGTCATTTATAGCTACACCGTTTCGCGGCGGCCAGCCGGCCCTGCATTCAAGGAAATGGCTCCTTATATCGTCGCGCTCGTGGATCTTGAAGAAGGCCCGCGGCTGCTCACGAACATTCTCACCGACGACGTCTCCGCCATCCGGATCGGACAGGCCGTCAGTGTCACCTTTGAAGACCTGGAGGAAGGCATTGCCCTCCCCCTGTTCCAGCCTAGGGAGGCGAGCACGTTATGACCGATTTCCAAGTACCCGAAGAAATCCAGGCGGTCATCGATTCGCTCTTGCGGTTCATCGAGCGGGAAGTGTTGCCTATCGAGCAAGATCACGCCCCGATACTTGCGGATGAACGGGACCGTTACCAGCGGGACGGCCGTCTGGTGCCCGAAGCGCTCGCCCTGCGGCGACGCGTACGCAACCTGTCATATCAGGCTGGGTTCTACACCATGTTCGGCGCTGAAGAACTGGGCGGCGGCGGACTCGGCGCGACCGCCGCGGTCTATGTTCACGAAGCCATGAACCGACGGTTCGGCCCAGGCCATTCCCTGGTGAAGGAAATTGTCATTCCCTCCGCCTTTACCAACGGCCTTAGCCCGGTCCTTCGGTTTTTGTCACCCCCTCTGCGGGATCGCTATCTGGAGGATATCGCTCGGGGCGACAAAACACTCTGTTTTGGGCTCAGCGAGCCGGACGCCGGCTCCGATGTGTTCAATATGAAAACCCGTGCGGTGCTGGAGGGGGACGAATGGGTGCTCAATGGTACCAAACAGTGGATCACCAACTCTCCCTACGCCGACTACGGCATGTTCTTCGCGGTAACGGACCCGGACCGTTTCAAGCGACGTAAAGGCGGCATTACAGGGTTCTTCATAGACACAAGCACAGAAGGCTTCAAGGTCACCAGCACCATTCCTTTGATGGGCCATATGGGCGCGGATATAGGGATAGTCAGCCTGGAGAATGTGCGCGTACCCGCAGATCACGTTCTAGGAACGGTTCATGAGGGCTTCGACGTAGCCATGTCGGGGGTTAGTACAGGCCGGCTAGGAATGGCGGGAAGCTGTGTGGGACTGGCGGAGTGGGCTTTGGACCGAGGCCTCGACTATGCCAAACAGCGTGTGACCTTTGGCAAGCCCATCGGCGAACACCAGGCCATACAGTTACACCTGGCAGAGTGCGCCATGGATATCTATGCAGCGAAGAACATGGTGCTTAATTGCGCATGGCAGGTAGACGCAGAAGGCAAGCCCACCAAGGAGCTCTCAATGTGCAAGGCTTTCGCGACAGAAATGCTGTTTCGTGTAATTGACCGAATAATCAGTATCCACGGCGCCATGGGACTCACCAACGAGTTGCAGCTAGAGGAAGGCTTGCGCTTGGCTCGCATACTGCGCGTTCCGGACGGTACCGGAGAAATTCAACGCCGAACAATAGCTCGACAATTACTGGCGGGCGATACAGCGTTCTGATGAGGAAGTTAGATATACAGCAAGACCAGAAGTGGACTGATTTCAGATATCCCAACTGTGACAGAAGCGGAGCTGGCTCATGAATAATAAGACCATCAAGCGGAGTAAAACGCGCGCCATCCACATAGCCGCACTTACCCTAGCAGTAGGCCTTTCTTGCAACATGGCGCATGCGGAGGTCAAAACCCTGTCGTTTTCTGCAGCGAATCCCCCTGGGCCCAGCGGCATCAACAATGCCCTGCAGTGGTGGGCAGAAGAAGTTAACCAGCGAACCCAGGGAACCATAGCCATCGAGTTCTTCCATATGGGTGGCCTGGTGAAACTGAAGGACGCCCTCGAAGGTGTTGGCTCCGGCGTAGCGGACATGGCGTATGTGATCCCTGCTTACACAGCGGCAAGGATGCCCCTCTGGAATCTGGCTACCACCAGCCAAGGGCCGGGAGACGAATGGGTCGCGGTTGAAAGCTGGCGGCGTATTCGCGACAGCACCCCCGCGATAAAAGAGGAAGAGCAGCGTAACAATCTTAAATATATTGCTCACTATTCTCTTGGTCCGGTTGTGCTGTTGAGCAGGGATCGCCCATATCTATCCCCGGATTCTTTCAAGGGCGACAAAGTCCGGCTCCCTGGCACCTATGCACGGGCCGCCCGGGAAGAAGGCTGGAACGTCACGTCGGTCAACCTCACCTTTCCAGACGTTTATACCGGCCTGCAACGGGGAACCATCGACGGCACGATGACCTACATGGGCCACATCCCAACGTATCGCCACAACGAGGTAGCGAACCACCTGGTCGAGCCCGACGTAGGCCAGAACATGAACGTGATAGTGATGAACCGCAACCGATGGGATAGCCTCAGCGCCGAAGAACAAAACGTTTTCGATGAACTGCAACAGCCGTTGCTGGAGCATCTCGCAAAAGGGAACCTGGAAGAACGGAAGGTAGTTCGCGAGCAGCTAACAAGTGATCCCGATAACCCCGTTGAGTTTTATGAGATTGACAGTTCGCAGCGCGCGCAATGGGAGCAGGGTATGTCCCGCGCTTCCAGGGAGAAAGTAGCGCAATCTGCGAAATCTGTACCTGCCGCGGTCGGCATCAATGAAAGTTATATGACCATGCTCGAAGCAGTCGAGAAAGAGATCGCTGACCAAGGGTATCCCTGGGAGTCCCATTAAATCCTGAACGCGCAGCGTTCCGACAGGAGCTTCAATATTGCAAATCCCTGATGACGAAAGCTGCACCCATGAGGATGACGGCCTGCCAGTCCCTCGTCGCTACTGGGCCGTTCTGACCACAGCCCTGGGAATAGGCATGGCAGTGGTAGACCACAGCATGGTCAATATTGCTCTTCCGTCTATCGCTGCCGATCTAGGTGTCACGCCGGCTGAGTCGATATGGGTAGTCAACGCGTATCTCCTTGCAGTGGCGACAACTCTCCTATCGCTCGCCTCGCTTGGGGACATACTTGGATATCGCGTTATTTATCGACTCGGCCTGCTGGTATTTGTCTTCGCCTCGGTGTCCTGCACCTTAGCTGACTCACTTCCCGCACTGATCGCCTCGCGATTTTTTCAGGGGCTCGGAGCCGCAGGGATCATGAGTGTGAATGTTGCACTCGTGCGCTTTATATATCCTCGTCACGCGCTCGGCAAAGGGATCGGTACAAACGCGATGATCGTGGCTATTTCCACCGGCCTGGGGCCGACAGTCGCGGCGGGCATCTTAGCCGTCGGCCCTTGGCCATGGCTCTTCGCCATCAACATACCCATCGGATGCATAGCACTGGCCATCGCCGCGCGTGCTCTTCCCCGCACCCCCCGAGCAACCTATAAGTTCGACTACCCCAGCGCAATAATGAACGCCCTGGGTATCGGACTTCTTGTGGTCGCCATAGACAGTTTCGCGCATGATGTCAGCTACCCGGTGATTCTCGCGGAGTTCATAATTGCCGGGGGGATCATTTATACACTTGTACGCCGCCAGCTTGGGTTGAAAGCCCCATTGCTGCCGGTGGATCTGCTTAAGATAAAACCTTTCGCGCTGGCAATTATCACTGCAATGTGCGCCTTTACAGGCCACATGATGGCGTTCATTTCTTTGCCGTTCTATCTGCATGACGTTTTAGCCTACTCTGCCGTCGACACAGGACTACTCATGACGCCCTGGCCCCTGGCTGTGGTGCTGATGGCACCCGTCGCCGGAGCGCTCGCCGATCGCTATTCATCCGGCCTGCTCTGCGCTGCAGGAATGGGTTTGATGGCCCTCGGATTATTGTTGCTTTCACTCATGCCCAGTACGCCGGAAGCCATCTCTATTCTATGGCGGATGGCAGTGTGCGGCGTAGGTTTCGGTTTGTTTCACGCTCCTAATAACCGCACCATAATCGGCTCGGCGCCCCGTGAGCGAAGTGGCGGCGCAGCGGGCATGCAAGGCACCGCACGTCTTTTAGGCCAGACCGGAGGCGCCGCCGCCACGGCCCTTATTCTCGGCCTATCGTCCAACGGTACTGCCACGGCTTTATTAATAGCTTCCGGATTTGCGATTACGGCCGCGGTAGTTAGCGCATTCAGAATCTAGTACGACGTCGCATCGCTTCTTCAAACCAAAGAACAAGAGATAACATGAAACCGAGCCGGTCAGAGTTTATAGAAATCAACGGACGCCGCTGCCATATCAGACGTTGGGGAACGCCAGGCGCGCCCCGGCTGTTTTTAATGCATGGCTGGCTGGACACATCCTCAACTTTCCAGTTCTTGGTCGACTGCTTTGAACAGGAGTGGGACATTATCGCTCCAGACTGGCCTGGCTACGGCGAGTCAGAGTGGCGACACCAGCATTACTACATGCAAGACGATGTAGTAATGCTGGACGTCATTCTGGATCGTTACAGC
This sequence comes from Pseudomonas sp. gcc21, assembly GCF_012844345.1. Taxonomy (NCBI): domain Bacteria; kingdom Pseudomonadati; phylum Pseudomonadota; class Gammaproteobacteria; order Pseudomonadales; family Pseudomonadaceae; genus Pseudomonas; species Pseudomonas sp. gcc21. Next base: position 2,969,428 of record NZ_CP051625.1, on the reverse strand, counting down.
CCCGACACCCAGGCCTCCCTGGTAGGTCACAGCTACGGAGGTCAGGTCACCACGCTCCTGAGCGGTGCCCGGCCCGAGCGCGTCCGCCACTACGTGAGCCTGGAAGGATTCGGACCGCGGCAACAGCCGGTCAGCGCAGCCCCCCGTCTGATGGCCATGTGGCTAGAGCGCAGCAGGGAGGAACGTCGGAACAGCCAATACACGGGCTTCGATGCCCTTGCTCAACGACTGAAAACGGCCAACGTCCGGTTAACGTCACAGCGAGCAGACTTTCTTGCCAGGAGCCTTGGTCGCTGCCCTGCCCAGGACAATACAGTTGTCGAACTACAAGCAGACCCATGGCGGCGGCTTCGCGGTATGCCCTTATCTTTCCCCACGGCCGCTTTTTTTGAGACATTCCTGTCGCATATCTCGGCGCCTGCTCTTTGGCTCCGTGGCGACGACTCGGATTACATGACCCTGGTGTTTCCCGAAGACGAACTATACAAAGCGCGCTTCTCACATTTGCGAAACGCTCGGGATGTACTGATTAACCAGGCAGGTCACAATATTCATCATGACCAACCAGAACTCGTTGCAAGGCATATCGAACACTTTCTAAATTCGACTTAACTCTCTTTGCGAGGGTGGTGAGACACTGCTGAGTCATTGGTACGGTGCGGGTTGGCGGGTAATGCGTCCCAGATTCAGCACCATGCCGGATTCCAGCCCCAGCCGATCCGCCGTTCCGGCTGCGACCTCGATGACAAACCGTATCGGTCGTTCAACTCGATAGATATCGCAAGGTGGGGCGTCGCAGGGCGGAACGTCAGTGAAAACCTTCACCAATCTGCTCTGCTCATCGACAAATAGCAGATCGAGGCTGATCAGCATGTTGCGCATCCAGATGGCCGGGGTAGTGCTCGAGGGGAAATCGAATAGCATTCCTTCATCTGGTGCCAGGAACTCGCGGCCCATCAGACCCTGTCGGCGACTGGCCGGATCGTCCACAACCTCCAGATAGAAGCGCTCGCCTCCTAGCATGACTTCCAGCGGTTCTGCGTGCGCAGCGGGTATTGAACACAGCATCGCAAGACAAGCCATCAGCCTTAACCACAATCTCATTACAGAGTGTCCTTAAGCAGATTCTGATATACCACTGTCGTCAGGTATAACCGCTCCTGTTCGCCTAGTTCAACAAACTCAACGCCGGTGATGACCGGCCCTGCGCCAGTCTGTTCTGTCTGAACGGCGCGTACTTTCGCGTTAACCGTCATATAGACTTCCATGCCCGCCGGGTTCACCCGAAATGATAGCTTCAAGTCGTCGCCCTTGTGCGCAATGAGGCTATCGGAGGCCATTCGAGCGCCGCCCACGCTGAGATCAACAATCTTTGCTGATTTCGGGCCCTGTTCCGTAAGAACTGCCGTAACGAGCTGAAGAGGTACCCTTGCGGAGCTACGGATACGCATGGACTGAACGCTTTGCGGATAAGCCAGATGCAGATAGGGAAACGGGGCGAGGTTTGATTTCAATACGCGCGTTCTGTATGCCACGGCGTCCTTACCAACGAATCCTCTCACCAGAAACTGCTGCCCTTCCTTGATGAACGCCAGCTTGCCCTGATGAGTCGGTGTGGTCACCATGATGCTAACCGGAGCATGCACGCCGATCATCCGCACCTGGTAACGTTCAGCGTGCGTAGGGTGCATTGTCTGTAACTGCACTGGATCGCCCGGCGCGAGCTGTATATGTTCCAGAGACGAGTTCTGAACATCGCCCTGCGTCCCGTTTCCGGCCACATCGATTCTTTCCTCCGCCGCCGCTGGCTCTGGTGCTGAGCGATATAGTCCGAGCTTGAACAACTGATTGAGCAGCGGCTGGCTGTCCAGCACGCGCGACTGTTCGAATATGACGCGCCCTTCGACGTCCAACAGGTTCCAGGGCAGCGGCACTCCCAATACGACTTCATCTTCTTTAACGGGTATCAACGGCACGCCACGTCTCCATTCTGTGCCGGCGCCAGGGCCGGGAACTGAAGAATGTAGCAGCAGGGGTAGCGATTTGCCATTAAGCGATGATGTATGGTCCGTTCAGTGATACAGGTCTGCGCGCGTCAGCGGCAGGGTGTGACCACCGTCGGCGTAAGACTTTACCGCCAGTATCTGATGCAGGTTCATCCAGTTCCGTTTGAACCCATAGGCGCAGCCGGCAAGATATATGCGCCAGATCCGCAATGTCTTGTCGGGAACAAGCTGGCCGGCTTCTGCGAGTCGGCTTTCAAGGTTGTGGCTCCAATGCTCGAGGGTCAAGGCATAGTGCAACCGCATGCTTTCTACATCGACGACTTCCAACCCTTGATCACTCATGCAGGCAATGGCAGTGGATAAATGAGGCAGCTCTCCGTGGGGGAATACATACCGGCCGATAAACTTGCCCGCGCCTCGGCTTACCGGCCTGCCATCCACGTATCGGGATGTTATGCCATGATTCATCGCCAACCCGCCCGGTTTCAGTTGCTCGAACACAATACGGAAGTATTCCGGCAAGTTAGCGTGGCCCACATGTTCAAACATTCCAACACTGACCACCTTGTCGTAAGACTCGTCCGAGGGCAGATCGCGGTAGTCTCGTAGCTCGAGCTGAATCTGGCCATCGAGTCCGGCACCGCGATTCTTTTCATTTGCCAGCTCTAGCTGAGACCTGCTGAGCGTGATGCCGTGCACCTGGACGCCGTAGTGCTTGGCTGCGTGTCTGGCAAGTCCACCCCAACCGCAACCTACGTCCAGCAGACGCTCGCCCGATTTGAGTCGCAGCTTACGGCACAGATGGTCCAGTTTCTGAAACTGGGCCTGAGCCAGAGAATCGTCAGGCTTGTGGAAATAGGCGCAGGAATACACCATTTCCGGATCAAGCCAGAGCTGGTAGAAATCATTGGAAAGATCGTAGTGGTAGGCGATAGCCTCGGCATCAAGTCTTTTATCGTGGGCAGTACGCGCCGGTGGTCGCTCGGATGTTTCACCCAACAGCCCCTTGCTTAACCTGTCGGCCACCTCGATGACGTCCATGATGTGTCCGCGTACTTCTATTCGCTTGTCTATATACGCCTCGCCCAGCTTATCCAGGCTCGGCTCCTTTAGCTCGGTGAGCAAAGAAAGATCGTTCACCTCAAGCGTAACGGTAGGTGCAGGGCCGAGATCCAGACTGGCTCCGCCTTTGATCTCGACTCTCAGCGGCAGTTTAAGTCTGCTAAGGCTCTGCGATAAATGCGCGAACATCAGGATATCTCCTGGCTAGGTTATCTATATCTTGTGAATATAGATTAGCCTGCGGAAATATCTATTTACCTGACTGCCTCAAACAGGTGAAGCAGCCACGGCGGATACGAACGCTTGGGGACTTGTCTGGAGAGAGACTGGCGGCAGGATACCGCTTCGCTTAGAGCAATGAGGGCAGCCCGCGCTACCACAAGCGCGGGCCTGGCTACTCATTCCTTGCGGGTAGGACGTTGCCAGTTAGCAATATTTCGTTGACGACCACGTGCCACGCCCAAGGCGCCGGCCGGAACGTCGCCCGTAATAGTTGATCCAGCCGCAGTCGTAGCTCGGTCACCCACGCTAACAGGCGCCACCAAGGCAGTGTTGGAGCCAATAAACGCCCCCTCACCGATCAATGTCATGAACTTGTTCACGCCGTCGTAATTGCAGGTGATGGTGCCGGCACCGACGTTGGCATTATTACCAACACGGGCATCGCCTATGTATGACAGATGATTGACCTTGGCCCCTTCACCGAGTTCGGCCTTCTTGGTTTCAACAAAATTACCGATCTTGGCTGTACGATGAAGGACAGTGCCCGGCCGCAGCCGTGCATAGGGGCCGATGTCGCAGTTCTCACCGACCTGTGCGCCCTCCAGGTGACTGAACGCCTTGATGACCGTACCAGCCTCGATGCTGCAATCCTTGAGCACACAGTTCGGCCCGATATGAACGTTGTCACCAATGCTGACGCGGCCTTCGAGCACCACGTTGATGTCCAGAAAGATATCCCGGCCGACTGACACCTCTCCTCGCACGTCCAGGCGTGCCGGGTCAGCCAGGGTCACCCCTGATTCCATCAGGCGCGTAGCCTCCTTCTGTTGCCACGCACGTTCCAGCACGGATAGCTGTAGCCGATTGTTCGCACCCATGACTTCAAGTTCGTCTTCTGGCTGGGCTACTTCGACCGCAACCGATTGCGAGACAGCCAGAGCCACTACATCCGTCAGATAATATTCACCCTGGGCATTGTCGTTGGACAGACCACCCAGCCAGTCAGCGGCCTTGGTGCCGGGCAAAGCCATGATCCCAGTGTTGCCCTCGCTGATGAGCAGCTGCCCGGGGCTAGCGTCTTTTTGCTCGACAATTGCCTGTACTCGCCCCGCTGAATCACGGACGATGCGGCCGTAACCCGTCGGATCTGCCATCTCCACGGTCAACAATCCAAGGCTGCTGCTTCCGGCTTGCTGACTCAGTCTGCTCAACGTCTCGCTGCGCAGCAACGGCACATCACCGTAGAGCACCAGTATCTGATCGGCAGCCGTGATGTGCGGCAACGCCTGCGCTACCGCGTGACCAGTCCCCAGCTGCTCGGTCTGCATGACCCAGTTGATATCCGCAGCGTCCAGCTCCTCACGTACTCTTTCAGCGCCGTGCCCAATTACCACGTGAATTTTCGCCGGTGACAGATTCCGGGCACAGTCGATAACGTGGCCGAGCATGGGCTTGCCAGCAACCGGATGAAGGACCTTCGGCAGGGCTGAGCGCATACGAGTGCCTTGTCCGGCAGCGAGGATGACTACGTGCAGATTCATTTATCCGTTCCTGGGATGTGTTATTGAAGAGACGCAATGATAGAAGCCGCGAGCAAGCAGTCGCAAGCGACTCCGATAAAGGGATAATGATAGAAAGCTATCAGTTCACTGATATCGAAGAATGAAGTATTCGGCTTGATGGCTATTTAACGAAAAGAAAAAAGGCAGCCGAGGCTGCCTTTCTGGACTCAGCGGTTGTTGACCGCTGGGCCGCCATACTTCTTGCGGAGCTCTTGCACGGTACGCAACTGCGCAGCGGCCTCGGCAAGTCGTGCGGAGGCAGAACCGTAATCAAACTCGGCACCCTTCTCACTAAGAGCGGCCTCGGCGGCCTTCTTGGCTTCAAGGGCTGACGCCTCATCAATGTCACCAGCACGGATAGCCGTGTCGGCAAGCACCTTGACCATGCTCGGCTGGACTTCAATGAAACCACCGGAAATGTAGAACACTTCCTCATTGCCGTCCTGCTTGATAACCCGTACCGGGCCAGGCTTCAGATCAGTCAGCAGCGGCGTATGGCCTGGCAGAATACCCAGGTCACCCATATTGCCGTGTGCCACGACCATCTCCACCAGGCCGGTGAACAGCTCTTCTTCCGCGCTGACGATATCGCAGTGCACTGTCATAGCCATTTTATTGCCTCGGTTATGCGCCCGCTGACGCAGGCGCTACCATTACATTTTCTTCGCTTTCTCGATTGCTTCTTCGATGCTGCCGACCATGTAGAACGCCTGCTCGGGCAGATGATCGAACTCGCCATCCAGGATGCCTTTGAAAGCACGAATGGTGTCCTTCAGCGAAACGTATTTACCAGGCGCACCGGTAAAGACTTCAGCAACGAAGAACGGCTGCGACAGATAACGCTGGATCTTACGAGCGCGCGCTACCAGCTGCTTGTCTTCTTCGGACAGCTCATCCATACCCAAAATCGCGATGATGTCCTTCAGCTCCTTATAGCGCTGCAGAACATACTGAACGCCACGTGCGGTGTCGTAGTGCTCCTGACCGATAACCTGCGGATCAAGCTGACGCGAGGTGGAATCGAGCGGATCAACCGCAGGGTAGATACCTAGTGACGCGATATCACGCGACAATACCACGGTCGCATCCAGGTGGGCGAAGGTGGTGGCTGGGGAGGGGTCAGTCAAGTCATCAGCAGGTACGTATACCGCCTGGATCGAGGTGATGGAACCCTGCTTGGTGGAGGTAATACGCTCCTGCAGAACACCCATCTCTTCGGCCAGCGTCGGCTGATAACCTACCGCAGAAGGCATACGACCCAGCAGTGCAGATACCTCGGTACCGGCCAGGGTGTAACGGTAGATGTTGTCGATGAACAACAGTACGTCACGGCCTTCGTCACGGAACTTCTCGGCCATGGTCAGGCCAGTCAGGGCCACACGCAGACGGTTACCCGGCGGCTCGTTCATCTGACCGTAAACCAGCGCTACCTTGTCCAGTACGTTGGAGTCCTTCATCTCGTGATAGAAGTCGTTACCTTCACGAGTCCGCTCACCCACACCGGCAAATACGGAGTAACCGCTGTGCTCGATGGCGATGTTACGGATCAGTTCCATCATGTTCACGGTCTTGCCGACACCGGCACCGCCGAACAGACCCACTTTACCGCCCTTGGCAAACGGGCAGATCAGGTCGATGACCTTGATGCCGGTTTCCAGGAGTTCATTCGAACCTGCCTGTTCTGCATAGGAAGGTGCCTGGCGATGGATACCCCAGCGCTCTTCCTCACCAATAGGACCGGCTTCGTCGATTGGATTGCCCAGCACGTCCATGATCCGGCCAAGGGTCTTGACACCCACCGGTACAGAGATGGCAGCGCCAGTGTTGCTCACGGTCAGCCCGCGCTTGACACCTTCGGTGGTACCCATGGCGATGGCACGCACGATGCCGTCGCCCAGCTGCTGTTGAACTTCCAGGGTCAGACCCTTTTCGTCAACCTGCAGCGCGTCATACACATTCGGTACGTCTTCGCGTGCGAATTCCACGTCGATGACGGCGCCGATGATTTGAACGATACGTCCGCTACTCATGTTTGGTTCCTCTAAGTGGTATGAAACCGTAATCGCTAGACCGGGTCGCGTCAGACCGGGTCGCGCTAGACCGCGGCGGCGCCGCCGACGATTTCCGAAATTTCCTGAGTGATCGCTGCCTGACGCGCCTTGTTGTAGATAAGCTGCAGGTTGTTGATGATTTCCCCTGCGTTATCCGTAGCGCTCTTCATGGCAACCATTCGGGCAGCTTGCTCACTGGCATTGTTCTCGATCACCGCCTGATAGACCTGTGATTCGATATACCGCACCAGCAGCCCATCGAGCAGCTCGCGCGCGTCCGGTTCATAGACGTAGTCCCACTGCTTCTGCAGTTCTTCCTTGTCAGCCGGAACAAGCGGAATCAGCTGTTCTACCTGGGGTTGCTGCACCATGGTGTTCACAAACTTGTTGGATACCAGAAACAGACGATCGATACGCCCTTCGTGGTAACCGTCAAGCATCACCTTGACGCTGCCGATCAGGTCATTCAGTGTCGGTTTCTCGCCGAGGCCATTGATAGCCGCTACCACGTTACCGCCATAACTGCGGAAGAACGCGGCGCCCTTGCTGCCGATAACGCACAGCTCGGTCTCAACGTTGCGGTCACGCCACTCTTTCATATTCTGAACCAGCGCCTTGAACAGGTTAGTGTTCAAACCGCCAGCAAGACCACGATCCGTGCTGACCACGATATAACCCACCCGCTTGGTTTCACGCTCTTGCATGAACGGGTGGCGATACTCCGGGTTGGCGTTGGCCAGATGGCCAATTACCTGACGGATACGCTCAGCATATGGACGGCTGGCAGCCATGCGCTGTTGAGCTTTGCGCATTTTGCTGACCGCCACCTTTTCCATGGCGCTGGTGATCTTTTGCGTACTTTTAATGCTCGCGATCTTACCGCGAATCTCTTTTGCGCCTGACATGTCACACCTCTGAGGTTATCCCGTGGCTGCTTCGCACGATACGGAGTGCGATGACATCGCACCCCGCAATGGGCTTACCAGCTCTGGGTCGCCTTGAAGTTCTCGATGCCAGACTTGATACCGGCTTCGATCTCGTCGTTGTAGTCGCCCTTCTCGTTGATCTTGGCCAGCAGATCGGCCTTATCACGCTTGAAGTAAGCGAGCAGCGCCTTCTCGAACGCGCCGATCTTGCTCAGCTCGACGTCAGTCAGGAAGCCCTTTTCAGCGGCGTACAGACTGATAGCCATATCTGCAACCGACATGGGCGCATACTGGCCCTGCTTCATCAGTTCGGTAACGCGCTGACCATGCTCGAGCTGCTTACGGGTCGCTTCATCCAGATCGGATGCAAACTGGGCGAATGCTGCCAGTTCACGGTACTGAGCCAATGCGGTACGGATACCACCTGAGAGCTTCTTGATGATCTTGGTCTGCGCAGCACCACCCACACGGGACACCGATACACCGGCGTTAACCGCAGGACGAATACCTGAGTTGAACAGGTTCGACTCCAGGAAGATCTGACCGTCGGTGATGGAGATCACGTTGGTCGGAACGAAGGCAGATACGTCACCGGCCTGGGTTTCGATCAAAGGCAATGCGGTCAACGAACCGGTCTTGCCTTTCACTTCACCGTTGGTGAGCTTCTCTACATACTCTTCCGAGATACGTGATGCGCGCTCGAGCAGACGACTGTGGAGATAGAATACGTCACCCGGATAGGCTTCACGGCCCGGCGGACGACGCAGCAGCAGGGAGATCTGACGATAGGCAACTGCCTGCTTGGACAGGTCGTCATATACGATCAGAGCATCTTCACCGCGGTCACGGAAGTATTCGCCCATGGTGCAGCCTGCATAAGGTGCCAGGAACTGCAGCGCCGCCGGATCGGAAGCAGAAGCCGCGACAACAATGGTGTGAGCCATTGCGCCGTTTTCTTCCAGCTTGCGAACCACGTTGGCGATGGTCGAACGCTTCTGACCAACCGCGACGTAGACACACTTGATGCCGGAATCTTTCTGGTTGATGATCGCGTCGATCGCCATGGCGGTCTTACCCGTCTGGCGGTCGCCGATGATCAGCTCACGCTGGCCACGGCCGATCGGAATCATCGCGTCGACTGATTTGTAACCGGTCTGAACCGGCTGGTCGACCGACTTACGCCAGATCACACCCGGGGCTACTTTCTCGACTGCATCGGTCAGCTTGGCGTCAATGACACCCTTGCCATCGATCGGGTTACCCAGCGCGTCTACAACGCGGCCAAGCAGCTCGGGACCGACTGGAACTTCGAGGATACGACCAGTGCACTGGGCAGTCATGCCCTCGCTCAGACCCAGGTAATCACCCAGTACAACCGCACCGACGGAATCACGCTCCAGGTTCAGTGCCATACCGTACAGGCCACCGGGGAATTCGATCATCTCGCCGTACATTACGTCAGCTAGGCCGTGGATACGCACGATACCGTCAGATACGCTGACGACAGTGCCTACATTCCGGGCCTGCGAAGTCACATCGAGTTTCTCGATGCGCTGTTTGATAATTTCGCTAATTTCGGAAGGATTCAATTGCTGCATGCCATGTCCCTCAAATCAGGATTTCAACGTTTCGGCCAGCTTTGCAAGCTTGCCGCGGACCGAACCGTCGATGACCAGGTCACCCGCACGAATCAACACACCGCCAATAAGGGCCGGGTTGATGGTCACATGGGGAGTTACTGTGCGGTCTAACCGCTTCGACAACGCGGTAGCCAGCGTTTTCTGTTGATCGTCATTCAGTTCGAAGGCGGTTTCCACCTCCACTGCAATGCTGCGATCGTGTTCCGCCTTGTGCTGCTCGTAGAGCTCGGCGATAACCGGAATCAGGAGCAATCGATCGTTATCAGCCAGAGCCCGGACAAAATTGCCGAACTCCGCGTCGAACTGACCTTCGCCAACCATGAGCAGGTCTTCAGCCTTGCGCTCTGCGGTCACTGCCGGATTGCGCACCCTATAGCCAAAAGCTGCATCGGAGACCACCGCACCCGCTACCGCCAGCATGCCTGACCAGGCATCCAGCTTATTAGCGGATGAAGCGACTTCGAACGCAGCCTTTGCATAAGGACGAGCTAGCGTATTGATGGTAGCCATAGCTCGCCTCGCTTAGAGTTGTGAGGCCAGTTTGTTGACCAGCTCACTGTGTGCCTTGGGATCCACTTCGGATTCCAGAATCTGCTCGGCACCCTGGATAGCCAGTACGGCGACCTGGGCACGAAGTTGATCCTTGGCGCGGTTCATTTCCTGCTCGATTTCGACCTTGGCGGCCGCAATCAGGCGCTCACCCTCGGAACGTGCCTGCTGTTTCGCTTCCTCGACAATGAGGTTGGCACTCTTGTTGGCCTGCTCGATGATCTGAGTAGCCTGTTCCTTGGTCTCGCGCAGAGTCTGGGAAGCCTTTTCCTGGGCCAGGCCCAAGTCACGCTGGGCGCGGCCAGCCGCATCCAGACCTTCGGCGATTTTTTTCTGGCGTTCCTGCATGGCCTGGGTAATCGGCGGCCATACATACTTCATGGTAAACCAGACAAAAATAGCGAAGGCAATCGTTTGACCAAACAGCGTCAGATTAATATTCACAGCGATTTACCTCGTGCTATTTCGTTGTATCCCGATGAACGAGACGATCATCTCCGGCAGGGGTTACCTGCCGGGTTTCCGAATCGTCCGATCAGGCGCCCATACCAGGAGCGACAACGAAGATCAGGTACATCGCGATACCAACACCGATCATCGGCACGGCGTCGAGCAGACCGGCCATCAGGAAGGTCTTGGTTTGCAGGTTCGGCCCCAGTTCAGGCTGACGTGCAGTGGATTCCAGCAATTTGCCACCCAGCAGGGCGAAGCCAATACCAGTACCCAGAGCGCCCAGACCGATCATGATGGAGGCAGCAATGATAACGAGTTCCATAATTACTCCTAAGGTTCAAGTTGAAGTTCAAGTTTATCGTTGGTTGAACACGGTTCCGGCTGCTTAGTGGGAATCCTCATGGGCAGCACTCAAATACACCACGGACAGCACCATGAAGATGAAGGCCTGTAGCGGGATTACCAGGATGTGGAAGATAGCCCACGGCACGTTCAGACCCCACTGGAGATAGAAGGGCAACAACGCGATCAGAATGAATACTACCTCGCCGGCATACATGTTACCGAAGAGTCGCAACGCCAGACTCAGCGGCTTGGTAAGCAGGCCAAGGATTTCAAGGAACAGGTTGAACGGAATCAACGACCAGTGCTTGAACGGTGTGAAGGACAGTTCGTGAACGAAGCCACCCACACCCTTGATTTTGACGCTATAGAACAGGATCAGAACGAAAACCCCGAGGGACAGACCGAAAGTACCATTCGGATCGGCCGTCGGAACAATCTTGAAGTAGTCGAGCCCCAGAGCGTGAGCAAGGCCCGGGATGTAGTCAACGGGAATCCACTTGAGGGAGTTCATCAGGAAGACCCAGACAAATATCGTCAGCGCCAACGGTGCTACCAGCGGGCTCTTGCCGTGAAAGGTGTCACGCACGATGTTCTGAATGAACTCGACGATCATCTCGACCAGATTCTGGGCGCCTCTGGGCGTGTCTACCGTGGCGCGACCTGCAACATAGCGGAACAGACCGAGAAAGATCAGACCCATGAAGATCGACCAGCCCAGTGTATCAACATGCACCGCCATGAAACCCATATCGGTTGCTTCGGCACCGCTCCTGGCCAGGGTCCAGGTTGTTTCTTCGACGACACTGCCGTCCGCACGAACGTAGCCACCAGGCAGCTTACCGAAGGTAAGGTTCTGCAAATGGTGCTGGATATACTCAGCTGATGAAGTTGCCATATTTGCCTCAGACACTAATGCTTTGGAAAGCTTCTGACGATCAACATTGCACTGGCTCCCACTGCCAGTACCGCGAGGTAGCCGGCAAATAGCGCGGGGACCTCAAGCGGCTTTACTGCCAATAGCACCAGCACAAAAAGTGCTGCCGTCAATATCAGTTTGCCTGCCTCGCCGGAATACAGTTCGCTGACGATGGCACGGGCCGATCGAGCTCCGCTGTAGCGGTACACCCGATAGGCAAAATAGGCGTTGGGCACGAGGGCTATCATCCCTCCCAACAAAGCTGAGCATGCGGAAACTTGGCCCTGGAAAACCCACAGGGTCAGTGCCACCAGCCCAGCCATAATTGCTTGTGCTACCAAAACCGGAAATGCGGGCAACCGATGAAACGGGGTTTTGTTGGGCGTTCTTGCGTCCATTTTCCCGCCTCGGTGATTAGCCTCGGCCTGATCTCCGGGTTAATTAATGCAATAAACTGGTGCAATTTGCGCCAGTCAAAACAGCGCGAGGAGTATAGGGGGATTAAACCCTCGGTTCAACAGGCACAGGGGAAATCCGTTTCGATAACCGCAACCCCGCATTGCTGTGAGAATGCCATTCTGCGATCCCTGACATGACAAATCATTTGATGTGCATCAATACGCCATCAAGTTCGTCCAGCGAGCTGTAGCTGATGACCAGCTTTCCTTTACCCTTGGCGCCGTGCTGAATGCTGACGCTTGCTCCGATCCGCTCCGCCAGATCCTGCTGTAAACGTTCAATATCAGGGTTCTGGCGTGTTGAGGAGGCGTCACGCCGCGGATTCAACAACTGCCTGACCAGTGCTTCCGCCTGGCGCACGGTCAAGCCCTTGGCCACTACTTGGCGTGCTGCCTGGGTTTGCTGTTCCGGGGGTAATCCCAATAATGCGCGTGCGTGTCCCATCTCGATGTCGCCGCGCTCCAGCAACAATTTGACATCATCTGCGAGAGACATCAGGCGCAATAGATTGGTAATGGTTACCCGCGACTTGCCCACCGCGTCTGCGACCTGCTGCTGGGTCAGTTCGAATTCCTGTTGCAGGCGCTGCAGTGCAATCGCTTCCTCAATGGGATTGAGATCCTCACGCTGAATGTTTTCAATCAGCGCCATCGCGATCGCTGCTTCATCCGGAACATCGCGAATGACTGCAGGGATCGCATCGAGTCCGGCGAGCTGGGTGGCGCGCCAGCGACGTTCGCCGGCAATGATCTCGTAACGGTCTCCCGGGATGGGACGCACCACAATCGGCTGCATTACACCCTGCACCCGAATTGAGTTGGCCAGCTCTTCGAGCGCCTGCGGGTCCATGTCACGGCGAGGTTGGTACTTGCCGCGCTGGATCAGGTCGATCGGGATATCCTTGAGCTGCTGGTCCTGGCTGTCGACTTCCTGGTTTGCGGGCAACGGTTGCCCCAGTAGTGCGTCGAGCCCTCGTCCCAAGCCGCGTTTCTTGACCGCCATGCCTATATCGTCCTTTTCGTGTTATTCGGTTGCATCTGTCACGGCAGGCGTTTTGTCTGCCTGCTTGGTACGCCGGATCAGTTCACCGGCCAGGGCCAGATAAGCTACCGCTCCCCTGGACTGCTTATCGTACGCGAGTGCCGGCATGCCATAACTGGGCGCTTCAGCCAGGCGTACATTCCGCGGGATGACTGTTTTGTACAGCTGATCTCCGAAATGAGTGGTCAACTGTGCAGAGACCTCTCGGGTCAGACTGTTACGCGGGTCGTACATAGTGCGCAAAAGACCTTCTATTTGCAGCGACGGATTGAGCTTTGCGCTAATGCGCTGAATGGTGTTGACCAGTGCTGACAAACCTTCCAGCGCGTAATATTCGCACTGCATGGGAATGATCACCGCGTCGGCGGCGACCAGGCCATTGATAGTCAGCATATTCAGCGAGGGCGGACAGTCGATCAGAACGAAGTCGTAGCTGCCAAGCACGCCGTCCAGCGCCATGCGCAAACGGTGCTCACGGAAGTCGGACTCGAGCAACTCGATTTCCGCTGCGGTCAGGTCGCCATTGGCCGGCAGCAGATCGTAGTTTCCAGTCTCGGAACGGCACAACGCCTCGGCCAGCGAACACTGACCTGTCAGCAGTTCATATACAGAATTTTCCAGATCAGCCTTGTCCACTCCGCTACCCATGGTGGCATTGCCCTGGGGATCGAGATCGATCAGCAGCACCTTGCGCTTGGTAGCAGCAAGCGAAGCCGCCAGGTTCACACTGGTGGTGGTCTTGCCGACGCCGCCTTTCTGATTGGCCATTGCCAATACCTTTCCCACTCCGACCTCCTATCCGTATACAGGCTATGCCAATTCGGGCTGGATCAACCGTCGCAGTATCAGCAGATGTCGGCTGCCTTGGCAACCAGGGACTGCCAATTGTTCGCTCTGCAGAACTTCAAAATCATCCGGCAGGGCACTGAGCTCTTCATCCGGGTACAAGCCTTTCATTGCAAGCCACCGCGTGCGGCTATCACTCACATGACGGGTCAGGTTGGCAAAGTCGGCCATGGAACTGAATGCCCGGGACACGATTCCGTCGAACGCCGACTCGACCGAGAAGGCTTCCACGCGGTTATTCACCACCGTGACGTTTGCCAGTTTCAACTCCACCTTCGCCTGAGTGAGAAAGCGGGTCTTCTTGCCGTTGCTGTCGAGCAGGGTGAAATGAGCGTCAGGTCGCATGATGGCGAGAATCAGCCCGGGCATGCCCCCACCGCTACCCACATCCAGCCAGCGATCACCCTGCACGAAGGGAAGAATACTCAGGGTGTCCAGCAAATGGCGGCTGACCATTTCCGCCGGATCGCGAACGGCGGTGAGGTTGTAGGCCTTGTTCCACTTGTTGAGTAATGCCAGGTAGCCAAGTAGCTGCTGCGCCTGGTAATCGCTCAAGGCAATACCCAGTTGCCGTGCTCCTTCGGCGAGCTGCGTCGCGTGATCACTCATGCGTTCAGGCCTCCCTGACCAGACCGCTTTTTCCGGCAGCGCTGCGTTTTTTCAGATGGATCAGCAGCAGACTCACGGCAGCAGGCGTCACACCCGGAATGCGCGATGCCTGGCCGAGCGTTTGAGGCCGCACGTCGGCCAGCTTGTGTTTGATTTCGCTCGACAGCCCGCTGAGCGCCTGGTAATCCAGATCGAGTGGCAATTCCGTTTCCTCGTTCTGGCGCAGACGGTTGATTTCTTCCTGCTGGCGTTCGATATACCCGGCGTACTTGGCGTGAATCTCGACCTGCTCAGCCACATCGGAGGCGATATCCACCTGGCCGGTTACTTCGCAAAGGCTTGGATAGGTCACTTCAGGCCGCCGCAAAAGATCAAGCAGGCTGTACTCATGATTCAGCGGCGTTGCGAAACGTTCCGCAAAAGCCCGTCCGCTGTCACTGGTCGGCTGCACCCAGGTAGTGCGCAGGCGCTGCTGCTCCAGTTCGATAGCGTTTCGCTTGGTACTGAATCGCTCCCAACGATGATCATCAACCAGCCCCAGTTCGCGGCCTTTTTCGGTGAGACGCAGGTCAGCATTGTCCTCACGGAGCACCAGGCGGTACTCGGCCCGCGAGGTGAACATGCGGTATGGCTCACGCGTTCCCATGGTAATCAGATCGTCGACCAGAACGCCGATGTAGGCCTCATCGCGTCGTGGGCACCAGCTTTCCTGACCCTGCGCCCGACGCGCAGCGTTCATCCCAGCCAGCAGACCCTGCGCCGCAGCCTCCTCGTAACCGGTGGTGCCATTGATCTGGCCGGCGAAGAACAAGCCACTGATGACCTTGGTCTCCAGTGAATATTTCAGATCCTGCGGGTTGAAATAATCGTATTCGATGGCGTAGCCGGGACGAAGGATATGGGCGTTCTCCATTCCTTTGATCGACCGCACCACCTGCAATTGCACGTCGAATGGCAGCGAGGTCGAGATACCGTTGGGATACAACTCGTGGGTCGTCAGGCCTTCCGGTTCGATGAAAACCTGATGCTGGTCCTTGTCCGCAAACCGATGGATCTTGTCTTCGATCGATGGGCAATAGCGTGGGCCGACGCCCTCGATGATGCCGGTATACATGGGTGAACGGTCGAGATTATTGCGAATGATCTCGTGGGTGCGCTCGTTGGTATGAGTGATCCAGCAATTGACCTGATCCGGGTGCTCGCTGGCATCACCGAGGAAAGACATGACCGGAATCGGGGTGTCACCGGGCTGGGCAGTCATCTGACTGAAATCCACTGTCCGACCGTCGATGCGCGGCGGCGTACCGGTTTTCAAGCGATCAACCCGCAGGGGCAGTTCTCGCAGACGTGCAGCCAGGCTGATAGCCGGCGGGTCACCAGCGCGGCCGCCGGAGTAGTTATCCATGCCGATGTGAATCAGGCCACCGAGAAAGGTGCCGGTCGTCAGCACGACGTTCTCGCAATGGAAACGTAAACCCATCTGCGTCACCACACCACGGACCTGATCCTGTTCTACGATGAGGTCATCGCAGGCCTGCTGGAATATCCACAGGTTGGGTTGGTTTTCCAGAATGTGTCGGATAGCAGCCTTGTACAGCACGCGATCGGCCTGCGCACGGGTAGCTCGCACTGCAGGTCCTTTACGGCTATTGAGTACCCGGAACTGTATCCCAGCCTGGTCAGTAGCGCGGGCCATGGCTCCGCCGAGCGCGTCGATTTCCTTGACCAGGTGGCTCTTGCCGATACCGCCGATCGCCGGGTTGCAGCTCATCTGACCGAGCGTTTCAACATTGTGGCTCAGCAAAAGGGTCTTCGATCCCATACGGGCAGCCGCCAACGCGGCTTCAGTACCGGCATGGCCACCGCCCACCACGATTACGTCAAATCGGCTCGGGAAATCCAACAGTGCACCTCGTTGCCAGAAAGCAGGCCTGGCGTCGGAAAAAGGGGCTGATTATAGGCCCAGCGTCAAAAAAAAGCAGCCTGCAATTGTCTATTTTTTGAGCAGAGCGCGGGGTCCATCTCCAGCCGGGTTGTTAATACATATAACAAGACAAGTATTTAAAAAGCTTTATGTTAATGCTGTATATGGTGAAGCTCATTTCTGTGGACAACCCTAATAATCGTATCCAATTCAATTACTTGCATGAAGTATAAGGCTGTGGCTGTCCTGCTGGTAACCCTTGTCCGGATGGCTTTGGTTCCTGTGTATAACCACCCTCTTTATCCACAGGGCAGTTTCAACCCAATTCATGCACAGGGTTATGGACCGGGCTCAGCTCCGGTTGTACACAGGGTTTAATGCCACGTTGCGGGCCTGATATAGGCATTCATCTTTACTGTCACGTGCTATGCGTATCTATGAGCTAGGGTAAACAGAAGCCCAATCAACCAGGACCACTTTCATGATTGCCCATCGATTACGCCCGTTAGTCAGCGCTTTGTTTATCGCTGGAAGCTTTCTTACCAGCCACGCCCAGGCTGCCCCGGAACAGGTACTGTCAGACATCCGCGAGCGGACGGACGCTGTCGAGCAGCAGCTGATTTCCTGGCGTCGCGATATTCATCAGCACCCGGAGCTTGGTGAACAGGAGACCCGCACCGCTGCCCTGGTAGCTGAACACTTGCGTGAGATTGGTATGCAAGTGCAGACAGAAGTCGGCCGGACTGGTGTGGTAGGTATTCTCAAAGGCGGCAAGCCCGGGCCAACGGTAGCGCTACGTGCGGATATGGATGCTTTACCGGTAGAAGAGCCGCAAGGTTTACCCTTTGCCTCCCCGGCACCGTCATGTTTGTTTTTCAACCCGCTGAAGAAGGCTCCAGCCTGGTCAGACCTGGTGAAGGCAGGAGCTGGGGGGCCGAGCTGATGCTCGAGGAAGGTCTGTTCGAGCAGAACAAACCTGAGGCAATTTTCGCTGTACACGTCATGCCCGGTGAGTCCGGATCGCTCAGTTGGCGTACCGGAGCAAGCCTGGCGAGTAGCGACATGCTTGAGATCAACGTAACCGGGCAACAGGGCCACGGGGGCATGCCCTGGAACACTGTGGATTCGATTGTGACATCGGCACAGATCATCACGGGTCTGCAGCCGGTGGTCAGTCGCAAAGCCAATCTCACCAAATCACCAGCGGTGGTGACCATAGGCTCGATCCATGGCGGATCAGGACCCAATATCGTGCCCGAGCGAGTCGAGATGACCGGCACCATCCGCACCTATGACGAAGACGTGCGCGCGCAGGTCGGGCGGGATATCAAAACCAGCGCGGAGAAGATTGCCGAGAGTGCCGGTGCCACCGCTGAGGTCTCGATTACACCCATGTATCCCACTACCGTGAATGACGCAGACCTGGTTGAATCCATGGCGCCTGTCCTCGAGCAAGTTGCCGAGAGCGGCACCAGCGAAGGGCAGCTGCAAGGTGCCTCTGAGGATTTTGCCTTCTATGCGCAAGAGGTGCCCGGGTTTTATTTTTTCCTTGGGGTGACGCCACCGGACCAGGATCCAGCCGAGGCTGCACCCAACCACAATCCCGAGTTTTTCGTGCATGAAGATGCGCTGGTGGTGGGCGCTCGGGCCATGGCATCAATGGCAGCAGCGTATCTGTATAAAGCCAACCGCTGACAGGTCCTCAGCCGCATGGGCTGCATGCGGCTGTCGATATCATTTGCCGATACAGAAACTCGAGAAAATCTTACCCAGAAGATCATCGGCGCTGAAATCGCCGGTGATCTGACCCAACGCCTGTTGCGCCATGCGCAGATCCTCTGCCAGCAATTCTCCGGCGCCCATCAGGGTCAACTGCTGTTGCCCATGATCGAGGTGCTCGCTAGCCTGCTCCAACGCCTCCAGATGCCTGCGGCGGGCGCTGAACAAGCTCTCAGCTGTCTGTTGATAACCCATGCAGGTTTTCAAATGCTCACGGAGCAGGTCGATGCCTGCGCCCTGCTTGGCGCTGAGATGCAGCGAGACACTTCCGTCCCGAGCTCGCGTCTGGCCCACCGGTGTGGCTGTCAGATCAGCCTTGTTATAGATCAGCGTCACCTTGCCGGGGTCCGGCTGCTGCAACAAGAACTCAGGCCATAGCTGATCGGGGTTCTGCGCTTCAGGTTGGGATGCATCAATCACCAGCAGAATCCGGTCAGCCTCGTTTATCGCTGCCATGGCCCGCTCTACCCCGATTTTTTCCACCAAATCTTCGGTGTCGCGTAGCCCAGCCGTATCGATGATATGCAGTGGCATTCCGTCAATGTGGATATGCTCGCGGAGGATATCCCGCGTGGTGCCAGCGACATCTGTGACGATGGCGCTTTCGCGCCCTGCCAACGCATTAAGCAAGCTTGATTTGCCCGCGTTGGGACGACCGGCAATCACTACGTTCATGCCATCCCGTAACAACGCCCCTTGTCCTGCCTCGCTGCGCACTTTCGCTAGTCTTTCACGCACGTCTTTCAGCTGGCCGAGTACATGACCATCCGCGAGGAAATCAATTTCTTCTTCCGGGAAATCGATCGCCGCTTCCACATAGATACGCAGATGGATCAGTGCATCGGTAAGGCTCTGAACCCGCTGAGAGAATGCCCCCTGGAGTGATTGCACCGCATTGCGCGCCGCCTGTTCGGAGCTCGCTTCGATCAAATCGGCTATGGCTTCGGCTTGTGCCAGATCCAGTTTGTCATTCAGAAACGCTCGCTCACTGAATTCACCGGGTCGAGCCAGCCGCGCTCCGCATCCGATACAGGCCTTGAGCAGCAGATCCATGACCACAGGACCACCGTGGCCGTGTAGTTCGAGCACGTCTTCACCGGTGAAGGAGTTCGGGCCAGGAAAATACAGCGTCAGACCCTGGTCAAGTGGCTGATCGTCGGTCCATAGCGTGCCGTAATGCGCATGCCGGGGCACTGGTTTCAGTCGAGCAATTTTGCTGGCGACATCAAGTGCTCCGGGCCCCGATACGCGCACTATACCCACACCACCCTGACCGGGTGCGGTAGCAATAGCCGCAATGGTGTCGGCGTGGTAACTGCGATTCATGGTCGCTCCTGGACAACACAGGTTATGGATAGCAAAACGCCCCGAAATCGGGGCGTTTATACGAGCTGCCAGTGATCAGGCCTTGGCTGCTGAGCCTTTCTCGATCTGACGGGTAATGTACCACTGCTGCGCAATCGACAGCATGTTGTTGACCACCCAGTACAGTACCAGACCAGCCGGGAACCACAGGAAGAAGAAGGTGAAGATGATCGGCAGCATCTTCATCACTTTCGCCTGCATTGGATCCGGCGGCGCAGGATTCAATTGCTGCTGGATGAACATGGTTGCACCCATCAGGATAGGCAGGATGAAATAGGGGTCCTTCTGTGAAAGATCCACGATCCAGCCCAGCCATTCAGCCTGGCGCATCTCAACACTTTCCATCAGCGTCCAGTACAAAGCGATGAACACAGGCATTTGCACCAGGATCGGCAAACAGCCACCCAGCGGATTGATCTTTTCCTTCTTGTACAGCTCCATCATCGCCGCAGACATCTTCTGACGATCATCGCCATGCTGTTCACGCAGGGCTTGCAGCTTGGGCGCAACGCGTCGCATGTTTGCCATCGACCGGTAGCTGGTTGCAGAAAGCGGGAAGAAAACCAGTTTGATCAGGATGGTGAGCAGGATAATGCTCCAACCCCAGTTGCCGACGAAGCTGTGGATAAGACTCAGGACAAAAAACAGCGGTTGGGCGATCCACCAGAGGAAACCGTAATCAACGGTCAGTTCCAGGCCCTGAGAGATTTGCTCGAGGCGATCCTGAATCTTGGGTCCGGCATAGAAATCTGCGGATATAGTGCCTTGTTGACCAGCGGCGACAGTGGACGCCGGGCTGATGAAGCCGACGATGTAATTGCCCTGGCTGTCCTTGCGCGTCTGATAAACGTGAGTCTGGTCTGCGGCGGGAACCCAGGCGCTTACGAAGTAGTGCTGCAGCCAGGCGACCCAGCCTCCATCGACTGGCTCGCGCAGGCGCGATTCATCCATATCGCCGAGACTGATCTTCTCGTAGGAGTCATCCGCTGCCCAGTAGGCAGCACCCAGATAGGTAGCCATACCGGTCGCGCTGGAACTGGAGGGATCACCACTGCCGTCACGCTTGATCTGCCCGAACAGATTACCGTTCCACGTTGCGTTACTTCCATTATCGACGATGTACTCAACGCCAATCAGGAAGTCGCCCCGGTTGAAGGTAAAACGCTTGGTATAACTGATGTTGTTTTCGACAAATTGCAGATCAACGACCAGCTGGTCACTGCCGTCTTCCAGCACGTACGAGTTCTGCTCGACACTGTAGGTGGGCCGGCCAGCTTCACGCGCGTCCGGTCCGTTCTGTCCGGCAAGACCGCTCTGAGCGATATACATCCGGTTAGAGGTTTGTTCCAGTAACTGGAAAGGCTGGTCAGGACGGTCTTTACGCGTCGGGTAACCGGGTAGGGACAATGAAACAATGTCTCCGCCCACGGGATTGATGCTTACGCGCAGTTCGTCGGTTTCAACCTGAATCAACCCAGACGCCTGGTTAGCCGCATCAACCGGGGCGCTGGCATCTGCAGTCATCGGCGCAGTTGCTACGGGCACATCACTGTTATCGCTCTGAACATCAGATGAGGCAGGAATGTCCGGCAGATCACTGGTTGCAGACTGCGTGTTTTCTGAGACAGCAGGCGGCAGGTCAACATCGCCATAGTCGTTATTCCACTGCAGCACCATGAGATAAGTAATCACGAGCAAGGCAGCTATGAGGATATTTCGTTGCATGTTCATGGTTTGTTGGCCATCTGGGAAGTACGGTGAGCAGACTTTGACGGTACGGGATCGTAACCACCCGGGTTCCATGGATGACAACGAGAAAGACGTTGCGCACTCATTGCGCAGCCGCGAAGAAAACCGTATTGCTCGATGGCTTCCTGGGCATAACAGGAACAGGTGGGATAAAAACGACAATGATTGGCCATCAGCGGACTGATAGCGTATCGATAAATCTTGATCAGTCCGAGCGCGAGGTTACGCATTGGATGACGGAGATCCGGAACGGCGTGATTGATTCTGTTTGCCAGCCGATTTGATAAGCCGACGCCACATGTCTGAGAACAGCGAATGTAACGCCGCATTATCAATATCACCCAAGCCCTTGCGGGCCAGGACGACTATGTCCAGGTCTTCCAGTTCAGCACGGTGATGTCTGAAGGAATCGCGAGCGATGCGTTTGACCTTGTTGCGATCTACCGCACGGCGGACATTCTTCTTGGCAATGACCAAACCCAACCTGCTATGACGCAGGCCATTACGTCTGGCCAGCAACAGCATGTTGGGTCCCGAGGCCTTGCAAGTGGCTCCATCGAAGACGTTCTTGAATTGTGCGGGCGTAAGCAGCCTGTATTCAGGACCGAATCCGAGATCCACCTGTGATCCCGGGCTTAAGCTGACAGCTGCTTACGGCCTTTCGCGCGACGACGAGCCAGAACGGCACGGCCGTTCTTGGTGGCCATACGGGCACGGAAACCATGGTTACGCTTGCGCTTCAAAACGCTGGGTTGAAATGTTCTTTTCATCTTCAGATACCTGATTGATTCATGCCAGAGCTGGTGAGCCCCTTCAAGGGACCGGTGATTCTAGTGAAGAAGGGCAGACGGGTCAATTCGATTCGCATCCGTGGATTAAAAAAACAATATAAGAATAATTCTTTTTAAAAGACTGATGATGTTGATGTAAATGAGCAGGCGTTTTTCTGTGGATAAGCCGCTCGAGCACTCATGTCCTGCGTTTCTCAGCGGAGCATAACCCGGTTAACAACCTGTTTCGGCAGACCCTCGACTGGTGTGGACCTGCTGTGGATAAACAGGTCGGATATCCACAAGCGGTTTTCGACGGCGCTTATCCACCTTGTTGTGGACAGGCTTCGGTGCAGGTTGTGCACAGCCTTTAAGATCCGCTGTTTTCGATGATTGTGCTTTCTATATCGTTGCGCCCGGTGTCAGAGAAACTGCTTTCGGCGTGCAGACGCAAACCATGGTTCGGTGTGGATAAGTCGAGGGGTTCCAGCTAGAATACTGTCCCTAGGCAAAGCCAGAATGGCTGCACAGTGACGTGCACTGTTTCATTCCAAAACAAGCCGCTAGGGTATAGCGCACCGGGGGATTTAGTGTCTGTTGCACTCTGGCAGCAATGCATCGATTTTTTACGAGATGAGCTACCTGCTCAGCAGTTCAATACCTGGATTCGTCCGTTGCAGGTAGATGGCGACGATCATGAGTTGCGTCTGTATGCACCCAACCGATTCGTACTCGATTGGGTCAATGACAAGTACCTCAACCGCATACAGGAATTGCTCGACGATCTGTCCCAGGGGCAAGCGCCATTGCTGTCCTTGTTGATTGGCAGCCGTCGCGCAACGTCCACTGGTAATGCTCAAAGTCCGGCTGTTCGTGCGGAGACCAGTAAACAGAGCCCCGCTACGGCGACGGCCCCGGTTACGCCGCGTACCCAGGTTATTTCACAGGGATTTCAGCCCGAACCTGCCGCTGATTCACCGCGACAGGCTGAATATGACCCGCATCCGCCACAACGCGCCGACTCGGGCCCGTCGGTGGTCAAGCACACCAGCTATCTCAACCGCAGTTTCACGTTTGAGAATTTCGTCGAAGGCAAATCCAACCAACTTGCCCGGGCGGCAGCCTGGCAGGTGGCGGATAACCCCAAGCATGGCTATAACCCGCTGTTTTTGTATGGCGGCGTGGGTTTGGGCAAGACTCACCTTATGCATGCGGTCGGTAATCATCTGCTGAAGAAAAATCCGGCAGCGAAGATCGTCTACCTGCATTCGGAGCGTTTTGTCGCGGACATGGTCAAGGCGTTGCAGATGAACGCCATCAACGATTTCAAACGTTACTACCGATCTGTCGACGCTTTGCTGATTGACGACATTCAGTTTTTCGCCAAGAAAGAGCGCTCCCAGGAAGAATTCTTCCATACTTTCAATGCGTTGCTTGAAGGTAACCAACAAGTCATTCTCACCAGTGACCGGTATCCCAAGGAAATCGACGGGCTTGAGGAACGTCTCAAGTCTCGCTTTGGCTGGGGCCTGACGGTGGCCGTTGAGCCCCCCGAACTCGAGACACGGGTAGCGATTCTGATGAAGAAGGCTGAACAGTCGCGCGTGGATCTGCCGCATGACGCCGCCTTCTTTATCGCCCAGCGTATTCGCTCGAATGTCCGGGAATTGGAAGGCGCGTTGAAACGGGTAATCGCCAGTGCGCATTTCATGGGTCGCGACATAACGATTGAATTGATTCGCGAATCGCTAAAAGATCTGTTGGCACTGCGCGACAAGCTGGTGAGCATTGATAACATCCAGCGAACCGTCGCCGAGTACTACAAGATAAAATTATCGGATTTGTTATCCAAGCGTCGCTCGCGTTCGGTAGCGCGCCCGCGTCAGGTGGCCATGGCTTTGTCCAAGGAACTGACCAACCACAGTCTTCCGGAAATCGGCGACGCTTTCGGCGGTCGCGATCACACAACGGTCCTGCACGCGACACGCAAAATCGCTGAGTTGCGTGAAATGGATGCCGACATCCGCGAAGATTATAAAAATCTGCTCAGGACATTGACCACCTGATCAAGGTGATGCCTGGCAACCTAGCCATCCTGCACGAGGTCGAAGGAAGACAATGCAATTCACCATTCAGCGCGAAGCCCTGTTGAAGCCCCTGCAACTCGTGGCCGGTGTTGTAGAGCGGCGCCAGACGCTACCGGTACTCTCCAATGTTCTGCTGGTAGTTGATGGCAATACCCTGTCTCTTACCGGTACGGACCTTGAGGTCGAGCTGGTCGGTCGCATCAGCCTGGAAGAAGGCGCAGAGGCTGGCGAAATTACCGTCCCTGCGCGCAAGCTGATGGACATCTGCAAATCCTTACCTGATGACGCCACCCTGACCGTTAAGGTCGATGACAACAAGGCCGTGATCAAGGCCGGCCGTAGCCGCTTTACTCTGGCGACGCTACCCGCAGCTGATTTTCCTAACGTAGAAGACGGCCCTGGGGCGATGAGTTTCGCTGTCGGCCAGAACAAGCTTCGTCGCCTGATTGAACGCACCAGTTTTGCCATGGCGCAACAGGACGTTCGTTACTACCTCAATGGCATGTTGCTGGAAATCAATAACGGCCAGTTGCGTTCTGTCGCAACGGATGGTCACCGGATGGCCATGTGTACGGTGGATGCCGGTATCGACTACCAGGAACGCTATCAGTTGATTGTTCCGCGCAAGGGCATCCTGGAATTGGCGCGCCTGCTTGGTGAGGCGGACGATCTGGTGAACATCACGCTGGGCTCGCACCACATCCGCGCGACGACAGGAGACTTCACCTTTACCTCGAAATTGGTCGATGGCAAGTTTCCTGACTACGAGCGTGTATTGCCGCGTGGCGGTGACAAGGTCGTGCTGGCAGACAGGCAGACTATGCGTAACGCCTTTGCCCGTACGGCGATTCTCTCGAACGAAAAATACCGCGGTATTCGTTTGATGCTTAGCGAAGGACAACTGAAGATCCAGGCAAACAATCCTGAGCAGGAAGAAGCTGAAGAAGAAATCGTTGTGGATTACTCCGGCGCTTCGTTGGAAATCGGTTTTAACGTCAGTTATTTGCTGGACGTGATGAACGTGCTGGGAAGCGAACACGTTAAGCTGATCCTATCGGATGCCAACAGCAGTGCGCTGGTGCAGGAATCCGAGAATGATGACAGCCTGTACGTCGTCATGCCCATGCGTCTCTAATCCTCAATAATGCCACTCAAGCGCCTCGCTGTTACCGGGGTGCGAAATTTGCACCCGGTAACGCTTCTCCCTTCTCCTCGCATCAATATTATTTCTGGCCTGAACGGCAGCGGTAAAACCAGTCTACTCGAAGCCATCCATATTCTCGGCATGGCGCGCTCATTCCGCAGCACCAAACTGCAGCCTGTAATTCAGCACGAACAAGACGCCTGTACGGTATTCGCCGAGATTGTTTTACATACCGGGCAGTCATGCTCTCTGGGTATCACCCGGAACCGCCAGGCTGAATATCAGATTCGATTGAATGGTCAGACTGCGCGTAGCACGGCGCAGCTCGCTGAAACCCTTCCTCTGCAGCTCATCAATCCGGACAGTTTCAAGTTGCTGGAAGGGGCGCCTAAACAACGCCGCCAGTATCTCGATTGGGGAGTGTTCCACGTGGAACATCGGTTCCTGCCGACCTGGCAACGATTGCAAAAAAGCCTCAAGCAACGGAATTCATTGCTCCGGCGTGGTAGAATCGAGCGTTCGATGATTAGCCCTTGGGATGCTGAATTGGTGCAGGCCGGGGAACAGATCGATATGTATCGGCAGGCTTATCTCAAAGCGCTTAAGCCAGCCTTTGAGCAGGCACTGGCTCAGTTGATCGATTTGCCTGATTTGAAGCTGAGTTACTTCCGTGGCTGGGACAAGGATAAATCGCTGAGCGCGGTATTGAATGCGCAGTATGAACGGGATGCGCAGCTGGGGCATACGCAGGCGGGACCCCAGCGAGCCGATCTGCGATTGCGTATACACGGCATGAACGCTGCTGATGTGCTATCCAGAGGCCAACAGAAGCTGGTTGTCTGCGCGTTGAAGATTGCTCAGGGCGACCTGCTGCGGGACAGCGAGAAGCTCAGGGACTGTGTATTTCTCATCGACGACCTGCCGTCAGAGCTTGATCAGCAACATCGTAAATCGTTGTGCGCTTTACTCGAATCGCTGGAATGCCAGGTTTTTATTAGTTGCGTTGAGCCTGAACAGCTGGATGGCTGTTGGCAAGAAGCAACACCTCGGGCCATGTTCCACGTGGAACATGGTCAAATTATGCAGACCGAATGACGTCTGGAGTGACTACAAGATGACTGAAGAAAGAGCTTACGATTCCTCAAGTATTAAGGTCCTCAAGGGCCTCGATGCGGTGCGCAAACGCCCGGGCATGTATATCGGGGACACGGACGACGGTACCGGTCTCCATCACATGGTATTTGAGGTGGTCGATAACTCGATTGATGAAGCCCTTGCCGGTTACTGCACGGACATCAATATTATTATTCACGCCGACGAATCCATCACCGTTAACGACAACGGGCGAGGGATTCCGGTAGACGCACACGAAGAAGGTGTGTCGGCGGCCGAAGTTATCATGACGGTGCTGCACGCCGGCGGTAAGTTCGACGAGAACAGCTATAAGGTATCGGGTGGACTACACGGCGTAGGGGTTTCGGTGGTTAACGCGCTGTCTGAGAAGCTTGTTCTGACGATTCGCCGAGAAGGTAAGGTGTGGGAGCAGGATTACTCCCATGGCGTCCCCCTGGCGCCTCTCAAGGCCATTGGGGACGCCGATAGCAATGGTACACAGATTCATTTCAAGCCCTCCTCCGATACGTTCACCAGTATCAGCTTTTCCTGGGATATTCTGGCCAAGCGCCTTCGCGAATTGTCATTCCTGAACTCCGGGGTGGGCATCAACCTTATCGATGAGCGCACCGGACGGCAGGAGCTATTCAAATATGAAGGCGGTCTGCGCGCGTTTGTTGAATATTTGAACGTTAACAAAACGACCGTCAACTCGGTGTTCCATTTCAATATTCAACGCGACGACGGTATCGCCGTTGAGGTCGCGATGCAGTGGAACGATAGCTTCAACGAAAGCCTGTTGTGTTTCACCAACAACATTCCACAGCGGGACGGCGGAACTCACCTGGCGGGTTTTCGTAGCGCACTGACCCGGACGTTGAACAGCTATATCGAACAGGAAGGCTTGTTGAAGAAAATGAAGGTCAGTACTTCAGGCGACGATGCTCGCGAGGGCCTGACTGCTATCATTTCCGTTAAAGTCCCGGACCCTAAGTTCTCTTCCCAGACTAAGGACAAGCTGGTCTCTTCAGAGGTGAAAACTGCTGTAGAACAGGAAATGAACAAGCAATTTGCGGATTATCTGCTGGAGCGCCCGAACGAAGCCAAGGCGGTTGTCGGCAAGATGATCGATGCCGCACGTGCGCGCGAGGCAGCTCGCAAAGCACGGGAAATGACGCGTCGTAAAGGTGCGCTGGATATCGCCGGTCTGCCAGGCAAGCTGGCAGACTGTCAGGAGAAAGATCCGGCGTTGTCAGAACTCTACATAGTGGAGGGCGACTCCGCCGGCGGCTCAGCTAAACAGGGACGCAACCGTAAAACCCAGGCGATCCTTCCGCTCAAGGGGAAGATTCTCAACGTTGAGAAAGCCCGCTTCGACAAGATGCTTTCTTCCGCCGAGGTCGGCACGCTGATCACCGCGTTGGGCTGCGGTATTGGCCGGGAAGAGTTCAACATCGACAAGCTGCGTTATCACAACATCATCATCATGACCGACGCCGACGTTGACGGTTCGCACATTCGGACCTTGTTGCTGACGTTCTTCTTCCGACAGATGCCGTTATTGATCGAACGCGGTTACATCTATATCGCGCAGCCTCCGCTCTACAAGATCAAGAAGGGCAAGCAGGAACAGTACCTGAAGGATGACGAGGCGCTGCAGGACTACCTCACTCAGTCTGCTTTGGAGGATTCATACCTGTTCGTCAACGAGCATGCACCGGGCATCACCGGTGAGCATCTCGAGAAAATCGTACAGGAATTCCGTGCGGTAATGAAAACGCTGGACCGACTGTCACGCTTGTACCCGGTCGAGTTGATGGAGCATTTCATCTATCTGCCTCGTCTATCCGCTGAGAACGTTGCTGATAAGGCGTTCATGGAAGAATGGATCGGCAAGTTCGAAACCATGGTCAAGACCGGCGAGAAATCAGGCCAGCAATACGTTGTCAGCCTGCGCGAAGACCGCGAGCGCAATCTCTGGTTGCCGCAGGTAGAGTCGATCTCCCACGGCCTATCCAGCTATTACACCTTTAATCGGGACTTGTTTGCGAGTAACGACTACCGGGCCATGGCTGAGCTGGGTGAGAAGCTGCAGAGCCTGCTTGAAGATGGCGCCTATATGCAGCGGGGCGAGAAGAAAAAGCCGATCACTCATTTCAAGGAAGGCCTGGAATGGATGATGAACGAAACCGCTCGCCGTCATACCATCCAGCGTTACAAGGGGCTGGGTGAGATGAACCCTGACCAGCTCTGGGAAACGACTATGGATCCTGATAGCCGCCGCATGTTGCGGGTTAATATTGAGGACGCGATCGCCGCTGATCAGATCTTTAATACCTTGATGGGTGATCACGTCGAGCCGCGGAGAGAGTTCATCGAAAGCAACGCGCTAGCGGTATCCAATCTGGATGTGTGATCGTTAAAAGCACTTAGTGCTTATGCTAAAAAACCCGGTCAGGCAATCGCCTCCCGGGTTCTTTTTGGCGTATCGCTTGCTACAAGTTCGTTCAGCCTACCGCCTGGCGAAGCGGTTCCGTACTTTGCACGGTGCTGATTGACTCGGATGCGTTATGCAGAACACTGCTCATTTGCTTTTCCAGCGATTCGAGATGCGCGAGCATATTCTGATGGGAGATCATTAACTCACACTCGTCAGGACATCGGTCTAGCGCCTGTTTTCCCATTTCCACGAACCAGCGGGCTTTTTCTATACGGAGCTGAAGCTGAGCGATGTGGTTATCGACGTGTATCATGTGATCCTTCCTTTTCAGGCGCTTAACAAATATCCCTTTCACATCTCGAACAGCTGGATTGAGCTGGGATATGGCTTGTTCACTTCTTGATATCTGCTGCGGTCTTCAAGAAACCGAAAGGCCAGAATCTTTCGCCATTTTTTGTTGTGCATAGATTGTTATTGTCAGGGAGCTATCCTGCTAGCTCACTGAGCCCAGTCTAGCCCGTAAAATATGTGACGCAGTACCGCTTGTCTGATTGAAGCGGACTTCAGACAGCACGTCAGCCAGTGATCAGCCGTAGTACGGTTAGCTGTGTGCCCTCCCCATAAAAAAGGCCGGCATAAGCCGGCCTCTATGATGCAGGTGCTGGTTAAGGAAGCGGCCCGTATTCGGTGCAGTTGCCGGTATCGACGTATTTCTTGAGCACGTCCCACTGGGCTTTCTGTTTACCGTCCTTGCCAGGTTCGACCGAGAGCTTGTAGTTACCCCAGGATGGACCTGCTGCCCAGTAGCTCACCGGAATGCAGTTCTCCTGCAGGTACCCAAGCATATTATCCATAGCTTTCAGATATTTAGGATCGTTCGGAACGCCGAACTCGCCAATATGCCCTCGTTTGTAGTTCTCCTTGAGCCAGTTCACGAATGGCTTGACCCGGTTCACGCCCACCATCGGATCGAATTTGTCGTAGTTCTCTTTATAGCTCCCACTGGCGTCTGGATCGAGATAAACATGGGCCGAGAAAACCAGATTATTAGCCGGGTCGTTGAGTTCCAGTAGCGCGTCGGCATACTTGGGCCAGCGCGCGGCGCTGGACCAGGACGTGCCTTCGATGAAGATCGGCTTGAGCGTGTCGTGTTTGCGCACACCGTCGATGCCGGCCTGGGCCGCAGCGGGCCATTTATCATCGGCGCCGTAGGGCTCATTCATGATGTCATAGGCGTATAGCGCAGGGTGATTGCCCCAGCGCTCGGCAATCCGCGAGAGCAGGTCCTCAAAGGCTTCCAGCGGCACCTTCTTGGTACCGATCACGTCGCCGCGGTAGCGGGCGTAATTGTGGACGTCGAGCAGGATATCGATGTAGTTGTGCTCAGCCTGATCCAACATATCGTCGATATGCCCGGCATACACTTCATCGAATTTGCCTTTCAGTTTTGGCTGGAGTCGCTCCCACTTGATAGGGAAGCGTACCGAGGTGATGCCCTTCTCTGCCCAACGATCGAAATAGGCAGCTGGTGGGAAGAAATAATGGGTGCCTTCTTTACCTGGCAGCGCACTACTGGTGAATTCAGCACCTGCTACGTTAAGACCAATCAAGGCTATCGGACCACCGGTGTCAATGTCGCCAGCGCGTGCGTTCTTGTTGGCTTTTCCAGCCGTTTTGGCGCCGGTCGATGTGCTACCCGTCTTCTCGTCGCCAGCGTCGGTGGCATCCTTGCCGCTGGAATCGGGCTCCTGTCCCGCTTCGACCTGTTCGATTTCAGGGTCTTCAAATTCGGGTTCGCTATCGCCACTGCCGCTACGACAACCTTGGCTGGAAACTACTATCAGACCAAGCGCGACAGGCATCAGCCATCTACGAAAGGGATGGAGACTGTCTGTCTTCATGGTGAAACCTTCTTGTTCGAGTGAGTTGGGAACGGAGAAGATAGTAAGAGACAGATGGCAATTTGTGGCCAAGGCGATGCCGGTTTGTGACCAAGGTTTGACTCGGGGCTGTAAAGGGTGACGGGCATCGCATAACGAAGCGGCCCCAGCGCAGAATTTGCGGGTTCAAGCCGGTTGAAAAGAGGCCGTGCGGAGACGCTTGATACGTCTGAAAGCCCCGTGCTTGATGGCCTAGTGCCTTATAACCAGAGACTGTGTAGTTAGTTTAATAGCGGTTGGAATTGAGATCGTGGCAGGACGGTAGAGATGTTCTGGATCAGGCTTGATGATCGATAAAGTACGTAGCCAAAGGCAGGGTGTCATAGGGAGCCAGCCCGGCGGTGTGTCAGCTGCCGGACTGTTGTGGCGGATGAATTGTTGATCTTTTTCTCAGCGAGCGGTGGTTTCACCCAGCGCGTCGTTTACCCACTGCTCGGCGCGCTTGTTCAACTCGACGATGGAACGGGGATCAGTGCCCTTGGGATACATTGCCGGGCCTATTTTCACCGTTATGGTGCCAGGTCGTTTGCCCCAGCCGATCTTGGGCCAAAATTCGCCGGCGTTGTGCGCCACCGGTACTACCGGCACGTTGTTTGTGCAGGCCAGCGCAGTGCCGCCTCGGGAAAATTTCACTGGCGTGCCGGGTAACACTCGGGTGCCCTCGGGGAACACCAGAATCCAGAAACCTTCCGCCAGCCGCTGCCCGCCTACCTTGGCGAGCTGTTTGAGCGAATCACGACCGTTGCTGCGGTCGATGGCGATAGGTTTGGCCAGCGCGAAGGCCCAACCGAAGAAGGGAACGTAAAGTAATTCCTTCTTGATCAACTGGGTTTGCGGACGAAACACCTGTTGCAGGAAGAAGGTTTCCCAGGTGCTCTGGTGGTTCGCCAGAATCACGCCAACCTGATCTGGAATGTTTTCCCGGCCGATGACCTCGTAGCGAATCCCGACAAGATGCCGGGTCAGCCAGATTGCCATACGGCTCCACCAGCCGATGATCAGCGTATAGCGCCAATGAGGCGACAGAAAGGGCGCGACGATCAGCATCAATACACCCCAGATGCCTGCGCTTGCGGACAATAGCAGGTAGAACAGAATGACGCGCAGGGGCATCAAAAAGGACATGGTCAGTCTTCCAGCAAGTAAGCGGCCACGGCGGCCAGATCATCAAATACCAGTGTTTCAGGCGGCAGCGCCTTTTGTTCGGTCGTGGCGCCCTTTCCGGTCCGGACCAGGAAAGGCCGACAACCTACCGCTACGCCTGCCTGTAGATCCCGCAGGCTGTCACCAACAGTGGGAACGCCCTCCAGCGGCACCTGAAAATGCGCAGCGATGTTTTCGAACAAACCTGAGAGGGGTTTTCGGCAGGCGCAGTTATCATCCGGCCCATGGGGACAGTGCACGATAAGGTCAACCCGGCCGCCCTGCTGGGCGACCAGGTCCTGCAGATGCTGGTGCATGGCTTCAAGTGTTGCCTGGTTGAAATAGCCGCGCGCCAAGCCGGACTGATTGGTAGCCACCGCAACGGTCCACCCGGCCCGGCTGAGCGCGGCTATCGCGTCGATCGAGCCGGGTAACGGAATCCATTCATCCAGCGATTTGACGAAATCGTCCGAGTCCTGATTGATGACGCCATCGCGGTCCAGAATGATCAGTTTCATAGAGTCTGCGCCAATCAACCCAGCAGCGAAATATCCGCCACCCCGAGGAACAGACCGCGCAGCCGGGCCAGCAAGGCGTAACGGTTGGCCTTTATCGCAGGCTCTTCGGCATTGACCAGAACCTGATCGAAGAATGCATCGACCGGCTCACGCAGCGCGGCAAGCGATTCCAGGCTGCCGGTGTACTGGCGATCGCGTGCCAGTGGTTCGGCAGCACGTTCGGCATCCTGTACCGCCTTGGCCAGATCAACCTCGGCTCGCTCGTGTAATAAAGCCGGATCGACAGTGGGCTCGATGGCGATGTCGGCCTTGGACAGGATATTGGCTACGCGCTTGTTGGCGGCGGCCAGGGCTTCTGCTTCTGGCAACCGGCGGAACGCTTGCACAGCCTGTACGCGCTGGTCGAAATCAAGCGGCGAGCTGGGCGCTACCGCACGCACCGACTGATACACCGCTACGTCGATGCCCTCGTCTTCATACCGGGCACGCAACCGGTCGAAGATGAAATCCTGGACCTGCTCGACCAGACCCTGCGCCTTCACCGCATCGCCGTACTGGGTGACGGCCGTTTCCAGCGCAGTATGCAGATCCAGCTCCAGTTTCTTCTCGATCAGGATGCGCAGCACACCCAGGGCAGCACGACGGAGCGCGTAGGGATCCTTGCTGCCGGTAGGCAGCATACCGATGCCGAAGATGCCCACCAGAGTATCCAGCCTGTCCGCTAGCGCGACAGCAGAGCCTGTAAGCGTGGTCGGCAATTCTCCGCCCGCGCCGCGCGGCATGTATTGCTCGTTGAGCGCCAGTGCAACGTCTTCTGCCTCGCCGTCATGCTTGGCGTAGTAATAACCTGCGATCCCCTGAAGTTCGGGAAACTCGCCGACCATTTCCGTGGACAGGTCGCATTTGCTCAGCAGGCCTGCACGCTCGGCTTTTTCGGGTTCGCCTCCAATATGCCCGGCGATGATCCGGGCCAGACTGGATACGCGGCATGCCTTGTCGTAGACGCTGCCGAGCTGGGCCTGGAAGACAACATTGGCGAGGCGCTCATTATGCGTTTCCAGCGGCTGCTTCTGGTCCTGACGGAAGAAGAATTCAGCGTCGGTCAGACGTGGGCGGACCACCTTTTCATTGCCGGAAATAATCTGAGTAGCATCATGGCTCTCGATATTGGCGACGGTGATGAAGCGCGGCAGCAGACGACCGTTGGCATCCAGCAGGCAGAAGTACTTCTGGTTGTCCTGCATCGTTGAAATCAAAGCTTCCTGCGGTACCTGAAGGAAACGTTCCTCGAAGCTGCAGACCAGCGGCACGGGCCATTCGACAAGTGCAGTCACCTCATCCAGCAGGTCGTCCGGGATGATGGCCGTACCGTTCTGGCCCGCTGCAAGTTCTTCAACCCGCTGACGGATGAATTCGCGACGCTCACCAAAATCGGCGATAACCTTTGCCGCCCGCAGATCATCCGCATAGCTTGCAGGTGTGGTGATACGGACTTCATCAGGATGATGGAAACGATGCCCACGAGACGTCCGGCCTGCCTGTTGCGCGAGGATTTCGCCGGGGATCATCGAGTCGCCCTGGATCATCACCAGCCACTTTGTGGGTCGCACAAACTCGGTCTTGCGGTCGGACCAACGCATCCGCTTCGGAATGGGCAGCCCGGCCAGCGCCGTTTCGACGATATCGGGCAGCAGGTCGTGTGCCGGCTGACCCGGAATGGTCTGCACATACCGCAGCTTCGGACCGCTGCGGTCCAGTTCAGACACGTCCACGCCGCACTTGCGGGCAAAGCCCTGGGCCGCCTTGGTCGGGTTGCCATCGGCATCAAAGGCTGCCTGCACCGGTGGGCCGTCCATCTGATTGGTACGGTCGGGCTGCTGGGTGGCCAGTTGACCGATAAAAACGGCCAGGCGCCGCGGAGCAGCAAAATACCGTGCTGAGTCGTAGCTCAATCCTGCTTCCTGCAAACCCTTCTCAACGCCTTCTTGGAAGGATTCGGCGAGGCGCTTCAAGGCCTTTGGCGGCAGTTCTTCGGTTCCAAGTTCTACCAGGAAATCAAGCGGCAGCATCATTCGGCCTCCTTCAGTTTGGCCAGTACTTCATCACGCAATTCGGGAGTGGCCATGGGAAATCCGAGTTTCGCCCGGGCCTGCAGATAGCTTTGGGCGATGGCGCGGGACAGCCCGCGCACGCGCAGAATGTAGCGCTGACGTTCGGTGACAGAGATGGCGCGACGGGCGTCCAGCAGGTTGAACGTATGGGATGCCTTGATGACCATCTCGTACGCCGGAAGCGGCAGTTCGGCGGTGATCAAACGGTTGGCTTCGCTCTCGTAGAAATCAAACAGCTCGAACATCTTGTCGACGTTGGCGTGCTCGAAGTTGTAGGTCGATTGCTCTACCTCGTTCTGGTGGAACACATCGCCATAGGTCACCTTGCCGAACTGACCATCGGAGTACACCAGGTCATACACCGAGTCCACGCCCTGCAGATACATTGCCAGCCGCTCGAGGCCGTAGGTGATCTCGCCGGTAACCGGGTAACACTCGACACCACCTACCTGTTGAAAATAGGTGAACTGGGTGACTTCCATACCGTTGAGCCAGACCTCCCAACCCAGACCCCAGGCGCCAAGCGTAGGAGATTCCCAGTTGTCCTCGACGAAACGGATGTCGTGAACCAGCGGATCCACGCCGATGTGCTTCAAGGATTCGAGATAGAGCTCCTGGATGTCATCCGGATTGGGCTTGAGCACCACCTGGAACTGATAGTAATGCTGAAGGCGGTTCGGGTTGTCTCCATAGCGCCCGTCAGTTGGCCGGCGGCTGGGCTGAACGTAGGCTGCATTCCAGGTCTCGGGGCCGATAGCGCGCAGGAAAGTCGCGGTATGGAATGTCCCCGCACCCATCTCCATATCGTAGGGCTGCAGAATCACGCAGCCCTTCTCTGCCCAGAAGCTTTGCAGGGCAAGGATAAGTCCTTGAAAGGTATGGACGGCTGGATTGGTTTGAGTCACGTTTTCACCCGGTTAGGCTGTGAAGAAAGGCGGAAGTATACATTCAGACAGAGGTGACATACAGGCGAAGACCCAGGCTCTGTATGCGATCAGATTCAACTATGACTGAGCTACACTGGCCCGACGACAACAGACGCAGTGAATAGCCCATGATTGCAACCGCAACGCCTGTCATCCGCTGCCAATGGTGTTCGGATGATCCGATTTATCAGGCCTACCACGACACTGAATGGGGGGTGCCCGAATTTAACGGTGACCGCCTGTTTGAGAAACTGGTGCTGGATGGCCTGCAGGCGGGCTTGTCCTGGATTACCATCCTCAAAAAGCGAGAGCGCTACCGAGAGGTATACCGCGGGTTTGATGTCAGCTTCATGGCAAACCAGACGGACGATGACCTGCTGCGGCTGATGGACGATGCCGGCATTATCCGCAACCGACTGAAGATCAATGCCGCTCGTCAAAACGCCCGGGCCTGGCTGACGCTCCGGGAGCGGACCGATCCGGCGCAGTGGCTCTGGCAGTTTGTCGGCGGTGCGCCGCGTATCAATCATTTCACCCGCATGGCCGAGGTGCCGGCCATCACGCTTGAAGCCGAAGCTATGAGCAAGGCGCTGAAGAAAGCCGGGTTCTCGTTTGTCGGGCCTACCATTTGTTATGCCTTCATGCAGGCAACGGGCATGGTTATGGACCATACAACCGATTGCTTCCGCTATCCGGTTCTGGCCGATAACCGCGCGATCTCGCCCTGACGCGTCGCTGCCTTTACAATGTATTTTTTCGAACGACTGCGGAGTTACTAGTGGAACGGCTCAAGGGCGCTTTGATTGTCGGCTTTCTCCGGCTGTATTCCATGCTGCCGTTTCGGTGGGCGCAGCGCCTTGGTGCCGGTATGGGCTGGCTTACCTGGAAGCTGCCAAACCGCTCCCGTGAGGTCGTGCGCATCAATCTGGCGCACTGCATGCCCGAGCTGAGCGCAGAAGAACGTGAGGCGTTGGTTGGCGAAACGTTGATCAATACCGGCCGCAGCGTAGCGGAAAGCGCCTGCGCCTGGATGTGGAAGCCATCCAAGACGCTGAGCTATGTGAAGGAAGTCGAGGGCGAGCACCTGTTACGCGACGCCCTGGACTCAGGCGACGGTGTAGTCTGCATCACCAGTCATCTGGGCAATTGGGAAGTGCTCAATCATTACTACTGCTCCCAGTGTTCGCCGTTGATCTTCTATCGGCCACCGAAACAGAAAGCCGTGGACGAGCTGCTCAAGCGCCAGCGTACACAGCTCGGTAACAAGGTGGCGGCTTCGACCCGTGAAGGCATTACCAGCGTGATTCGCGAAGTGCGCAAAGGCGGAGCTGTGGGTATTCCGGCCGATCCTGAGCCCGCGCTCAAGAGCGGTGTGTTCGTGCCCTTTTTCGCGGCTCAGGCGCTGACCAGCAAGTTCGTGCCGGGTCTGGTCAAGGGTGGCAAGGCCAGAGCGCTGTTTCTGCATTGCGTTCGTTTGCCTGATCACAGTGGTTTCAGGATCATTCTCGAAGAGGCGCCCCAGGCGCTGTACAGTGATGATGAGACCGAAGCGGTAACCGCCATGAGTGCGGTTATCGAGCGCTATGTCCGCCGCTGGCCGAGCCAGTACATGTGGAGCATGAAGCGGTTCAAGAAACGCCCCGCAGGGGAAAAACGCTGGTACTGAGTTCAGGCGTACTGCGTTGTCACAGGGATAATAAAACAAAGAGCAGGAGCTAAAGCATGGCCAACCAGCGACAGTATCCGCGCACCATGATGCGGTGCCGGATCAGGATTACCCACCCGGATCTGGGCGATGTGTACGGACAGACGCGTGATCTGTCCGATGGAGGTGTGTTCGTGGAGAACGCTGATCTGGCGACGCTGTCGCCGGGCTCGGAAGTACAGGGGCAAGTGCAGGATATGCCCATCGAGGCGCCGGTCCTGCGCATGGTTATTCAACGGGTCATCCCCGGTGAAGGTGCAGGCCTGGCATTTCTCGACGAGGAATAAGCGGGCCGCCAGCTGATGAGCTGCGCGATCCGCCGGGCATCAGCGACGCCAGAACATCGGGGTCAGCAGGATGATCAGCGTAAAGACCTCAAGCCGGCCCAACAACATGGCAAAGCTGAGGATCCATTTTACCGCTGAGGACATTTCTCCATAGTGGGTCGATACATCGCCCAGGCCCGGGCCAAGATTATTGATGCACGCGGCCAGTGCAGAAAATGCCGTAACGAAGTCCAACCCGGTGCCGAGCAATATCAGGAACATAACGGCAAAGGCGAACACGTATACCGCACAGAACCCCCACACTGCCTCAACGACTCGATCCGGCACAGGTTTGTTTCCGAGCTTAACCGGGAATACGCCATGCGGATGGAGCAATCGCTTGGTTTCACGCGTGCCCTGCTTGAAGAGCAGGATGACGCGGATGACCTTCATGCCGCCCCCCGTAGACCCCGCGCATGCACCGATAAAACTGGCGTAGAGCAGCAGGAACGGCAGCACCGTTGGCCAGACTGAAAAATCAGTGACGCTGAAGCCTGCCGTGGTCGCAATCGAAATGGTCTGAAAGGCGCCGTATCGGATCGACGTCCAGGTGTCGAAATGCTCCATATAGATAAGCATCGCGCAACACACAATGAACAGCGCCGCCAGTATCAGCAAATATGAGCGGCACTCGGGGTCATGCCAATAGCTTTTCAGCGAGCGGAACCGCCAGGCCAGAAAATGCAGGGCGAAGTTGATACCGGAAATGACCAGAAACACCATGCAGATCAGCTCAATGACGGGGCTGTCGTAGTAGCCGATATTCAGGTCATGGGTGGAGAATCCGCCGATGGCGACGGTTGAAAAGCTGTGACCGATGGCGTCAAAAAGCTCCATCCCTGCGGCCCAGTAAGCTAGGGCGCAGGCAAGCGTAAGGCAGGTGTAGATCAGCCAGAGTACCTTGGCTGTTTCGGCAATCCGCGGCGTGAGCTTGTTCTCTTTCAGCGGCCCGGGCATCTCCGCTCGGTAAAGCTGCATTCCTCCAACGCCCAGCAGCGGCAGGATAGCTACCGCCAGCACAATGATTCCCATCCCGCCAAACCATTGAAGCTGATGGCGATAGAACAGCAGGGCGCGGGGCAATGTATCCAGGCCGGTGATGACCGTCGCGCCTGTGGTGGTCAGGCCCGAAAAGGACTCGAACACAGCACTGGCTACAGACAGGTCCGGCATATCAAGAAGATATAGCGGCACCGCACCGAACAGCCCGAGAACCAGCCAGAACAGTACGGTAATCAGATAGCCATCCCGGGTGCGTAACTCGTTGCGTCGGTTGCGTACCGGCAACCAGGCCAGAAAGCCAAACGCAAAGGTAATCAGAAAGCCGGTAACGAAGGCTTCGCGGGCATGCTCGCCATAAAACCAGCCGACCCCCGCCGAGGGGAGCATGCTGGTGGAAAACAACATCAGCAGGATGCCAATGATGCGCTGGATTTGTGGATACTGCATGCGGTCGGTTACCTAGGGTCTGTTGCTGTTACGGCGGTACAGGTCAGAGAAATGTCAGCCCGACCTGAAACAGGCGCTCGACATCGCGAATGTGTTTCTTGTCGATCACGAACATGATCACATGGTCTTCGGATTCGATCACCGTAGCGTCGCGGGCAATCAGCACCTCGTCGCTGCGCACGATTGCACCAATGGTGGTACCGGGCGGCAGGTCGATGTCGCCAATGGCGCGACCGACCACCTTGGACGAGCGCGAATCGCCATGCGCCACCGCTTCAATTGCCTCCGCCGCGCCGCGCCGCAACGAATGCACGTTAACGATATCGCCCCGCCGAACATGCGCAAGCAGGGTACCGATGGTCGCCTGGGAGGGTGAAATGGCGATATCAATTTCGCCACCCTGAACCAGGTCGACATAAGCCGGATTGTTGATCAGTGCCATGACCTTGCGCGCGCCCATGCGCTTGGCCAGCATCGATGACATGATGTTGGCTTCATCGTCGTTGGTCACCGCGCAGAAAATATCAACTTCCTCGATATTCTCCTCGATCAGCAATTCCTTGTCTGAGGCGCTGCCGTGCAGAACGATGGCGCGGTCGAGATTTTGCGCCAGGTAGTCCGCCCGAGCCTTGCTCTTCTCAATGATTTTGACCTGATAGCGCGTCTCCATGGCCTCGGCGAGGCGTTCACCGATGTTGCCGCCACCGGCAATCAGCACCCGTTTGTTGGTGCGATCGAGGCGTCTGAGTTCACTCATCACAGCCCGGATATCCGGGGTGGCAGCGACAAAGAACACTTCATCGTCAGCTTCGATTACTGTGTCGCCCTTGGGAATGATCGGACGATCCCTGCGGAAAATCGCGGCGACCCGGGTCTCGATGCCGGGCATATGCTGACGCAGGAAGCGCAGTTCCTGCCCGACCAGCGGCCCGCCGTAATAAGCGCGTACGGCTACCAGCTGCACCTTCCCTTCCGCGAAATCGAGCACCTGCAGCGCGCCGGGATTCTCGATCAGACGTTTGATATAGGTGGTTACTGCCTGTTCGGGACTGATCAACACATCAATCGGCACTGCATCGTTGTGGAACAGCCCGCCGCGGGTCAGATAGGCAGACTCGCGTATCCGGGCGATCTTCATAGGCGTACGAAACAGGGTGTAGGCGACCTGACAGGCGATCATGTTGGTTTCGTCACTGCTGGTGACGGCAATCAGCATGTCGGCGTCGTCGGCACCGGCATGGCGCAGGATGGTGGGAAAGGACCCGCGGCCAACCACCGTGCGGATATCCAGGCGGTCGCTCAGATCACGCAGGCGTACCGCATCGGTGTCGATAACGGTAATGTCGTTGGCCTCGCTGGACAGTTCCGTTGCCAGACTGCTGCCCACCTGGCCGGCGCCGAGAATGATGATCTTCATGACGCAGACGGCTCCTTATCTTCGGCGGGAAAACGACCGCGGCGGCTGCTACTGGCGGCTATTTTGACCAGTTTGGCCAGATAAAAGCCATCATGACCATCCTGTTGCGGTAAAAGTTGCCGGCCGCACGGTTGTGGTTCGCCGTAATTTGCGGCAATCGACAACTCCCTCGCACTGGGCTCGCGTTGCAGGAAGGCCTCGACCACGCGGGTATTTTCCTCCGGCAGTACCGAACAGGTGGCGTAGACCAGAATGCCGCCGACCTCCAGCGTTTGCCACATGGCATCGAGCAGACTTGCCTGCAGCGATGCCAGTTCACTTATATCGGCCGGCTGCCTGGCGAGCTTGATGTCGGGGTGACGGCGAATCACTCCGGTTGCCGAACAGGGAGCGTCGAGCAGGATACGGTTGAAGGGCACGCCATCCCACCAGGCATCCAGATCGCGACCGTCGGCGGCTATCAGGGTGGCTGTCAGGCCCAGGCGATCGAGATTCTCCTGTACCCGTAGCAGGCGCGACGGTTCGAGATCCAGCGCGACCAGCTCGCTGAGGGCGGGCTGTTGCTCCAGGGCGTGACAGGTTTTACCGCCCGGGGCGCAGCAGGCGTCCAGCACCCGATCGCCAGGTCTGACTTCCAGCAACGGGGCGGCCAGCTGCGCCGCTTCATCCTGCACGCTGACCTGGCCCTCGGCGAAGCCGGGCAGTAACTGAACATCGCAGGCCTGGAGCAGACGAATGCCCACCGGGCTGTGCATACAGGCCTCGGCAGCAATACCGGCCTTTTCAAGCTGTCGCAGATAGGCCGAGCGCTCAATCTGGCGCTGATTGACGCGCAACGTCATGGGCGGATGGGCGTTGTTCGCCTCGCAAATGGCTTCCCAGTGCTGCGGCCAGTCTGTCTTGAGCTGTTTCTGCAGCCAGCGTGGATGCGCCAGGCGCACCACCGGGTCGCGCGTCATCTCGGCAAACAGGTCATCGGCCTCACGTTGAGCGCGGCGCAGCACGGCATTGAGCATGCCTTTGGCCCAGGGCTTTTTCAGGGTTTTAGCGGCGCTGACGGTTTCATCAATAGCTGCGTGGGCTGGAACGCGGGTATAGAACAACTGATACAGGCCGACCAGCAGCAACGCCTGAAGGTCCCGGTCAGCCGCTTTGAGCGGTTTGTCCAACAGGCGATTGGCCAGTGCTTCGAGGCGAAAGAACCAGCGCGCGGTACCAAAGGCCAGTTCCTGGGTCAGTGCATGATCGCGCGGAGCAACCTGCTTCAGCTGACCCGGTAAGCTGGTGCCGAGCGAAGCCTTGCCTGCCATGACCAGCGCCAGTGCGTTGGCCGCCGCCAGGCGCGGACTCACTGACCGTTTTCCAGCTGCAGGCCGGACGCGAAATGATTGCGTCGCGCATTGTATAGATCGGCGAATGCCAGCGGCTTGCCGCCGGACAACTGAAGCCGTGTCAGGCGCAACGCGCCCTCTCCGCAGGCGACCAACAAACCGCGCTTGTCTACCGCAAGCACTTCGCCCGCTGCGCCCGCGCCAGCTTCCGGGCAGGCAGCCCATATCTTCAGAGGCTGATCATTCCAGCGCGCATGCGCCAGTGGCCAGGGATTGAACGCGCGGATCATGCGGTCAAGCTCGATCGCTGAACGGGACCAATCGATACGTGCATCAATCTTGCCAAGTTTATGCGCGTAGGTTGCCAGGCTGTCGTCCTGTATTGCCGGCGTTGCCTTGCCTTCAGCCAGCTGCTCGATGGCAGCAATGACCGCTGGCGGGCCTATCGTGGCAAGGCGGTCGTGCAAGCTGCCGCCGGTGTCTTCGGAGCTGATCGGCGTGGTTGCTTTAAGCAGCATGGGACCGGTGTCCAGTCCCGCTTCCATTTGCATGACGGTCACGCCTGATTCTTTATCGCCCGCCTCTATTGCACGTTGGATGGGCGCTGCGCCACGCCAGCGCGGCAGCAAGGACGCATGGCTGTTGATACAGCCCAGACGGGGAATATCCAGTACCGCCTGCGGTAATATCAGCCCATAGGCCACCACCACCAGCAGATCGGGTGCGAGCGCGGCCATCTCAGCCTGACTATCAGCATTTCTCAACGTTTGCGGTTGGTAGACCGGTAGCCCGTGCTTTAGCGCAAGTTCCTTTACCGCACTCTGCGCGATCTTGTGCCCACGTCCCGCGGGCCGGTCAGGCTGGGTGTATACCCCGATAATGTTCAGGCCCTGCTCGATCAATGCCTGGAGATGGGCTGCGGCGAACTCTGGGGTGCCTGCGAAGAGGATGCGAAGGTCTGACGCGTTCATGGGAATCCGTAAAGAAAAGGCTTGCCGAAGCAAGCCTTGTGACTATCCAGGCAGACCCTAGCCGTTGGCCTGCAGCTTATGTTGCTTTTCCAGCTTCTTGCGAATGCGGTCGCGCTTGAGATTGGAAAGATAGTCGACAAACAGCTTGCCGTTCAGGTGATCGCATTCATGCTGGATGCATACCGCGAGCAGACCCTCACAGATACGGTCGAAGGGCTTGCCGTCCTGGTCCAGCGCCTTGACCCGCACACGTTCCGGACGCGTAACGGTTTCATAGAAGCCGGGCACTGACAGACAACCTTCCTGCATTTCTTCCAGGTCTTCGGTCAGAGGCTCGAATTCAGGGTTGATGAATACCAGCGGCTCGTCCTGATTTTCGGACACGTCGATAACGACTATCCGCTGGTGCACATTGACCTGCGTAGCCGCCAGGCCAATGCCTGGAGCCGCATACATGGTCTCGAACATATCGCTGATCAGCTGGCGCACGGTATCGTCAACCTCGACCACCGGTTTGGCGATGGTGCGCAGGCGCGGATCAGGAAACTCCAGAATATTTAATATCGCCATATCGGTTTGTGATGCACTTGTGGATCAGATATAAGTTGTGCTGCTAAGATGATTGCAGCTAGGAAATAAAGCGGGTCTGGCTCCTCGTAGCGCAGG
Source organism: Pseudomonas sp. gcc21 (assembly GCF_012844345.1). Lineage (NCBI taxonomy): Bacteria > Pseudomonadati > Pseudomonadota > Gammaproteobacteria > Pseudomonadales > Pseudomonadaceae > Pseudomonas > Pseudomonas sp. gcc21. Next base: position 2,925,867 of record NZ_CP051625.1, on the reverse strand, counting down.
AGTATGTACTCAGACCTCGGGTGCTGACCTACATAATAAAGGGATTCGTGTCATGAGGAAAACATTACTCGGCCTCCTGTTGGTGGCTTCGAGCTTTTTAGCTCAAGCGCAGGAGTCGGTATTCAAGGAAGATCACCCGGAACGGTATCAGGTTGTGAAGGGCGATACGTTGTGGGATATATCAGGACGGTTCCTCAGTTTGCCATGGAAATGGCCAGAAATCTGGCATGCCAATCCGCAAATAGACAATCCCCATCTGATCTATCCGGGCGACATTATTTCGCTGGTCTACGTTGATGGTCAGCCTCGGCTGACAGTCAACCGTGGGCAGGGCGGCACCATCAAGCTCTCTCCGACCATACGCTCGCGTCCGGTTGCCGAAGCAATCCCGACCATTCCGCTCGAAGCGATCAACGCCTTCCTGCGTGCCGGCCGCATTCTCGACACTGAAGAGCCACTGGAGCAAGCACCCTACGTAATCGGCGGCGAAGCCGAGAGCGTCGTTGCCGGCGCTGGTAACCGGGTCTATGCCCGGGGCGATACTGAAAGTGACGTGGCAGCCTATGGTATTTATCGGCGCGGCCGGTCCTACACCGATCCGGAAAGCGGCGAATTCCTCGGAATTCACGTGCAGGAGATTGGTAACGGCCAGGTCATGGCCTCGGAGCGGGATATCACTACGCTCAATATCACGCGCAGCCGCCAGGAAGTGCGAGTCGGCGATCGCTTGATGGAAACCGAAGAGCGCGCCGTATCCTCAACTTTCTTCCCGAGTGATCCGGAACAGGAAGTGAACGGTCTGATTCTCGACGTGCCGAACGGCGTAACCCAGATTGGTCAGTACGATGTGGTACTGCTGAACAAGGGTGCGGTCGACGGCCTGAAAGAAGGCAACGTGCTGGCCATCTACAAGACCGGCGAAGTGGTCCGCGATCGCATCCAGAACAACCAGGTTCAACTGCCCGATGAGCGCGGTGGTTTGCTGATGGTGTTCCGCGTCTACGAACGCATGAGTTATGGGATCGTGCTGAATGCCAGTCGCCAGCTGGCGATCATGGATAAGGTCCGTAACCCTTAAGTTTTGCTTCAGCGGCGCCAATCGGCGCCGCTTTTCATCAAGGATGATGCATGGCTCTTCAGCTGTCCGATCCGCGACAGGCCTGGCTCGCCCTGTCCATGCTCGATGGTCTCGGACCTCGTTCCCTCAAACGCCTGCTCGGTTATTTCCCTTCTGCGGTTGAAGCACTGGATGCGGATTTCATGACGCTGCAACGCCTGGGCGTGACCGCCGGGCTGCAAGCCAGCATTCAGAAACTGCAACAAGGCGATAGCGAAATACTCGATCGTATCGGTGCCGCGCTGGACTGGCTCGACGCGCCCGATTGTCACCTTCTGCATCTTGAATCACCGGGTTACCCGCCGTTACTGCGCGAGATCGCAGACCCGCCGCCGGTGCTGTTTGTGCGCGGCAATATCTCACTGTTGACGGATCCGCAGCTGGCGATGGTCGGCACCCGACATCCTGGGCCGCATGGTGCTGCGACGGCGAGGGCCTTCGCTCGCAGCTTTACCGAGAGCGGACTGGTAGTGACCAGCGGCATGGCCCTAGGTATCGACGGTGCCTGTCATCAGGGCGCGCTTGATGTTTCGGGCCAGACGATCGCCGTCTGGGGCACCGGGCTGGATAACTGTTATCCCAAGCGGCACCGCAGGCTGGCCGACGATATTCTGGCCAATGGCGGTGCGCTTGTTTCGGAGCTGGCGCCCGCGATGGGCCCGCATGCCAGTCAGTTCCCCAGGCGTAACCGAATCATCAGCGGCCTGAGCCTGGGCACGCTGGTAGTCGAGGCCAGCCTGAACAGCGGATCGTTGATCACCGCACGCCTGGCGCTCGAGCAGAACCGCGAAGTCTTTGCCATGCCCGGCTCGATTCATAATACCCAGGCGCGCGGCTGTCACCGCTTGCTCCGTGACGGTGCTACGCTGGTCGAGACAGTCCAGGATGTACTCGACGTATTGCGTGTACCGCTTACCGCCGCACTGGCTGAACCTGCTGCGTGCGACGGGGCGAGCCCAACAGATCATCCGCTGGATAAATGGTTGAGTCACGAACCAGTCAGCGCGGATTGGCTGAGTCAGCACAGCGGGTTGCCGGTGCATGAGGTGCTCCAGGGTCTGCTCGAACTCGAATTGGAAGGCATCGTGCAACAGACACCGCACGGTTATTCTCGCCGCTGATCTTGAGCCGTTTGTCTGGCTCGGCTACTGTCCCTACTTGCAATCCATATGAGGCAGGGCATGTTGGCAAACTGGCGAATCAGGCAGGTAGACAGAGTTCTGCATGCGGGCGGAGTCATCGCCTATCCGACCGAAGCGGTATGGGGATTGGGCTGTAATCCATGGAAGGCCGATGCCGTCGAACGCCTGCTTGAACTCAAGCAACGGCCGGTGGAAAAAGGCCTTATTCTCATAGCAGGCGCGATCGAGGAGTTCGATTTCCTGCTTTGGGACCTGCCCGATAGCCAGTTGGCCAAGCTGCGTCTGTCCTGGCCAGGCGCCAATACCTGGCTGGTACCGCATGAGGACCGGTTGCCGCCGTGGATAACCGGGCAGCACGAAACGGTCGCCTTGCGGGTCAGCAATCACCCGACCGTGCAACAGCTGTGCGCCGTGACCGGACCCCTGGTATCCACCTCCGCCAACCCATCGGGTCGACCGCCGGCGCGCTCGCGTCTGCGCATAGAGCAGTACTTTCATGGCGCACTGGATGACGTTGTGCCCGGCCCGTTGGGGGGCCAACGCAATCCGAGTATCATCAGGGACCTGAGAACCGACGCCATCATTCGCCCTGCCTGAGAAACCGCTGTGAACAATACTCCCCAACCTGCCGATGTTGCTGATGTAAAAGCCTACCTGACCGGACTGCAGGATCGCATCTGCGCCGCCCTGGAACAGGTAGATGGCCGGGCCCAGTTTGCCGAGGACGAATGGCAGCGCCCGGGCGGCGGTGGTGGTCGATCACGCATCATCGAAAACGGCGGTCTACTCGAAAAAGGGGGTGTCGGCTTCTCCCATGTATTTGGCGATGGCATGCCGCCGTCGGCAACAGCGCATCGGCCGGAGCTGGCCGGGCGGCACTTCCAGGCGATGGGCGTATCGCTGGTCATGCATCCGGAGAACCCGCACATCCCGACGTCGCATGCCAACGTGCGGTTCTTCATCGCTGAAAAAGCCGATGCGGACCCGGTCTGGTGGTTCGGTGGCGGCTTCGATCTCACGCCTTATTACGCGCATGAGGAAGATTGTGTGCACTGGCACCGGGTCGCCCGGGATGCCTGCGCGCCATTCGGCGACGACGTATATCCCCGCTTCAAAGCGTGGTGTGACGAGTATTTCTATCTGAAGCATCGTCAGGAAGCGCGCGGCATTGGCGGGTTGTTCTTTGACGATGTGAACCAGTGGGGTTTCGAGCGCAGTTTCGAATTCATGCGCGCCATTGGCGATGCCTATCTCGAGGCGTATCTGCCAATTGTCGAGCGGCGCAAAACCCAGGCTTACACCGCCGAGCAGAAAGCCTTCCAGGAATACCGGCGCGGCCGCTATGTCGAATTCAACCTGGTCTATGACCGGGGCACGCTGTTCGGATTGCAGACTGGCGGCCGTACCGAATCGATACTGATGTCGTTACCGCCCACGGTTCGTTGGGGCTACAACTGGCAACCTGAACCGGGCAGCGCCGAGGCGCGACTCACCGAAGAGTTTCTGCCGGTCCGTGACTGGCTCAAGGAGCTATCGTGATGGATCGTTACGCAGTAATCGGCAATCCGATTGAGCACAGCAAGTCCCCGCTGATCCACCGGATGTTCGCTGAACAGACCGGACACCCGCTGACCTACGAAAGGTTGCTGGCGCCGCTGGACGATTTCGACGGCACGCTGCGCACCTTTCTTGCCACAGGTCATGGCGTGAACATCACTGTTCCCTTCAAGGAGCAGGCCTGGGCAATTGTTGATCAGCACACCGATGCGGCGGAGCGAGCCGGTGCAGTGAACACCATCCTGAAGCTCGACGACGGACGGCTGCTGGGTGATAACACTGATGGCAAAGGTCTCGTACGCGATATTCAGCACAATGCGGGGCTTTCTTTGGCAGGTCTGCGAATCCTTCTGGTCGGCGCGGGCGGGGCATCCCGCGGGGTGCTGCAACCTCTGCTCGAAGCGGCGCCCGATCAGCTGTGTGTCGTTAACCGCACGGTTGAAAAAGCCGAACACTTGGCTGCGCTGTTCGTTGATCAGGGACCCGTGAGCGCAGCGGGGTTTGGCTGGATTGAAGAGCCCGTGGATCTGATCATCAACGCGACCTCGGCGAGCCTGCACGGCGAGGTCCCAGACCTTTCGCCTAAGTTGATTCGCCCGGGTCATACCTGGTGTTACGACATGATGTATAGCCAGGAGCCAACCGCCTTCAATCGCTGGGCCAGCGAACACGGGGCGGCACGCTGTATCGATGGGCTCGGGATGCTGGTTGAACAGGCGGCCGAAGCTTTCCTGCTCTGGCGGGGTGTGCGGCCAGACACCGCCCCGGTGTTGGCTGCTCTACGCTAGGGATTAGCAGAGAACTGCTGCGCTAGGCGGCGCAGCATCACTGCCGCGCCGAACGCACCGCGGCGGCCAGTTGCCCGGTCAGTTTCAGCACCGCCGCGACGGCTTTTTCGCCTGTTTCAGCGCGTTCGATACACTCCACCAGGGCCGAGCCCACTACTACTCCCTCGGCGTCGCGGGCGAAGCTGGCGGCCTGTTGCGGAGTACGCACGCCGAATCCCACACATAGCGGTATCGCGGACTGCTGTCTGATGGCGCCGATTGCATCGCGTACTCGCGCCCCATCCGCCTGACCTACCCCCGTTACGCCGTTAAGCGAAACGTAGTAGAGAAAGCCGCTGGCCTGGGCCAGTACCCTGGGCAAACGCTGTTCATCGGTGGTTGGCGTTGCCATGCGGATCATATCGATGCCATGTTGCCGTGCCAGTGGGCCCAGCTCAGCGTCGTGCTCGGCGGGTACATCTACGACTAACAGTCCATCGACGCCGGCCTCGCTGGCATCACGCATGAACTCCGCTGCACCGTAACGGTGTATCGGGTTGTAATACCCCATCAAGACCAGCGGTGTGGTCTTATCGTGCTCGCGAAACTGCCGCACCATCTCCAGTGTTTTACGCTGGGTCTGGCCAGCGCGCAGGGCACGCAGCGCAGCGGCCTGAATGGTGGGCCCATCTGCCATGGGATCGCTGAACGGCATGCCCAGCTCAATGATATCTGCGCCCGCGCCGGGCAATTGTCGCAGCAGCGCCAGGCCAGATTCGTAATCGGGATCGCCGGCACAGACATAGGTAACCAGCGCGGCGCGATTGTTTGCAGACAGTTGTTGAAAGCGGGCTTGAAGACGTGAGCTCATGCTTGCTCCTCCATCAGACGCAGCACAGTGGGCATATCCTTGTCGCCACGTCCGGACAGGCAGACCACCATCAGGTGATCGGCAGGCAGCTGCGGCGCGAGCCGGGAGACTTCGGCCAGCGCATGGGCGGTTTCCAGCGCGGGGATGATGCCTTCCTGTCGACAGCAGGTGTGAAAGGCCTCCAGCGCCTGCTTATCATCGATAGCGGTGTATTCCACCCGTCCCTGCTCGTGCAACCAGGCATGCTCGGGCCCGATGCCTGGATAGTCGAGGCCGGCGGAGATGGAATGCGCATCGGTGATCTGACCATCGACATCCTGCAGCAGATAGGTGCGGTTGCCGTGTAATACGCCGGGAAAGCCGCCCTTGAGGCTGGCGGCGTGCTTGCCACTCTTGAGCCCTTCACCGGCTGCTTCGACACCGATCATGCGCACCCCGGCATCGTCCAGAAAGGCATGAAACAAACCCATGGCGTTGGAGCCGCCACCGATGCAGGCCACCAGGCTGTCCGGCAGACGCCCCTCGCGCTCGAGCATCTGCTGGCGCGTTTCGCGGCCAATCACGGCCTGAAACTCACGAACCATGGTCGGGTAAGGGTGCGGCCCGGCTACGGTCCCGATCAGATAGAAGGTGTTGTCGATATTGGTCACCCAGTCGCGCAACGCCTCGTTCATGGCATCTTTCAGGGTGCCGGTTCCGGACCTGACCGCGATGATTTCAGCGCCCAGCAAACGCATGCGCGCTACGTTGTCGCGCTGGCGCTCGATGTCGGTAGCGCCCATGTACACCACGCATTGCAGGCCAAAGCGCGCCGCTACTGTGGCAGTTGCCACGCCGTGCATGCCCGCGCCGGTTTCGGCGATGATGCGCATCTTGCCCATGCGCCGCGCCAGCAGAATCTGCCCGATGCAGTTGTTGATCTTGTGGGCGCCGGTGTGATTGAGCTCCTCACGTTTGAAGTAGATCTTTGCTCCACCATGGAGCGCCGTTAACCGCTCGGCGAAATACAGCGGGCTTGGCCGCCCCACGAACTCGGCCTGGAAACGATCCAGTTCAGCCAGAAAGTCTGGTTCGGCCATGGCCGTGTTGAATGCCTGTTCCAATTGTAGAATCAGCGGCATCAGCGACTCTGCAACGAAGCGACCGCCGAAGATTCCGAACTGCCCCTGGGCGTCGGCACCCTGGCTGAAACGCGTTGTAGCTGTCTGCATGGTCGGTTCCTCTACTGGGTGGGTTGCAGCTGAAAATCATGCAGTGAATGCTAAAGCAGACAAGGAGGAGTAAAAATCGATAAGATCGCTGCGACCTGTGAGAAAAAGTGACCTATCCATGACCGGAAGATTGCCCTCGCTCAATGCGCTTAAAGCCTTCGAAGCGGCTGCTCGCCTTGAAAGCGTGAGCCAGGCCGCTGAGCAGCTGAACGTCACACACGGCGCTGTAAGTCGGCAGATACGCACGCTTGAGGAGGAGCTCGGGGTTGCGCTGTTCGAAAAGTCCGGCCGCGGCGTGAGACTAACCTCGGCCGGCAGACGCCTGCGTGACAGCAGTCGCGATGCCTTCGATCTGCTGCGTACCACCTGTGCGGAAATAGCCGGGCTTCGGGCAGGCGCTCCGTTCTTGCTGGCTTGCCCTGGCAGTCTACTGGCGCGCTGGTTTATCCCCCGGCTTGACCGGTTGAATGCGGAGCTGCCGGAGCTGAATCTGCATCTGTCGGCCAGTGAGGGCGAGCTGGATCCGCGGCGCTCCGGGGTCAGCGCAACGCTGCTGTTCGCAGCGCCACCCTGGCCTGGGGATATGCACGTGTATCCTCTGACGAATGAGCGCATCGGGCCTGTATTCAGCCCCGGTTATGCAGGTGCCGCGGCGTTGCACGGCAAGTCCACTGCGGTACTGGCCGGTGAGCCACTGTTGCATACGCTGTCTCGCCCGCAGGCCTGGAGTGACTGGGCGCACGCGGCTGGGCTTGATGCGGATTCGTTGAACAGCGGGCAGGGTTTCGAGCATCTGTACTACCTGCTGGAGGCAGCACTCGCAGGGCTCGGCGTGGCTATCGCACCGGAGTTGCTGGTCGCCGATGACGTCGCCTCCGGTAGATTGATGGCCCCCTGGGGATTTGTCGAAACGGCTAACCAGCTGGCACTTTGGGTGCCCGCGCGCCAGCCGCAACGGCAGGCTGAAGCACTCGCCGGGTGGCTGAAAGGCAATCTTGGTTCAACCAACAGCCCCGCCAGGGCCGGATCAGTGGAGTGAATATGCGGGCTCGTGCAGCCAGAACCCTTCGATCGTGCTTACTGTTGGCACTGGCTGGCCTGTTTGCTGGCTGCAGCACCGTGGAATACGCGCATCAGGCATGGCAAGGCCAGCGCGCCGTGATTCGTGACAGCGTGCCGATACGCGCCATTCTCGAAGACCCGGCAGCTGACCCGCATCTGCAGTCGAGGCTGGCGACCGCCTTGGAGGCACGGCGTTTCGCCAGCAACGCCCTCGCCTTGCCGGATAACCCCAGCTATACCCGTTATACCGCTCTGCCTCGCACCTATGTGGTGTGGAATGTATTCGTCACGCCAGAATTTTCGCTGGACCCCATGGAGCATTGCTATCTGATAGCCGGCTGTGTTGCTTACAAAGGCTATTTCGAGGAAGCACGCGCACATCAGGAAGCAGCAGTCTGGCGCGATCAGGGCATGGATGTGTTTGTTGGCGGTGTGCCGGCCTACTCTACGCTGGGCTGGTATGACGACCCGGTGCTCAGTTCCATGATGCACTGGGACGACGACTACGTCGCGAAACTCATATTCCATGAGCTGGCCCATCAGCGCTTCTATATCAAGGACGACACGGCATTCAACGAGTCCTTCGCCAATTTCTTGGGCCAGCAAGGGCTGCGCCAGTGGCGAGCGTCCCGAGGCTTGTCACCGCCAGACATGGCGCTGGATCGGCGCCAACAGCAACTCATCGAAGTGGTTCTGGCGACGCGGGGCGAACTGGCAACCCTGTATGCCAGCGACCTGAGCGAGGCAGAAAAACGTATCGCCAAGGCAGAGCGTTTCGCTCAACTGCGCGCTGATTATCAAAGGCTGCGTGACGAGCAATGGAATGGCTACGCCGGCTTCGATCAATGGTTCGGGGATTCGCTGAACAACGCCGCATTGCTACCCTTTGGTTTGTATGACCAGTGGGTTCCTGCCTTCGAGCGGCTGTTCCAGCAGGTCGGGGAAGATTGGTCAGCCTTTTACGCGGCGGTAGAACGTCTCGGACATCTGGCGGAGCCGGACAGAACCCAGCGTCTCATTCAGCTGGCTGGCGAGTCCTGAGTGATCTGAAGCCGGAGCTGATGGCCCGTCAAAACCCCATGCGAAGCGTCTAGCATGGTATTCTACGTCCAAAATAACAGTAACCGAGGCCTCACCATGAAAGCAGTTGGATATCATCAGGCTGGCGACATCAATCGTTCAGACGCGCTCATCGACATCCATTTGCCGATTCCCTCCCCTGGTCCGCGTGACCTATTAGTCAAAATCAACGCCATTTCAGTCAATCCGGTCGATACCAAGATCCGCAGAACGCGCGAGCCTGCTTCGGATATTGCCGAAGTGCTCGGTTGGGATGCGGTAGGTATTGTCGAAGGCATTGGAGAGGAAGTCAGTGGCTTCGCGGTAGGTGACCGGGTGTTTTACGCCGGAGCGGTCAATCGGCCCGGCAGCAACGCGGAATACCAACTGGTCGACGAGCGCATCGTCGGGCATGCGCCGGAGAGCCTGAGCGATGCCGAGGCCGCTGCTCTGCCACTTACGGCTATAACGGCGTGGGAGTTGCTGTTCGACCGCCTCGGTGTGCCGGAAGGTGGTGGCGCCGGGCAGAGTCTGCTGATCGTCGGCGCTGCGGGTGGGGTGGGTTCGATTCTGGTACAGCTGGCGTGCCGGTTGACGCGGCTGAAAGTGATCGCGACCGCCGCCCGCCCTGAAAGCGTTGAATGGGTAAAAACACTTGGCGCGAAATACGTGATTGATCACAGCCAGCCGTTCCTGCCCCAGCTGGAAGCCCAGGGTCTTGGACCAGTGACGATGGTGGCATCGCTGACACACACTGCCGAGCACTTCGATCAATACGTTGAGTGTCTGGCGCCGCAGGGCAAGCTCGCCCTGATCGATGATTTCGAAACCCTGGATATCCGCAAGCTCAAGCCCAAAAGCATTTCCCTGCACTGGGAGTTCATGTTCACCCGCAGTCTGCATCAAACACCGGATATGCATGCGCAGGGGTTGTTGCTCGACCGGATCGCCGCCCTGACGGACAAGAACACGCTGCGCACTACACTGGCCGAGCATTTTGGCGTCATCAATGCGACCAACCTGATCAAAGCCCATCAGCTGCTCGAAAGCCATCAATCGCGCGGCAAGATCGTGCTTGAGGGCTTCGCCTGACGTAAGGCGCGCGGGGCGTTTTTCGGTGCCGCCGCGTTAGCCTCTGGCGGCGCGCATCGGTTTTACCTAATCTGTAAGAGCTGACTTGAGCACAAGGTGCCATTGATCAGCTTGCGAGCCAGGCGTTCAAAGGCGTCTTGAAGGTACTCGCTCCCGATAATAATAAAGCAGGCAGGTGACCATGAATTACCCAAGCCTTGGTTTTGCCCTGGGCGAGACGCTGGACATGTTGCGCGACCAGGTTCAATCCTTCGTCGCGGCAGAATTGGCCCCGCACGCCGCTGCCATTGATCGTGACAACCAATTTCCCGCCGGGATGTGGCGTCGTTTCGGCGATCTGGGTCTGCTCGGCATCACGGTTGAGGAGCAATACGGCGGCGCTGGCCTGGGTTACCTCGCCCACATCATCGCCATGGAGGAGATCAGCCGTGGCTCTGCCTCGGTCGCCCTGTCCTACGGCGCGCACTCCAATCTCTGCGTCAACCAGATCCACCGCAACGGCACCGCCGAGCAGAAGGCGCGCTATCTGCCCAAGCTGATCAGCGGCGAGCACGTGGGTGCGCTGGCCATGAGCGAACCCAACGCCGGTTCGGATGTGATGAGCATGTCGCTCCGCGCCGATCGCCGTGGCGACCGGTATGTCCTGAATGGCAGCAAGACCTGGATTACCAACGGTCCGGACGCCCACGTCTATGTCATCTACGCCAAAACCGAGCCCGAAGGCGGCTCGCGCAGCATCAGTGCATTCATTGTCGAGCGCGACTGGCTCGGCTTCAGCCGGGGCGACAAGTTCGACAAACTGGGGATGCGCGGCTCCAACACCTGTCAGCTGTTTTTCGACGACGTTGAAGTGCCTGAGGAAAACCTGCTCGGTGAACTCAACGGTGGCGCGCGCGTATTGATGAGTGGCCTGGACTACGAGCGCGTGGTGCTGTCTGGTGGCCCGCTGGGCATCATGCAGGCCTGTCTGGATGCCGTGCTGCCCTATATTCATGAGCGCCAGCAGTTCGGCCAGGCCATCGGTGAGTTTCAGCTGATCCAGGGCAAGGTCGCCGACATGTATACCCAGCTCAACGCCAGCCGTGCCTATCTGTACGCCGTGGCTCAGGCCTGTGATCGCGGCGAAACCACGCGCAAAGACGCCGCGGGGGTAATCCTTTACACCGCCGAGCGCGCCACGCAGATGGCCCTCGATGCGATCCAGATTCTCGGCGGCAACGGATATATCAATGACTACCCCACCGGCCGCCTGCTGCGCGACGCAAAGCTTTACGAAATCGGCGCGGGCACCAGCGAGATACGGCGCATGCTGATTGGGCGGGAGCTGTTTAATGAGACGCGCTGAGCTATCGCACCCGACATTTTCCGGGCTCGTCGAGTACTGCGTGGGAGTAAGACCTTGGCGTAGCGCAGGCGCGCTACACCCCCAGGGAAGTGAATCCGCGCAATCGGGGCTGCCGTCCTGGGGTTGTCGAGCGCCGGCTCGACGACAGCTTGCAGTCAGCACTAAATTCGCTATGGGACGCGGGTTTAATAAAGTGGTCCGTCTAAATGGGGGGTCTCGCTGCGGCAAAAATCATCGGCGTAGCGCAGGCGCGCTACACCCCCAGGTAGCCTTGCGAGCCAGCATCTCATGATTCTCAACACCCACATCAACCCGCAATCCAGCGAATTCATCGAGAACGCCAGCGCCATGCGTGCATTGGTCGAGGAACTCCATCTATTGCTGGCGCGCATTGCCGAAGGCGGCGGTGCCAAGGCGCAGGAGCGGCATCTGTCCCGCGGCAAGCTGCTGCCGCGTCAGCGTATCGATACCCTGCTCGATCCCGGCTCGCCCTTTCTCGAAATAGGCCAGTTGGCCGCGCATGATGTCTACGATGAAGCCGTGCCTGCCGCCGGGCTGATTGCCGGCATCGGCCGTGTCGAAGGCGTCGAGTGCCTGATCGTCGCCAACGATGCGACGGTGAAAGGCGGCACTTACTACCCGCTCACCGTCAAAAAGCATCTGCGCGCCCAGGCCATCGCCAACGAAAACCGCCTTCCCTGTATCTATCTGGTCGATTCCGGCGGAGCCAACCTGCCGCGTCAGGACGAGGTGTTCCCTGATCGCGAACACTTCGGGCGCATCTTCTTCAATCAGGCCAACATGAGCGCCCAGGGCATTCCGCAGATTGCCGTGGTGATGGGCTCCTGCACGGCGGGCGGTGCCTATGTGCCGGCCATGGCGGATGAAGCCATCATGGTGCGTAACCAGGCGACCATCTTTCTCGCCGGCCCGCCTTTGGTGAAAGCCGCCACCGGCGAAGTGGTCAGCGCCGAGGAGCTGGGCGGTGCCGATGTGCACTGCCGGTCCTCGGGCGTGGCCGATCATTATGCCGAGGACGATGAACACGCGTTGGCATTGGCCCGCCGCTGTATCGCCCATCTCAACTGGCGCAAGCAGGGCGTACTGAACAGCCGCGGGCCAATTGCTCCGCGCTTCCCGGCAGAGGAGTTGTACGGGCTGATCCCTGCCGACCCCAAGCAGCCGCTCGAGGTGCGCGAAGTGATTGCCCGGCTGGTTGATGACAGCGCGTTCGATGAGTTCAAGGCGTTGTTCGGTACCACTTTGGTATGCGGCTTTGCCCACCTGCACGGTTACCCCGTGGCGATACTGGCGAATAACGGCGTGTTGTTCAGCGAGTCAGCGCAAAAGGGCGCGCATTTCATTGAACTGGCCTGCCAACGCGGCATTCCGTTGCTGTTTTTGCAGAACATCACCGGTTTCATGGTCGGGCAAAAATACGAGGCCGGCGGCATCGCCAAACACGGCGCCAAACTGGTCGCCGCGGTGGCCTGCGCCCGCGTGCCCAAGTTCACCGTCATCATCGGCGGCAGCTTTGGCGCCGGCAATTACGGCATGTGTGGCCGGGCCTACGATCCGCGTTTTCTGTGGATGTGGCCGAATGCGCGTATCGGTGTGATGGGCGCCGAACAGGCCGCCGGCGTGCTGGTGCAGGTCAAGCGCGAACAGGCCGAACGCCACGGCGAGACGTTCTCCATTGATCAGGAACAGGCGTTGCGCCAGCCGATTCTCGATCAGTATGAACATCAGGGGCACCCTTATTATTCCAGTGCCCGCCTCTGGGATGATGGCGTGATCGACCCGGCGCAGACCCGGGATGTCCTCGGTCTGGCGATTTCCGCCGCCCTTAACGCACCCATTGAGCCGACGCGGTTCGGTGTATTCAGAATGTGAGTAGGGTCTGTTGCCGTTTCGGCACGGCCGCGACCCGTCCCTTCGGGTTGCGTGGCAAATGACGCCATGCGGCGTTGCGAGACTTGGCAAGGGAGCAACCATTACCTGCGTCCCGCGCCTTGCCTGGCATCATTTGACACAGCAACGCGACTCGCGACGAAACGGCATCAGACCCTTAGGCACGGCTCCACAGACAGCGGAAGACAGACGTATGACTGATTTCAATACCATTGAGCTGGAACGTGATGCGCAGGGCGTCGCCACCCTGTGGCTCAACCGGCCGGACAAGAACAACGCCTTTAACGCCGAGATGATCGCCGAGCTGCTGCAGGCCATCGATCAGGTGCAAGCGGATGATTCGCTGCGCTTTCTGATTCTGCGCGGGCGCGGCCGGCATTTCTCCGCTGGCGCAGACCTGGCCTGGATGCAGGCCTCGGCGGAGCTGGACTACAACGCCAATCTCAACGACGCCCGTGAGCTGGCGCAACTGATGACCAGCCTCAGTCAGCTGCGGCTGCCAACGCTGGCCGTGGTGCATGGCGCGGCCTACGGCGGCGCGCTGGGACTGGTGAGTTGTTGCGATATGGCGATCGGCGCGGAAGAGGCGCAGTTCTGCCTGTCGGAGGTGCGTATCGGCTTGATACCGGCCGTGGTCAGCCCCTTTGTCGTGCAGGCCATGGGCGCGCGCTCTACCCGGCGCTATGCGCTGACCGCCGAGCGCTTCGATGGCCGGACCGCCCGCGAGCTGGGATTGCTTGCTGAGTGCTATCCGGCCGACAGTCTTGACCATGCCCTGCAGGGCTGGATCGACAATATGTTGCTGAACAGTCCTGCGGCCATGCGCGCCACCAAGCTGTTGATGCTGGAGGTCAAGCAGGGCGAGTTTTCCACACCGCTGCGCCGTTACACCGAAGCGGCCATCGCGCGCATTCGTGTCAGTCCCGAAGGTCAGGAAGGGCTGAAGGCATTTCTGGAAAAACGCAAACCGGTGTGGCAAGCATGATCAGTCGCCTGCTGGTCGCCAATCGCGGCGAAATTGCCTGCCGGATCATGCGCACCTGCCGCGAGTTGGGCATTGTCTCCGTGGCTGTGCACAGCGACATCGACCATGACGCGCGTCATGTGCGCGAGGCAGACCTGGCAGTCGCGCTGGGCGGAGCCAAGCCCGCCGAAAGTTATCTGCGCATAGATGCCATCATCGAGGCCGCACGCCGGAGCGGCTGTCAGGCGATTCACCCGGGCTACGGTTTCCTCTCGGAGAATGCCGAGTTCGCCCGCGCCATCGAAGCCGCCGGGTTGATCCTGCTTGGCCCGCCTGCGTCGGCCATCGACGCCATGGGCAGCAAATCCGCCGCCAAGGCCTTGATGCATGAGGCCGGTGTGCCACTGGTGCCAGGCTATCATGGCGCAGACCAGAGCCTTGAAACCTTCCGGGATGAAGCGTCACGTATCGGTTATCCGGTGCTGCTCAAGGCCAGCGCGGGCGGTGGCGGCAAGGGCATGAAGGTGGTCGAGTCCGAATCCGAGCTGGCCGAGGCATTGGCCTCGGCGCAACGGGAAGCGCGGTCATCCTTCGGTGATGAGCGGATACTGGTTGAGAAATATCTGCTCAAGCCCCTGCATATCGAGATCCAGGTGTTCGCTGATCGGCATGGTGGCTGTATCTACCTCAACGAACGCGATTGTTCCATCCAGCGGCGACATCAGAAAGTCGTCGAGGAAGCGCCAGCTCCCGGCCTGACGCCCGCGCTACGTGCCGCCATGGGCGAAGCGGCGGTCAAGGCAGCACAGGCGATCGGTTATGTGGGTGCCGGGACTGTTGAGTTCCTGCTCGACGAGCGTGGCGACTTCTTCTTCATGGAGATGAACACCCGGTTGCAGGTCGAGCATCCAGTCACTGAAGCCATCACCGGGCTGGATCTGGTCGCCTGGCAGATACGCATCGCCGAGGGTGAGCCGCTGCCGCTGGGCCAATCGCAGGTACCGCTCAATGGTCACGCGATCGAAGTGCGGCTTTATGCCGAGGATCCTGCCAGCGGGTTTCTGCCGTCAACGGGCCGGCTTGAGCTGTACCGCGAGCCGGCGGCGGGTCCCGGCCGCCGGGTAGATAGCGGCGTTGAGCAAGGTGATGAGGTTTCACCCTTCTATGATCCGATGCTCGCCAAGCTGATTGCCTGGGGCGAGACGCGGGAGCTGGCCAGACGGCGGTTGCTGCAAATGCTCGGCGAAACAGTGGTTGGCGGGCTGCACACCAATCTGGCGTTTCTGACGCGGGTCATAGCCCATCCGGCCTTTGCTGCGGCGGAGCTGGATACCGATTTCATTCCGCAGTACGAGGCGCAGTTGCTACCCACGCCCGAGCCCTTGGCTGATGCGTTCTGGCAGGCCGCCGCTGATGCCTGGCTTGCCACTGAACCGCCTATCCAGCGGCACGGTGATATGTATTCGCCCTGGAGCCGCCTCACTGGCTGGCGCGCGGGCCTGAGCGCTGCCCAGCCATTGCATCTGAGCTGCGCCGGTGAACGTAAGCGAATAGTCCCCTGCGCCGATCACGCGGCAACCGCTGCCGCACAATACATTCGCCAGGGCGCGACGCTGTACCTGCACTGGCACCACGACTGGCTGGCGGTACGGGCCGTCGATCCGCTGGCGGACGTGCAGGCTTCCCTTGCGCCGCAGGGCAGCCTGACCGCGCCGATGAACGGCAACATCGTTCGGGTGTTGGTGCAGACCGGGGATGAGGTGGCCGCCGGCGCGCCGCTGGTTGTGCTGGAGGCAATGAAGATGGAGCATAGTATTCGCGCCCCGGCCGCCGGACAGGTGCGCGAGATTTTCTACGCTGAAGGGGCGATGGTGGCCGAAGGCGCGGTATTGATAGACCTGCAAAGCCCCGCTGAAGCCCAATAGCGCAGCGACGCTGAGCATCATTAAAGGACCAGACAGCATGAATCACAGCCTGCCCACCCAGGTACGCCTCGTTGAAGTGGGCCCCCGCGATGGACTGCAGAACGAGAAGCAGCCGATCAGCGTTGCCGACAAGGTGCGGCTGGTCGATGACCTGACCGACGCTGGCCTGCAATACATCGAGGTCGGCAGCTTTGTCTCGCCCAAGTGGGTGCCACAGATGGCCGGCAGCGCCGAGGTGTTTGCCGGTATCAAACAGCGCCCGGGAGTGATCTATGCGGCCCTGGCGCCGAATCTCAAAGGGCTGGACGCGGCGTTGGCGGCGGACGTGAAGGAAGTCGCAGTGTTCGCCGCCGCCTCGGAGTCGTTCTCGCAGAAGAACATCAACTGCTCCATCGCCGAAAGTCTGGCGCGCTTCACTCCGCTCATGCAGCAGGCGCAGCAACATGGCCTGCGGGTGCGCGGCTATATTTCCTGCGTGTTGGGTTGCCCCTATGAAGGCGCGGTGCCGCCTGAGCAGGTGGCAAGCATCGCCGCTGAATTGTTGGCGATGGGCTGCTATGAGGTGTGTCTGGCGGACACGATCGGCGTCGGCACCGCCGGCCAGACGCGCAGCCTGTTTGATTTTGTTGGCCGCGATATCCCGCGCCAGCAGCTGGCCGGTCACTTTCACGATACCTACGGCCAGGCGCTGACCAATATCTACGCCGGACTGCTTGAAGGTATCAGCGTATTCGACAGCTCGGTCGCCGGACTTGGCGGCTGCCCCTACGCCGCGGGTGCTACCGGCAACGTCGCGACAGAGGACGTGCTCTATCTGCTCAATGGGCTGGGTATCCATACCGGCGTCGATCTGGATCAGGTGATCGCCGCCGGGCAACGCATCTGCACCCTGCTCGACAAGCCGAACGGTTCGCGTGTGGCGCGGGCAATCTTGGCCCAGGCCTGAAGGATTCCGCTATGCCCGCACCGTTCTGGACGCCCTCACCCGACCGCATTGCTGCCAGCCGGATGGACCACTTTCGGCGCTATGTTGAACAGCGCCATCAGGTTGAGCTGGCTGATTACCCGGCGTTGCACGCTTGGAGCATCGAGCAGCGCGGCGCCTTCTGGCAGGCCATTGTGGATTTCTTCGAGGTGCGTTTTGCGACGCCGCCTATTGACGTACTGCTTAAAGGCGAAGCCATGCCGGGCGCGCAGTGGTTTCCCGGCGCGACGCTGAATTTTGCCGAGCATCTGCTGCGCCGTCGAGACGTTCATCCTGCATTGGTTGCCGTCGCTGAGAGCGGCAATCGCGAGCAGCTCAGTTACGCCGAATTAAGCGCGCACGTCGCCGGGCTGCAGCGAGCGCTGCGTGAAGCCGGTGTGGAAGCTGGCGACCGGGTTGCCGCCTGCATGCCCAACATCTGGCAGACGGTGGTGGGCATGCTCGCCGCGACCAGCCTGGGCGCCGTGTGGTCATCCTGCTCGCCGGATTTCGGTACCCAGGGCGTGGTTGATCGTTTCGGTCAGATCGAGCCCAAGCTGCTGATCGCCTGCGCTGGCTATCAGTACGCCGGCAAGCAGATCGATCTCACCGACAAGCTCAAGGACATCCTCGCGCAACTGCCTTCGCTGGAGCAGCTGGTGCTGGTGCCCTATACGCACGCCGAGGCAAGTTCAGCGGATTTCGAATCCGTTGTACCCACCAGCCTGTGGCAGGACTTTTACCAGGCCGGCGGCGAGCCGAAATTCGTGCCAGTACCCTTCAATCACCCGCTGTATATCCTTTACTCCAGCGGCACCACCGGCGTGCCCAAGTGCATCGTGCATGGCACCGGCGGCACGCTGCTGCAGCACCTGAAGGAGCATGGCCTGCACACTGACCTGGGGGCCGAGGACAGGCTGTTTTATTTCACCACCTGTGGCTGGATGATGTGGAACTGGCTGGTCTCGGGGCTGGCGGTCGGCGCCACGCTGGTGCTGTACGACGGCTCCCCCTTCGAGCCGCAAGCGCAACGGCTGATGGACCTGATCGATGCTGAAGGCATCAGCGTATTCGGCACCAGCGCCCGCTATATCGCCGCGCTGGAAAAGGCCGGCTGCACACCGCGCAAAACCCATCAGCTGAGCCGCTTGAGAGCCCTGCTGTCGACCGGCTCGCCGCTGGCGCCGGAAGGCTTTGAATATGTGTATCGCGATATCGAGGCGGACCTGTGTCTGTCGTCCATTTCTGGCGGCACGGATATCGTTTCGTGCTTCGCGCTGGGCAATCCGATACTACCGGTGTGGCCCGGTGAGTTGCAGTGTGCGGGCTTGGGCATGGCGGTCGAGGTATGGAATGAGCAGGGCGAACGCGTTTACGGCAAGAAAGGCGAGCTGGTATGCACGCAGCCTTTTCCGTCGATGCCTGTCGGCTTCTGGCGGGATGACGACGGTAGCCGCTTTCACAAGGCGTATTTCGCGCGGTTTCCCGGTGTCTGGGCGCATGGCGATTACGCAGAGGAAACGCCGCACGGCGGGTTGATCATTCACGGCCGGTCCGACGCGGTACTCAACCCCGGCGGAGTGCGCATTGGTACCGCCGAGATCTATAGGCAGGTCGAAAAGGTTGAGGAAGTGCTCGAATCCATCGCCGTCGGCCAGCACTGGCAAGGCGATGAACGCATCGTGCTGGCGGTGCGGTTGCGCGACGGCGTAGCGCTGGACGCGGCGCTGGAACAACGCATCCGCCAGGTCATCCGCGCCAATGCCACCCCGCGGCATGTGCCGGCGCGCATCTTTGCGGTTGTCGATATCCCGCGCACGGTCAGCGGCAAGATCGTTGAAGTGGCGGTTCGCGAGACAATTCATGGGCGACCGGTGAAGAACACCGATGCGCTGGCGAATCCGGAAGCGCTGGAATACTTTCGTGATCGACCGGAGCTGGCTAGTTAAAGGTCTGTTCACGAGGTTGCCAGATTTCGCTCGGTGGCGAGCCCGAGGTGAGGCAAACACTGGCGTAGCGCAGGCGCGCTACACCCCCAGGGCGTGCCTCCGATCGGCGCATTCGTTTATCTAAGTGAGCGACCGAGGGGCTGGTTTTTCCTGGGGTTGGCGAGCGCCTGCTCGCCGACGAAGTTTGATGGAGCCGCAGATCCTGGCGTAGCGCAGGCGCGCTACACCCCCAGGGTTGGTCTCCGGTCGGCGCGTTCTGCCGTCTGGCTTGGCCACCCTGGGGTTGGCGTGCGTCTCGGGCCGCGTTCGGACGCGCCGACAGCGTTTGATGGAGCTGCAGAGCCTGGCGGAGCGCAGGCGCGCTACACCCCCAGGATTATCGCGCGGTCGTCGGCTTTAACCGAAACAGGGAAACCCTCGCATCACTCTCCGGTCACAACCTCATGACAGGCATTTGAGGCTGAGCCGGTCACCTGCTTCGCTTTACCCGGCCGTTATCTGACGCGGCCTGCGATCAGCCTCTCTTTGTCTGCATGCAGTCACATTCAGAACAAGCGAGGTTCCCATGGCCACAGTCAGCGAATATTTTGTCGAACGGCTTTACCAGTGGGGCATACGCCGCATCTATGGTTACCCCGGTGACGGTATCAATGGCGTGTTCGGCGCGCTCAGTCGGGCCAACGGCAAGATCAAGTTCATTCAGGCCCGGCATGAGGAAATGGCCGCCTTCATGGCTTCAGCTGACGCCAAGTTCTCAGGCGGTCTTGGCGTTTGTATCGCCACCTCCGGCCCGGGCGCTTCGCACTTACTGACCGGGCTATACGATGCACGCATGGATCATATGCCCGTGCTGGCTATTACCGGGCAGCAGGCGCGCACCTGTCTGGGCGGTCATTACCAGCAGGAGCTGGATCTCGTCTCCATGTTCAAGGATGTTGCTGGCGCCTTTGTGCAGCAGGCCAGCGCGCCGGCGCAGGTACGGCATCTGGTGGACCGTGCGATTCGTACTGCATACGGCGAGCGCAAGGTGGCGGCGATCATTCTGCCGAACGATTTACAGGAGATGGAATACAGCGAACCTGAGCGTTCCCACGGCACCATCCATTCCGGTATCGGTTACAGCAGGCCTAAGGTTGTGCCCTATGAGACAGACCTGCGCTTGGCCGCCGACGTGCTGAACGAAGGCAAAAAAGTCGCCATTCTGGTGGGCGCTGGCGCTTTGCAGGCTACCGACGAGGTGATTCAGATCGCCGAGAAACTCGGCGCGGGTGTCGCCAAGGCGCTGTTGGGCAAGGCGGCGCTGCCCGACGATCTGCCCTGGGTGACGGGCTCGATCGGCCTGCTGGGTACCGAACCCAGCTACAAGCTGATGACCGAATGCGACACCCTGCTGATGATCGGCTCCGGCTTTCCCTACTCGGAATTCCTCCCTGAAGAAGGCCAGGCACGCGGCGTGCAGATAGATTTGAAAGCCGACATGCTCAGCCTGCGTTATCCCATGGAGGTAAATCTGGAGGGCGATGCGGCAGAAACCCTGCGTGCGCTGTTGCCCCTGTTACAGGACAAGACCGATCGCAGCTGGCGCAAGGACGTGGAAGCCTGGCGCGCCGACTGGGAGCAGACCCTTGAAGCCCGCGCCATGGTATCGGCCAACCCGATCAATCCGCAGCGGGTGGCGTTCGAGCTCTCGCCGCGCCTGCCGGACCGCGCAATCATCACCTGCGATTCAGGGTCCGCCGCCAACTGGTTTGCCCGCGACATCAAGATCCGCCGCGACATGATGTGCTCGCTGTCCGGCGGGCTGGCCTCCATGGGTGCTGGTGTGCCCTACGCCATCGCCGCCAAGTTCACTCATCCCGACCGGCCGGTGATTGCTCTGGTCGGCGACGGTGCCATGCAGATGAACAACATGGCCGAGCTGATAACGGTCGCCAAGTACTGGCAGGAATGGACCAACAAGCAGTGGATCTGCGCCGTATTCAACAACGAGGATCTTAACCAAGTGACCTGGGAGCAGCGGGTCATGGAGGGCGATCCCAAATACGAAGCGGCCCAGCGTATTCCCAGCGTGCCTTACCATCAATTCGCCGAATCGATCGGACTGAAGGGCATCTATGTCGACAGTGAAGACCGGGTCGCCGCGGCCTGGGAGGAGGCGCTAGCGTCCGACCGGCCGGTATTGATCGAGTTCAAGACTGACCCCGATGTTCCGCCGCTGCCGCCGCACATCAAGCTGGAGCAGGCCAAACAATACGCAGCGACCCTGTTGCAGGGCGATCCGGACCAGCGCGGGATTATCACCCAGACAGTCAAACAGGTGCTCGGCGGCGTGCTGCCACAGGATCAAAGCGATGAGAGCGGCAAGGACCAGAGCGGGCAATGAGTTTGTCCGCCGCTCCGCTGATCAGCAGCGTGCGCGCCTGCGCCTATCAGATCCCGACCGAGGCGCCCGAGGCGGACGGCACGCTGCAATGGAACGCCACCACGCTGATACTGGTCGAGCTGGACGCCGCAGGCGAAACCGGGCTGGGTTATACCTACGCGGATGCTGCGTTGCTGTCTTTGATCGATAGGCAGCTGCGACCGGTGCTCGAAGGTGCCAGCCCGCTGGATATCGGTGCGATAGTTGATCGACTCTGGATCAGCGTTCGCAATCTCGGGCGCTCCGGGCTCTGTGCCTGCGCCATTTCGGCGATCGATACCGCGCTGTGGGATCTCAAGGCCAGGCTGCTCGGTCTGCCGCTGGTGCGGCTGCTGGGCGCCAGGCGCGAATCGGCCCCCGTCTACGGTAGCGGTGGCTTCACTACCCAGGCCGGCACGCCGCTGTGTGAGCAGCTCGCCGCCTGGACGCGGGACGACGGTTGCCGCTGGGTCAAAATGAAGGTGGGTGCCGACCCGGCTGCTGATTTTCAGCGCGTGGACGAGGCGCGACAGGCGATAGGCGATGCCGGTCTGTTTATCGACGCTAACGGAGCGCATAGCAGCCGCACCGCTATTGCCTTCGCCCGCCGGATCGCCGATTCACAGGTGAGCTGGTTCGAGGAACCCGTCAGCTCCGACGATATACGCGGTCTGCGCGCCGTACGCGATGCGATCGGTGCCGCCGGCCAGCCGATGGATATTGCTGCTGGCGAATACGCTTATACCCCTGACGATGTTCGCCGTCTGCTGGAAAGCGGTGCGGTCGATGTGCTGCAGGCCGATGTAACGCGCTGTGGGGGTATCAGCGGCTTTCTACAGGCGGCGGCGCTGTGCGAGGCGTTTCATATTGATCTTTCAGCGCACTGTGCGCCGGCCTTGCATCGGCATGTGGCCTGCGCCGCGCCGCGTCTGCGCCATGTCGAATGGTTCCAGGATCATGTGCGGCTTGAGAGCATGCTGTTCGCAGGCGCACCGCAGGTCAGGGATGGCGTGATCAGGCCTGATCCAGATCAGCCCGGGCATGGATTGGCGTTCCGACACGCTGATGCCCGGCGCTACGCAATCTGACTGAATCTAAGGAGGCGAGATGTTCTCCAG
This sequence comes from Pseudomonas sp. gcc21, assembly GCF_012844345.1. Lineage (NCBI taxonomy): Bacteria > Pseudomonadati > Pseudomonadota > Gammaproteobacteria > Pseudomonadales > Pseudomonadaceae > Pseudomonas > Pseudomonas sp. gcc21. The sequence continues at coordinate 2,903,412 of NZ_CP051625.1, read as the reverse complement.
AACGCAGCTCAGGGCGCTGGCGGCTGGCGTCACCACGCTTCTGGGCCTGGCTTCACTGCTCTGGCAGAAATATGAGCGGCCCGGCCGGGGTCGTCTGCTGCATACCCACGGGCGAGAGCACGTCATGCTCGACGCCGCGCGCACGTTGAACCGGGGCGCGGGCCTGCTGGCTTTTTCGGTGGCGGCAGACAGCGCAATGGAGCACTACCGGGGCGATTTTCAGAATCGTGCAATGTACACCCCGCTAGTGACCTCGGTGCTTTCGCTGATGATAAGCGGGCAGGGTCAGCAGGATCCGCGCGCGGGCAATAACCCGCTGCGCAACGCTGTGTACCTCGGCACGATAGGGACCGGTCTGGCCGGGACCGCATTCCATCTGTACAACATCGGCAAGCGTCCAGGTAGGTTGAGCTGGAGCAATCTGTTCTACGCGGCACCGGTCGGCGCGCCCTCTGCGCTGGTGTTGTCGGGTGTGCTGGGCTACTTTTCCGAGCGCCTGCGCGGTGAGACGCAGGATTTTATTCCGCGTATATTCGGGCTACCGGTGGGGCATTCGGTCGGGTTGATGGCCGCGACCGGTTTGCTCGGCACCGCGCTGGAGGCCGCTCTGCTGCATTTTCGCGGCGCGTTTCAGAACCCGGCCATGTACCTTCCGGTCAGCGCACCGCCATTGGCCGCCGGCCTGCTGGTCGCCACGGTAGCGGCCGGCCCGGCATACAGCCGGTTGCGTTGGCTGTCGCGCCTGGCCCTGCGCTTCACGGCGGTGATGGGGCTTGCTGGTGCGGTTTTTCACGCCGTCGGTATTGCCCGCAACCATGGCGGTTGGCGCAATTGGCGACAGAATCTGCAAGCCGGCCCGCCCTTGCCGGCTCCGCCGAGCTTTACCGGTCTGGCGTTCGCCGGGCTGGCCGCGCATACCCTGCTGGAAGACGACCGGGAGCTGGCGCCATGAGCCGGCGATATCCCGGATATGACGTGCAGTCCAAGCGAGGCGGGCCATCCTGGAACGATGCAACCCGACAGGTCGTGGACGCGCGTCTGGCTGTGCCGCGTGAGCCGCGGTTTCTCGACGCCGCGCAATGGTCCATCTTGCGTGCGCTCTGTGCGTGCGTGGTACCGCAACCGCATGATCGGCCCGAGGTACCCGTGGCGGCGCTGATCGACGCACGTCTGCTGGCCGATCAGGGTGACGGTTATCGGGATGCGCGCCTGCCCCCGTTCCGCCAGGCCTGGTGTATCGGGCTGGCCGCGCTGGATGCCGAAGCGCTGGATCGCCATGCGCAAGGCTTCGCAACGCTGAGCCGTACGCAGCAGGAGCAGTTACTGGCTGACGCGCAGGCTGGTGAGCTGGTTCACCCCGCCTGGCAGGGCATGCCGTCTCGCTTGTTTTTCAGTCTGCGTCTGGCGCACGACATTACTGCAGCCTATTACCGCCATCCCGTCGCCTGGAATGAACTCGGCTTCGGCGGCCCTGCGGCGCCCCGCGGTTATGTCCGTCTGGGCGCCAATCACCGTGACGCCTGGGAATCCGCTGAAGCCAGGCCGGGGACTGAATCCAGGGCGCGGGAGCTGAATCGCCATGTCCGCTGAGTTGTATCTCGAGGCGCTGGAAACGCCGCGTGGCCGAGGCGGGCGCGCGCCGGACGTGTTCAGCCCGACGGGTTGGGTGCCGATGCGTGAGTATCCGCTCGACGAGCCGGTGGATTTTGCCATTGTCGGTACGGGCGCGGGTGGTGGCACGCTGGCCGCGAAACTGGCCGAGGCCGGCTTCTCGGTGGTCGCCTTCGACGCCGGTGCCTGGTGGCGACCGCTGTCGGAATTTGCCTCCGATGAAGAGCATCAGCAAAAGCTGTTCTGGACCGAGGAACGGCTGTGTGACGGTGATAACCCGCTGGTGCTTGGCACCAATAACAGCGGCAGGGCGGTTGGCGGCAGCACCGTGCATTACGCCATGGTATCGCTGCGGTTCCGCCCCGAATGGTTCAGGTCGCGCAGTCTGCTGGGCTACGGTTCTGATTGGCCGATTGACTGGCGGGAGATGTGGCACTACTACCGTGAGGTGGAACAGATGCTGGGTATTGCCGGCCCGGTCCGCTATCCATGGGGCCCCAAACGCCCGCGCTACCCCTATCGCCAACACGAGCTGAATGGCTCGGCGCTGGCTTTGGCGCGGGCCTGTGAAGCGCAAGGCATCGACTGGACGTCCACTCCACTGGCAACGCTGTCGGCCCCGCGCGAACAGGCGCCGCCTTGTGTCTACCGGGGATTTTGTGTGACAGGTTGCTCAACGAACGCCAAGCAGAGTGTGCTGAATACCTGGCTGCCGCGGGCGCTGAAAGCCGGTGCCGAGGTACGCGACCTGGCCATGGTCGGCCGCATCGAGACCGGGCCGGACGGCCTGGCCAGCGGCGTGCATTATCACCGCGAAGGCAGCTGGCACTTCCAGCGTGCCCGACACGTGGTGGTAGCCGGTTACGCCATCGAAACGCCCAGACTCCTGCTCAATTCGGCCAACCCGCGTTATCCGGAGGGGCTGGCGAATAGCTCGGGACTGGTCGGCAAGAATCTGATGGTGCACAGCAACCAGGCGGCCTGGGGGCTGGTCGACGACGAAATCCGCTGGTACAAGGGCCCGCCTTCACTGGCCATCAGCGAACACTGGAACTACTGCGACGACAACAAGGATTTCTTCGGCGGCTATGCCTTCATGAGTCAGGGACCGCTGCCGGCTGCGTGGGCAGAAACCCAGGTCGGCAATCGCGGTCTGTGGGGCCAGGCGCTGGTTGATGAGATGGAAAAATACAATCATCAGGTGGGTCTGAAGATCGTCGGCGAGACGCTTCCGCAGGAACGTAACACTGTTAGCCTGGCAGATGAGTGTGATGCCTACGGCTTGCCCATCGCCCGCGTCAGTTACTCTTTCTGCGACAACGATTTACGATTGATCGATCACTCCATGCGCTTTCTGCGTGACGCTCTGGCGGGTATCGATGCACGCGAGATATGGTCCGAGACGGAAGGCACCGCACATCTGATGGGCACTGCCAGAATGGGCAGCGATCCACGCACCAGTGTGGTCGACGCCGACTGCCGCAGCTGGGATATACGCAATCTCTGGGTCTGTGACGGCTCGGTATTCCCCACGTCCGGCGGCGTCAATCCCTCACTGACCATCCAGGCCATCGCCTGTCGCACCGCTGATCGCATCCGCGAAATGGCGCGGCGCGGTGAGCTTTAAGGTTTCTATAAAGACCGTCGGCCCAGTCAGCTGCTAGCTGTCAGCTTTTCACCCAGGCGGTTCTATTTGCCCTTTCATCGAAATTGATGCGATATTGCATCACCCGTGATGTGGCGAGGAGTAACCCTATGAGAACCACCGTTACGATAGATGACGCACTGTATGAAGAGGCGCTCGAAGTTGCTGATCCGTCGATGGACAAGACTGAGTTGTTCAGGGAGGCCGTGAAGACCTTCATTCGAGTTCAATCGGCCAAGCGACTCGCAGCTCTTGGCGCAACCATGCCAGACATGCAGAATATTCCGCGGCGCAGCGTGGAGGCTTCAGATTGAGTGAGGTGATGGTCGATACATCCGTTTGGGTCGATCACTTTCGTCACGGCAATGATGCTCTGGTTCGTCTTCTTGAGTTTGATCAGGTACTAACGCATCGGCTGATCGTTGGTGAAATTGCCTGCGGGACCCCACCCAGTCGCAACCAGACTCTTTCCTGGCTTGGCGGGCTGAAGCAAGCTCAACAGGCTAGCGTTCAGGAAACAATAGATTTCATCCAGCGTGAACGTCTGTACGGGATGGGTTGTGGTCTGGTCGATATAATGTTGCTTGCATCCACCATGGTCACGCCTGGGGCGAAGATCTGGACGCTGGATAAACGGCTGTGCACCATGGCAGAACGATTGGGCGTTATGCATCGGCCTGTTGATTGAGCAACTGAAACCTCCAACCCAAGCTAACCCGGCTCAAATAGCATCGCCGCGATCTGCCGCCGCGATGATGCAATTGCGACCGTGGGATTTGGCCATATACAGCTTGGCATCGGCGCTTTCCAGTTGCTCGCTTGCTTCCCACAAGGGTGCCTGGCAGGCACTGATACCAGCGCTAAAACTGCAACGGAACAGGCCATTGCTGCCGCTGAACAGCAGTTCGTTGAAGGCCACGCGAATTTCATCGAGGATGCGCTTGGCATCCGCTGCGTGGCAGTCAGGCAGGACCGCGACGAATTCCTCACCACCGTAACGCCCCAGCCGATCGATCTTGCGCAGGCGCTGGCGCAGCAGGTTGGCCAGAGCGCGAATCACATTGTCGCCCACCGCGTGCCCATGCTGATCATTGACCGATTTGAAGTGATCGATATCGATCATGGCGATGCTTACCGGGCGGTGCGTACGGCAGGCGCGCTCCAGTTCGATTTCTACCTGTTCCTTGATATCGGCGTGCTTGAGCAGGCCGGTCAGGCTGTCGCGGGCCAGTGCCTGACTCAGCAGCCGGGCGCGCTGGGCGCGGGAGTACACGGCATTGACCAGCGCATTGTCGGAAATCGGCTTGGTGATGAAATCATCCCCGGCTTTGAGCAGCGCATTCTTCTGCCGGGTAACGTCAGTTTCCGCCGACAGATACACCACCGGTACGCGTAGCCAGTTGTCGTCCAGGCGGATCATCTGCGCCAGCTCGGGCCCGGAATAATCCGGCATATTGATATCCATGAGAATGACGTCCGGCATGAAGGCGTCCATCTGCTCGAGCAACCTGCGCGGGTCGCTGACAATTTCCACACGCATGGCCGCGTTGTTCAGCACCGCCTGATAACGCTGCGCCAGGGTTTCATCGTCATCCACCAGCATGATGCGGAACGGCTCGCTCTGGAGGCTGTTAAAACAGCGCTCGAGCCGGTCTTCCAGCTTCGCCAGATCGACCGGTCGACCAAACAACCCCTGGGCGCCGGCGCGCACGGCGCTCAGCTGAAATTCGAAGTCGTCGTTGTCGCTGATCAGGAGCAACGGCAAGGGGCTGGCGCGCTTTGTCTGAACCTGCTGAAGCTGTTCCAGCAGTTCGCTGCTTTCAGTCTCGGCACTCATATCCAGAATCAGCGCGTCGGGGAGATTCCTGGCCAGAGCCTGCCTGAGCTCACTGGCCTGCGCGTGTAGCACCACCTGATAGCCGAAGCTTTCCAGGGTATGGCACAGGCGCTTGGCGAACGGGACGTCGTGCTCGAGAACATGAATGCAGCGCGCACGGTCGATGCGTGCATCGGCGGGTGCCGGTGGTGCGACGGGTGCTTCCTGCGTTTCGCTGCGCCGCAACCGGGCAAGCTCATCAATACCGCTGAGCAGTGCGTGTAAGGATTGACTGTCACATTGCTGTTGTTCGGTCAGCTCGCGCACCTTCAGTTCCAGTTCGCGCGCGTATGCTCCCAGCGCCGGGTATCCGAAGGTGCCCGCGGCGCCGGCCAGTTTGTGCAGTTGTTCGCGGATGGGCTGAAGCGCGTCGGGAGCAATATCTTCAGAGGTGGATAGCGCGCGTATCGACTGCTCCAGAGCGGGAAGCTCGGTATCCAGACGCTGACGAAACCCCTCGGCCAGGATTGCCAGTTGCTGACGAAGTTGTTCAGTCTTGTCCATGCCAAGCCTCCCAGATCTGTCGTAACTGGTTCGACAACGCCATGGGGTCGAACGGTTTGACAATAACGTCGGCGGCGCCCAGGCGCTTGTATTCGTCAATCTCGTCGGGCTGCATCTTGGCGGTCATGAACACCAGCGGACAGCTCTCGAGCACCTGCATCTGTTCAAGTTGGCGCAGCGTTTCCGGCCCGTCCATCTCAGGCATCATAACGTCCAGCAGGATCAGATCCGGCCGGAATTGCTCCACGACGGCCAGCCCAGCGGAACCGGAAGCGCAGGTCTGCACGGTAAAGCCACCGAGCACTTCCAGCGCGACCCGAGCAATTTCCTGAATTGATACGTCGTCTTCGATATGCAGGATACGTTCAAGCTGTTTCATGTCAGTGGCTCCAGCGTTGGCTCCAGCGAGGCCTCGGCCCGCGTCCGTGCTGCGTTGCAGCTGATTGGTGTTCATCAGGTTTCACTTCCGTCGGTTGGTTCTGCAGTCAATTCGCACCAGAACACCGAGCCTTTGCCAGGTTCGGATTCGAACCCGACCTGCCCACCCATGTGTTCCACCAGATCTTTGGTTACTGCGAGGCCCAACCCGGTGCCGCCGCGGCGCCGGGTGGTGGAACTGTCGACCTGGGCGAAACGTTCGAACAGACGTGAGTGCGCTTCCTGCGGTATGCCTTCGCCGGCATCGGTAACGCTGATGCGAACACGTCCCTCAGCGTAACGGCCATCAAGTGTAACGCTACCGCCCGGATGGGAAAACTTGGCCGCATTGGACAGATAGTTGGCCAATACCTGAGCCAGCCGGCGCGGATCAGCGTGCACCTGTACCGGATCCACCTGCCCGCAGCGCAGCGTGACATCGAACTGGTCAGCGTAGCTACGGTTTGCGTCCAGCGCTTCCTCCAGCAACGGCTGCAGCGGTAGATGTTGCATGTCGAAGTGCATGCGATTGACCGCCAGCTTGTCCAGGTCCAGCAGGTCGTTCACCAGATGCGTCAGGGTGCGGCCGTTGTTTGAAGCGATGGTCAGCATTTTGCGCATCGGTTCGGGAATCTCGCCGAGTGCACCGCCTTCAATCAGACCCAGCGCGCCGCTGATGGCCGTCAGGGGCGTGCGTAGCTCGTGACTGACAGTAGACACAAATTCCGATTTCATCTGTTCAATGCGGTAGCGCTCGGTCACATCCCAGATGAAGCCGCTGATCCATAAAAGTCGGCCTTCGTTGTCATATTCTCCTCGGCCCTTGTCGCGCACCCAGACTTCGCGTCCGTCCGCGTGGATGATGCGATAGGTCAGCTCGAAGCTTTCGTCCAGCGCCAGATTCGCAGCCCCGGCCTGATTACGCGGCGTGTCGTCCGGGTGGATGATGCTGAGATAGCTGCGCACCTGGCTGTTAACAAAGTCGTCTGTCGGATAGCCGGTAATCACTTCAATCTCGTCACTCAGATAAGTGATTGTCCAGTGCTCATCGGCCGCGCAGCGGTAAACCGCTCCGGGCAGGTTACTCACCATATCGCGGAAACGCGCTTCGCTGCGTTGTAGTTCGCGTGTGGCCTGGATGAGGTCAGTGATATCAGTGGCAACACCAAGGAAGCCGGTCAGCTCGTTATTCTGATCGCGGATCCCGGTTACGGTCAGGTTGACCAGTCGCTGGTTGCCGTTCTTGTTGATATAGGTCCAGGGCAGGGTCTCCGGTTTGCCGCGGCGGGCGTTGGCCAATAGCGCTTCGCGGTGATCCACGGCATGGCCGAGCTCGGCGCTGAGGATCTGCGCCCGCCGCTCCAGTTCGCTGTCCAGGTGGTAGCTTATGGGTGTGTGCTGGCCAATCATCTCGTCAGCTTCATACCCCAACAGCTTTGACGCCCCGGTATTGAACAGCGTGATGCTGCCTTCCAGATCAGTGGTGATGACCGCTACTTCGGTCGAAGCGTCGATGACCGCCCGCAGGAAAGCGCGAGCCTGGTGGATCTCGGTGTCGCGCCGCATGTCATCAGTGATGTCCGTGCATGTACCGCTGGCCCAGAGCGGCTCGCCGTTGGCGTCCCGACTGATGAGCTGACCGCGGTCACGGACCCAGACCCACTGGCCGTTCTGATGATGTATGCGATATCTGAAATCAATGTGATCAAGCTCTCCATCGAGATGCGCCTGCATCAGTCGATCGGCTTCAGCTCTGTCGTGGGGATGGATCAGCCCACGCCAGGTATCGACTGTAGTGGGCTGCAGAGTCTCCCTTCGGTGCCCGTTGATCTCGTACCAGCGGTCGTTATAGTGCGTCTCCCCGGTTTGCAGGTTCCATTCCCAGGTGCCCAGGTTGGCGCCTCGAATGATGCTGGCCAGTCGCGCGCGCTCCAGCTCCAGAGCCATTTCCATCTGTTTGCGCTGGGTAATATCGGCAGCAAAGCCGTGCCAGATATGGGTACCGTCGGGCAGGGATTCGGGGCTGGCAATGGCGGCTATCCAGCGCTCGCCGAAACGGGGGTGTTCTATGCGGAACTCTCCTTGCCACTCGGTAAGCATCTGGTGAGAGAGCTGAATGCTCTCGGTAACGCTCTGACGATCGTCCTCATGGATTCTGGAAAGCACCGTCTCGGCATTTTGCTGCGCCTGCTCGGTGCTGGTGCCGCACAATTCCTCGAGCCCTGGACTGGAAAAGGGAAACCAGCCATGCCCTGAACTATCCTGTTGATATTGATAGATAATGCCAGGCAGGTGGGTGGTCAGCTTGTCGAAGCGTGACAGTAGCTGTTCGCGCTCACATTGCATCCGATCTCGCCGCAGGGCCTCGCTGACCCAGGGGCCGAGCAGGCGTACGAATTCCAGGTCGGTTTCGTCAAAGGGCTGCGGCCGCGGCACGGCTGAGGAAAAGTTCAGGGTGCCGTAGCGTTCATCACCAACCTGCAGGCTGACCGAGATATAGCTGCGCAGACCAAAGGTTTGATAGCAGGGATGACCGCGATGTGGCGAGTTTTCCATGTCGTTGATAGCGAGCACATCCTGCTGCTGCAGCGTCAGCCAACAATAGGTGGTAGCCAGCGGGAAGTGCTCCCCTTCGGTCACGCGACCGTCACTGCTGTGCACAGCGACGACCTGGTAATCATCGCCCTGAATATGGCTGACGATGCCCATGTCCATGCCCAGATAGCGACAGCCCAGCGCCAGAACCTGCGTGAGTTGCCGGGTTATATCCGGCTCGGGTACACCAGCGATCTCGTTCATTGCCCGCAGCGCTTGCCGTTGGTGTTCCAGACGTTGCGCTGTGGCGCGCTCTTGCCGGTTTTTGACCAGCGCGTGTATCAACTGGCCCAGGCTGCTGAGCAGCGGCGCGAGAAATGCAGTGAGCTGCTCGTCGTAGCCACTGCTGCGGTTGGCCAGGGCAAGCATACCTATCATTTCTTCCCCGAAATAAATTGGCAGACCGGCAAAGGTCTCAAGCGGCGGATGCCCCGGTGGTAGCCGGTTGTTGTTCGGGTCGGACGCTGCATCGTTGGACAGATAGGCTTCCCCGGTTACCAGCACCTGGCCGAACAGCGTATCCAGCCGGCGAAAGATCATCCCCTGCGGGCCGCGCATGCGAACGGCGGCTGCGCTGGCCTCATCCCAGCTGATGTCAGAGAGTGCATGGACTTTCAGATACGGCTCGCTGTGTTCATCACGAAGTACCTGCCCGACGAAGCCAAACTGGCTGTCGGTTACCTCGAGTATCCGTTCGAGCAAGCGGTCGAAGCTCTGGTTGAGATTGGTCTCGTTGATATAGGCCGATTGCGTAGCAACAATAATGTCCGAAAGCTTGCGGTTGGCTTCGCGCAGATCCGCTTCTTCCAGCAAGCTTTGCCGCCAGGTTTGCTCCTGGCGTTGCACGACGTACCGCGTGCCCAGCATCAGGGCCCCCATCAGCGCCAACGCAGCCAGATAGCCGAAGCCCCAATACAACGGCGAAAGACGTTTGCCATTGATATGGTTATTCCAGAGCGGCGTGATATCGCGTGAAGTCAGCATGACGGCGTACGGCGGAGCGTCATTTTCGGTATTGCTGAATTGCTGTAGCAGAATCGGCGTAAGCAAGTAATGGCGGTCATCGACCTGAACGCGCTGCGCCTGGCCTTGCAGCGCATCGGCTGGCAGCTCGCCTGCCAGCAACCACGGCAGGATACGGGGTCGCGAGTAACTACTGACCAGCCACTCGGTGCCGGCAAGCGTGAACGCGCCCGCGCTGGGTTGAGCATCGACTACGTTCTTGATCGCTGATGAATTGATCAACACCGCCAGGCCGGATTTCAGTTCGTCATCAAGCTGATGCAGACCCGAGCCAAGCCCGAAGCCGACTTCGATACTTCCGATAACCGCCTCGTCAGAATAATCGGAGGCAAACACCGGTACGATCGCGCGAATCCCTGCGCCGTAACGTCCCGCCCCGATACCGCTAAGCGGTATGCCGGTGCGTTGCACCTGGTCTGCCATGGGGCGGATAGTTGCCATGGAATCGCTCCATGCATCGGGCTGATGCATACGCAGCAGATTGAGCACGCGGGGGCTCAGGTGAACGTTCAACTGGTCGGCACCGGATTCCTTCAAAACAATCCAGACACGTCGAAGATCGCTCTCAAGCTGGGCGCGCAGGGTGATGACTGCAGGACTGTTCAGGCCGTCGCGCTCGGCGAGCACCTTGATGCGCCTGATCAGCCGCCGGGTATCGGGATCTGCGGAAACGCTGTTGGCTGCCATCAATGCCTTCCGGCGGATAGACTGCTGGGACTGTTGCACCGCCAAGCGCTGCATCTGTGAATAGGTTGCGAGCTGGGTTTCCCAGGAACGGTCGCGCTTTACCTGGCTGGACCAGGCGAAGAAAGCGAACAATAGACCCAGCAAGACTGCGCCGGTTATGCGCAGCAGGCGTTCGTTCGGGGATAACAGCTTCGGCAGCATTGTGATGGTTTTCCGTAATACGCGGCGCGGAAAGAGTGAGTCAACCGGAGCCTTGAATCAGAGGCTATTGGTCACATGCCCGCCATCGACATTGATGATGGTGCCGGTCATGAATGCGCCGGCGTCACTGGCAAGCAAGAGCAGCGGCCCGCTGAGATCTTCCATATCACCCAGGCGACGCATCGGCACCTTGCGGCGGATATAGTCCTGGCCGTGCTCGGTATCGAAGTAATCGGTATTCATCTCGGTCCGGAAGTACCCCGGCGCCAGTGCGTTCACGCGGATGCTGTTGCGCGCCAGCTCAAGCGCCATGGCTTTGGTCAGCTGCACTACTCCGGCCTTGGCCACGGCGTAATGGCTTAGCGCCGGGCCAACCCGCAGCCCCAGAATCGAGGCGATATTGATCACGCTGCCGCCCTTGCCTGCCTCAGCCATTGCCACCGTGGCCCGGTGAGCAACGCGCCACGCGCCGTCGAGGTTGGTATCAAGCATGCTGCGCCAGTTGCCTTCGGTCAGATCCAGAAACGGCACAGGATTGCTGATACCCGCGTTGTTAACCAGGATATCGGCGACGCCCCAGGTCTGCTCGGCCTGGTTGAACCCGGCATCGACGCTGTCTGAATCGGTTACATCCATCGCAACGGCCAATGCCTCCTGACCCTGCGCCTGCAGATCCGCTACCAGCGCCTGTAAACGCTCGACCCGGCGCGCAGCGACGATGACCCGCGCACCGGCAGCAGCCAGCACCCGCGCGAAATGTTCCCCCAGCCCGCTCGAGGCGCCAGTGATCAGGGCGGTTTTGCCGGTGAGGTCGAAGCGGTCTGCGTTCATCTGGTTGTTATTCCTGTAACGTGGCGGCGGGCAATGTCTGTCAGTATCAACCAATCTCGGCAGGCACTCCAGCAATGAGAGGGCAACGCGGATGCTTGATGAGAGGCGTCGGCGATGTCCGGGTGGTCTATCCTGAGTATCTCGGTAGTGCCGCCGAGCGCATCGAACAAGCGAAAGAAGACTGGCATCAACAGTGCTTTGCCAAGGTGCCGGACGAAACCGAGTGTATCCCCATGCCCATGATTTCGGGTAAGCCTGCGCGTTATCCACACAGCTCGCAAAATAATCAGTGGTTAAACGCGCACTTTTTTCTCTCTGCAATGAAAGGATCAATCTGATGACTGACTCAAGCAAAAAGCCTACTCATTCGACCATGAGTACCGGCGCGCCCGCGCCCAGCGATCGCAACTCCCTGAGCGTCGGTGCCGACGGCCCGATCATGCTGCATGATGTGCATTTTCTTGAGCAGATGGCGCACTTCAACCGCGAGAAGGTGCCCGAGCGTCAGCCCCACGCCAAGGGTGCTGGTGCCTTCGGTGTATTCGAGACCACCGAAGATGTTTCCGCCTACACCAAGGCCGCGCTGTTCCAGAAAGGGTGTCAGACCGAGATGCTGGCGCGGTTCTCCACCGTTGCTGGCGAGATGGGCAGCCCGGACACCTGGCGCGACGTGCGTGGCTTCTCGTTGAAGTTCTATACCGACGAAGGCAACTATGACCTGGTCGGTAACAATACTCCGATCTTCTTCGTGCGTGACCCGATGAAGTTTCCGCACTTTATTCGCAGCCAGAAGCGCCTGCCTGACTCCGGTCTGCGCGACAACCATATGCAGTGGGATTTCTGGACCAACAATCCTGAATCGGCGCACCAGGTTACCTATCTGATGGGTGATCGCGGCCTGCCACGCACCTGGCGGCACATGAACGGCTATGGTTCGCATACCTACATGTGGATCAACGCTGCCGGCGAACGTTTCTGGGTGAAGTACCACTTCCATACCGAACAGGGCATGGAATTCTTCAACAATGCAGAGGCCGCTGACATGGCAGGCGCGGACGCAGATTATCATCGCCGCGACCTGTTCGAGTCGATCCAGCGGGGCGAGCATCCGAGCTGGATATTGTCAGTACAGATCATGCCCTATGCCGAGGCGCGCAACTATCGCTTCAATCCCTTCGACCTGACCAAGATCTGGTCGCACAAGGATTACCCGCTGATCAGGGTTGGTCAGATGACGCTAAACCGCAACCCGGTGAATTTCTTCGCTGAAATCGAGCAGGCGGCGTTCTCTCCGGGCAATACGGTGCCGGGCATCGGCCTGTCCCCGGACAAGATGCTGCTGGGCCGCGCCTTCGCCTACAACGACGCGCAGCGCAACCGCATCGGCACCAACTTCCATCAGTTGCCAGTGAACCGGCCGAAGGTGCCGGTCAACACCTACATGTTTGATGGTCAGATGACCTATGAACACAGCGGTAACGCAGCGGTTTACGCACCCAACAGCGGCGATCGCAACTGGGCCGACACCACGGGCAAGATGGAGGATGGCTGGGAGGCGGACGGCGACATGGTACGCAGCGCCTACACCCTGCATCCGGAGGATGATGACTTTTCCCAGCCAGGTACCCTGGTACGCGAGGTATTCAACGACGCGCAGCGCGATCGGCTAGTCGGGCAGGTGGCCGGCAGTTTGCTGGGCGGCGTGCGCAGCCCGGTACTGGAACGCGCCTTTGATTACTGGAAGAGCATTGACCCTGAGGTGGGTCGTCGTATCGAGGAGAAGGTCCGCTCCGGTGCCGCAAGCCAGCCCGCCGAAGGCATGGGTGAAGCCTGAGCAGATCGCGTGTGAGATGACTCGTGCTGCGGAGCTTGCATGTTGCCAGCTCCGCAGCACGAAATGTGTAATCAGCGATTCAACACCAGGAGCAGGGAAGCAAACGGCTAAAGTGCTTGTGCCCTATCGTCATCTTCCATCAACTGAGTACTTGCCTGGACCGGTCAACCCCAGCAGCAGCAAGCCCCCGATAATGCTCAGATTCTTGAAGAACTGCGTCACGTTGGTAGCTCGTTCTGCATCGGCCATGGTCCAGAAGTCGTGCCCAATCACAGCGGTACCCAGAACGAATAGCGCGAAGAGGAACGCGAGCGGACGGGTATAGAACCCCACCAGGATCAAGATGGCGACAAGAAACTCGATGATCACGGCAATTGCTGTGGCCAGCATGGGAACAGGCACTCCCAGCGACTCCAGATAGCCCGCGGTGCCGGAAAATCCCGTCAACTTGCTCCACCCCGACATGACGAACAGAATCATGAGCAGGATGCGCGCCAGCAGGATGATTTCGTTTTTCTGCTTTTCAAAAAGGGTATATCGCATGCTGCATTTCCTCATTAGCGTTTAGGGCGCGCTGTCGTCACCTACCGCCAGGGTGAACAGGTGGCGCGGATTGCGTGAAGCTCAAAGTACTGCCCTGTGCTCCAGTTGGCCTGTACATTGACCCCGCAATGGAGTGCGGTACAGACCAGCTTGGTCAATTTGCTCAGGCTGTGAGCTTGGCGGTTATCCGGGCGACGTGTTCTCCCTGGTGGCGCGCAATATCCAGCTCACGATCGTCCGGTTGCCGAGAGCCATCAGCTCCCGCAATGGTCGATGCACCGTAAGGCGTGCCGCCACTCACCTGGGAGATATCGAATAGTGCGGGATTGGTGTAGCCAATCGGCACGAGAACCATCCCGTGGTGCGCCAGTGTGGTCCAGGTAGAGGTGATGGTCATTTCCTGGCCGCCAGTTGTTCCGGTGGAGGTAAACACGCTAGCCACCTTACCCGCCAGGCTTCCCTTGGCCCAAAGACCGCCGGTCTGGTCGAAAAAGGTACGCATTTGCCCGGACATGCTGCCGAAGCGAGTCGGTGTGCCGACGATGATGGCATCGTATTCAGCCAGCTCTGCTGGTGTCGCCACCGGCGCGTCCTGGTCGACCTTTCCGCCCGCCGACTTGAAGGCTTCTGCATCCATCGTTTCGGGCACACGTTTTACTGTGACCTCTACGCCATCGACGCTACGAGCGCCCTCAGCCACTTTGTTCGCCATGGTTTCGATATGGCCGTACATGGAGTAATAGAGAACTAGAACCTTTGCCATTTTTGCTTCCTCGTTGGGTATAGATTGATTGGTGGTTGCTTTGCCCGTCATACGGGCGATTAAATTGCTGAACAAGCCCACTTGTGTGTCTCTCTGTTGAGTTCAGCCAAAGCGTGCGGATCGGATCAGGCATGAGCAGCAACGCCTTGGCTATTCGCCGAACATCGCTTTACGCAACGTCTACCAGCACGATTTCACTTTCTTCCTCAGCATGTACCTCAAGTACTTGCTCATTGCTGATCGCAACGCCATCGCCTGCTGAAGCAACTACGCCGTTGACGGTGATCTGACCGGTGGCGGGCACCAGATAGACCCTGCGCCCGGCTGCGATGCGATACTCGGCGCTCTGGCCGGCTTCCAGCGTCGCAGCGACGAGGCGCGCATTCGTACGGATCGGTAGGGCCTCCTCATCGCCCGGCAAGCCGCTGGCGAGCGTGACGAAGGCGCCCCTGCGCTCGCCTTTGGGAAACGGTTTGGTGCCCCAGGATGGAGGCAGGCCCCGCTCATCGGGCATGATCCAGATCTGGAAGATCTGGGTGACTTCATCCTCCTCATTCATTTCGCTGTGAGCGATGCCGGTCCCGGCGCTCATCACCTGCACATCACCGGCCGCTGTGCGGCCACGATTGCCCAAATTGTCCTGGTGCGTGATGGCGCCTTTACGGACATAGGTGATGATTTCCATGTCGCGGTGCGGGTGGCCGGGAAACCCCGAGTGCGGAGCGATAGTGTCATCATTCCAGACTCGCAGATGGCCCCAGTGCATGCGCCTGGGATCGTAATATTCGGCGAACGAGAAATGGTGGCGTGTGTCCAGCCAGCCATGCTTGGCGCCGCCCAGTTCGCGGTAGGGACGTAGTTCGATCATCGCAGACCTCCTGACAAGTGTTGGGTCGTTAGAAGCGGTCACGCTCGTGCGGCTCATCCAGATTCAGCACGGGGCCCGCTGGCACGACGCCGGTCGGATTGATGGTGCCGTGGCTACGGTAGTAGTGTTCCTTGATGTGCTTGAGATTGACGGTCTCCGCCACGCCCGGCCATTGAAAGAGCTCGCGGACGTAGCCGGCGAGATGTGGATAGTCATCTATGCGCCTCAGATTGCACTTGAAGTGCCCGTGGTAGACCGCATCAAAGCGGACCAGTGTGGTAAACAGGCGCCAGTCCGCTTCCGTAATCTGCGCCCCTGCAAGGTAACGCTGCTGCGACAGACGCTGGTCGAGCTCATCCAGCGCCTCAAACAAGGGAAACACTGCTTGTTCATAGGCATCCTGAGTGGTCGCGAAGCCCGCTTTGTAGACGCCATTGTTAACCCGGTCGTAAACCCACGCATTCAGGCTATCGATCTCGGTGCGGAGTGCTTCTGGATAGTAGTCACCAGCTATAGCTCCAACGTCGTCAAAAGCGAAATTGAACATGCGGATGATCTCGGCAGACTCGTTACTGACCGGCCGGTTCTGCTGCTTATCCCAGAGCACCGGTACCGTTACGCGCCCGCTGTACTCGGGTTCCGCGGCTGTGTAGACCTGATGCATGAAACGCGCTTGCTGAACAGGATCAGCGATCACGCCCTCATCAGGATCAAAGGTCCAGCCGTGCTCGCCCATCAAAGGGTTGACCACCGAGACCGAGATCATGGACTCCAGTCCTTTCAACTTGCGGAAGATCAGCGTCCGGTGTGCCCAGGGGCACGCCAGGGAAACATATAGATGGTAGCGTCCGGCTTCGGCCTGAAAGCCTCCGTCCCCAGCGGGACCAGGGCTGCCGTCCGGCGTAACCCAGTTGCGGAACTGCGCTTCGCTGCGGGCAAAGCGCCCATTGGTCGATTCAGTGTCATACCAGCGGTCAACCCACTGGCCTTCAACGAGTAAGCCCATTTTCAGGTGCTCCTGTTTGTCGATGTGGTTTTCGGGGCCGGGTAGATACGTCTTCCCGGCGACGGATGATTGGTGTGGACGGGTGGGCTATAGCGAAGCGAGGGCACGACTCACGTCATCGCGCGGGGTAGCCAGCGTGCTATCCACGGTAAATCCATTTGAATTAATCAGTTTCGTTGATCGATGGATCTACTATATTGGGAGGGCCTTGCAGAAAATAGCGGAACGTTTTGACTAATAGCATCAGAGAATCTGAACAATGATTTCACCCATAACACTGGATGCCTTGAGAACATTGGACGCGGTGGATCGCCGTCAGAGCTTTGCAGCTGCAGCGGACGAGTTGCACCGCGTCCCTTCGGCCGTGTCCTACACGATTAACAAGCTCGAAGAGGAGCTTGGTGTCGCGCTGTTTGACCGCAGTCGGCGCAAAGCGGAACTGACGCCAACCGGGCGCTTGGTATTGGAACAAGGCCGACAGATCCTGAAGGCAACCGAAGAGCTGACCGCCTTGGCGAGGCAAGCGGCTGATGGCTGGGAAGTCGAACTTCGCATCTGCGTCGACAGCGTACTGAGCTGCGATCCTGTCTATGATCTGATCGAAGCATTCCAGCGCGTCCAGCCCAGGACAGAGATACGCCTGAGCGAAGAGGTGCTCGGCGGCAGCTGGGATGCACTGAACGATGATCGCTGTGATTTGGTGATCGGCGCGGAAGGCGCTCCACCCGCCCAAGGATTTGGCCTTCACCCATTGGGAAAGGTACTGTTTGAATTTGCAGTTGCAGCGGATCATCCGTTGGCAGAATTGCCGATGCCCCTGCCGGAGAAGGCGATTCAGGATTATCCCACGGTCATAGTGGCGGACAGTTCGAGGCATCTGCCAGTCCGCTCGTCCGGCCTGTTGGATGGACGCAGCCGAATTATCGTGCCTACCATCGAGCGTAAAATCGAGGTGCAGTGCAAAGGCTTGGGGGTCGGGTATCTTCCCAGGCACCGAATTGCAAAAGAATTAGCAGAGGGGACGCTCAAACTCCTGACGTTGGATGCGCCACGGCCTCCGGTCGAAATATCGGTGGCCTGGCACCGTAGCAATCCAGGAAAAGGACTCAAATGGTTCGTCGACCGACTTAAACGGATGCGGTTCGACGCTGACAGCGGCCTTTGAGCGTGGAGTCTACGCGCAACCGGCAGCGCGGAGATCCCGTACCGAAGAGCCCCAGCGTAGTAACGACGGAGTGATTATGCACATGAGCAGCTTATGCTGACCAACCCCAGGCTGCAGCCACCGGGCGGCGATGGATATCTTGCGTGGCTGCGCAATTACCGTCGGGCCTGGCTGAGTGGCGATATTACCGCCGGGATCATCGTCAGCATCATGATCATTCCGCAGAGCATGGCCTATGCGATGCTCGCCGGTTTGCCGGTGGAAATTGGTCTGTACGCCAGCATCCTGCCGCTGATTGCCTATGCGCTGTTGGGCAGCAGCATGAATTTGTCGGTTGGGCCCGTGGCCGTCACCGGTCTGATGACGGCTACGCTGCTCGCACCGGTGGCTACGGCGGGCACCGAACAGTATCTGCAGATGGCGATCTGGCTGGCGCTGTTGTCCGGGGTCATGCTGTTTGTGCTCGGCCTGCTACGCATGGGCTTTCTTGCCAACTTCCTCAGTCATCCGGTGATCAGCGGGTTTATCAGCGGCGCCTCCATCTTGATCATCCTCAGCCAGCTGCCGCATCTGTTCGGCCTGGATGGCATGCCCGCAAGCCCCAGGGCGGTGCTCGACAGCTGGACGCCGATCAATTCGCTGGTATTGGGCATGGGCCTGGTCGGGCTGCTGTGGTTGATTTACGCACGGAGCCGACTGGCCGGGCATCTGGAGCAGCTCGGCTTGAAAGCGGAGTTCGCCCGGCTGGCCTCCCGTCTCGCACCGATAGGGGTGGTAGTGCTGGGCATGGCCGTCACGCTCGGTTTTGATCTGGCGGGGCGTGGTGTGCCGGTGGTGGGCGAGCTGCCAGCCGGCCTGCCGAGTCTGCAATGGACTACGCCGGACTTTGCCAGCCTGCGTTCATTGTTTCTCCCCGCTGCGCTGATCAGCCTGGTCAGTTTTGTTGAAAGCGTGTCTCTGGCACAGTCGCTGGCCCGGCGCAAACGCCAGCGTATTGATGCTGATCGGGAGTTGCTGGGTCTCGGCGCTGCCAATCTGAGCGCCGGTCTGTCCGGTGGCTTCGCAGTGTGTGGCGGGTTTTCCCGCTCAATCGTGAACGTCGAAGGCGGTGCCAACACACCGCTTGCGGGCGTGATCGCAGCCAGCGTGATCGCGTTGATCCTGCTGACCATCGCGCCGCTGTTTGCCAGTTTGCCGCTGGTGGTGCTGGCGGTGATTATCCTGGTCGCGGTGACGCCGCTGATTGATATCGCCGGGCTCAGGCGCGCCTGGTGCTATGACCGGGCGGAGGGCCTGACGCTGCTGAGCACCGCTCTGGGGGTGATATTCATAGGGATCGAAGGCGGGATCGTGCTGGGCGTGAGCCTGTCGATTGCCTCTCAGCTCTGGCGCGGCAGTCGGCCCCACGTAGCGGTTGTCGGCCGCGTGCCGGGTACCCAGTATTTCCGTAGTACCCGTCGCCATCTGGTGGAAATCGAGCCGCACCTGCTGGCGCTGCGGGTCGATGAAAGCATTTTCTTCGCCAACAGCAAGGCCATCGAGCAGGGTGTATTGCAGGCGCTGGCGGAATATCCCGATACCCGCCATCTGCTGCTGATCATGTCGGCGGTGAATCACATCGACGGCACCGGCCTCGATATGCTCAGCGAGCTGACAGAAGGACTGGCCGAGCGGGACATCACAGTGCATCTGGCCGAGGTGAAGGGGCCGGTGATGGATCAGCTGACCAAGACCGCCTGGGTGAGCGAGCAGGTGGGTGAAATATTCCCGAGTACCGATATCGCCTTCAATACGCTGGGTGCATTGAACCGCGTGTCCCGCGCCGCGAAGGAAACCAGCAACGAAGATTAATAAAATGCTGCCACTGCGCTACCGCGGACTTTTCATCGAGTGTCGTTATAATCCGTTGCGGTTCGGCTCATCCGTGTCGAACCGGCGCCCGCCCCGGGCACCGAATGAAAAGCCCTGATAAGGAGTAACGATGAAAATCGCAATTGCTGGCGCGCTATGCGCCTCCCTGTTCGCAGCCAGCCTGACGGCGCAGGCACAGGTTTCGCCGGAAGACCAGATCAAGTTCCGCAAGGCTGGCTACAGCTTCATGGGCTGGAACATGGGCAAGATCAAGGAGCAGGTGATTGACGAAAGCGTCGCCTACAACCCTGATCAGGTACTGGCTGCGGCCAATGCTATTTCCGCTATTTCCAAGTCGGGCATGGGTGCGCTGTTTGGTCCGGGTACTGAACAGAATGTGGGCGACCAGGTGACTCGCGTGAAGCCGGAAATGTTCGACAACACGCCTGACGTGATCAAGCTGTCTGGCGACCTGACCAAAGCTGCCGACAATCTGGTTGCTGCGGCCAGCGAAGGCGATCAGAGCAAGGTCCGCACCGCCTTCGGTGAAGTCGGACAGACCTGCAAGGCCTGCCACGATAAGTACCGCCAGAAGTAGGGAACCTCTGCAAAACTACTGCGCTCGGCCATGCTGCGTTGAAATCTCGCGAAAAATGCTCATTTACAATACGTAAACTGGTACGCCAGCCCGGTCCGCTTTTCGCTCGATTTCGCCTTGCCTGACCTTCGCTCGTTACGTTTTTCAAAGGTTCAATGACTATAGGAATAATTACCAGGCCGGCGTGGCAGGCGCCGGCGCTGGTGCTGGTATCCAGGCGCCCGACGCCGCCCACACTGCCAGTCCCGCCAGTATCAGTACGATCACCAGCGCAATCCAGCTGCCATGACGGGTGTCGGAGACGGGTTCGTTCACCTTCTTCTTGCCGTGCAGCATCGCGCCGACCAGCTTCTTGCCGCGTAGCTGATAGATAACGATTGCCAGAATGTGCAGCCCGATCACCACGTAGATCAGCTCCTCGGTCCAGCGATGCCAGCTGGTCAGGGTATTGCCGAAACTGGAGGATACCAGGCCGCGCAGAGGGCCGGAGAAGGCGATATCGTCTGTGGCCACCAGACCTGACAACGCCTGAAAGCCGAACAGGCAGAGCATTACGAACACCGACAGACCGCCAACGGGTGTGTGCCCAGCGCCCTGCCAGCGCCCGCGCAGTTGTGCAAACAGCGCACCCGGCGTGGGGAAAAAATCACTGAAGCGCGCGTGCGTCGAGCCGACCAGCCCCCACAACACCCGAAACACCAGCAAACCCAGCACAGCCAAACCGAAGCGCTCGTGCCAGACCATCCAGGTGCCGCCCAGGTAGATGGTGACCAGCGCACCGGTGACAGCCACAACCAGCAGCCAGTGAAACACGCGTAACGGAAGATCCCATACTCGAACCTGCATGACAGCGGATGCTCCTGATATTTGAAGAGGCGAAAGGCTAACCGCCGAAACCCGGGCCGGCAAGCGAAGCGCCCACCACGCCACGCGGAGTTTTCCGCCAGTTGCCGTTATGTTTGCTGAATTACGCCTGCTGTGCCCTATAATCGCCCCACGTTCAACGCCAAAGAAGATGGACCTCATGTCGTGCTTAAACCGCTGGGTTCGCGCCCTGTCAGTATCGCTGATTGTTGCCCTCGCCTCTGCCTGCTCCGAGCAGGCCGCCGAGCCGGAGCAAGCTCCTCGCCCGGTCAAGATTTTCACTGTGGGCGATCCTGCCAGTAACCAGATCCGGGAGTTTCCGGCCCGGCTCAAATCCCCTGAAGAAGCCGAGCTGTCCTTTCGCATCGGCGGCCAGCTGCAGAATCTGGCCGTGCGTGAGGGCCAGCGGATAGCTCGGGGCGAGCTGGTGGCGGAGCTGGACGATACCGACTACCGCCTGCGACTCAACGATGCGCAGTCGTCCTATGATCTGACCCGCTCGCAACTGGAGCGGATGAAGCAGCTGGTGGACC
Source organism: Pseudomonas sp. gcc21 (assembly GCF_012844345.1). Taxonomy (NCBI): domain Bacteria; kingdom Pseudomonadati; phylum Pseudomonadota; class Gammaproteobacteria; order Pseudomonadales; family Pseudomonadaceae; genus Pseudomonas; species Pseudomonas sp. gcc21. Next base: position 2,881,997 of record NZ_CP051625.1, on the reverse strand, counting down.
GCAAAATGGTGTCCCAGGCGGAGGTCGACGAGCGTCAGGCGCAGTTCAATCAGGCGGAAGCAGCCCTCGAGTTGTCCCGTCAGCAGCTGGCCTACACCCGTTTGAGCGCGCCCTTCGATGGGCTGGTAGCCCGTACCCATGTCGAACGCTATCAGGTTGTTCAGGCCAATCAGCCGATCATCACACTGTATGCCGGTGGCAGCATGGATGTGGTGTTCCAGGTGCCGGAGAACCTGTTGTCGTCGCTGCGCCGCGATATGGACATTATTGAATACCATCCTCGTGTGCGCATGGAGAACCTGCCGGATCTTGATCTCGATGCTCGCTACAAGGAGCACGCCAGCCAGCCGGACCCCAAAACGCTGACCTATCAGGTGACCCTGAGTGTGCAACCGCCGGAAGGGCTGGTTCTGCTGCCAGGCATGAGCGCCAAGGTGATCATCGATTTTGCCAAACTGCGCCACAGCGCGCCTGTGGCGGTAACCGTACCGGTGGAAGCCGTGTTCAGCCCGGATACGGGTGATGCCGACCAGCGCCGGGTCTGGATTGTCAGCGAGGCGGATGAGGGCCTTCAGGTCAGTGCCCGCGATGTAACGGTGGGTGAACTTACCCGCAACGGCATTGAGATTCTGGAAGGGCTGAAACCGGGCGAGCAGATTGTCGCCGTTGGCAGCGCGGAGCTGTCGGAGGGTCGCAGGGTGCGGGCCTGGGAACGCGAGCGGGGACTGTAAATGGACGTTGCCGGTTATTTCATCAAGCGCCGGGTCAGCAGTTGGCTGATTGCGATGATCCTCGGTATCGGCGGCTTGATCGCCTTTCTCGGGCTGGGCCGGCTTGAAGACCCCGCCTTTACATTGAAAATGGCCATGGTGGTGACGCCCTATCCGGGTGCTTCGCCGCTACAGGTCGAAGAGGAAGTCACCTACCCGCTGGAAAATGCCATCCAGCAACTGCCCTACATCGAGGAAATCACCTCCATCAGCAGCGCCGGGCTGTCGCAGATCACCATCGAGATTCAAAGCCAGTATGGCGCCGAGGAGCTTGCGCAGATCTGGGACGAGATGCGGCGGCACGTAAATGATGTGCGGCCCACTCTACCGGCCGGCGTCGGCGATCCGCAGATCAATGATGACTTTGGCGACGTCTTCGGCACCTTCATGATGCTCAGTGGCGCCGGCTACAACTTCACCGAATTGCGCGATTTCGCCGAATATCTGCGCCGTGAGCTGGTTCTGGTTCCCGGCGTGGCCAAGGTGTCCATCGCCGGGGCCCCGCAGGAGGAAATCCATCTGGAGATTTCCCGCGCCCGGCTCGCCAGCCTGGGGATCGCGCCGCAGCGATTGCAGCAGGTACTGAGCAATCAGAACGTCGTGTCGGATGCCGGCCATATGCTGGTCGGCAGCGAATCAATCCGCCTGCATCCCACCGGTGAATTCCAGAGCGTCCGCGAGCTTGAGCAGCTCATCATCAGCGAGCCCGGTAGCGCACAGCGTATCTATCTGGGTGATATTGCCGATGTGCGCCGCGGCTTCACCGAGCGGCCGGGCAACCTGTATCGCTCCGGTGGTCAGCCGGCACTGGGTCTGGGCGTCTCCTTTGCCGACCATGTCAACGTGGTGGATGTGGGCGAGGCGGTCGCACAGCGTCTGGTAGAGCTGGATCAGGACCGCCCGGCCGGAATGGATATCGCCGTCTTCTACAATCAGGCCGATGAAGTACAAAGCTCGGTGCGCGGGTTCGTATTCAACTTTCTCGCCTCGGTCGCCATCGTGATCGGTGTGTTGCTGGTCTTCATGGGGCTGCGCAGCGGTCTGCTGATCGGCCTGGTGCTGGCGCTTACCGTGCTGGGCACCTTTATTTTCATGAAGATGTTGGGCATTGAGCTGCAGCGCATTTCCCTTGGCGCGCTGGTGATTGCGCTGGGGATGCTGGTGGACAATGCCATCGTTGTGGTCGAGGGCATTCTGGTCGGTCGTCAACGCGGCGAGACGACGATGCAGGCCGCACGCAATATCGTCAGCCAGACGATGATGCCGCTGCTCGGCGCCACGGTCATCGCGATCATTGCCTTTGCACCGATCGGCCTGTCTGATCACGCCACAGGCGAATACACCATCTCGCTGTTCCAGGTGCTGCTGATTTCGCTGTTTCTCAGCTGGGTCACCGCGATCACCCTCACCCCGTTTTTTGCCAGCCTGCTGTTCAGGGACGCCGCGCCCGGCGCGGACCAGCCTGAAATCACGGACCCCTACCGCGGCATCATCTTTACTGCGTACCGCGCCATGCTTGCCCTGGCGTTGCGTCAACGCACGCTCACGCTGGTGATACTCGGAGTTCTGATGGTCGGCTCGGTCATCGGTTTCACCCAGGTCCGTCAGAGCTTTTTCCCGCCGTCCAATACGCCGATGTTCTTCGTTGACCTGTGGTTTCCCAAGGGCAGCGACATCCGGCATACCGAGGAGGTCGTCGCGCAGATTGATCGTTACGTGCTCGAGCAAGAGGGTGTGCAGCAGGTCAGCACCACTATCGGCCAGGGCGCGCTGCGTTTCATCCTCACCTACTTCCCCCAGCGGCGGCACGCCAATTACGCGCAGCTACTGGTGCGCACCGAGAATCGTGACCAGATCCAGCCGCTGATCAGGCAGCTGGATGCCTATCTGCATGACGAACATCCAGGCGTGCAGGCAAAGATCAAGCAGTTGATGCTTGGGCCGGGAACGGACAGCAAGATCGAAGCGCGCTTCACCGGCCCGGATCCGATTGTGCTGCGCAAGCTCGGCGCCCAGGCGATCGCAATCATGCGTGAGGACCCGGTTTCCGATGCGGTGATGCATGACTGGCGCGAGCGGACCAAGCTGGTGCGACCGCAGTTTGTCGAGTCCCAGGCACGCGAGCTGGGCGTCGACAAGCGCGATATGGACAGCATGCTGAAGATGAATTTCAGCGGCTTGAGCGTTGGTCTGTACAGGGATGGCACGCGGATGCTGCCCATCGTTGCGCGCACGCCGGCTGAAGAGCGGCTGGATGCCTCGGGCCTGGCGGACCTGCTGATCTGGAGTAATGGTCGCGGCACCTATGTGCCGATCGAGCAGGTGGTCAATGGGTTTGTGACCGAATGGGAAGATCCGTTGATCATGCGCCGCGATCGCAAGCGAACCCTGACGGTGCAGGCCGACCCTGCAATCACCAGTGGCGAGACGGCAGCACAGCTGTTTGAGCGGGTGAAGCCAGAGATCGAAGCCATCGAACTGCCACGGGGCTACAGTCTGGAATGGGGTGGCGAGTACGAGAACTCGAAAAAGGCCCAGCGCGCAGTATTCGGGAGTTTGCCGCTGGGCTATCTGGCGATGTTTCTCATCACCATCCTGCTGTTCGACTCCTTCAAGCGCGCCATCATCATCTGGCTGACCGTACCGCTTGCGGTTATTGGCGTGACCATCGGCTTCCTGTTGACCGGCATCCCCTTCGGTTTCATGGCGCTGCTGGGCTTCCTGAGTCTGAGCGGCATGCTGGTGAAGAACGGCATCGTGCTGGTGGATGAGATCCGTCTGCAGCTGGACAGCGGACGGGACGCCTATGATGCATTGGTGACCTCGGCCATCAGCCGGGTTCGCCCGGTCTCCATGGCCGCCCTGACCACCATCCTCGGCATGGCGCCGCTGCTGACTGATGGGTTTTTCCAGAGCATGGCCGTGGTGATCATGTTCGGCCTGGGCTTCGCCACGGTGCTGACGCTGGTGATCCTGCCGGTGCTTTACAGCGTGTTCTTTGGTATTTCACCCGCCCGAGCGATGCAGCACGGAAATTGATGGCAGACATGTCGGCGTGACACCCGGAAGCTGGCCTGGATAGAAAGGCGAAGCGACCTTGGGGAGCGCGTTGAATGCAGAGACCGAATGTCACCTGAGGTGTAGCGCGTCTGCGCTACATCCCCGCCTCGCCTCAAGCCAATGCCTGTCGGCGCGCAGGCGCACGCCAACCCCAGAGCAAACCGCCTCGATTCAGCCGGATCGGTGTTTAGGCGCTATGGCGCGACGCACCCGGGGGTGTAGCGCGCCTGCGCTACGCCAAAGCCCTTGTTACAACTCCACTATTCCCTCCGAGTTCGCGGCCGTATAGCCCGGCAGAAGTTCCGCATCATCAAGTGGCGTGGGAGTCGTATCACAAACTGACGCATGCCCCGCAGAGGCCAGTAGCGCTAGAAAACAACCCGCATATACTGCCTGACTCTCGCCATCCTTTGGTTGGATGAGGAAGCATGCCCTTCCGAAATCTCCTGCATTACCAGGTTGCGCCAAACCCGTCTGCGACGGGATGAACCAACAGGAGACCACTCCAATGTCAGCTTTTAGAACAACGCCTTTTCGACGAACCCTTGTTGCCGCGGCGCTACTGTGCGCAACCGCAGGTGCAGCCGTTGCCGAGACCGGCAATCCGCGGGTCAACCAGCTGGGCTATATTCCGGCCGGACCCAAGATCGCAGTGTATGCCACGAATGGCAATGCGCCCCTTCAGTGGGAGCTTCGTCGCGGCAATACGGCCCTTGCCAGCGGCCAGACCGTCCCCTTTGGGCGTGACGGCGCCAGCGGTGAGAACCTGCACCACATCGACCTCAGCGAATTTGATGAATCCGCCGACAATCTCACACTGCACGTGGGCAGCGACCAGAGTTATCCCTTCGCCGTCGATGAGAACCTGTTTAGCGGCGTGCTTTATGACTCGCTGAAATACTTCTATCACAACCGTAGCGGCATCCGGATCGAGACCCGCTTCACCGGTGGTGGCAACTCCAGTTACGCCGCGAACAGCCGTTGGGCCCGCCCGGCCGGCCATTTGAACCAGGGTGCCAACCGCGGTGATGAAAATGTCCAGTGCTGGCCGGGGACCTGTAATTATTCGCTTAACGTGACCAAGGGCTGGTATGACGCGGGTGACCACGGCAAGTACGTGGTCAATGGCGGAATTTCGGTGTGGAAGCTGCTCAACATGTACGAGCGCGCGCTGCACCTGGGCAGCAACGCTGCGGCCTTCGCCGACGGCACGCTGAACATTCCGGAAAGCGGCAACGGTGTGCCGGATATCCTCGATGAAGTGCGCTGGCAAATGGATTTCATGCTGTCCATGCAGGTGCCGGAAGGCCAGCCGAAGGCTGGCATGGCGCATCACAAGGTGCATGACATTGGCTGGACCGGGCTGCCATTGGCGCCCCATGAAGACGGTAACGAGCGCGCGCTAGTGCCGCCGAGTACCACCGCGACGCTCAATCTGGCCGCTACGGGCGCACAGTGCGCCCGGCTCTGGAAGAATATCGACAGTGCCTATGCCAACCGCTGCCTGACTGCAGCGCAGACAGCCTGGGAAGCCGCAAAGCGTAACCCCAATGATCTCTACCACGGTGGCTACGACGATGGCGGCGGCGCCTATGGTGACGGCAACGCAGCGGACGAGTTCTACTGGGCCGCGGCTGAGTTGTACATCACCACCGGCGATGAGCGCTATCTGCAGACCATCAACACTTATCAGGTCAACCGTATTGATTTTGGCTGGCCGGATACGGAGCTGCCGGGCCTGATGTCCCTCGCCGTGGTGCCCGCCCCGCACACCACCAGCCTGCGTGGAAGCGCCCAGCGCAAGATCGCCGAAATCGCCGATAACCACGTCAACACCATCAACAGCGTGGGCTATTTGGTGCCGACCAGCCAGCATGAGTATTACTGGGGCTCCAACAACGTCATGGCCAATAAGTTGTTCCTGGTTGGCCTGGCCTATGACTTCACCGACGACCGCCGCTATGGCGATGCGTTCGGCAAGGCGCTGGACTATCTGTTTGGCCGCAACGCCCTGTCGTTCTCCTTTGTGTCAGGCCACGGTGAGAATGCATTGAAACAGCCACACCACCGTTTCTGGACCGGCGCGCTGAACGGAAACTATCCTTGGCTGCCACCGGGCGCGTTGGCGGGCGGGCCCAATACCGGGTTGGAAGACGGCGTATCCCAGGCGGCACTTGGCGGCTGTGGCGCGCGTCCGGCGACCTGCTATGTCGACAAGATCGATGCCTGGTCCACCAATGAGATCACCATCAACTGGAACGGCGCGCTGGCCTGGGTGTTGGCCTTCTATAACGATTATGCCGGCGCCGCCGAAGGTGGCCCGGTAAGCCCGCCACCCGATACCGACACACCGCCTGATAATGAAACACCTACTGACCCACCGCCGCCAACGTCCGGTGGCCCAGTGCAGTGTGAATACGTGGTGTCAAATGAGTGGAACGTCGGCTTTACCGCGGCGGTACGCATCATCAATAACGGCAGCGAACCGGTACAGGACTGGAGCCTGGAGTGGCGCTACGATGATGGTACCGAGATCACCAATATCTGGAATGCCAAGCTGTCCGGCAATGATCCCTACCGCGCGACCGATGTCGGCTGGAACGCTGTCGTACAACCAGGCCAGACGATGGAGTTCGGTTTCCAGGCCAACAAGGGCAACGGACCGGCGCAGGTTCCGACTGTGAACGGGGCGGTGTGTCAGTAATGGCCTAACCTTCATACCGGAGCGCCCAGGCGCTCTGGTATGAGCGCGCAGGTTACGAAGATGAACGTTTCTTTGGCCCGATAGCCGTGGTTAGCGCTTCTGCCGTCTCTCTGCTCGGGCCACTCGCTGATTTTCATCCAGCACGTCAGCCAGCACTTCCTGCACGTAGTGGATATGCTGGTCGGAAAGGTCCCGTGCCGCGTCCGCCTTACCGGCCATGATTGCCCGATACAGTTCGTTATGCTGCTTCATCAGCATGTCGCGGGTTTCGGTACGCTGGGCGTACATGCCGCCGATATTGGTCACCACGTTGCGCTTGAGCAGGTCGAAAAGGCCGCGGATGGTATGCAGCAGCACGGCGTTGTGGCTGGCCTCGGCTATGGCCAGATGAAAACGGGCATCCGCCGCGCCTTCGTCGGCCCGGCTGGTCTTGCCGACCCGAGCGTAACAGTCCTGCAGGGCCTCGAAGGCTTCGGTCAACCGCTGGCGATCCGGCTCGGTCGCCCGTTGCGCCGCGTAATAGGCACAGGCGCCTTCGAGGGTGTGGCGAAATTCCAGCAGGTCGCGCTGCGCTTCGGGGTTGTCTTCCAGCAAGGGCAACAGGGGATCGCTGAACGTGGAGCCCAGGGATTCGGCAATGTAATTGCCGCCTCCCTGACGGCTGACCAGCAGCCCCTTGGCCGCCAGTTTCTGGATCGCTTCGCGCAGCGATGGGCGCGAGACGCCGAACTGCTCTGCCAGCACCCGCTCGGCGGGCAGGCGCTCACCGGCTCTGAGTGTGCCTTCGAGGATCATGCCTTCCAGCTTGGTGACGATGTCGTCTGACAATCGACGCACCTTTATCTGACCGAACCCCATATCTCTCTCCAACCGTGGCCGGCCCTTGCTTCGCGCTCGGTACCGCTAACGAATCAGTTTAACCAGCCACTGAGGACCCGGCAACGGCGCTGCCTGGCCGGCCCCTTCGACTAAAGGGGTATACCCCGCCAATTGACAGCTAAACATCTGACTCTTAGTCTGAATCCCATCATTTGTAAATTGGTCTTACCAATCAATGCAAAGCCTGAGAATAATTCCAACAACGAGCAGAGGTTTTCCAATGTCGAACTCGATCCTTCCTGTTTACCGTGCTGTGCGCTGTATGCGCCGCCGCGCTCAGCGATAGGGGAGCATCACCATGTCTACTGGTCTGCTCGCTCTCCTGGCATTTGCCCCCATTCTTCTGGCCGCCATATTGCTGGTTGGCCTCCGCTGGCCGGCGAAACGCGCCATGCCCCTGGTCTACCTGGTTACCGCAGCCGTGGGTCTGTTCGCCTGGGACATGAGTCTCAACCGGGTCCTGGCCTCAACGCTTCAGGGTCTGGTCATTACCCTCGGGCTGCTGTGGATTATCTTTGGCGCGATATTGCTGCTCAATACGCTCAAGCATTCGGGCGGCATCACCGCGATCCGTGCTGGCTTCGCCACTATCAGTCCTGACCGCCGTATTCAGGCGATCATCATCGCCTGGCTATTCGGCTGCTTTATTGAAGGCGCCTCGGGCTTTGGCACCCCGGCGGCGATCGCTGCGCCCTTGCTGGTGGCCATCGGATTTCCGGCCATGGCTGCGGTGCTGATGGGCATGCTGGTACAGAGCACGCCGGTGTCCTTTGGTGCGGTGGGTACGCCTATCATCGTTGGGGTAAGCACCGGGCTGGACTCCACCGTCATCGGCGCGCAGCTCATCGAGCAGGGCTCGTCATGGGCAGAGTTTCTGCAGTTGATCACTAGCGAGGTGGCGATCATCCATGCCATCGTCGGAACCGCCATGCCACTGATCATGGTGCTGATGCTGACGCGCTTCTTCGGGGCGGAGAAGAGCTGGAAAGCGGGCTTTGAGGTGCTACCGTTCGCGCTGTTCGCCGGCCTGGCTTTCACCCTGCCCTATGCGGCTACCGGCATTTTTCTCGGTCCGGAATTCCCATCACTTGGCGGCGGCCTGATCGGCCTGGCCATCGTCACCACCGCCGTGCGCAAGGGCTTTCTGTTGCCGAAAACGACCTGGGATTTCGCCCCGGCGAAGGACTGGCCCAGTGAGTGGCTGGGCACGGTGGAGATGAAACTGGACCAGCTGACAGCGAAATCAATGAGCAGCATCCGCGCCTGGCTACCCTACGTATTGGTCGGCCTCTTGCTTGTCATCAGCCGCGTGATACCGGAGGTGGATGCGGCGTTGAAGGCCGTGGCGGTCAGCTTTCCGGACATTTTGGGCGAGAGCGGCGTCAGCGCCAGCTTCATGCCTTTGTATCTGCCGGGCGGTATTCTGGTTGCAGTGGTCATCGCAACCTTCTTCCTGCACGGCATGAAAGCCCGGGAGCTGGGCGCCGCCGTAAAGGAGTCATCCGGTGTGTTGCTCAGCGCCGGCTTTGTGTTGCTGTTTACCCTGCCCATGGTGCGTATTCTGATTAACTCCGGGGTTAACGAGGCAGAGTTGGCCAGTATGCCGATTCTGATGGCGCTCTGGGTGGCCGAGAGCGTCGGTGGCATCTACCCGCTGTTGGCGCCGAGTATTGGTGCGCTGGGCGCGTTTATCGCCGGTTCCAATACGGTCAGCAACATGATGTTCAGCCAGTTCCAGTTTGGCGTCGCCGACAACCTGGGCATTTCCGGTGCGTTGATTGTTGCGGCACAGGCCATAGGTGCAGCAGCAGGGAATATGATCGCCATCCACAACGTAGTGGCGGCGTCCGCGACCGTAGGGCTGCTCGGACGCGAGGGCAACATCCTGCGCAAAACCATTTGGCCTACCCTTTACTACGTGCTGTTCACCGGGTTGATCGCATTGTTCGCCGTGTATGTACTGGGTGTTAGTGACCCGCTGGCGGCCAGTTGACCCAAGGTGCGCTCCGGCCTGGCTGAAGCGCACGGTTGTTTCTTCGCCAGCGAACCTGGAACGCCGCTGACAACCGCGGCGCCTCAGATTCCCGGCGTCTTTTTTCAGCTTCAGAGTAATGCACATGATCATTTCGGCCTCTACCGATTACCGCGCCGCAGCACAACGCAAACTGCCAGCGTTTCTCTTCCATTACATAGACGGCGGCTCCTACGCCGAGCACACCCTCAGGCGTAACGTCGAGGATCTGGCCGGAATAGCGCTGCGCCAGCGGGTGTTGCGTGACATGTCCGAGCTGAGTCTGGAGACCCGCCTGTTCAACGAGACACTGTCGATGCCCGTGGCTTTGGCGCCAGTCGGCCTGACCGGCATGTACGCCCGGCGCGGCGAAGTGCAGGCGGCGAAAGCGGCGTCGGACAAGGGCATTCCTTTTACCCTCTCCACGGTCTCGGTGTGTCCTATCGAGGAAGTCGCGCCGGCGATCAAGCGGCCGATGTGGTTCCAGCTATACGTGCTCAGGGACCGGGGCTTCATGAAGAATGCCCTGGAGCGCGCCAAGGCCGCCGGCGTCACGACCCTGGTATTTACCGTCGACATGCCGGTGCCGGGGGCGCGTTACCGTGATGCTCATTCCGGCATGAGCGGCGCGAATGCGCCCATGCGGCGGATGCTGCAGGCCGTGACGCATCCCGCCTGGGCCTGGGATGTCGGCCTGTTCGGCCGGCCCCACGATCTGGGCAACATCTCCACCTACCGTGGCAATCCCACCGGGCTGGCGGACTACATCGGCTGGCTGGGGGAGAATTTTGATCCGTCCATATCCTGGAAGGATCTGGAGTGGATCCGCGAATTCTGGGACGGTCCGATGGTCATCAAGGGCATCCTTGACCCCGACGATGCGCGTGACGCAGTGCGCTTCGGTGCCGACGGGATCGTGGTATCCAACCACGGCGGACGCCAGCTCGATGGCGTGCTGTCCAGTGCGCGCGCGCTGCCGTCGATTGCCGATGCGGTGAAGGGCGATCTGACCATCCTGGCCGACTCGGGCGTTCGCACGGGCCTGGACGTGGTGCGAATGCTCGCACTGGGCGCCGACACCGTGATGCTGGGCCGCGCCTATGTGTACGCGCTGGCTGCAGCCGGCGGCGCCGGGGTGAGCAATCTGCTGGAGCTGATCGACAAGGAGATGCGCGTGGCCATGGTACTGACCGGTGCCAGAACCATTGCAGACATCAGCGCCGATTCCCTGGTACGCGAGCTCGGCCGCTGAGCCTGGCACCCTTGATGACGACCGGAGTTGCCATGACCGCCTCTAGCCTGCCAACAGCCTTTCTGACAGCCGTCGAACGCGTGATTCCGGGCGAGCGGCGCTTCGACGATCCGCTTTCCACACTGGCCTTCGGCACGGATGCCAGCTTCTACCGGCTGATCCCCAAGCTGGTGGTGCGTGTCGAGTCGGAGGCGGAAGTCGTGCAGCTGCTCAAGCTGGCTAGTAGTCATCAGGTGCCGGTGACCTTCCGCGCTGCCGGCACCAGCCTGTCTGGCCAGGCGATCTCCGATTCGTTGCTGATTGTGCTGGGCGATCACTGGAACGGCCGCGAGGTGCGTGATCAGGGCCGGCAGATCCGTCTGCAACCGGGAGTGATCGGCGCCCAGGCCAATACGGCACTGGCGCCCTTTCTACGCAAGATTGGCCCCGATCCGGCATCGATCAACGCCTGTAAGATCGGTGGGATCGTCGCCAATAATGCCAGCGGCATGTGCTGTGGCACGGCGCAGAATACCTACCATACCCTGGCCGGTATCCGCCTGGTGCTGGCCGATGGCAGCGTGCTGGACAGCGAAGACCCGCAGAGCGTTTCGGCCTTCGAGACCAGCCACGCCGAACTGCTAGGGCACCTGGCCGAACTCGGCCGCCTGACCCGGGCCAATACCGCCCTCGCCGACAGAATCCGCCACAAATACCGGCTGAAAAATACCACCGGTTTATCGCTCAACGCCCTGGTCGACTTCGATGCACCGCTGGATATGCTCAGTCATCTGATGGTCGGCTCCGAGGGCACCCTGGGCTTTATCAGTTCGGTCACTTACAACACGGTGCCGGACTACCCGCACAAGGCCAGCGCGCTGCTGGTATTCCCCGACGTGCAAAGCTGCTGCCGCGCCGTGGCGGCGCTCAAGCCGCAGCCAGTGTCGGCGGTGGAGTTGTTGGATAGACGCAGCCTGCACTCGGTGGAGAACCAACCGGGCATGCCTGATTGGGTAAAAGGTCTGTCGGCCAATGCCTGCGCCTTGCTGATTGAATCGCGCGCCGCCAGCCAGTCCCTGCTGCACGAGCAGCTGGCGCTGATCATGGCGTCGATTGCCGACTTCACGCTGGAGAAGCGCGTCGACTTCAGCGAAGACCCGGCTGTTTACAACCAGCTGTGGAAGATTCGCAAGGACACCTTTCCCGCCGTCGGCGCGGTGCGCCAGACCGGCACCACGGTGATAATCGAGGATGTGACCTTCCCCATCGAGCAACTGGCCGAGGGGGTCAATCGGCTGATCGAACTGTTCGAGCGCCACGGCTATGACGAGGCGATCATTTTCGGCCATGCGCTGGAAGGCAACCTGCATTTTGTGTTTACCCAGGGCTTCGACGACCCGGCGCAGGTGGCTCGCTATGAAGCGTTCATGCAGGATGTCGCGCAACTGGTGGCAGTGGAGTTCGGTGGTTCGCTGAAGGCCGAGCACGGCACCGGACGCAACATGGCGCCCTTCGTCGAGCTGGAATGGGGCAGCGACGCCTACCAGCTGATGTGGCAGATCAAGCGTCTGCTCGATCCGCAGGGCATTCTCAATCCGGATGTGGTGCTCAGCGATGATCCGCGGATTCACCTCAAACACCTCAAGCCGCTGCCGCCCGCTGACGAGATCATCGACAAGTGCACCGAATGCGGCTTCTGCGAGCCGGTCTGTCCTTCCCGAGGGCTGACCTTGAGCCCGCGCCAACGCATTGTCGTCTGGCGCGATATCCAGGCGAACAAGCGCGCCGGCATCGATACCACCGCCATGGAACGCGCCTATCAATATCAGGGCATTGATACCTGCGCCGCCACCGGGCTGTGCGCCCTGCGCTGCCCGGTGGGTATCAACACCGGCGACCTGGTGCGCACGTTGCGCGGCCGCGATGCGACCAATACGCGCACCGCCGATTGGCTGACGGATTACTTTAGCGGCGCCGCGGGCGCTACCCGCTTGATGCTCTACGCCGCCAAGGGGGCACGCATGACGCTGGGCGCTCCCTTGCTGGCCCGCGCCTCGGCCGCGCTGAGCAAGGCGAGCAGCGGGCGGATACCCCAGTGGACCACCGCCATGCCGCAGCCGGTTCGCAGCATGCGTGTGCCCTGCCCGGTGGTCGATTCCAGGCCACGGGTAGTCTATCTGGCCGCGTGCGTTTCTCGCGTCATGGGGCCGTCCGCCGGCGATGCAGAACAGATGCCGGTGGTGGACAAGACGCAGGCCCTGCTGGAAAAAGCCGGCTATCAGGTGGTTTTTCCGCCACAGCTGAACCAACTCTGTTGCGGACAGCCCTTTGCCTCCAAAGGCTACGCCGAGCAGGCCGAACGCAAGCGGCAGGAAACGATCGCGGCCTTGCTCGAGACCAGCCGCGGCGGCCTGGACCCCATCTACTGCGACACCAGTCCCTGCACCCTGCGTCTGTTGCAGGATGGAGCCGACCCACGGTTGGATCTCTACGATCCGGTGCGTTTCATTCGCGAGCACCTGCTGCAGCGCCTGGAATTTACTGCGCAGCAGGCTCCGGTCGCGGTGCACGTCACCTGCAGCACCCAGCATCTGGGCGAAGCCCAGGGGCTCATTGACATCGTCAAACGCTGTACCACTCGGGTGGTGATCCCCGAAGGCATCCACTGCTGTGGCTTTGCCGGCGACAAGGGTTTCACCACGCCCGAACTGAACGCTCACGCTCTGCGTCATCTACAGGATGCCGTGCAGCACTGCGCAGAGGGCATCAGCACCAGCCGCACCTGCGAGATCGGCCTGAGCCAGCACGGCGGGGTTGATTACCATGGGCTGGTCTACCTTGTGGACCGCGTTACGCGGGCACGGGAACAGGACTCTGATGCTTATTGAGGTCTTGGCGACGACGCCACACATTTTCTTCGAGGGTTACCCATGATTGACGAAACCCGCAAACCTGACTGGAATCCCAGAGCAGATGAGGTTTTATCCGCCCAGACACGGGCCTACGACGCCATGCGGGCGCAGTGTCCGGTCGCCTGGAGCGAATTCCAGCACTGGACCGTATTCAAGCATGCCGACGTGAAGCGGGTTCTGGACGATCATGAAACCTTCAGCAGCGCGGCTTCGAGCCATCTTTCCGTACCGAATGGCATGGATCCGCCCGAGCACACCCCCTATCGCCAGCTGATTGAGCCTTACTTCTCACCCCAGGCGATGAACGCATTTGAGCCGATTTGTCGCGAAATCGCGCGCGACCTCGTTAATAGTCTGCCGGACAGCCAGCCGTTTGATGTCGTCAAACGGTTCAGTCAGGCGTTTGCGCTGCAAATCCAGTGCGCCTTTATGGGCTGGCCTGACTCCCTGAATGAGCCTCTCCGCGAATGGGTGAACAGGAACCATCGGGCTACTCTTGCTGGTGACCGCCAGGCCATGGCGGACGTTGCGCAAGAGTTTGACGGCTACATTAAAGGCTTGCTGAATACCCGCCGCCAGGCCGGAGCCGACGCCTCCAGGGATGTCACTACGTCGCTGATGGAAGAGTCCGTCAATGGTCGGCCGATGACCGATGAAGAACTCACGAGCCTGCTGCGGAACTGGACGGCCGGTGAACTCAGCACGATCAGCTCGAGCGTATCGATTGTGTTGAACTACCTGTCCGAGCATCCGGATCTCCGGCAGCGTCTCGCCGGCGAGACCAGTGAAAAGGAGCTGTCAGACGCCATCGATGAAATACTGCGTATGGACGCGCCGCTGATGTCCAATCGCCGGATAACCACGCGAGAAGTCGAGATGGGAGGAAGACAAATCCCCGCCGGCGAGAAGCTGACTATTCTGTGGGCTTCGGCCAACCGTGACGAAGCGGTTTTCGGCGATCCGGATGCGTTTTGCCCGCAGCAGAACAGTGCGCACAATCTGCTTTACGGCGCGGGCGTTCACATCTGCCCAGGCGCGCCCCTGGCGAGAATGGAACTGACGATTCTGATGAAGGAATTCCTGTCCAGAGTGGACCGGCTGGAAATGGCAGCCGGCGAACAGCCCAAACGTGCGCTCTTCCCGACAGGTGGCTTCAGCTATCTTCCGATGGTCATAGGAAAACGATAGGCATGTGTCGGTTGCAAGGAAGGGATTCAATGCCATGCTCTTGCATAATCAGCCGGGTGCACCCATGCATTGATGCCGATCAAGCCGCAGCAGGGCGTTACGCGTTTTAATCGCACTGTCCCCACCGCCCGAGGTACGTATGGCCCCGCACAATCTGGTCAACGAGGCTGCCATTTTTGGCTGACCCTGGTCAGCAGCCGCGATCACGCTCGCCAGCGATAGCTGCATGGTGCCGAGAGGATGCCTTCGGTATCAGGTGTGCGCCTGTAAATAGGAGAGGCTTGCCGAACAGGCGTCTTTCCGCGCAGTCGGAACGCTGATCGATTTGCTGTTGACGGAAAACCGTGTTGATCTGCCCTGTAAATTCATCTTTTTCCGCGTTATCCATGCAACACAGCTCTCTCATGCGCTGTCGATAGTGTTGCACCTTGCACACACTTACCGGCCCACCCATCCGATGCGCGACAGCGCAAGCGCCGTGCACGGAACAGTGTTTCCGCAACCCAGCAAGTCGAGACTGCCATGAAAAAACAATTGACCGCAGCATTATTCCTGCACCTCTGGTTACTGCCAGGCTATGTTCTGGCCCAATCAGATGAGGTTTCGCAGAGCGATCAGGAGATCGTCGATGTCGTGCTGATAGGCGGCGGGACCATGAGCGTAACGCTGGCCACCTGGCTCAACGAGCTTGAGCCCGATTGGAATATTCAGTTATACGAACGCCTCGACGGCATTGCACAGGAGAGTTCCGATGGCTGGAATAATGCTGGCACCGGCCACTCCGCCTTTTGCGAAATGAACTACACCCCAACCACGGATGACGGCGGTGTGGATATTGCTCGCGCGATCGGCGTCACCGAACAGTTTGAGATATCGCGGCAGTTCTGGGCTCATCAGGTCGAGCGGGGCGTTCTTTCTGATCCCCAAAGCTTTATCTCGTCAGTACCGCATATGAGTCTGGTATGGGGACAGGAGAATATCGACTTCCTGAACGAGCGCTACGAGCGGATGTCGGAGAATCCGCTCTATACCGGCATGCAATACACAGAGGACAAAGCCACCATCGCGGAGTGGCTGCCATTGGTGATGGCGGGCCGAGAGGAAGACACGCCCATGGCCGCCACCCGCATGGATCTGGGCACCGAAGTCAATTGGGGCGTGCTGACGCGTCAGATGGCAGATCACCTGGCGCAACAGCCAAACATATCGCTGGCGACCAATAGTGAGATACGTGGGCTAGAACGTAACGAGGATGGAACATGGCGCGTCACTGTGGCTAATCTTGAAAGCGGAGAAACAGAGACCGTTAATAGCCGCTACGTTTTCAATGGTGCCGGCGGGGCGGCGCTCCTTTTGCTTCAGGAGTCCGGTATCCCTGAGGCCAAGCAGTACGCCGGTTTCCCGGTGGGCGGCTCCTTTCTTTACACCACGAATCCGGAGGTAGTGTCACAACATCAGGCGAAGGCGTACGGCCTGGCCGCTGAAGGGTCGCCACCGATGTCGGTGCCACACCTTGATCTGCGCTATCTGAATGGCCAGCCCACCCTCTTTTTCGGACCCTTCGCTACTTTTTCGACCAAGTTTCTGAAAGAAGGCTCCTGGACGGATTTGTTCAGTTCAATAACCTTCAGCAATATCCTGCCGATGATGGAAGTGGGGCTGAGTAACTTCAATCTGGTGCGTTATCTGGTTAGCGAAGTGCTCCAGGACCGCGAGGATCGGCTCGACGCACTACGTGCCTACTATCCTGAGTTGAATCCCGACGACTGGGAACTCACCAATGCCGGCCAACGGGTGCAGATCATCAAGAAGACTGATGAAGGCGGAACGCTGCAGTTCGGCACCGAGGTGGTGGTCTCTGAGGACGGCACCTTTTCGACACTCCTGGGCGCGTCTCCTGGAGCATCCACTGCTCCGCCAATCATGCTCAATCTGCTGACACGGGTCTTCCCCGAGCAAGTTGAAAGCGCTGAGTGGCAGGCGACGCTTAAGGAAATCATTCCGTCGTTTGATATGAAGCTGGCCGAGAATCCCGAGTTGTTGCGCGAGGTTCGTCTCAACTCGTCCCAGGTACTGGAGCTGGAAGGTCAGGAAGCTTTTGTTCGAGCCAACCTGCCAAGCAGCGACAGCGGCACCACGCAGGATGACAGCGCCACTAGCGAAGCGTTGGAGGAGACCACCGAACCAGTAGGCGGCCCAACGGGAGACATTGAGAACGCGGACGAGGAAGAGCGTATGGAAAGCGCTACAGACCGCTGAAGCGCTAGACACCGCGATAGGTCTGGTTTGGCCGGCCTTCCCTCTGGAAGAGCCGGCCATTCCAGGCTTCAATCATCTCCTTCCTGGCTTTACCTTGCCCGACAGCAACCAACCGGATCTCATCGCCTGTCGCGCACTGGGCCAGCCGTGCCACCGAAACGGGCGTGAGTGCGCCGAGCCTTGGATAACCGCCGATGGTCTGGCGGTCATTCATCAGCACTATCGGTTGCCCGTCCGGCGGTACCTGCACGGCACCGAGGGGGATGCCTTCGGAGATCAGTGGCTCACCTGTATAGCGTAAAGACTTGCCGGACAGCCTGATGCCCATACGGTCGGAACGGGGGTCGATTCGCCATGGGTGATTGAAGGCTCTGAACAACGACTCGCCGGTAAATCCGGCAATCTGAGCGCCGGGTATCAGCTCTAACAGGGCGGGTTGACCGTATGCTGGTATGTGTTCCTCGGGCATGGTGCGCGGGGAGTTCGCCAAATCTTCGAAAATTAGGCGGTCATTCTGACGTAGTGCCTGTCCCGAGCCGTCCAGTCCACCCAGGCCCTCACGGGTCACTGTAGCGGCCGAGCCGAGCACCAGCGGCGCGCTGAATCCGCCGGGTGCGGCGAGGTAGGCGCGGACGCCGTTGCGGGGTGAATTGAACTGCAGGCGCTGGCCGCGTCGCACGCTGAAAGTGCGCCAGGAGGCGATGGGCTGATCATCCAGTACGACGGCCAGGTCCGCACCGGTTAGCGCCAGTGTGGTGTCGGATTCGCAGTGCAGGGTGATGCCGCCCATTGGTATCTCCAGAGCGCAGGCAGTCGGTGCATTGCCCAGCAGCCAGTTGGCCCAACCCAGGGCGATCCAGTCCAGCGCGCCGCCCTGGGTAACGCCGAGATGGCGAACGCCAAAACGCCCACCATCCTGTAGCTGGGCCAGACCGAGGGTACGCTCGACTATCAGGCTGTTCACGCGTCACCCGGTACGGGCGTGTCGTCGCCGCCCCAGCGGACAAATTCGGCGCGCTCGACCGGCACGAATCGTACGCGATCGCCGGGTTGCAGCAAGCTATAGCCCTCCCGGTCGCGGTCGAATAGCGGTGCCGGCGTGCGCCCCACCAGATTCCAGCCCCCAGGGGAGGCCAAGGGATAGGCCGCGGTCTGACGTTCAGCAATGGCGACACTACCCGCGGGCACGCGTTTGCGCGGTGTGGACAGACGTGGCGTGGCGAGTTGCTCATCAAGCAAGCCCATATAGGCGAAACCGGGAGCGAAGCCCAACGCGAACACCTGGTATTCGTGACCGCTGTGAAGCGCGATCACCTGATCAACCCTCAACCCGGTGAGGTCTGACAGGCGACCAAGATCAGGCCCGACAGCTTTGTCGTACCACACTGCGATCTCATGTCGGCGGCCGGCCTGCTCAGGTGGAAGTGGCTGCAAGGCTTCGAGTGCGGCGGTGACCAACGTACAGGCAGCGTGCTCGTCCAGCTGGCGCAGGTCGTAGTGCAGCATCAGGGTGGTGTAGGACGGCACCAGGTCGATCAGCTGATTACCGAACCGCGACCGCAAGCGCTGCGCTGCGGCCAGCAACCAGGGCATGTTGCCTTCTTCAATGCGGTCAAACAGGCGGATCATCAGCGTGTCGACTGATGCCCGTTCGATGCGCAGCTTCATATCCGCGCGGCAGCGTCCAGCGCAGCGGCGATCTGCCGGACGACGGCTACTGATTCGGCATTGTCACCGTGTACGCACAGCGTATCGGCGGTCAATGTGAGAGAGGAACCGTCCGAGGCGCGCAGTGGCTCGCCGCGGGCGAGAATCAATGATTGTTGGAGAATGAGTGCAGTGCTCTGATGCACGGCGTCGGGTTGATCACGCGGTACAAGGTGGCCGGACGCATCGTAGGCGCGGTCCGCGAAGGCTTCGAAGATCAGCTCAAGCCCGAACTCGGCAGCCATGCTGCGGGCGGGGTTGTTATCCTGCTTCGCCAGGACCACGAGGGGCAGTGCTGGATCATAATCGCTGGCGGCCTGCATGACGGCGCGGAGTATGTCGGGCTGCTGCATCATGTCGTTGTACAGCGCGCCATGCGGCTTCACGTAACTCACACGGCCGCCCTCGGCGCGGCAAATGCCGTCCAGCGCGCCGATCTGATACAGCAGCATGTCGCGGATTTCCTGCGCCGAGCACTTCATTGAACGCCGGCCAAACCCCACCAGATCCGGATAAGACGGATGCGCGCCGATGCGCACGCCATGCTCCAGCGCGAGCAGTGCAGTGCGACGCATGATTCCTGGATCGGAGGCGTGATAGCCGCAGGCGATGTTGGCGCAGTCGACGTGCGGCATGACCTCTTCATCGAGCCCCATGCGCCAGGCGCCGAAACTTTCACCCATATCGCAGTTCAGCAGAAGCTTTCGCATGCGGTCCTCGTCAGGCAACACGACGGTGTTCAAGTGATCCGAACCAGTCCAGCGTATCCTCCCACAGAGGCTGCGCACTGGAGCGGAAATAGCCCATGTGCCCTATGGCAGGCAGGCCGCGTTCGGCGGGTATCAGGGTGACAGGGTGATAGGGCGCCTGGCTGTAGGCAGACATGAAGGCGTCACGCGAGCGGGGCGAAGCCCAGTGATCGTCGGTGGTATTCAGCGCGACAATGGGTGTCGTGACGCTGGCGAAGCTCTGGTGCACATGGGTCATGTCCGGGTCCTCGAAGAAGTAACGCGGATTGCGGCACCAACGCTTCCATTGCCGATAGACACCCATCGGCAGATCCTCGCCCATGCCCAGCTGACTCCACGCCAGGTAACCCTTGGTGCGGGTGATCACCGGTGCGACCAGTTTCCACATTGCCTGAACACGTATCCGCTCAAGCGGCGGCATCCAGCCGTGCCAGCCGGCACCCGTGCCGAAGGTATAGAAACCACTGACCCGCTGGTGATTGGGCAGCAGGCCAAATGCGTGCCCGCCGAAGGAGTGCCCGACCATGTACAGCGGCAGGTCGCCGGTGCTCATATGGTTCACCGCAGCGGCAAGGTCCAGATACGCCCAGTCCAGGTATTGCATCTCGAATCCGCGTAGCGTCTCGGGCGCAGAGCGACCGACGCCGCGGTAGTCGAAGGTCAGCGTGGTATAGCCGCGTTGCGCTGCGTGTTCAGCGAAGCGTCGGTAAAAGCCCTGGGGTACGCCGGTCGCGCCGGCGACAATCAGCTTCCCTATCGGTTGTTCAGCCGGATACAGCGTGGCGCCGAGAAGATAGCCGTCAAGTGCCGGCAGCGTGAATACGTCGTTCTGCATGGGGTTCCTTTAGCCTGCACAATAATCAGCGCACCGGCCTGGCGCGCCTGGGAGATAGAAATACTAGCAGAACCCTCTGCCTGGGTTCCTATCGGCGGGAACGCTTCGGGCGAGAGACGCATCGTTGTTTCTACGATTTGAACAGCCTGCCGGGTATCCAGCGCAGATAGGCGAGCATGCCGAACAGCTCAACCAGCGATTGCACCACGATGACCAGCGCTGCGATCTCCCAGCCATTGGGTAACCCCAGGGTAAAGGGCAATACCACGAAGGAATTGCGCGTTCCGAAGCTGAACGCCAGCGTGCGGCCCTGACTTGCGGGAAGCTGCCATAACCGAGCCTGCAGTCTGGCGACCAGTGCGGCGATGACAAGGTAGGCAACGTAGGCCGGAATTACCCAGGGAAGCCAGGCCAGGGCTTCGTATAGTGTCGATACCTGTACCGCGGCAACCAGCAGAATGACCAGGCCCAGCAATGGAATGGGCCACCAGGCCAGCGTATCGCGCACCGAGTCGCGGCCGGGGCGTGCCTCGATCCAGCGCTCGCTGAGGACCGCCGCAAGCAGCGGCAACAGCACGACCAATAGTGCGGGGGCGACGTCCGCCAGGGTCAATACTGCTGTCAACTGCGAATCAGTCATCGCCCAGAGATACACCGGCAGCAGACCCAGCTGGAACAGCAGATTGAGTGGCGTTACCGCGACGGCGCCGGGCACATCACCACCGCCAAGCTGGGTGAAGCTGATAAACCAGTCGGTACAGGGCACCAGCAACACCAGCAACACGCCGAGCCGCAGCGCCGCATTATCAGGCAGCCATTGCACCAGACCCCAGACTACCAAAGGCATCAGCACGAAATTGCCGGTCAGCACGGCACTGACAAAGCGCCGGTCACGGAACGCCTGGCGCACGTGCAGTAGCGGTACCTGCAAAAAGGTTGCGTACAGCAATACAGCCAGGACGGGCCAGATCAAGGTTTCCAGCAATGCGGCTGTACCGGGAAACAGGCTGCCGAGGGTGATACCGGTCAGCAATCCGGTGAGATAGACCCAGACCTGATGCTGCTCAAGCGTTATACGTTTCAGGAATCTGCGTCCTTGTTCTTCAGCAGCGACGCCAGATCAGCAAACGCCTTGTGGGTGGCCTTGCCGGTCTGCGGCGTCGCGGTGGACGACTCGGTGAAATATTGCTGGTCTGTGTAGCGGGAGTGTTCGTTGTCGTGGCAGTACAGACAGAGCAGCTCCCAGTTGGAGCCGTCTTCAGGATTGTTGTCATGATTGTGATCGCGGTGGTGAACGGTCAGCTCGCCGATGCGCTTGCCATCGAATTCGCGGGCGCAACGGCCACAGACCCACGGATACATCTTCAGCGCTTTCTCACGATAACTGGCTTCGCGGCTGGCGCGGGTACTTTTGGTGGATGTCATTGCCCTGCCCTCGTTGCTATTGATGTCTGAGTTGCCCGGCCTGGTCTGGAAGCCGTCTTGGGTGTGGCGACCCAGATGGTGTGTTTGGCGCCGCGATTGCCATGCGCGTAGACCTGACGTTCCTCCACGCGAAAACCCGCCTTGCCAAGTCGATTGGAAAAATCCCGATCGGCGCTGGCCGACCAGACGGTCAGCATCCCACCGGTTCGCAATGCCCGGGCGCAGGCGCGCAGGCCTTCCAGAGAATAGATCCAGCTATTGGTATTGCGGGTCAGGCCTTCCGGGCCGTTGTCGATATCCAGCATGATCGCATCGAAGCGGCCCGCACTGTCCTGCAGGATCACCGCAACGTCTTCATTCAATACCCGGGCGCGCGGGTCGTCCAGCGGATTGCCGGCCTTCGCGCCAAGCGCGCCCCGGTTCCATTCGATCACCCCGGGCACCAGCTCGGCCACAATCACCTCCGCATCGGACGCAAGATGACGCAGCGCCGAGGCCAGCGTGAAACCCATCCCCAGTCCGCCAATCAGCGCGCGGACCTCACTGCGTCCGGCCAGTGAACGACAGGGAATTTCTGCCAACGCGTCTTCGGAGCCGTGCATGCGGGTGTTCATCAACTGCCCGCCCTTGCCGCTCTGCAGTTTGATAACGAAATCTTCCCCGTACTCGAACAGGCACAGGGCCTCGGCGGTGTTGGGGATGGGGGCGGTGTCGAGCAGCAGGTGTCGCTTCATGAATGCATTCCGGTTAGCGAGCGTATGAGCGGATTATGCCCGATTGGCCTGGCCGCGCGGCAATCGCGTAAGCTGTGCGCCCTCTTTACTGTTCAAGGTGTGTTTCGATGATCATGAAGGCAGTCAGAATCGGCCTGGGTAATCTGATCGTGGCGGGTGATTACATCACGCGGCCGCCACGGATGAAGCGCTCGCCCGAGGCTCAGGCAGCGGTCAGCGAGGCCGCAAAGGATCTCGCGCTCTATCAGTTCAAGGCCTGCCCGTTCTGCGTCAAGGTGCGCCGCAAGTTGCATGTGTTGAATGTGCCGGTGGCGCTGCATGATGCAAAGAACAACGAACAGGACCGCCAGACGCTGCTTGAACAGGGCGGACGGATCAAGGTGCCCTGTCTGCGTATCAACGACGATGGCAAGACAACCTGGCTGTACGACTCCAAGGCAATCGTCAGTTACCTCGAGGGTCGCTTCACTGCCGCCTGAATGAAGCCCATGCAGGCGGCGAACTTCCCCGGACAATGGTTTTCTACCGGTGATTCAGCCGAGGAAGCGTTATGTCCGAGATATCCGCAACAGAAGTCGATTGTCTGGTCGTCGGTGGTGGGCCTGCAGGGCTGACCGCCGGCATCTATCTGGCGCGCTTTCACCGACGCTGCCTGATCGTCGACGCAGGTGCCAGCCGCGCTTCCTATATCCCTACCAGCCACAATTACCCCGGCTTCCCTCCGGGTATAAGCGGCCCGGAGCTGCTGTCCCGGCTGCGTACCCAGGTACTTGAATACGGCGCCCGTATAGAGACGGGAACGGTCGAGCGTCTTGGGCGCAAAGGTGATGCCTTCGAGGCGCATATAGATGGCCGGGCGATCACCGCCAGAAGCGTGATCCTGGCCACGGGTATCGAGGATATCCTGCCGGAAATGCCTGATATAGACCGGGCAATCACTTCCGGGATCGTCCGGCTCTGCGCCATTTGTGACGGCTATGAGGTGAACGGCGACGATATTGCGGTGTATGGCGAGGCTGAGAATGCCATCAATCATGCGGTGTTCTTACGCACCTTCACCGACCGGGTAACAGTGATCGTTCATGGTGAGCCGGATGCCTGTGACGATGCGCTGGCCAAAGCCGAGCGCTACGGTATCAGGCTGATCAGTGACAGGGTGAGTCGGATATGTCTGAGCGAAGATGATCGCATCCAGGTAACCACCGTCGAGGGCAAGCAATGCCTGTTCGATATCATCTACCCGAACCTTGGCAATACCTGTCGTGCCGCGCTGGTCAAGGATCTGGATGCTGAGCAGGACGAAGACGGCGCGCTGATCGTGGACGGGCATCAGCAGACATCCGTTGACGGGTTGTACGCAGTGGGCGACGTGGTGGCGGGGCTCAAGCAGATCAGCGTGGCGATTGGGCAGGCTGCCCAGGCCGCCACTGCAGTGCACAATCGGCTGGAAAACAATCCCTGGCGTCGGGTCGAATAAGCAAAAAAGGGGCGGCCCGCATTACTACGGGCGCCGCACGATCTCAGGGTTTGGGGCCGCGGCGCCCCATGACCAGCGAAATGACAAACAACACCAGGAACACGACGAACAGGATCTTGGCGATACTGGTTGCGGTACCGGCTATGCCACCGAAGCCGAGCACGGCGGCGATAATCGCGATAATCAGGAATGTGATAGCCCAGCTGAGCATGGCAGTTCTCCTCGAAGTCGAGAGGCTGATGTTGGTCTTGGTTGCGTACGTCACTCTGTTTATTAGGACCGGGCGGCCAATCAGGTTGTTCCGCGACCGTCCGGCCCGACGCCGTTACTCGGCCACGCTTAGCGCCGAGCTGTCGACTTCCTTTACACCGCGAATGTTCTTCGCGGTTTGCTCAGCCAGATCCTTTTCTGCATCAGTATCCACCGAGCCCTCCAGCACGACCTTGCCGTTGTTGGTATCAACTGAAATATCGAGACCGCTGAGACTGCGACTGAACAGGTAGCTCGACTTCACTTTGCTGGTAATCCAGGCGTCACTGATGACGTTGCCGGCATCGTCCGCTGTTTCGGCGACCGTGCCCTCTTCTGTCTCGGTGGCGTCCTCACCGGTTACCTGCAACTCATTGCGCACTTCCCGGACGCCGTCAGTGTCCTCGGCCAGGCGTTCGGCCAGCTCTTTGGAAGCGGACGAATCCGTTTCGCCGGTCAGCGTGACCACGCCGTTTTCGGTGTCGACATGAATATCCAGACCTTCCGTGCTGTTGTTCCAGAGCAGCTTGGATTTGATGGTGGCGGTGGCGGACGTATCGCTCATGCGGTCAGCCAGGGTTCGTTCGCCAGCCTTGCTGTGATCCCCTTCTTTGCCCACCTGCAATTGGTTGTCGACATTTTCGATACCGTCGATGTCCGCTGCGATTTGTTCGGCCAGGTCTTTTTCAACTTCTGACTCAACCTCGCCGGTCAGGACCGCGGTAT
Source organism: Pseudomonas sp. gcc21 (assembly GCF_012844345.1). Lineage (NCBI taxonomy): Bacteria > Pseudomonadati > Pseudomonadota > Gammaproteobacteria > Pseudomonadales > Pseudomonadaceae > Pseudomonas > Pseudomonas sp. gcc21. The sequence continues at coordinate 2,857,081 of NZ_CP051625.1, read as the reverse complement.
TGCCCTCCACGTCGACGTCAATCGAGAAAGGGCTGAGATTGCGATTGGTGGCGATGGCGGTCGAGACAGAGCCTTCCGCGCGCGCATCGTCCAGCTGGCGATTCATGTCGCTGTCATCGGCATGGGCAGCCATTGGCGAAAGAACGACCAGACCGGCGGTCGCGGTGGCAATGGCAAGTTGTTCCAACTTATACATGGCGATTCCTCTTCTATCAGATCCGTTTTGAACTGCTTAAGGAACATGGCAATCCCCGTGCCACTTTGACTTGAGCGTTTTTCATTAAGTTTCAACCGCTTACGAAAACGCCAGCTATGCCTGCTTATGCACTCTGCACGAGATGGCTGTATGCCTGCATGCAGATTGCACGGAATTGCTGTGAACGACGCACGCCGCGCCGCGCCCGAGGACATTTGCCGGGGCGATCATCTCTGCTATATCTCAAGGTTAAGAGCAGGCCATAGGGCCGGCATTGCCAGCGGAGTAGCAACATGTTGCGCTTTCTTTATCCGATGTCCCTGGTGTTGCTGCTTGGCGCTTGTCAGACCACACAGGGCCAGCGCGACTTCGACAGCAACCGTGACTTCACTCAATATCGTGACTGGAGCTGGAGCGAGCCAGCGGTCAGCTACCGGCCGGCTGATGATCCGCGCATTACCAGCGATCTGACCACGCAGCGAATCAAGGACGCGGTTAGCGCCCAGCTGGATGCGCGCGGCCTGCGTCCGTCCAATGACGGCGAGCCGGATGTGCGGGTGCGGGTGTACATGATTGTTGAGCAGCGGCAGGACAACGTGACCACTCACTACGGTGGCGGTCACTATTATTGGGGCTGGGGCATGATGGGGCCAATGGCCCAGACTCGCACAGTCACCTACGATGTGGCGACTATGCAGATCGATTTGATTGATGCTGCAGACGACAAGCTGGTCTGGCGCGGCAGCACCAGCGAGGTGTTGAATCAGCGCCAGCGATCACCCACCGATCGCATCCAGACTACCCATGAAATGGCGCGGCAGGTGCTGGAGGCCTATCCGCCCTATTGATCGGAGCCGGAATCCCACTCGCTCCGGTAGCTAGAAATTCGCCGGCGTGGTTGCGCTGATCAGCGTACAGGGAGTCTCGAAGGGATTGCGGAAACGATGCGGCTGGCTGCTTTCAAAATAGTAGCTGTCGCCGGTGTCGAGTATGTACACCTCGCTGCCGATGGTGATTTCCAGCTTGCCGGCAACCACCGTTCCGGCCTCCTCGCCTTCGTGGTTGAGCATATCCGGCCCGGTGTCAGAGCCGGGTGGATAGGTCTCGTTGAGGAACGAAAAAGCCCGGTTTTGATGACTTTTACCCACCAGCTTCATGGAGACCTGGCCCGAACCAATCTCCAGTAGCTCATCCCTGCGAAAGATCACCTTGCGCTGGTTCACCTGTTCCGCCTCCGAGGAGAAGAAATCCACCAGCGACATGGGGATGCCCGCGAGCACTTTCTTTAAAGAGCTCACAGAGGGGCTGACGCTGTTCTTTTCGATCATGGAGATGGTGCTGTTGGTGACGCCGGCACGTTTGGCCAGTTCACGCTGGGATAAACCCTTCAGCTTCCGAATGGTTTTGAGTCGGGCGCCAACATCCAAGGTCGGAATCCTCCGGAAACGAGAGCAGATCAATACTGAGGGGCGAAGTGAGGCGGATCATTGCACGCCCGTTCGGAATTTTCAACGCGACTCAGTCCTGATAATGACGAGGTACCCGGTTCAGGTTACAGAACAGCTGGTAAGGAATGGTGCCCGCCCAGCTTGCCACTTCGCTCGCGTTCAAACCCTCCCCCCACAGACGGACCTGGCTGCCGAGTCCGGCGTCGGGCAGATCGGTCAGATCAACGGTCAGCATATCCATGGATACGCGCCCGGCCAGGGTAGTACGCAGGCCGTCAACCAGCACAGGCGTGCCGTCCGGGGCGTGACGTGGATAACCGTCCGCATAGCCCATGGCGACCACACCCACGCGCGTGGGACGGGTGGTGATAAAGCGCGAACCGTAACCAATGGGCTCGTTGGCCGGCACTTCGCGTACAGCAATGATTTTCGAATCCAGCTGCATGACCGGTTTGAGGTTGGTTGCGCTGTCCTGTGCGAAATCGAAGGGCGTGGCGCCGTACAGCATGATGCCCGGGCGCAACCAGTCGCCATGTGCCTGCGGCCACGCCAGCACTCCAGCTGAGTTACACAGGCTGCGTGGCCCCTCAAGGTTTCGTGTAGCCTGCTCGAAAACCTCCAACTGCTGCTCGGTACGTCCCGTGGAGGGTTCATCGGCGCGTGAGAAGTGGGTGATCTTGGTCAGGCTGGCGACCTGCGGATTGGTCTGCAGCGTCTGCCATATCGCCGGATACTCATCAGGCGTAAAGCCCACCCGATGCATACCGGTATCCAGTTTAAGCCACACGTGAATCGGTTGACTCAGGTTGGCCTGCTCAAGATCCGCCAGCTGCCCATGATGGTGCACCACGACCCACAACTGCTGCTCGGCAATCAGTGGCAACTCGCTGGCTTCGAACCAGCCTTCCAGTAGCAATATCGGATGCTTAAGTCCCGCCTCGCGCAGCTGCAATGCTTCTTCGATGCAGGCCACCGCATACCCGTCCGCCAGATCAGCCAGCGCCTCCGCGCAACGTACCGCGCCATGGCCGTAGGCATTGGCCTTCACCACGGCCAGAGCTCTGGCTGGGGAAAGCTGTTTGGCAAGCAGGTAATTATGGCGAAGATTGGCAAGATTGATCAGGGCGTGGGCTGGGCGCATGGCGGCGTTTTCCGAAGGACGGCAGGCGCCTAGATTAGCAGACCAGAGCGAGTGCGTGGACGCCCGGCATCGATCGCAGCGGACCTTTTCTGTACCTGGCGCAGCGGGATCGGGTATTTTGGTCAGCATGTTGTCTTCAGACACCTCTGGAGAACCTGGCGAGCGAAGGTCAGTAGCAGGCAGCCTGGCCGAGCGCAGCAGTTCTCCAGAGGTTCCTTGCTCTCAACGGAACCGTCTTATGCTCTGTCATACCGATCATCATGCGCCTTCCTATTACGCCGCCACACCGAGCAAATCCCTCGCCTTCTCTGAACTGAAAGGCGATACCCAGGCCGACGTCTGCGTCATCGGCGGCGGCTTCACCGGGCTGAATACAGCTATTGAGCTGGCGCAGCGCGGACTCTCGGTCATTCTGCTGGAGGCGCACCAGATTGCCTGGGGCGCGAGCGGACGTAACGGTGGGCAGCTGATCCGCGGTGTGGGCCATGATCTGGAACAGTTTGAAAACCAGGTCGGCGCTGAAGGTGTGCGCGAATTCAAACGCATGGGCATCGAGGCGGTGCAGATCGTGCGGGACCGCGTGGCTGAATTTGATATCGATTGCGATCTGACCTGGGGCTATTGCGATCTGGCCAACAAACCCCGCCACCTGGAGCAGTTCCGCGAGGAAAAAGCCGATCTGGAATCCCTCGGCTACGCGCATGAGCTACGCATCATCGAGCCGGACAATATGCGCAGCGTGGTCGGCTCCGATGTATATGTCGGCGGCATGAGCGACATGGGCTCCGGTCATCTGCACCCGCTCAATCTGGCGCTGGGCGAGGCCGCAGCGGCTGAGAGCCTGGGCGTCAGGCTGTTCGAGAACTCCCGGGTGACCCGTATCGAGTATGGCGCGACTGTCACCGTGCACACGGCTGGCGGCACGGTACGCGCGCAGCAGCTGGTGATCGGCTGCAATGCCTACCTTGGCAAGTTGGACGAACAGCTAAGCGGCACGGTCATCCCGGCGGGCAGTTATATCATCGCCACCGAACCCCTGAGCGAAGCGCGTGCGCAGCGGCTGATCCCGCAGAATATGGCGCTATGTGATCAACGGGTGGGGCTGGACTATTACCGGTTGTCGGCCGACCGCCGCCTGTTATTCGGCGGTGCCTGCCACTATACCGGCCGTGATCCCGCGGATATCGCCGCCTATATGCGTCCGAAGATGCTGAAAGTGTTTCCCGAGCTGGCCGACGTGCAAATCGACTATCAATGGGGCGGCATGATCGGCATCGGTGCCAACCGTTTGCCGCAGGTTGGCAGAGTGTCCGGGCAGGCCAATGTGTTCTATGCGCAGGCGTATTCGGGACACGGCGTGAACGCCACGCACCTGGCGGCAAGAATTCTGGCTGAAGCCATTACCGGGCAGGCCAGTCGCGGATTCGACCTGTTCAGCCAGATTCCCCATATGACCTTCCCTGGCGGCGACCGCTTCCGCGCCCCGCTGCTGGCGCTGGGCATGTTGTGGCAGAAGGTCAAGGAACTGGTTTGATTGGGCGCTGCTGAAAAGCGCATGTTCCTAAAAGCGAATCCCCCCTAGCCCCCCTTTTTCAAAGTGGGGGACGTTCGTGCGGGCTTGGGGTGTCTGTGTTGGCCTGAGATAGAGCTATCGCAGCAAGCGACATGCTGGCCGCGCGGACTTGGCGCGTTTGTGTTGTTCTGACAACTAGCGATCCCTAGGAGCGGCTAGCTGGCAGTTGAGCGAGACGTTCGTGCGGGCTTGTCGTGTTTGTGTTGTTTTGACAGATAGTTATCACTGAGAGCGGCATGCTGGCAGTCGGCTCCGTGTCTCGGACTGAAGGGAAATGTTGGTACTGCTATCCCGCACTTGTCTTGTCCAGCCGACTGGCTATCGCTGAGAATTCAACAGTCAGCAGCCGCTCGGACCAGTTCCCCACTTTGAAAAAGGGGGGCTAGGGGGGATTCGGGTTTGAAGACCAGCGACCTCAATCCCGCTGAATCTCAACCAATCCTGTAGACATCTGCGCCACCTTGCAAGGCCGTCCGCGCAGGTCTATCAGATCGCCATTGGCCGGCACCGTACCGCTCATTCCCAGGTCGCGACTGAATTTGAGGTGAGCCTGCTGGTGATAAGGCTCGCCGTGCACCGGCAGCAGATATCGCGCGTTCAGCCATCCATACAACTGACGCAAATCTTCCTGCGGCGGATGGCCGGAGGCGTGAATGGGTGCCATGTCGTCATCAATGACTGTTACGCCCTGCTCCATCAAGCCTGATTTGATCGCCGCCAAGGATTCCTCATTACCTGGAATCAGCCGCGAGGAAAACACCACGGTGTCGCCTTCCTCGAGGGACAGGTGCGGATGGCTACCGCTGGCAAGCCTGCCCAACGCTGCAGCCGGTTCGCCCTGACTGCCGGTGCAGATCCATAACTGCTGCTCGCGGGGCAGATAGCCCAACTCCCAGGGATCGATAAAGCCTGGTCGGGCGCTGAGATAATCATGTGCGCGCCCGGCGCGGTGCATGGTCAGCAGGCTGCGCCCGAGCAGGCCTGCATAACGCGCGGTATCGAAGGCGATTTCCGCGAGGCTATGCAGGCGGGCAAGGTTGCTGGCAAAACAGGTAACGATGACCCGCTTGCGGCAATCCCTAATGGTATCGAGCAAACCGTTCTGTACGCTTGCTTCGGAATAACTGGATCCGGCAGTAGGCGCGTTGGTGGAGTCGCCGATAATCACATCGACGCCGCTGCGGCCAATTGCTTGCAGTCGGCCCTGCGCGGTCAATCCACCCACGACCGGCTGCGGGTCCAGCTTCCAGTCGCCGCTGTGGTAAAGGCGTTTGCCCGCGACGTCGAGCACAATGGCGTGTGACTCCGGAATCGAGTGGGTAACCGGTATCCATTCAGCCTGAAAAGCGCCAATACCCACCGGTTGCAGTGGCTTGATCTCGCGCAGGGTTGGCCAGCTGAGGGCTGGGTCCAGTTTGTTACGGATCAGCCTTGCGGTGAACGGGCTGGCATAAAGAGGGCAGTCCAGCTGTCGCCACAGGTAGGGAATCGCGCCGATATGGTCTTCATGCCCATGTGTTATCAGGATCGCCGAAAGCCTGATGTCGTGACGTTCGAGAGCGCTGATATCGGGAATCGATACCTGTGTAGCGCCGCCGGGCGCTGATTGCAGGGCGAAGCCGCAGTCCACCGCTATCCATTCGCCAGCCGAGCCGTACAGATAGAAATTGGCGCCGAACATGCCGGCGCCCCCCAGGGCAACGAAGAAGGGGCCTGGCTCGCGGTGAAGCTGGTCAAAACGGGGTGCAGACATCGGCGCGGTCCTTTGTGAGGCTGTTTTGACAGCTTAACAGATGATTCAGGGCGCGCAGGAAAGGGGGCTGTTGGCCGTCTGCAGGTCAATGTTATGCAAGGTACCAACCCTGTCGGCGCGCAGGCGCACGCCAACCCCAGGGGAGCTTGTCCGAGCGGCTGCGCCGGATCTTTGATATGAGCGATAGCGCAACGCGCCTGGGGGGTAGCGCGCCTGCGCTACGCCAAAGCCTCTGCAGAACACCAGGCCTGGCATCAAACCCTGTCGGCGCGCAGGCGCACGCCAACCCCAGGGGAGCTTGTCCAGTCCGCTGCGCCGGATCTTTAATATGAGCGACAGCGCAACGGGCCCGGGGGTGTAGCGCGCCCGCGCTACGCCAGAGCCTCTGCAGCACACTAGGCCTGGTATCAAACCCTTGTCGGCGCGCAGGCGCACGCCAACCCCGGGGGAGCTTGTCCGCGCGGCTGCGCCGGATCTTTGATATGAACGTTGGCGCAACGCTCCTGGGGGTGTAGCGCGCCCGCGCTACGCCAAAGCCTCTGCAGCACACCAGGCCTGGTATCAAACCCTGTCGGCGCGCAGGCGCACGCCAACCCCAGGGAAGCTTGTCCGAGCGGCTGCGCTGGATCTTTAATATGAGCGATGGCGCAACGGGCCTGGGGGTGTAGCGCGCCCGCGCTACGCCAAAGCCTCTGCAGAACACCAGGCCTGGTATCAAACCTTATCGGCGCGCAGGCGCACGCCAATCCCAGGGGAGGCCCGATGCAGCCGATGCGCCAGATCCCAATCTCATCGCGAGCTGCGATGAGACCCCGCAGGCTACCCAAAAAACCAGTAACAGACTGCTATGGCCGTGAGCATCCCCGCCAGATCAGCCAGCAGCGCGCAGCCCAATCCGTGACGGACGCGGCGGATGCCGACCGCGCCAAAGTACACGGCGATGACGTAGAAAGTCGTTTCGGTACTGCCCTGGAAGGTTGCCGCCATCAGTGCCGGGAAGCTGTCGACACCGAAGGTATCCATGGTCTCGATCATCATTGCACGGGCCCCGCTGCCCGATAGCGGTTTGATAAAAGCGGTGGGCAGCGCGTCGATGAAGCGCGTATCCCAACCCAGCGCATCCGCCACCCAGCGAATGCCGTCCAGGCCGGCATCCAGCACGCCGCTGGCGCGCAGCACACCGACTGCCACCAGCATCGCCACCAGGAACGGCAGCAGCGAAATGGTGAAGCTGAAGCCTTCCTTCGCACCCTCGATAAAGGTGTCGTAGACGTTTACCTTGCGCAGTGCACCGACCAGCAAGAACACCATGATGATGCCGAACAGCGTGAGATTGCCGACCAGTGTCGAGGTGGCGCTCAGTGCCTGCGCAGACATACCGGCGAGCGTAGCCAGCAGCGCGCCCAGCGCGAGTGCGCCACCCAGGAGATAGGCGAGCACCACCGGGTCCCACAGCCGCAAGCGTTGCATGACCGCCACGGACAACAGACCCACCAGGCTCGAGGCCGTGGTCGCCAGCAGAATCGGCAGAAACACCGCCGTCGGATCCGCCGCACCCTGTTGCGCCCGGTACATGAAGATGGTGACCGGTAGCAGTGTCAGTGACGAGGTATTCAGTACCAGGAACAGGATCTGCGCGTTGGTGGCGGTTTCCTTGTTCGGGTTCAGGCTTTGCAGCGCATGCATGGCCTTGAGGCCGATAGGTGTGGCAGCGTTATCCAGCCCCAGCACATTGGCGGCGAAATTCATGGTGATATGCCCCAGTGCCGGGTGGCCGCTGGGTACGTCGGGCATCAGTCGACGGAACAGTGGATCCAGCAGGCGTGCCAGCACTCGTATCAGTCCGGCCTTTTCTGCTATCGCCAAGAAGCCCAGCCATAGGGTCATGGTGCCGACCAGCACCAGGACGATTTCGACGCTCAACCGCGCCATATCGAAGAGTGACGCCACCAGACGGCTGAATACTTCGCTATCGCCGACACCCAGCCATTGCCAGAGCGCGGCAGCGAACGCAGTGGTAAAGAAGCCGAGCCAGATTCCGTTCAGCATCAGTCAAGAATATCCTGCATGGGGCTTGAGTCGAGCAGCGGCAGCAGACAGGGCGGCCTCGTGCTTTCAGGTGTCGGCTTGTACGCACACCAGAGGGGCGATTCCGCTGCGGTGGGTACCAGCGCCGCGAGTATGGCTGCCGTCTGGGTGTCGGGCTGGCCGTCATACCGTGCCGGTCGAAAGCGCATTTGAAAGGCCGCGATGACATTCAGTGTAGCCTTGTCGAGCAGCCCGGTTTGCGGGACCTCGTAACCGAAGCCGGCCAGGGTTTGCTGGAACCAGCTAACTGACGGAGTCAGCCCGGCCAGTTGCGCCTGATAAAGCGCTACCGCATCGGCATCCGGCCAGATTGATACGCCCGCCTCCGCGAGTTGCAGCCACGGGAACAGCGGGCCGGGATCAACCTTGCGCTGCGGCGCAACATCGCTGTGACCCACAACCTGTTCCGGTGCCAGATCGTGGCGCTGAAGAATGTCCTTGAGCAGAATGATCAAATTATCGATCTGCTCCTGCTCCCACGGATACCAGCGCCTGCCCTCGGGCGTCTCAATAAATCCCTTATGTACCAGCTCGATGCCGATGGATATGCCGTTGACGTAGGTGCGTCCCTGCCATCTGCTTTCGCCCGCATGCCAGGCGCGGCGATCTTCCTCTACGAGCCGATAGATAGTGGCGGGATTTTCATCAATCAGATAGTGGCTGCTGACAGGGCCCAGGGTCAGGGCGTTCAGCGACCGCTCGAAGCCGGACGAGGTGTAATGCAACACGACATAACGCACACGGCTGTCCTGGCTGTGGGACTGGTGGCGGGTGTCGATGCGGGGGCCGCTGGTGCAGCCAATCAGGAGCGTGACGAGAAAAAACAGTGCCGTAAATTTCACCAGGGCCCCTTGCCGGTCTGTCTCCGGTTAGCCCACATGGATGTGCTGAACACGCTTCACTCCTCACGTTTTGTTCAAGCCGAACGGGAAATCGACGCGGCCGTAACGAAGCGGCACCGGCCCGAACGCCCGCGGAAATCGATGGCTAGCCTAGCATGTCCGTTAGCTAATGCGAGGGTGTCTGCAGATGATCTGCCGGTCAGCTGCCCACCGAACTGGCGGGTACGCACAGGCCGGATGGCAGACGGATATGCATCGACACGGGTAGATGGTCAGAGATGGGATGGGGCAGCACGTCAACCTGCTCAATGGACAGGCTCGGGCTGAGCAGAATGTGGTCGAGTACCCGTGCTGGCTTCCAGCTCGGATAGGTGCCTGGCAGGGTAGCCGTGTGCATTTTTGAATCACGCAGCGGCGAGTTTTCCAGCAGATCCTCGGCGTGGGTATTCATGTCGCCCATCAGCACCACGTGCTTGTGATCAGCGATGCGTTCGCGGATGTAAGCAAGCTGGTTGGCGCGGGTGCGCGGACTTAGCGCCAGGTGCATCATGACTACCAGCAGGGATGCGGGCCCCTCGCCGAAGCTGGTGAGGATAGCGCCGCGACCGGGTAAGACGCCGGGTAGCTTGTGGTCCTCAAGGAAATGCGGCGCATAACGGCTCAACAGGCCATTGGAATGCTGGGCAAAGCGCCCGAGGTTACGGTTGAGTTGCTGGTACCAGTAGGGAAACTGACCTTCGCGGGCAAGATGCTCGACCTGGTTTATGTAGCCTGAACGCATGCTGCCGCCGTCGACTTCCTGCAACGCAACCAGATCAAAGTCGTTGAGGATGCGGCTGATCATATCCAGCGTGCTATTGCGTCCGGCGTGGGGTAACAGGTGCTGCCAGCTGCGGGTCACGTAGTGGCGGTAACGCTGGGTATTGATGCCAACCTGGATGTTGAAGCTGAGCAGGCGCAAAACTTCGGGGAGAGTTTGTTCGCAGCGTGCACAGTGCGGATTGGTGCGCAGGCTGGCCGGCGCCATGGCGCCATGGGTAGAGCGTTTTGTGGTGATATTTCCCGCTGCGATCATTCAACCCCCTCGTAGCCATCGTGGTAATACTGCGTGGCCAGTCCCTGGTCCGAAAGCGCAAGCCGCAAGAGAAGGGGCCGTTCAGGCCGCCGGGATGAGCCGCATCGTTTGCCGGTCATCCCTCCTCTGTGTGGTAGCTCGCCAGGCTCCAGAAACGGAGCGGTTAAAGCGCCTTGCGCTCCTGCTCGACCAGGTAGTCTGCAACCTTCAGCATATCCTCAAAGCTGCCGGCCATGCCGCCTTCGATCCGGTATTTGCCGTTGACGATCAGCGTCGGTACGCCACTGGCGCGGTAGGCTTTGGCCAGGCGTTTGGCTTGCTCGATCTTGGCGCGCACGCCGAAGGAAGACCACGCCTTGGTGAACTCTTCTCCGGTAATGCCGTAGGGCTCGAGGAACTTGATCATGGCCTCTTGATCAGCCAGGCGGTTCTTTTGATTGTGCATCGCCTGGAAGACAGCCGTGTGGGTTTCATCAAGCTTGTCCAGGCTATCCAGGGTGTAATACAGCTGCCCGTGGGTATCCCAGGCGCCACCAAAGAATGCCGGAACGGGACGGAAATGGACGTCCTCTGGCAGGTCTTTCTTCCATTCGCCGATGATCGGCTCGAAGCTGAAACAGTGGCCGCAGCCATACCAGAACAGCTCGGCGACTTCGATCTTGTCGGGCTCTTCCACGGGTGCCGGGCTTGGCAGCTTCACGTAGTGCTTGCCTTCCTGGTAGCGGGTAGCTTCCTGTGCGGTCGCGGCCATGGCGAAACAGCCCAAGAGCCAGATCAGACCAACTGATAACATCGCGCGCATGTAGTTCTCCTGTACAGAACGCTGGTATTCAAGGATTTCCGATGGGTTCAGAGCTTCCCTGATATCGCCCGGCAACGCAACGCGGGCCGGAGGTAATTTGAATCACTGCCTGCTTCGTATAACCACTGTAACGTCCGCAGGGACAAAAAAGGGTGACCGAAGCCACCCTTTTTTTGAAGCCTGCCGTTACAGATGGCAATACATCAGGGCTTATCGCAGACCCTGAATGTAATCTGAAACAGCTTCGATATCGCGGTTGCTCAGGCGGCTGGCGATGGTCTGCATGATGCGCGCCTCACCGTCGTTGGTGCGATCGCCTTCACGGAAATCAACCAGCTGCTTGGCGGTGTACTGAGCGTGCTGACCAGCCAGTTGCGGGAAGCCGGCTGTATCGATGCCCTGGCCAGTCGGAGAATGGCAGCCGGTACAGGCAGGCAGGCCAACTTCCAGGTTGCCGCCGCGATACAGCTCTTCGCCACGCTGGGCCAGATCGGGATCAGCCACGCCCTTGGTCGCGGTCTGTTCAGCAAAATAAGCCGCGATGTCTGCCAGTTCCTGTTCGTTGAACGGGTCCAGCATGCCAGTCATCTCCGGAACTACTCGAGCGCCCTCCTTGATATCCACCAACTGCTTGAACAGATAGCGTTCGCCTTGACCGGCAATTTTGGGGAAATTCGGGAGAGGGCTATTTCCGTCCGGGCCATGACAGGCGCCACAAACGGCGACCTTGCCCTGTCCCGCTTCGGCGTTGCCTTCCAGTGCATGGGCCGAACCGGCCACACCGAGAGATAACACCAGGCTCACGAGTAATTTATTCATCGGCTAATCCAATTACGGCTAAAAGAATGTGTGGGCTGTACCCGTCGCTGCGGTCTGCAACGCGCTCTAGGACAGACCGCCTCGTTTGTTATTGCTCGATAAATGAAGCAGAGGTCGGTTTGCCAACGCCATGCTATCGGTCGCTCGGAAGCGAAGCAATGTCCATACTGTCGCAGTTACGCTTTCAGGATATAAAACCGCAGCAGTATATACTAAGCTACCGGCTCAGGTGAATGTCATCAGCCCCGTCAGCCCCAATGGATCGTCCATGTCCTCAGCTACACCCCTTGTTTCTCTCTGCCAACGAGCCACGTTCATCAAAAGCGCCAGCCAGGTCGACCAATGTCCCATGGATGTCGGCTATGAAGTGGCCTTCGCCGGACGCTCCAATGCGGGCAAATCCAGCGCCCTGAACACCTTGACCCATGCACGTCTGGCCAGAACCTCGAAAACCCCAGGCCGCACCCAGCTGATAAACTTTTTTGCACTGGATGAACAACGCCGACTGGTTGACCTACCCGGCTACGGTTATGCCAAGGTCCCGCTGGCGCTGAAGGAACACTGGAAGCAGCACCTCGACGCCTACCTGACACAGCGGGATTCGCTGGTCGGCCTGGTATTGGTGATGGACATCCGCCATCCATTGTCGGATTTTGACCGGATGATGCTCGAGTGGGCGGATGTCAGCGGTCTGCCCGCGCATATCCTGCTGAGCAAGGCGGACAAGCTGGCGTATGGCGCAGCGAAGAATGTGCTGCTCAAGGTGCAATCGACAGTGCGCAAGGAATATGGCAACCGGGCGACGGTACAGCTGTTCTCGGCACCCAAGCGTCAGGGGCTGGAAGAAGCATACGAAGTGCTTGATGTGTGGTTCTTCAGTGAAGAAGACGACGGCGAGGATGGGGCAGCGGAGTAAATCGCGGCCAAAAAAAACCCCGAGCTTCTATGGGGAGGGAAGGATCGGGGTTTAACGACCGGGCTGTGCTAGGAAAGGGTGCCCGGGTTTTTCTGCCAACACTAAAATCACATCTAAGGAGCAAGAAAGGCTTGACTGGCCATTCATAAGCTCTGACCGGAAGGGTTCCGAAAAAGTTCAACAGGAACGCAAAAAAATTTAGATATTCTCTGCAGGCCACGGCTGGCGCAGCCTGCAGAGCAGCGCACTGGTTAGTGCGCCTCGTCCCAGTTGTCGCCTACCCCCACTTCCACCGCCAGTGGCACGTCCAGCGAGGCAGCGGCGCTCATGCGCTCGCACAGGCCGGCGCGGATGTCTTCGACCAGATCCTCACGTACTTCGAGAACCAGTTCGTCGTGCACTTGCATGATGACCCGCACATCCAGTCCGGATTCGGCAAGCCAGTTATCTACCGTGATCATTGCGCGCTTGATGATATCAGCGGCGGTGCCCTGCATAGGCGCGTTGATCGCCGTGCGCTCGGCGCCCTTGCGCAGCGCCTGATTGCGCGAATGAATCTCCGGTAGATACAGCCGGCGGCCGAACAGGGTTTCGACATAGCCCTGATCGCCGGCCTGCTGACGGGTGCGCTCCATATATCCGAGAACACCGGGATAGCGTGCGAAGTAGCGGTCGATGTATTCCTGGGCTTCCTTGCGACCCACGCCAAGCTGTTTGGCCAGGCCAAAGGCGCTCATGCCGTAGATCAGGCCGAAGTTGATCGCCTTGGCGCTACGGCGCTGGTCGTTGCTGACTTCCTCAGGCGAGACGCCGAATACTTCAGCCGCCGTGGCGCGGTGTACGTCGCGGTCATGCCTGAAGGCATCCAGCAAGCCGTCGTCCTGGGCAAGATGCGCCATGATGCGCAGCTCGATCTGAGAGTAGTCCGCCGCCAGCACCTTGTAGCCTTCGGGCGCGATGAACGCCTGACGAATGCGCCGTCCCTCAGCGGTACGGATCGGAATATTCTGCAGGTTCGGATCGGATGATGACAGCCTGCCGGTTGCCGTAACCGCCTGATGATAGGAGGTATGGATACGCCCGGTGCGCGGATTGATCTGCTCCGGCAGTCGATCGGTATAGGTGGATTTGAGCTTGCTCACCGTGCGGTATTGCATGATCACCTGAGGCAGCTCGTAGCCCTGCTCCGCCAGCTCGGCGAGCACTGATTCGGCTGTGCTGGGCTGGCCCTTGGCGGTCTTGGAAATGACCGGCAGGCCCTGCTTTTCATACAGCACAACACCCAGCTGCTTGGGCGAGCCGAGGTTGAACTGCTGTCCCGCAAGCTCGTGTGCACGCTGTTCCAGCTCGAGCATCTTCTCGCCCAATTCGCGGCTCTGAACGCCCAGCAGCTGCCCGTCGACCAATGCGCCATAACGCTCGATGCGCGCCAGCACAGGCACCAACGGCATCTCTATATCCTTGAGCACGCTCACCAGCGACGGCGTAGCGGACAGTTTTTGCAGCAGCGTCTGATGCAGACGCAGCGTGATGTCCGCGTCTTCACAGGCATAAGGCCCGGCCTGCTCCAGCGAGACCTGGTCGAAGGTCAGCTGCTTCGCGCCCTTGCCGGCGACGTCCTCGAAGCGAATGGTGCCGTGGCCGAGGTACTTCAGCGACAGGCTGTCCATGTCGTGGCGGCTGGCCGTTGAATTCAGTACGTAGGACTCGAGCATGGTGTCATAGGACACGCCGCAAACATCGATGCCGTAGTGGGCGAGGATATTCATGTCGTATTTGAAATGCTGCCCGACCTTGGCGCGCGAGGAATCCTCAAGCAACGGCTTGAGTGTCGCCAATACATAGTCGCGGTCGAGTTGCTGCGGCACGCCCATATAGCTGTGCCCGAGTGGAATATAGGCGGCCTCATGCGGGTTGACCGCCAGCGAGATCCCGACCAGCTCAGCCAGTTGTGCGTTGAGGTTGGTGGTCTCGGTATCCAAGGCAAACAGCTTAGCGGCCTTGAGCTTATCGACCCAGCGCTCGAAGTCGGCTTTCTCCAGAATGGTTTCGTAATGTGGCTCGACGGTCTCCGCCTTGGCAAGGCCGGGTATGGCGTCGTCGGCGGCCTTGGCTTCGCGCTGCAGTTCGTCCAGCCAGTTGCGAAATTCCAGTTGCTGGTACAGCTCGATGAGCGCCTCGCGGTTGGGTTCGCCGGGCATCAGCGCGTCGGCGCGCAGCTCCAGTTCGACATCCACCTTGATGGTCGCCAGCTGATAGGACAGGTAAGCCATCTCGCGATTTTCGACCAGCTTGTCGGCCAGTTTCTTGGCACCGCGGATTGGCAGCTCGGGTATCTTTTCCAGATTGGCATAGATGACATCGAGCCCGCCGCCGAGCCCGGTAACCAGGCCCTGGGCGGTTTTCTCGCCGATGCCCGGTACGCCCGGAATGTTGTCGGACTTGTCCCCCATCAGCGCCAGATAATCGATGATGCATTCCGGCCCGACGCCAAACTTGTCATGCACGCCGGCAATGTCGAGCACTGTACCGCTCATGGTATTGACCAGGGTGATGTGCTCATCGACCAGCTGTGCCATGTCCTTGTCGCCGGTGGAAATGATCACCGGCCGGCCCGCCGCTGCGCTCTGGCGCGCCAGCGTACCGATCACGTCATCGGCTTCGACGCCCTCTACACACAAAAGCGGCAGGCCCAAGGCGCGCACGCTGGCATGCAGCGGTTCGATCTGAACGCGCAGATCATCGGGCATGGGCGGGCGGTGGGACTTGTAGCTCTCGAACAGCTCATCGCGGAAGGTCGGCCCCTTGGCATCGAACACGACGGCAAAGGGGCTGTGGGGATATTGCCTGCGCAGGCTGTTAAGCATGTTCAGCACGCCTTTCACTGCGCCGGTCGGCTTGCCGGTGGAGGTCATCAGTGGCGGTAGGGCGTGGAAGGCGCGGTACAGGTAGGACGAGCCATCCACCAGGATCAGAGGTGCATTATCAGTCATGCGTCAGGTCAACGTATCCAAAGGTAAAAAGGGCTAGAATGGTCAGCAATAGAAGGACATTCCGATCATTCCGGGCAAGGGGCAAGAGTAACATGTCACGCAGAGTAAACCGTTGGTTGGGCGCCGCAGTGTTGGCAGTGAGCCTGCCGCTCATGGCACAGGATCAGATTACTGCAGAGCCGGACGTAACCATTCGTCAGGAAGGCGACCGCACCGTTGAGGAGTATCGGGTCAATGGCTTTCTCTATGCCGTCAAAGTTACTCCAAAGGTCGGTGCGCCCTACTTTTTGGTAGCCGTGGATGACGAAGGCAACTTCACCCGTAGCGATCAGCCTGAAGGCATGCGTATCCCATCCTGGAAGATCTTCGAGTGGTGAGATAACTCATGTCGGTATTCACTCCGGTCAGCCGCGCCGAGCTTGAGCAGTTCCTGCACCGCTTCGAGCTGGGTGAGCTGGTTGATTTCAGGGGCATCGACGGCGGCAGCGAGAACAGCAATTTCTTCGTGACCTGTGAGGGCGGCGAGTTTGTGCTCACCCTTGTTGAGCGCGGTCCGGTGAATGAGTTGGCGTTTTTCGTTGCGCTGCTTGAGTGCCTGCACCAGGCAGCGCTGCCGGTGCCTTACGCCATCCCGGATCGGCAGGGACAGGCTATAGGCAGCTTGAATGGTCGACCGGCACTGCTCCAGCCCTGTCTGCCGGGCTCACATGTGCAGCAACCGGATGCCAGCCATTGCAGCGCTGTGGGTGACATATTGGCGCGTTTGCATGCGGTCAGCGCCGATTGCGGCCTTGCCCGTAAAACCGATCGCGGTGTCGAGTGGATGCAGCACGAAGCCGCACTGCTACGCCAGTCTGCATCGGGCGACGCGTCCGCACTGCTTGACGAGGCTCTGCACGCCCTTGAACAGTTCGCCTCGTTCAGGCCTGCCCTGCCGCAGGCCGTCCTGCACGCGGATCTGTTCCGCGACAACGTCATGTTCGAAGGCCATGAGCTGACCGGCGTGATCGATTTCTACAACGCTGCCAGCGGCTCGACGCTTTATGACGTAGCCATAAGCGTGAATGACTGGTGCCTGGACGATGCCAATCAACTCGACCCGGCCCGCACAGACGCCCTGCTCAAGGCGTACGCCGCGCACCGTCCTTTCACCAATGTGGAGGCCGAGTGCTGGCCGCACATGTTACGCATCGCCGCGCTGCGGTTCTGGCTCTCCAGAGAAATTGCAGCGCGGGCGCATGCCGAGCATGAAGGCGTGTTGATCAAGGACCCGGATCATTTCCAGGCGATTCTGGCGAATCACCGCCGGGTTGAGGTAGAGCTGCCGGTCTCAGGCTGATCCCGGCAGTTGTCGCTTACAGCTGTTCAAGACACCCCGCCAACTGGTCGGCAAGTCCTTTTAGCAAAGCCTCATAGCCCCGCGCATTCACGTCGACTTCGCTGCCCAGCGGGTCAAGCTCTGCCTTGCGCACAGGCAGGTCGCGAGTCAGGGAGTCGATCAGTCGTGGGGTGAATTGCGGTTCGCTGAAGACGCAGGCGGGGCCGGCTTGCTGCAGCTGCTCCCGCAGCGCATTGATATGTCGCGCACCCGGCTGCACATCATGGGACAGGCTGAAAATGCCACGCGGCGCCAGGTTGTAATGATCTTCGAAGTAACCGTAGCCGTCATGGAATACGAAGTACGGCTTGTCATGCAGAGCCTCGAAGCGAGCGCGCAGCCGGCTATCCAGTTGCGTCAGGCGACTTTCGAATGCAGCCAGGTTCTGATCCAGCGTGCTTGCGTGGTCCGGATACAACGCCTTCAGATCCTCAGCCATATAGCGCGCAATGGTCAAAGCATTGTGCGGGTCGAGCCAGATATGCGCGTCCAGACTGCCGGGTTTGTGCTCGTGGCCGTGCGAAAGCTCATCGTGCGCATGTTGATGTGATTGCGATGCCGCAGAATCGGCATGGTCGTCCAGCGTCTGGCGCATGTCGCGCAGTGTCAGTTGCGGAATGTGCATAAGCGCCACCGCGGTCTGGCTCTCATTCAGAAGCCGTTCAACGAACCGCTCAAGATCCGGGCCTACCCAGTAGATGCGCTCGGCCTGCAGCACCGCACGGCGGTCAGAGGGTCGCAATGCATAGCTGTGCGGCGACGCGCCCGGTGGCAGCAGTACCGCAGGCGAACCGACGCCCTCCAGAACAGCAGCAGCGATCAACTGCACCGGCTTGATAGTAGTCAGCACGGTGGGGGTAGTGGCTGAGGCAGCGGACCAACTCACACTGAGCCCGACAAACAGCAGCATCAGACGACGGAACAACATGGGACATACCTCGGAGGGTGGCAAGTGTTATATGATAACAGCTCACTCATCGCTGAGCATACGGGCCCGACCTATGACGGACGCATTTATTCAGATCGACCCCCATCACCCGCACGACCATAGCCAGTGTGTCAGCGAGGCGCTGGGCGCTGCCGAGCAGCTGTGCGCCCAGGCCGGCGTGCGCTTTACCACGCTGCGTAAGCGGGTGCTGGAACTGGTCTGGCAGAGCCACAAACCGCTCGGTGCCTACGATATTCTCGAGACGCTGGCGCGTGAGGATGAGCGCCGCGCCGCGCCGCCCACCGTATATCGGGCGCTGGACTTTCTGCTTGAGCAGGGGCTGGTGCACCGCATTGCCTCGCTGAATGCCTTTATCGGCTGCGCCAGTCCGGAGCATCGGCACGAAGGGCAGTTTCTGATCTGCCGATCCTGTCGAATCGCCATCGAGCTGGATCAGCCGGCCATCCGCGACGCCATCGCGGTCAGCGCGAACAGCGTGGGTTTCGCCGTCGAAGGCGAAACGGTGGAAATCACCGGGCTCTGTGCCCAGTGCCAGGCGGCCGCATGAGCAACGCACTGCTTTCCTTGGAGTCGGTCAGTCTGCGGCTGCATGGCAACGCCATTCTCGACCAGGTGAACCTCAGCGTTCAGCCGGGTGAAATCGTCACGCTGATCGGGCCCAACGGCGCCGGCAAGACCAGTCTGGTGCGCATCGTGCTCGGCCTGCTCAAAGCCGATTCCGGCACGGTCACACGCAAATCGCGACTGCGGATTGGCTATATGCCGCAGAAACTGCAGGTTGATGCGACGCTGCCGCTGACAGTATTGCGTTTCCTGATGCTCGCACCCCGGGTCAAGCGTCCCGCGGCGGTCGAGGCGCTTGAAGAGGTCGGCGCAGGGCATCTGGCCCAGCGTCCGTTGCAGCAGGTGTCGGGGGGCGAACTGCAGCGCATCCTGCTGGCGCGGGCCTTGCTGCGCAAACCCCATCTGCTGGTGCTCGATGAGCCGGTGCAGGGCGTTGACGTCAACGGTCAGATCGAACTCTACGAACTCATCACCCGGCTACGCGACCGCTACGGGTGCGGCGTACTGATGGTGTCGCATGACCTGCATCTGGTGATGTCCACGACCAATACCGTGGTCTGCCTCAACCGCCACGTCTGCTGTTCCGGCCGGCCCGAGCAGGTCAGTCTGGACCCCGCTTTCGTCGCACTGTTCGGCGAGCAGGCCAGCGCGCTGGCGGTATACAACCATCACCACGATCACGACCATGATCTGCACGGCGAGGTGGTCGAAACGCCCGCCGGGCATCAACACGGACCGAGTTGCAAGCATGCCTGATTTTCTGATGTACGCGCTGGTGGCAGGATTGGGGCTGGCGCTGGTTGCCGGCCCGCTTGGCTCCTTCGTGGTCTGGCGGCGCATGGCCTATTTTGGCGATACCCTGTCGCACTCTGCCCTGCTCGGCATCGCCATGGGCATGCTGCTGGAAATCAACCTGACCATCGCGGTCACCGCTGGCTGTGTGCTGTTGGCGATCCTGCTGGTGGTGATGCAGAACCGCCAGTGGCTGGCCAGCGATACCCTGCTGGGCATTCTCGCGCACAGCACGCTTTCACTTGGCCTCGTGGTGCTGGCGCTGACCGATAACGTGCGGGTCGATCTGATGGCCTATCTGTTCGGTGATCTGCTGGCGATCAGCACGGCGGATCTCGGCTGGATGCTCGGCGGCGTGGTTGTCGTCTCGGTATTGCTGGCGCTGCTCTGGCGCCGTTTGCTGGCGGTCACCGTGCATGAAGAGCTGGCGCGCGTTGAGGGCCAGCCGGTCACGGCGATCCGTATGGCGCTGATGCTGCTGATCGCCATCGTCATTGCCGTGGCGATGAAAATTGTCGGCGTGCTGTTGATCACCTCCCTGTTGATCATTCCGCCTGCCGCCGCCCAGCGTCACGCACGCACCCCGGAACAGATGGCTCTCGGTGCCAGTGTGCTGGGTTGTCTGGCGGTGCTCGGCGGTTTGAGCATGTCGTGGAATCTGGATACGCCGGCCGGCCCGTCAATCGTGGTCTGCGCAGCGGCGCTGTTCATGCTGGTGCTGGCGGTGCCCAGACGCGCCTGAGCTGCGCTTAAAACACGCCTAAGCGGCGGATTAGTGCAACCCCTGTAACACCGTCGCGCTGCGATTGTCCCACCTACAGGTGTCGACTTTCGACGTGTCACAGGGGCGCTGTACCGCATGCGTGATCCGATCATCATTCCGACCGACGAGGGGCTGTTCTGCCCGGCGGGCAACTTTCACATCGATCCGTGGCGTCCGGTGGCTACCGCCGTCATCACCCATGCCCACGCCGATCATGCCCGCGCGGGCAGTGAACACTACCTGGCGCAGCACGACAGCCTGCCGATCATGCGCCACCGGCTGGGTGAGCACCGGTTCACCGGCCTGGATTACGGCGAGCAGCGGCGTTTCGGCGCTATTACCCTGAGTTTGCATCCGGCCGGTCACGTCCTGGGCAGCGCCCAGGCGCGGCTTGAACATGATGATGGCCGCGTCTGGGTGGTGACCGGCGATTACAAACGCGATCCCGACCCGACCTGCGCACCCTTCGAAGTTGTCCCCTGCGATACCCTGATCACCGAGGCGACCTTTGCCTTGCCCTGTTACCGCTGGCCCCCAGTGGAGCGGGTCGCCGAGCAGATTTGGGAGTGGTGGTCGGCGCATCCTGACCGCCCCTGCATTCTCTTCACCTACGCGCTGGGCAAAGCGCAGCGGGTGCTGGCCGCGCTCACTGAACATACTGATCGGCCCGTGTACGTCCACGGCGCGATGGTAGCGATGACCGATATTTACCGGCAGGCCGGCGTGACCATGCTGCCGACTCTGCCCATCTCGGACCTGCCCGCTGACCATGATTTTGGCGGTGAGCTTATTCTGGCGCCGCCCTCTGCCGCCGGCTCGTCATGGATGCGGCGCTTCCGTAACGCGAGTACCGGTTTTGCCTCCGGCTGGATGCGCATACGCGGCAACCGTCGCCGTCGCGGCTATGACCATGGCTTCGAGCTCAGTGACCATGCTGACTGGCCGGCCCTGCTGCGTACCATCCGCGAATCCGGCGCAAGTACCGTGCTCACCACCCACGGGCGCAGTGATGATCTGGTGCGCTATCTGCGCGAACGTGAAGGCGTTGAAGCCTACGAGCTGGAAACCCTCTACGGCGGCGAGGACGACTGATGCAGGCCTTCGCCGATATGTACACCGAACTGGACGCGACGACGCGTACCCAGACCAAACTGGATGTGCTCACTGCTTATTTCGACGGCATCGACCCGCACGACGGCGCCTGGGCGGTGTACATACTGACCGGGCGACGCATGAAGCGTCTGGTCGGGCCGCGCCGGTTGCGCGAATGGCTGGCGGAGGCCAGCGCCCTGCCGGAATGGCTGGTTGAAGAGACCTACCAGCACGTGGGTGATCTGGCCGAAACCATCAGCCTGTTGATGGAGGGTGACGCCGAGCGGCCGGCGGTGCAGGGCAGCCTCGCTGAATGGATCGAGCAAAGCATCCTGAGTTTGCGCACCCTGGAAGAAGACCAGCGCAAGGAACAGGTCATCGCGCTATGGCGCGCGTTACCACGCCACGCCTGCTTTCTGTACAACAAGCTGCTGACCGGCAGCCTGCGTGTCGGTGTATCTCGGAGCTTGGTAGAGCGTGCTTTGGCAACGCTGAGCGGTAAGCCCCGGGCACTGATCGCACGCCGGCTGATGGGCGAGTTCGAACCCAGTGCCGAGTTTTATTCACGCCTCTTTGACGAGGAGGACCGCGAAGAGCGCAAGGGCCAGCCCTATCCGTTTTTTCTGGCGTCGCCGCTGGAGGGCGAGCCTTCCGATCTGGGCGATTTGCACCAGTGGCTGGCGGAATGGAAGTGGGATGGCATCCGCGCGCAATTGATTGCCCGACCCAGCGGCGTGTGGCTGTGGTCGCGTGGCGAAGAGCCCATGGGCGGGCGCTTCCCCGAGGTGGAAGAGGCTGCATTGGCGCTGCCTGAGGTCGTGCTCGACGGCGAGCTGTTGGCCTGGGACACAGATGTGCTGCCCTTCTCGCAGATGCAGCGACGCATCCAGCGCAAGACGGTGGGCCCGAAGCTGCTCAAGGAAGTGCCGGTGGTGTTTCTCGCCTATGACCTGCTCGAATATCAGGGCGAAGACTGGCGGCTAAAGCCACTGGAGGAGCGGCGCAGTGCGCTGGAAGATGTGCTCGCCGAAGCGGCGCAACCTGCGCTGCGGCTGAGCCCGATGACTGACGCCAGTGATTGGCCGGCTCTGGCGACGCTGCGGGACTCCAGCCGCGAACGCCGCGTCGAGGGTCTGATGCTCAAGCGCCGCGCCAGCCCCTATCGCAGTGGCCGGATACGCGGTGATTGGTGGAAATGGAAGATCGACCCACTGAGTATCGACGCCGTGCTGCTGTATGCCCAACCGGGGCACGGCCGGCGCGCCAATCTGTACACCGATTACACCCTGGCGGTGCGCGACGGCGACAGCTTTGTGCCCATCGCCAAGGCTTATTCCGGGCTGACCGATAAGGAGATCCAGCAACTCGATCACTGGATTCGTCGCAATACCATCGAGAAGTTCGGCCCGGTGCGCTCGCTCAAGGCCCAGCAGGTGCTGGAAATCGCCTTCGAGGGCATTCAACCCTCGCCCCGGCACAAGTCCGGCATCGCTCTGCGTTTTCCGCGCATCGCCCGCTGGCGTCAGGACAAGCCGGTGGAGGAGGCCGACACCCTCGATCAGGTCAAAGAGCTGCTGCGTATTTATGGAAGCTGACGGCATCAAGGCGATTGAAGACTGGTTCGCCAGCCGCGGCTGGCAACCGGCTCCGTTCCAGCGCCGCACCTGGACCGCCTTTCGTGACGGACAGTCGGGCCTGATCCATGCGTCCACCGGTTCCGGCAAGACGCTCGCTGCCTGGCTGGGCCCGGTATCCATGGCGCTGGAGCAAACCAGAGCACCGGTCGGGCTGCGGGTGTTGTGGATCACGCCACTGCGGGCCCTGGCTTCGGATACCGCGGGCAATCTGCAGGAGGCGGTCGACGGGCTGGGACTTAACTGGCGCGTGGAAACCCGCACCGGTGATACCAGCGCAAGCGTGCGTGCCAGGCAGCGGCGCAAGTTACCCGAGGCGCTGGTCACCACGCCTGAGAGCCTGTCCGTGTTGCTGTCCTACCGAAACGTGGAGGAAAGCTTTCGTCATCTGGACGCAGTCATCGTCGATGAATGGCATGAGCTGCTGGGTAACAAGCGCGGCGTCCAGCTACAACTGTGTCTGGCCTGGTTGCGCGCGCGGCGTCCCGGTCTGCCGGTCTGGGGCTTGTCAGCTACCTTGGGCAATCTGGATGAGGCGATGCAGGTATTGCTCGGCAAGGGCGCCGCACCGGGCGTCAGCGTAGCCGGTGATACGCATAAAACACTGACCGTTCGCGGCCTGCTACCCCCGACGCTTGAGCGCTTCCCCTGGGCCGGTCATCTGGGGTTGGCGCAGCTCGAGGGTGTGCTCGAATATCTGGAGCAGGGCGCAACTGCATTGCTGTTCACTAACACCCGTTCGCAGGCCGAGCTGTGGTTCGAGTCGGTACTCAAGGCGCGCATGGACTGGTTGACCGAGATCGGCCTGCACCACGGCTCAATCGACCGCAAGCTGCGCAAACGGATCGAGGATGGTCTGCGCGACGGCAGCTTTCGTTGCGTGGTCTGTACCTCGAGTCTGGATCTGGGTGTGGATTTTTCGCCAGTGGATCGCGTGGTCCAGGTCGGCAGCCCCAAGGGCGTTGCCCGCCTGATGCAGCGCGCCGGACGCTCCGGCCATCAGCCCGGCGCCAGCAGTGAAATCCTCTGCGTGCCGAGCCACGCCTTCGAACTGGTGGAAATCGCCGCCGCCCGCCGCGCCTGGGAGGCCGGTCGCGTGGAGGCTCGCCGACCGCTGCGGTTGTGTCTGGATGTGCTGGTTCAGCATCTGGTGACATTGGCCGCCGGCCCCGGTTTCCATGCTGAACACGCACTGGCCGAAGCCCGCGCCACCCATGCGTTCGCCGACCTGACCGAGGAGATGTTCCATTGGTGCCTAGTGTTCATCACCCAGGGCGGGCCGGTGCTGGAACACTATCCGCAGTTTCAGCGGGTGGTCGAGCAGGATGGCCTGTTCCGCGTGGAGGACACCGGCATTGCGCGGCGGCACCGCATGGCCATCGGCACTATTACCAGTGACGCGCAAATGCGGGTGAAATTCATGCGCGGTGGGTCGCTCGGCACGGTGGAAGAGTCCTTTATCGCACGGCTGAATCCCGGCGATGTATTTCTGTTTTCCGGTCGCGCGCTGGAGTTGATCAAGGTCCGTGATCTGGTCGCTTATGTACGGCCAGCCAGTACCCGGCGACACAGCGTTCCGCGCTGGTACGGCGGCAGGTTGCCCTTGTCATCAGAGCTCGCCGACACCGTGCTGGAGATTCTCGAAGAGGTGGAGAAGGGCATCTACCGGGACGCCGAAGTCGAAGCCGTGCGCCCAGTGCTTGAAGTGCAGCGGGACCAGTCCGCCTTGCCGGGCCGGCATCATCTGCTGATCGAGCGCTGCCGATCACGGGAAGGTCACCATCTGTTTATCTATCCCTTTGCCGGCCGGTTGGCACACGAAGGTCTTGCCGCCTTGTTGGCCTGGCGTATCGGTCAGATCCAGCCGGCGACCTTTTCACTATCAGTTAATGATTACGGTCTCGAACTACTGACCTCCACCGAGCCGCCCGAGCTGACCGAAGCGCTGTGGCGCACGCTGCTCAGCCCGGAGCGACTACTCGATGACGTACTGGCGGCGCTGAACGCCAGCGAGCTGGCGCGCCGGCAATTCCGTGATATTGCGCGGATCAGCGGCCTGGTATTTCAGGGTTATCCGGGGCGCGGCAAGACCGATCGTCAGCTGCAGGCGTCGACCGGCCTGCTTTACGACACCCTGGCACGTTACGATCCCGATCACCGATTACTCGACCAGGCGCGCCGCGAAGTGCTGGAAGATCAGCTCGACATACGCAGGCTGCGCGATGTGCTTGAGCGCGCCGCAGGACAGGAGCTGACCATCGTCACACCAAAGCATTTTTCCCCGCTGGGCTTTCCGCTGTGGGTCGACCGCCTGCGCAGCCGCCTGAGTACCGAAAACTGGCGCCAACGGGTGCAACGCATGCTGGCAACACTGGAGCGCAACGCGGACCGCGTCGCGAAAAAACGCAAGTGAGCCGCACGCTGGACTGGCAGCTGGCGGGCGAGAAGGTTGTGCTGCACGGCGACAAGGCCCTGTACTACCCAGCCCACGCAACGCTCATGGTCGCCGATACGCACTTTGGCAAAGGCGCCTTCTTCCGCCGCAAGGGATTGGCAGTGCCCACCGGGCAAAGCCAGGACGATCTGCAACGCCTCACCGCACTCATCCAATATTTCCGCCCCAAACGGCTGATCGTTCTGGGCGACTTCTTCCACCATCGCCCCAGGGAAGGCGAGCCCTTCCTCGAGCAGTTCCCGCTATGGCTCAAACGTCATGCGGACGTGCAAGTGGAAGCCGTGATCGGAAACCACGACCGGCATGCCGAGGGCATAGACATCGGCATCACCTGGCACGCCACCCTGGATCTAGGCCCCTTCCGGCTCTGCCATGAACCAATCAGCGTGCCAGGCAAACACATCCTCGCCGGCCACCTGCACCCCGCGTATACCCTGACAGTAGGAAGAGACAAACTACGCGCCCCGGTATTCTGGTTTCGCGAAGGTGTAACAGTACTGCCCTCATTCGGCGCGCTGACAGGGGGTTGGGATATCAAGCCAGACCCTGCCGAGGATGCTGTTTTGGTTGTTGATGGAGAGCTATTTCGGTTATCTGGCGGGATGTAGCACCCGGGCATAGAGAAACGCGATTGCATTCAACGCCTGATTTTGCGTGGCCGCAGCAACGTCTCGGTCCACCGCTAACCAACTGAGAAAAGCGTTAACCTCCGCCGGACCCATTTCAAGAGGATAACGCAGCTTGTGGAAACGGATAAAGTATCGTATCCAGCACCAGTAAGACTTCTCCGTGCGAATGCTGTAATGCTGTAATGGTGTAACCGAATAACGGCTCGGAACTGGTCTCGAAGACGAGGAGTGGTTGGGGCGGTGTTCATACCTGCCTCTAGCTGTATGGGCGTACAGTGGTATCGAGATCAGCAATTGTGGAAGTCAAGCGATTACAGGCAGGCCTGTGACGCGCTTGGTATATATCTGATTTAGCGTAATTTCTGATGCGCTGGAGAGCAGGCGTTGCGTTGTTATCTGGAAGCAACGAATATGTGATATCACGGAATTTCATCTAATCACTGTTAATTGCTACCAAGTATTGAGATATGCAGAAATATATTGATGAAACTAAGTTTGCTACTTCATCGTTAATCGATCTGATTTGGGAGGATTTTGCGAGCTTGGAAAATCTGAATGCTGAGCTGAAAAGGCTTACTGCCGAATTCAATGTTAAGTATCAAGTCTTCATGGCTAACGAATTTCATCCTGCTGCGAATTACTATCATGCGCAGATGGCAAAAGTCGCGCAACCAAAAAGAGAGCTAGAAAACCACATCAAAGAGGTGTCCCAGAGTATTGACGCTAAGTCAGTTTCAATAGCTGCCCTTTCTGGTGCGCTCCTACAAATTGCAAAGCAATGTATCTCTTTAAGATACGGTAAACCACAAAATGCACCCGATGGGGAAAATATTGGTGGGGTTTTAGTCAAGGATATTATCTTTGAGGGGCGAAACCAAAGTATCCACTACGAGAACCCTAAAGAAATATCAGTCAATGTAATAAACTTGTTCGGAAAACTTGACGCAATCAGGAATGACGGGGTCGTATGGGATGCCAGGTCGCAAGTAAACTTTGCCTTTGAAATAGTGAGACTTTTAGGTTGGCGCACTCATAATGATTTTGTAGACCATTTAAAATCTATCAAAAGTAAAAAAAGCAGTTAACAAGGCCAAGCACAGCGCCCGCAAAAGACGCGGGCTGGACCTCGCTTCGCTCGGCCTGTGTTGACGGCGTTAGATGTGAGGTTAAGAATGTCGTTCCTGGAAGATAAAGAGGACTTCAACTCCACTGGGCTTCGCAGCCTCGTGCAGAAGCTGATGAAAAAGAAGGATGAGTTTTTCGTTGTTGAGCTCGAAGGCGGATGGCGCGGAGAGGAGGTTGAGTCACGCCCAGAGCCGGGGGCGGGGCCCTACATACACTCTAGGCACGGGAATGGTGCTCTTCGTTACTCAAACTCAACGCCCCAGGAAACCGCGGTTGAGATCTATCGCACTCACATATAACAAATCATTCAAGCCGACGCCGCTTCGCAGCGCGGCTTAATTCAAGCGTTATACGCCCAAGCAATAAAACTCTGCACATGGAGGTCGTTAGTGAGCAATTATCGAACCGTAGCTATCGAAACGTACTCAGGTCGGGGCACTACTTCTAGCGAAGGTGTTCGGGCGCGCCCGTTGCCAGGCCAGAATCTCGACACATCAATGAATGTCGAATGCTCCTCAAAAATGCGCAAAGGCTATCCGGTGGGAACTAAGTTTTTAATTCAAGCTAAGGTCACCTGCAAAGAAGGCGGCACGCCATTCTTATATTCACATTACAACCAGCCATACAAAGTCATAAACGCAGAAGAAGCCGATACATTAATTCGTGGTCTGGGCGTATAACAATGCGCTCAAATCGCTCACTTCGTTCGCTGGGACGGGCTAAAGCCCGCCCCTTAGCTTAATCGTTATAAGTTGTTAGAGATCGTGCCATAGACGTTAGAACAGAGGGATTATCGTGTATGAAATAGTCGCTGCGGCTACAAACCTAACTGCTTTAGCAGTAATTGGATTCATATATGCCGCATATGTAAAAAACCTCCGGTCTGTCAATCAGCTTAAGGATTCACAGCTTAAAATAGCAGCGCAGAACCTGAGGCTGTGGAAAGACAAAGCCTTAGATCTTGAGCGAAGAGCGCCTGAGTTTATTGAGAAGCAGCTCAGCGAAAGAATAAAAATAAGAGAAGAAGAGATATCTCGGCTGGCTGAAGATAGTGCGTCTCATGTAGAGCAGATTGACCTTAAAAATCGAGAAATACAGTCACTTCGAGACTCCATTGAAAAAGCGACTGAATTCCGAAAGAGCATAACTGTATGGGATAGCGAGATAAAGGATTTTATAGAGGTTTCTGATAGTGACCTAGAGCAAAGACATATCGGGTCAGTATGCGTAGATACTGCAAGTCTAATGATCTGCGACCCGTGGTATCCTAAGATGACCTCAGAAATGGAGCATGAGGAATTTCAGAAACAAGAACATATGTATAAAGTCATAGACTCTGGGGAATATTTTTGTACATCCAACGAGGATGATTCTTTCCCCGCAGAGTTGCTTGGTTTTGAAGAAGAGCTTGCGGCAAAGGAAATGGTAGCTAGAGGGCTTGCTAAAAAAGTTGAATATAGCGGGGATTTTCCAGCCATAAAATCTAGCTATATTGGGGGTGATATGCACGATACAGAATACAAAAAATACGTCATTTATCTTTTGTTAATGGTGGCTTAGGTGCAGGGGTATCAATATCTTTAGGCGCAGATGGCGTTTATCCGGTTTACATCGAATACTATAAAGATGAAATGCAAAGGATAATCATTGATGTATAAACTATAACAATACAATACAATACAATACAATACAATACAATGCACGCGACAAGCGCGTGATTGCGTCGTTACATAAATTGGGGTCAGATGAACATTAATCCTAAACCTTCATCTGACCCCAATTTCGCCCGAAAAAGTAGACAAGCAATTGTCTGATTTAGAGCTGGAATTGGCTAACAAAGCATTCCAGCGGACAAGCCGCTGAATGCGGCGTTGAGCACACGATGAAGTCCGAGGATATGGATCTAGGTAAAGCCATTGATCAGATCTCAGCCGAGAATGCAGGTGAAACGCTTGAAGAATATCGAGCGAAGCGATCGCTTTTCCAAAGGCTATCTAATGAGTCAGAGAAATATATTGACACCCTCTCGTCGGAATGGCCGCCAATAAAATTCAATTGGGATCTTTCACGGGAAAGCCAACGTCACTCATTGGATGGCGAGAGCCCAAAAAAATTTGCAGAGTATTACCCTGCCGGGTTCTTGCTGGGCTTTATTACCCTTCAAGAATTTGACAAAAAGCTTTGCCACTATAGTCGCCGTGACGAAGGCGAGCTCTGGAAAGTTGGTTCGAAAGACAAGCTAGCGCGTCTGATAGTTTATCTATCAGAAGGGCGGCCGATTTCTCCTCCATTGGTCAAACCGCTTGAAAGTGGTGAGGTCATTTTTAATGGTGGCCATCATCGTTACGCGATAGCAAAAGAGATAGGAGAGGGTGTTATCCCCATCCATATCCAACCGGAGTATCAGGAGAGGATTGATGAGATTCTTCATGTACGGTGGGAAGATGCTTAACCATGGGCTCAAGCCGACCGGTATTACGCTGCGCTTCGCACCGGCGGCTTAGCCCAGGCGTTATCAATCAGCACGGAGAGCGCGATGCTTGAGTTAAGGCCCAATTGTGAGTGCTGCGACAAGGACCTGCCGCCAGAATCGACTGAGGCGGTGATCTGTAGCTTCGAGTGCACCTTTTACGCTTCTTGTGCCTCAGAGGTCTTGAGCCACCAGTGCCCAAATTGTGACGGTAACTTCGTACCCAGGCCCATCCGCCCTGCGACGCTCCTAGCCAAATATCCGGCTTCAACGAAGCGTGTCCATAAGATCGGAGGCTGTGTGGCCAATTCATAACCAGTCACTGCCTGGGACCGGTTCTCCGCCGCTTCGCCGCTACAAGCCGGCCCATGAGTTCACACGTTAGGGCTTACGGCGTTTCCGCCAATAGCCAGGTTTTCGGGAGTGGTGAGCAACGGCAATGACTACAGCTTCTTCTGGCAGTTCAATGGCCACTATATCGTATGGGAAGTGATTCAGAATCAGGCGTCTTGCACCGGTATCGCCAGCCTCTTCGGGGAGAGGTGATAGAGGGATGAAGTTTTCTTAATAACGTCGATGGCAGTGTCAACTGCAGCGAAAAACTCGGCTCCCAGTCCAGGTTGCTCAAATTCGTACCATGCTGCCGCCTCTATGGCTTCCTGCGAGGCTTCTTCCAGTATCCTTACCGTTCGCACTTTTACTAGCCTATCCTTGCTCGCATCTTTGTACGAAATTCTTCACGGCTGAGCAGTGTAGCCTTACCGCTTTTCACCTTGGCTACACGCCGAATAATTTCATCGTGCCAAGCTTGCTCAACAGAGTCGTCGCGAGGGCCGTCTAGGCTCATAATGAGCTCTCGAGCCAACGCAGCACGCTCTGACTCAGAGAGAGTCGAAATCTGAGAGCGTAGTTGATTTAGTGTTTCGGTAGTCATGGTGCCTCCGCGAGTCGCGATAGAGCTATGCTATCCCGATTCAAAGGCCCTAACAAGGTGGTCAGCGGGACGCCAACTTCGCTGCGCTCCGTTGCCGGCCGTTACCTCAGGCGTTAGGCAGGCACTGGTCATGATGAGTTGGATCGCTGTTTTTTTACTGGCTTTTCCTGGCGTTGCATCGGCCGAGACTGAGCAGGAGTTTAGTCTTTGTTCGGCCTACGTGGAGAAAGCTGTAGCTGGGGAGCAGACAGATCTTGGCTGGCCGGTATTCGTCAAATTAACAGGAATTGGTACCAAAAGTTTGGGGGCCTTCACGGAAGCAAACACCGGAAAAATGATCCGCATCGTTGTCGGTGATCGTGAGTTTTCGAGGTCGACAATCTGGGTGCCAATTCCTAGCGGGGATTTACATGGGACATTCAGTTCCAAGGAAGTTGCTACCGATTGGCAGCGAACTTTAGCAGGCCAACTGCCCGCCGCCCTGTGCGGTGCTGGAACTTGAGTAACGCCTAACCGGTTGTTGTAGTTCGTTCTGTATTAAATTGGGGTCAGATCAGATGAACATTCATCGAGATTCGAGGCCAAGGCAGGCCGAAAATTTTCAGAAAATAAAGCTGTCCCCTTCTCTGGGCCTTGGCGCCAGGGGGTATGACCTCCCAGCATCCAAAAAGGCTATCATTTGTCCCATTCAAGCTCGCAAAAATCCAGCTAAAGGTAAGGATATATGTCGATAAGTCGTTGGTTGTTATGTGCTTTTTTGGTTACGGCTCTGACGGGTTGTCAGTCGGCGTATTACGGCGCCATGGAGAAAGTGGGTGTTCACAAGCGCGATATCATGGTCAATCGCGTGGGGTCGGTCCAGGATGCGCAGACTGATGCCAAAGAACAGTTCGAATCCGCCCTGGCGCAATTCCGATCCATTATCCAGATCAAAGACCAGGACCTGGCAGCACGCTACGACAGGCTGAACGATGAATACGAAGACAGTAAAGCCGCCGCTAAGTCGGTAATCGACCGCATCGATGCGGTCGAAGACGTGTCCGAGGCATTGTTCGATGAGTGGGAGGAAGAGATCGAGCTGTACAGCAATGCCAATCTCAAGCGCCAAAGTGCAGCGAAGTTAAGCCAGACCCGGCGGCAATACCAGGGACTCATCAAGGCGATGCGTAGCGCAGAGGCCCGCATGGCGCCCGTATTACAGGCCTTCCGGGATCAGGTGCTGTTTCTAAAGCATAATCTGAATGCGCGAGCCATTGACTCGTTACAAGGTGAGCTGGGGACAATAGAAACAGATGTCGCCCAGTTGATCAGGGAAATGGAAAAATCCATTGCTGAATCAGAAGCCTTCATCAGCAGCCTCCAGGATTAAAGGCAGGATTACCACTCACGCAGGCGCTGGAGTCAACCTGACTCCAGCGCCCTGGAATGGCCTTGCGGCCAGACGCTAAACGTTAGCTCTGCGGCTTGATCAGAAACTTCTCCCCGGTAGCCTGTTTGCCGTAAACCGACATCGCATCCAGTTGTAACGCACCGGCCAGGGACACTTCGTGCGTGTAGTGACTGGCGAACGTGGTCTTGATTTCGGCGGCTATGCGCTTGCGCATGGCGGCGGCGGTGTCCTTACCCAGTTTCCCCAACGCATTGAACAACAGGAAGCCGTTCACACCCCAGGCAAAACCAAAGGTGCGGTTGAGCGTGATGGGGCCACGATCAAGGCCGCCATAGATATATACCTGCTTGTAGATGTCAGATCCGTACACGCTGTATTCATTCATGTTGCGGGAGACGGCGGCCTCCATACAGGTGAGGATGTCACTAGCCAATCGTCCGCCACCGATAGGGTCGAAGGCGATGGTGGCGCCGGTGTCGATGAGTGCCTGGGTCAGGTCTGCCATAAAGCTGTCGCTGCTGGAATTGACCACGTATTGGGCACCCAGGTCGCGCAACAATGCTTCCTGTTCTGGCTTGCGGACGATATTGACCAGGTCGATGCCGTCGGCGATGCAGATGCGGTTGAGCATTTGTCCGAGGTTGGAGGCAGCGGCAGCGTGAACGATGGCCTTGTGACCTTCGGCGCGCATGGTTTCTACCATAGCCAGTGCAGTAAGCGGATTAACAAAGCTGGAGGCAGCTTCGACTGCCGTGGTACCCGGCTCCAGTTCCAGACAACTTTGAACATTGGCACACAGATATTTGCGGTAGCTGCCACCGCCAATGAAGGCAACGGTTTTGCCCATCAGGCTTTGCGCAGCGGCTGACGAGCCAGCCGCGACGACGGTACCGGCGCCTTCGTTGCCCACGGGTATAGACTTGCCAATCCGCTTTTTAACGGCACCCATGAATTTGGCCGGGACATCGGCACTGATGACTGGGCGCTCGGCGCTACCGGATTGCTTGGCTGTCGTCATATCGGCTGCGCTGAACATCACTCCCAGGTCAGACGGGTTGATAGGCGCGGCTTCGACGCGGATGACCACCTGATTTTCGCCTGGCTGCGGGATCTCGATCTCGCGCAGGGCAAGTTCCAGTTTGTTGTCTTCGCTAATGGTGGAAGTAAGTTCGATGTTGGTATCTGACACTTTTTTCTCCTGAAAAAGATAAGTGGTCTAGTGCTTCACTGACCGTTGTTACCGCACAAGATGCGGGGCAAACCCTTGGCGCCTGCGTGATCCGCGTGGCTGGGCTGTTTGATCGTAGATCAATGGGCCAGAGTAGCTCACTTGTTCGATCAGCTTGCTCAAGAACTGCAGGCCATCGTCCACGAAGCCACCTGGGCCATCAACAAAAAGAAAAGAGCACGGGGTCGGGATCTTCCTTTCTGAGGATAAGCCTTGCAGCAAAGGCCTTGTAAGGATTCGGTCAGTAGGGGAGGGAGAGGCTTCTAACTGTTTACCCTCGACCAACACTTGTCCGCGCAAAAAACGGCAGGAGCGGCAGGATTCGTGGTCTGGTTCCTCGCGCCATGGGTCAGGGTCGGTCAAGCTGTATTGTAGAAGGGGCTTCTGGCTTGAGAAACACCGGCTGCGTCACAAACGTTGCCGTTCGCGGATGCATGGATGCTGCGGGAGGCTTGCACCCACGTGCTCGGGTCCAACAATACGTTCAAGCTCTCCGCATACTCCGCTGAGGTTTCGAAGCAGGCGGCTTAGCTTTAGGTTACGGGACACCACGCCACAAGCAGGTTGCATGAAGGAAATTGAGAGAATAATCAGAGTGGATCATGCGGGAGAACGCGGAGCCATAAGCATTTATAGCGCTCAACTGACCATTGCACGATTTTTGTATAAAGACATGGTTCCGGTGCTTGAGGACATGCTTAGCCACGAGCGTGAGCATTACCTCAGGTTCGACCTACTCCTCAAGGCTCGCGGAATCCGTCAGTGCTATGGGCTTGTATTTTGGAGAGTGGGTGAAGCTGTGCTTGGCACTGTCACAGCCTTGTTAGGTCGCAATGCGGTATGGGTGTGTACAGACTCAATAGAAACGACAGTTCTTCATCACCTGCAATGGCAGCTGGATTTCCTTGAGATGCACGATACCGAAGCGCATGCCGCGGTTCTGAGTATCAAGCGGGATGAAGAAAATCATCAAAACATGGGGCAGCAAAACGGCACGCAGTCGCTTGTGTACAAGCCCATATTTGGGCTTGTGAAGCAGTCAACGAGGTTCGCTATATGGCTGTCGACGAAGCTCTAAATCATGTAACAAACGCGTCAATGGCGAAGCTCGTACGGTGGCTCCGGAAGCTAAAATTCGATCAAGTTCGTTCTTGGCCTGTCGGCCGTTTGACGAACGCCCATTTTAGGGCGCCGCTTAGTCATCGTTATGTATCTATAGGGGGCTCATGAGAAAAATTTTAGCCTTGTTGTTGTTCGTGTTGCCCTCGATCGCGTTGGCTGCGCAAAAAGCAGATTTCGTTCTGGTCAATAAGTCAGAAGCCAAGTTATTCCTGATCAGCAACGGCGAAGCCTTCCGAGAATTCGATGTCGTCTTCGGGGCGAACCCAAAAGGGCACAAGGAAAAAGGAGGTGATGAGCGCACGCCAGAAGCTAAATACGTGCTGGATTATAAGAAGTAAGATTCTGCCTTTTATAAGGCTGTTCATGTCTCCTATCCCAACGCCGCAGATATTCAGCGCGCGAAGACTCGTGGCGTCAGCCCGGGTGGGCTTATCATGATTCACGGGCAACGCAATGGGTTTGGCTGGTTGTCCTATTTGGCGCAGCGCTTTAACTGGACTGATGGTTGTATAGCGATCACAAACGCAGAGATGGAGGAAGTATGGCAGGCTGTGGATGCTGGTACTCCCATTAAGATCGGCGTTCGGCATCCTGTTCTTTGGTTCTGCCATTTTCGGAAACTGGGCGGGATTTCCGTTACTGGCGCTATGCCTTATCGGTTTTTTTGTCTGGTCTACTCATTAAGAACTTTATGGATCAATGGGGGGATCAGTCCTAAAGTGATGCTTACCAGGGCGTGCATCTATCTGTGCTTGGTTTTTGTTCTGGGTAGCGTACTCTGGACGGAGTTTGTGCCTTCTCGGCTAGGTATATGCTTTGGCTGGTGGCTAATGTCCGTCGCATCCGTTGCGGCTTTAGACTTGCTGGTTCAATACGTAGCAATCCGCTGAGGCTTACCGCCTTAGCGACGGCTTAGCTCCGCATTACGTTCACTCAAGGTGCAGCGCATGATTACCGGCATCAACCACATCACCTTTTCCGTGCGGAATCTGCGACAGTCGATCGAGTTCTACCGTGATCTGTTGGGGATGAAACTGCATGTGTTCTGGGAGACAGGTGCGTACCTGACCGCAGGTAATACATGGTTATGTTTGAGCTTGGGGCAACCTGAGCCTTCCAATGACTACACACATGTCGCTTTCAGTATCAGCGAAGGGGAGCTCCTTGAGTTGCGAACTAAACTGAATCAGATTGGCGCTGTAGAGTGGAAGCAGAATACCAGCGAGGGTGATTCCATCTATCTACTCGACCCGAATGGTCATCGGCTTGAGGTCCATAGTGGCACATTGGCGACTCGCCTGGCTGAGCTGGAGCACGCGCCTTACAAAGGATTAGTGTGGTGCTGAAACGTACCGATTGGCTGTTTTCTTCCCGGCGGGTCTGGGACAGCCTTGTCGGCATTCCGCAGCTAGACCTCCGCGCAAAGCCGGGCGTCAGGCTGCAAAAACAATGAGAAACGCTCTGCGGTCCATTGTGGTTGTTCAGTGGATAGCGCTTGTCGGCTTCTTCGTCAGCGGGTCACGCGCGGACCAAGCCATGGACAAGAGCGGCATCGGCGACCTTGAGCTCTGGCACCAATGGAACATGGCTGCGGGGATTTGCTTTTGGAGCCTCGCCTTGCTGTGGGTAGCGGCAGTTCTTGCAGTTGTCGTTGCTGAAGTCCGATCGACCGGGGATATGGGTGGGTGGACTGCGCTGCGACTGAACGGTTGCCGGGCGTTGGCGGTTGCGGGTCCGCCAGTGTTTTTCGTTTTGGGCACTGTCGCCATGCTCGTGCTGAACATGGCGGGGGTTGCGCTCTAACTTTTTCGATAGGCATATCATCACGATGCTCAGAGCTCTAGCGCTATTGTTATCTGCCCTCGTGTTGACTGCATGCGGTACAGCAGAGGTTTATCACTTCGTTCACGAAGAGACAGAGGCCGATCGAAGATGTTTGCAGTGGTCCAGACCGGATCCCGATTTGGCGTCGCAGATAAATGTCGATGAGCTGCCATATTTGGTCATTGATTTTTACAGCTTCTGGCCTGGTTACTCGGCTGAGGCATACGTATATGTTGTACAGCAGGACAGAAACCCTATCGAGCTAAAGTCAATCGTGGTGACTTCCGAAGAAACGGCAGAAGCTTATCATTCAGCTCTTGATGTGAAGGCGAGTCTAAGAATGCTTGGCAACAAACTCTACCTTTACCGCTACCGGGTACTCGATAGCCGGTCTACGGAAAAGTTTTCAGAAGCAAACAGCCTTGAGGTCCGCCTGGTTTGGATGAGCCCCGGCCAGAGGAAAAGAGCAACGTCTTTTAGCCTCAAACGACAAGAGCGCGTAGACGTTGTATGGCCGACCTAGGTTTACAACCAAGCCATCAAGTTCGCTCCCTTCTTTCACCAGAAGCTCGAAAGCGCTCGCAGCTTATGAAAAGTGCTAGGCCCCAAGGAGATGCTTCGCATGCCAAAAAGCAGCTCAGACAAGAAACCCAGCTATCTAGGCATCGGCATTGCGCTGGGCGTCGCCATTGGCGCTGCGTTCGGGCTTATCCTGGGCGATCTCGCCTTGGGCATCGGTCCGGGGATTGCCCTCGGCATTGCCATAGCTCTTGCTTTGTCCAGCCACCAGGCTCGCAAGGATGAGAAGTCCTCGGCAGACTCAGAAGATGACAACGACCGCGACGGGACCTGACGATGGGCTCAAGCCGAACCCGCTTCGTTCCCCGCCCAGGCAGCAGGTAGCGCTCTTCGCTTGGTCCACTTCACTGCGCGGGTCGGCTGAACTCAGGTGTGCGGGCGAGAGGATCTTCCAGAGTGATGGCCAATATTGAAATCCCAAATGAAGCGAAACGGGCACAGTCAGTCGTTGAAGGTGTGCTGGGTAATTCGATCATCGGCATTTACCTTTTCGGCTCTGCCGTCGTTGGTGGTCTAAAGCGCGACAGCGACGTGGATTTCCTGGTGGTGGTTACAACCCCGCCTACCTTTGCACAAAGGAAGGCTCTGGTTACTCAGTTGATGAACGTATCTGGCGCGATTGGGAATCTACAAGCCATCAGGCCGCTAGAGCTGACGGTCATAACGGTTTCTGATGTCGTGCCGTGGCAATTTCCGCCTCGGGCTGAGTTTGTATACGGTGAGTGGTTGCGAGAGGAGTTTGAGACAGGAAGCGTACCGGAACCGGTCCGAGATCCTGATCTTGCGCTTGTTCTGAAGCAAGTGATCGACAATAGCCTGCCGCTGTATGGGAGCCATGCGGAAAAGGTTTTCGAGCCGGTGCCGGTGGCTGATATCCGACGGGCGATCCATGATTCCTTGCCGGGTCTTTTGGCAGGGGCGGCAGGGGATGAACGCAATGTCGTTCTGACCTTGTCACGTATGTGGCTGACCGCTGCTACCGGCGATATTGCTCCAAAAGATGCGGCGGCAGAGTGGGCCGAAAAGCAAGCACCTCCTGGTCACGCAAGGCTATTGAAATATGCGCGGGAAGGCTATTTGGGAATGACTGAGGATCGATGGGGAAAGCAGGAGGATTTTGATGCGCTTGTTTCCTATCTCAAGAACGCGAGTGAAGAGTGCCTTGATGGTCTATAGGAATAATTAGCGCTGACGATCACAGGCGCAGGGAAGATTTCCAAGCCCAAACCGGCGCGTGTGCCGGGCGTTATGTGTACATAAATTCCAATTCGGAGATCGGTAATGGAAGATGATTTTAAAGTCGAAATGAGCCCTCTATGCCAGAAACTGACGGCTGACGGCAAAACCGTCAAAGTGGATATTTACCGGGGAGACGCTGGCGGCTGGATTTTAGAAGTAGAGGATGGGTTCGGCAACTCCACGGTGTGGGATGACGAGTTCGATACAGACAGTGCAGCCTTGGAGGAAGTTAAGGCGACTATAAGGGATGATGGAATCGATTCTTTAATCGGCATTGGCTCATAGCCTCAGTGAGCAGACACCTAACCAGTCGCTGCACGGGACCAGTTCTCCGCCGCTCCGCGGCTACAAAACCGCCGAAGCTTTACGTTAAATCAGTAGTGATATCGAAGAAATTGGGGTCAGATGAACATTAATCTATGTACTTGGATCCTGCGAGGAAGAGATATGAATATGAAGAAACTGTTGTTCGTCATTTGTGTAACCACAGCATTAGGAGGCTGCGCGTCAGTGTCTTCGTCTTCTGTTGCTCAGGTAGCTGTGTCAGAGCAGACCGTGGGGCCGATATTCATCATGCGGACCAGTTTGCCATCCGATGTCGAGTACGAAGTCATTGGTCAAATAAAAGCCAATGCTCGAACGGGTTACGACAATGTCGAGAGCCTATATCCGATGCTCGCTGAAGAGGCGCGGAAAGTCGGTGCAAACGCAATTGTCGATGTCTATGGTGGCAGAACCGTCTCAGCCTTTTCATGGGCCGCACCATTTACTGGCGGGACTGCTGTGAGCGTTGAAGATCCGAGTTTGTTGAACGCTCTAGATGGGCGTTTTGTTGAGTAGATCAAATGCATAATAATCGGTTGCACGATGACGAATTCGGCGCCGCTTTGCGTCACCAAACTCGCGGAAGTTAAATTGGAAGAATAAATGGGGGTCAGATGAACATTAATCGTAAACCGTCATCTGCCCCAGATTTCCACCCTCATGTTGGAGCCGTTGCATGGTGATCGCCAAGGTCAGCACAGCATTCGAGTCAACAGGCAATTCCGGGTGTGCTTCCGCTGGACCCAGAACGGTGCGGAAGATATCGAAAATTGTTGTTTACCATTAGGAGGTAGCCTATGCGCAACATTGTCCGGGAGACCTCTCCCTCCTAACCACGCGGCGTTATTGAAGTATGCTCGTGAAGGCTATCTCGAAAAGATCGAAGATCGACGGGAAGGGAAAAACGAGGGGGTTCGAGGCGCTTGGCAACAACAGATATCCGCCTGGCAAGCATCGGGGTTGTCCGGCGCTGCGTTCTGTAAGAATACACCCAGCGTGGTCCGTCCCGACGTTCATTTAGACCACCCCAGGGAGGCTTACAGACGCCATCGCGGCGGGTCGCCCCTCCTACAACTTCGGTGCCTTTCCTTCAATTCCGCAGCCGGACGCCATATCTGCGGGCGAGACCTCTCGGCGATCTGGCCGCACTTACTGCTTCATGATGCGTGGCAGCCATTGGCTCAGTTCTGCGGGGCGTAACGGCGCCCGAAGGAAGCCGACGTACTGACCCTCAGGATTGACCATCACCACCTGGCCGCTGTGATCGACCAGATAGTTTTCTTCACTGGTGTCCGGCTCGATATAGGCAATCGACAGGGCGCGGGCGAGGCTTGCGAGTTGCTCCGGGTCACCACTGGCGCCGTTGAAATCCTCGCTGAAGTATTCCAGGTATTCGCGCATGCGTTCGGGCGTGTCGCGGTTCGGGTCGACGCTGATCATGGTGATCTGCAGCTGATCGGCCTGATCCTGCGGCAGGCTGTTTTCGATCTCCCGCAATTCGGCCATGGTGGTCGGGCAGATATCCGGGCAGTAGGTGTAGCCGAAGAACAGCAGATCCCATTGCCCTGCAAGATCATCCCCAGTCCAGGGCTCCCCTGCGGCGGATGTCAGCTCAACATCAGGAAGGCTGCGCGGGGCATCGAACAGAAAAATGCCCGAGCGGGACAGTACGTCCCGATCCAGTGCTGGTTCACGCGTGGTCTTGTAGACCAGAGCGCCGACAATCAGGGCGATGACGGCAAGGATAATGACTACTGTTTTCTGCACGCCGGTTAAACCCATCCAGCAATACTCACGTAATGGTCAACCAGCAGTGCGACGAACAACCACAGCAGGTACCAGAGGGAAAACTTGAAGGTGCGAATGGCCGCATGTGGGCGGCTATCGCGCCACAGTGCCCAGGCCCAGTCGATGAAGCGCACACCGAGGATGAGCGCGACGGCCAGGTAAAGGGGCCCACTCATCTGTATTGCGTAGGGCAGCAGGCTGACCGCCAGCAGAATGAAGGTGTAGAGCAGGATATGCAGCTTGGTATAGCGCTCGCCGTGGGTCACCGGCAGCATGGGGATATCCACCTTGGCGTATTCGGCCTTGCGGTGAATGGCCAGCGCCCAGAAGTGCGGGGGCGTCCAGGCGAAGATGATCAATACCAGCAGCAAGCCTTCCGCATCAATCTGGCCGGTGACTGCGGTCCAGCCGAGCAGGGGGGGAGCCGCACCGGCCAGACCACCGATGACGATGTTCTGCGGGGTGGCGCGCTTGAGGAAGGAGGTGTAGATAACGGCGTAGCCGAGTAACGAGCCCAGTGTCAGCCAGGCGGTAAGTGCATTGACCCATTGCAGCAGAATGCCGAGACCAGCACCGCCGATCAAGGTGGCAAACACTAAAGCATTGAACGGATTGACGCGGCCCTGGGCGAGCGGGCGGCGTTGGGTGCGCGCCATATGCAGGTCGATACGCCGATCGACCACATGATTCACCGCCGCTGCGGAACCGGCGCAAAGCGCGATGCCCAGATTGCCGAGTAACAGAACGCTCCAGGGTACGAAGCCGTCGGAGGCCAGCAACATGCCGATTGCCGAGGTGATGATCATCAGCGCTACGACCTTGGGCTTGGTCAGCTCAAGATAATCGCGCCATCCGGCACTGGCTGTTAAAGCACTGCTTACGCTAGCCATCTGTTCCCCCCGGCGCTTATGCACCTTATCTGTCTTGTTTTAGCCAGTATGCGTTACGACCTAGTTGCTTGCCAGCCCTGTGGCGCGGTTGTTGGCTGGGACCGGTGCGTGGCTCGACGCCGCGCGTAACCGGTAATTGACCGCCACCATCGTCAGCAACAGCACCGCACCCACAGCGTTATGTGCGACCGCGACAGGCAGCGGCAGATGTGCCAGAACATTGGTAATACCCAGGCTGACCTGGGTGCCCAACACCACTACAAGCGTAGCTGCCAGACCCGCCTGGCCGAGCCTGAACAGTCGCCATGCCAGCAAGAGCACCAGGACGGTGGTCAGCACCGCGCCGATCCGATGACTGAAATGAATCGCCGTACGTCCGGGCCCGTCGAGCATACCGCCGAGATAATTCGGACCAATCTCCTGAAAGACATTGAAGCCGGCGGCGAAGTTCATGTCCGGCCACCATTCGCCGTGGCAGGTGGGCAGGTCCACGCAGGCGACAGCGGCGTAGTTGCTGCTGGTCCAGCCACCCAGTGCGATCTGGCCGATCACGACCAGCAGCACCAGTTGCGCCAGTTTTCGGGTGCCATTCAAGGCAGGCGAAGGGGGCAGGGTTGGCAAGGCAGACGACAGGCGCAGGTTCAGCAGCAATAACAGGCTTAACGTGGCGAACCCGCCGAGCAAATGGGTCGTGACGATCTGCGGCCAGAGCTTGAGCGTTACTGTCCACATGCCGAACAGGGCCTGACAGATAACCAGCAAAAGCAACCCCAGGCTGAGCGCAGTCGGGTAGCCCGGTTCGTTGCGACGGCGCACGGCGAGCACGGCCAGACCAAGAATCAACAGCCCGAGCAGGCCCGCCGCATAACGATGGATCATTTCGGCCCAGGCCTTGAAGGCTTCCACTGGGTCATCCGGAAAGCGCATCTGCGCGACCTCAAGCGCTGTATCACTGCGCGGCACGCTGAGAAAGCCGTAGCAGCCCGGCCAGTCCGGACAGCCTAGCCCGGCATGCACCAGGCGGGTATAAGCCCCCAGAATCACGACTACAAAGCCCAGCGCCAACGCGCCCAGGGCCAGGATTGATACATTTCTTCGCATGTTCGCTTAGCCCACCTTTGAGACTTTCAACAGATGCTTCAGGTCGTCCAGCAATTGTTTACCGGGTTCGTCCGGGTCCTGATGCAGCACGATTCTGCCGAGCGGATCGATAACCCACAGCTGGGGGCCCTGCCGCCAGGACTGCGGATGTTCGTTCAGACTGCGAATATAGGCATCAGTGCTCAAGGTGGAGTATTCGAGCCTGGGGAAATCGCTTTGCAGCCGCTCCGAGAGCGCTGCGGGTTGTGGCTGCGCCGACGCCAGCACATGCGTAACCCGGCCGGCTTCACGGCCCAGCGCCACGTTGATCTGGCGCGCCTCATGCACCAGGCTCATGCAGGTTTCGGTACATTCGTCCGCACTGGTCACCACCAGACGCCAGGGTGCACCGTAGCCGACCGGCTCAAGCTGCATGTTCCAGTCTTCCGCGGTAACCACCGGCTCGACCAGATCTGATTTGTTCTTCTGAGTATCGGGAATACCGATATCGAACTTCGCCATGACCCAGGCAGCGACGATTGGCAGCGCGACTACACTGATAATCGCCAGCAGTTTGAGCTGGCCGCGTGGTTTGTTATTGAGTTCGGTGTGTTGGTTCATAGCATTCAATGTCTCGCATCCCCGTCGGGTTCGGGCCGAAAGCCGGCCCAGATAAACAGAATCAGTAATGCCAGGGCCAGGGCGAACCACTGGACGGCATAACCGGTATGTTTGCTGGCCGTCATCGGCAGTGCCGGCCAGTCGAGTGTGAAGGCAGCCTTATCGCCGCTGCGCAAACGTGCCATATGCGGTGACAGGTTGATATCCGCCTGCTCAGCCATCTCCTGCAGCGCTACGCTGGTGGTCAGGCGCGGCCAGGCCTGCGCGGTATGTCCGTTGCGTTGAAACAAACCGGCCTCACTCGGCGCCACTATCTGCGCATCAAGGCGCTGAACGCCCGGCGGTGTTTCGATCTGCGGAGCAATGCGTCGGTCCGGCCACGCCAGCCAGCCGCGGTTGACCAGAATCCGTTCGCCGCTGGGCAGGTCATGGAAAATCTGCAGTACTTCGACACCGGCCCGGCCGTCGCGAATGCGGTTATCGAGTAACCAGATGTGCCTGGTGTCGAAGCGGCCTTCGAGGTGGACAGGGCGCCAGGCCGGGTCGGACAAGCGAATGGCATTGTGCAGGGAAATAGGAACCGCCGATTCGGCCCGGTCGATTTCCGCCTGCATACTTCGTTTTTCTTCGGCACGTTCCAGCTGCCACCAGCCCAGCCCGATCAGCAATGGCATGAACGCCAGCACCCACAGGCTTAGCAGCCAACCGGGGCGGAAGCGTGCCGGCATTACAGCGGCAGACATGGCTTCGTGCAGCCTGGATGGAGGGCTATACTCGGGCAAATTCGAATAAACATGGATGGAATGCTTATGTGGTTGAAACTGGCCATTCTGGTCTTGCTGGCGGCGCTGGTAGTAAGTCTGTTCAGTGGATTGTTTTTTCTGATGAAGGATACCGAGCGCAGTAACCGGCTGGTCAGTGCCCTGTCGCTACGTATCGCCTTGACCGTCGCCGTGGTCGCGCTCATTGCGTATGGCTTCTGGTCCGGACAGTTTGGCTGGAATACGCCCTGGCTCAATTAGTAGCTTCCCTTCGATGAGTTGCCAGCGCGGTTGCCCGCGCTGGCAGTCCTTCACAGGACGTAGACAAAGATAAACAGACCCACCCACACCACATCGACGAAGTGCCAATACCAGGCTGCGGCTTCGAAGCCGAAGTGGTTATCCGAGGTGAAATGGCCCTTCATTACACGCAGCAGCATGATGGTCAGGATCAGCGTACCCATCGCCACGTGAAAGCCGTGGAAGCCGGTCAGCATGAAGAAGGTCGCCCCGTAGATCCCCGAATCCAGCGTCAGCCCGAGATCGTTGTA
The DNA here is from genome assembly GCF_012844345.1 of Pseudomonas sp. gcc21. Lineage (NCBI taxonomy): Bacteria > Pseudomonadati > Pseudomonadota > Gammaproteobacteria > Pseudomonadales > Pseudomonadaceae > Pseudomonas > Pseudomonas sp. gcc21. The sequence continues at coordinate 2,813,253 of NZ_CP051625.1, read as the reverse complement.
GGCATGGATGTACTCCATGATCTGCAGGGTCAGGAAGATCAGCGCCAGCAACACCGTGAGCGCGAGCCAGAGCGTCAGCGCCGTGCGTTTGGCCGCTCGCAGCGCATGGTGCGCGAAGGTGATGGTTATGCTCGAGGTAATCAGGATCACGGTGTTGATCAGCGGTAATTGCCAAGGGCTGATCGTCTCCGTGGGGCCGGGATAGACCGCCGGATCGGGGTTCTGCAACAGCGGCCAGACGAACTGGAACTCGGGCCATAGCAGGCCGGATTCGCCTTTGTGCCCTTCGCCTGCCAGCCATGGGCCAGCGAGCATGCGAACATAGAAGAGCGCGCCAAAGAACGCGGAAAAGAACATCACCTCGGAGAAGATGAACCAGCCCATCCCCATGCGGAACGAGCGATCCATCTGCGCGCTGTAGAGCCCCTTGCGGCTCTCATTCACCACATTACTGAACCAGCCGAACATCATGTAGGCGATGATCAGGATGCCGGCCAGCAATATCCAGTGCCCGAGGCTGCTATCAGAACCGGCGCTCATGTTGTTCATCATGGTGCCAGCGCCAAACACCGTTACCAGCAGGCCAAGCGAGCCAACAATCGGCCATTTGCTCTGCGGCGGTACATAGTAAATTTCATGACTCGTGTCGTGACTTGCCATCTTTTGTTCTCCTTATAGGCAGCCTGATTAACGCGGCATGCAGTTCAGTCAGGGTGCTGCATTGAAGCCAGATCAAGGCTGGCTGCCATACGTTCGGTCACATCAAACAGAGTGTAGGCCAGAGTGAGCCGGCGGACTTCACCCGGGAGGGCGGAGTCGATGATGAAGCGCACCGGCATTTCCACCCGCTCGCCGGGCTGCAGCACCTGCTGGGTGAAGCAGAAGCACTCGGTCTTGTGGAAATAGGCCGCTGCCTTGGATGGCGCTACGCTGGGAATCGCCTGCGCCACCATCGGCTTGTCGGTCGGGTTGTGCGCCGTGAAGATCATTTCGCGGGTTTCGCCCGGATGCATGACCAGTTCGTTGGCCTGCGGGCCGAAAGACCAGGTCATGCCTTCGGCTTTGGTCGAAACGAACTGCACGCGGATCGAGCGGGTTTCATCCACGACCGAGCCGGCACCTTCGTAGGCCGCACCGCGGGTCTTCCCGTTGATGCCGAAGGCATCGCACATCACGTCATAGATCGGTACCAGCAGGAAGCCGAAACCGAACATGCCGACCACCAGCAGACCCAGCCGGGTTACCAGTCGTTTAGTGCTGATGCCTTCGCTCATGCCAATACCTCACTTCACTTCTGGCGGGGTAGTGAAGGTGTGGTACGGAGCAGGTGAGGGCACCGTCCATTCCAGACCTTCAGCGCCTTCCCAGGGTTTGGCAGCCGCTTTCGGGCCGCCACGGATGCACTTGATGACGATGTACAGGAACAGCAACTGCGTCGCCCCGAACATGAAGGCACCCACCGAGGAGACCATGTTGAAGTTGGCGAACATCATGTTGTAGTCCGGGATCCGCCGCGGCATGCCTGCCAGACCGACAAAGTGCATCGGGAAGAACGCCAGGTTCATGCCGATGAAGGACATCCAGAAATGCGTCTTGGCCAGAACTTCGTCGTACATGTGGCCGGTCCACTTGGGCAGCCAATAGTAGGCTGAGGCGAAGATACCGAAGATCGCGCCGGGCACCAGTACGTAATGGAAGTGCGCCACCACAAAGTAGGTGTCGTGATACTGGAAGTCCGCCGGCGCCATCGCCAGCATCAGACCCGAGAAGCCCCCGATGGTGAACAGGATGACGAAGGCCACCGAGAACAGCATGGGCGCTTCGAAGGTCAGCGAGCCGCGGAACATGGTCGACACCCAGTTGAACACCTTCACCCCGGTGGGGACGGCGATCAGCATGGTGGCGTACATGAAGAACAGTTCGCCGGTCAGCGGGATACCCACGGTAAACATGTGGTGCGCCCATACCGCGAATGACAGGAAGGCGATGGCGCCGGTGGCGTACACCATCGAGGTATAGCCGAACAGCGGTTTACGGGAGAATGCCGGGATGATCATGCTCACCGTACCGAAGGCTGGCAGGATCATGATGTACACCTCGGGATGCCCGAAGAACCAGAAGATGTGCTGGAACATCACCGGATCGCCGCCACCCGCCGCATTAAAGAAGCTGGTGCCAAAGTGGATGTCCATCAGCATCATGGTCACCGCACCGGCCAGAACCGGCATTACCGCAATCAGCAGGAAGGCGGTGATCAGCCAGGTCCAGACAAACAGCGGCATCTTCATCAGCGTCATGCCGGGCGCGCGCAGGTTGAGAATGGTGGCGATGATGTTGATCGCCCCCATGATCGAACTGATACCGGCCAGGTGAATGGCGAAGATGAAGAAGGTCACGCTCGGCGGCGCGTAGGTCGTGGACAGCGGCGCGTAGAAGGTCCAGCCGAAGTTCGGGCCGCCGCCCTCCATGAACAGCGTCGAAATCAACAGGCCGAAGGCCGCCGGCAACAACCAGAAACTGAAGTTGTTCATCCGCGGCAGGGCCATGTCGGGCGCCCCGATCATCAGCGGAATCATCCAGTTGGCCAGGCCGACAAAGGCCGGCATCACCGCGCCGAACACCATGATCAGACCATGGCTGGTGGTCATCTGATTGAAGAATTCGGGCTGCACCAGCTGCAGACCGGGTTGGAACAGCTCGGCGCGGATAATCATGGCCATGCTGCCGCCGAGCAGGAACATCGCGAAGCTGAACCACAGGTACATCGAGCCGATGTCCTTGTGGTTGGTAGTCAGCACCCAGCGCATCAGGCCCTTGGCCGGACCATGTCCATGGTCGGCGTGATGGTGATCGATCACTGCACTCATGACAGGTCTCCTATTGGTCTTCTTCTAATTCGAGGATGTCGAGCGGTGTCACGATGTCGCCGGTGTCGTTGCCCCAGGCGTTACGTTCGTAGGTGATGACCGCTGCCAGATCCACTTCGGAGAGCTGCTGACCGAAAGCCGCCATGGCGGTACCGGGGCTGCCGTTGACGACAATGTCGATGTGACCGGTGATGTCGTTCATGACCATGTCGGTGCCGACGAGTGACGGGAAGGCACCGGGGATGCCCTGGCCGGTAGGCTGGTGACATGACGCACAGGTGCTGGAATAGACTTTCTCGCCGCGTTCCACCAGCTCCTCGAGGGTCCATTCCTTCTCGGTCAGCTCGGCTTCACGGGCGGCGAATTCCTTCTTCTCCGCCAGCCAGGCGTCATAGTCTTCCTGAGTGCGTGCGTCGACCACGATCGGCATGAACGCATGATCACGGCCGCAGAGTTCGGTGCATTGGCCGCGGTAGATGCCGGGCTCCTCCACGCGGGTCCAGGCCTCATTGACGAAGCCGGGAATGGCATCCTTTTTCACTGCCAGCGCCGGCACCCACCATGAATGGATGACGTCGGCCGCGGTGACTAAAAAACGTACCTTCTTGCCCACCGGGATCACCACCGGCTCATCGACTTCAAGCAAGTAGTTCTCGCCCTTGTCGGCCAGGTTGTTGATGGCATCGCGGGAGGTTGTCATGTGGCTGAAGAAGCTGACGTCTTCGTTCAGGTAGTTGTACTGCCAGCGCCACTGATAACCGGTGACCATGATATCGATGTCGGCGTCGTCGGCGTCGTAGATATCAATCAGCGTCCGGGTGGCCGGAATGGCAATGCCGACCAGAATGAGCAGCGGGATAACGGTCCAGAGAATCTCGACCGTGAGGTTTTCATGAAATGTAGCCGGAACCGCACCGCGGGATTTGCGATGCATGAACATGGACCAGAACATGATGCCAAAGACGATGACGCCGATGGCCACGCAGATCCAGAAAATGGTCATATGGAGGTTGAAGACCGAGTGGCTGACGTCGGTCACCCCCCTGGTCATGTTTACTTCCCAGTCTGCGCTGGCGGAACTGCTGACTGCTGACAGTGACAGACCACCCAGCCAGGCACTTGCGTATCGCAACATTCCCGGTTCCCCTGTTTATTTTTTTTATCAACCAAAACTGGCGCAACGGGGAGTTCAACCCATACTGCAACGGTCACGCAAAAGCCTGCCCACGGTTCCCCTGAAGGTACTGACAGGCGAGAGCGTAGCCCCCCCAACGGCTACCAGACAGTCTGGAGTATAGACCTGGCGAGGGTGATCGCAATATCTCGTTGCGGTTTATTTTGATAGACGTCAAGCCTGGCCGGGAGAAGTTGTGATAGGCGGTGGGCTGAATAATGCATTTATGTGACGGCCTCAACAGGCTGCGCAATAAGATGTAATGACTCACGAATGAGCCACTTTGACGGTGTCGAAAGCCTCTGCTAGCTTTGAATGGCTTACCTTTTTTCCATCCGCGGGCGGCGTTCCAACCCCTGCACGGAGTTCCCAATGAACATTTCCGCATTAAGAGAGCGTGTTGCTGAAGCGCGTTCGAATCAACAGAGCGAGGCAGCCCTTGAAGACTGGCTGGAACATCGGCTGCCCGACTTGCACCCAGCCATCGCACCGCAGCCGGGAGCGACTGCCACCTTGCTGCGTTTCATCAATGCCTATATTGCTCAGGTGCCGGATATTCTCGAAGCCGCCGAAGCGGTAGCAGACGCTGCGCAGATACGAGCCCAGCTACTGCCAGTGCTCAAGGTCGCAGAAGCCTTCTTTCTGCAACCACCGGCGTTACCTGCCGACCACCAGGGCATGCTGGCGCTGCTTGATGAGGCCTATCTCGCCCACCGCCTGGTGGAAGAAGTGAACGACCGGTACGTCATGCATGGCTGTGGCCCGCTGATTCCGCTCGGGATGACCCGCGCAAACCTCATCGTGCACCAGTTGCTGGGCGAGCCGTTTTCCAATGAGCTGGATGCAGAGGTAGAACGCGCTGTGCAGGCGCTGGTGCCGGAAAGCCTGTTTGAAGGCGAGGCTTTCCAGACCTACAAGGCGCAAATCGATCCGGAAACCTGTCGTAGATTATGGGACCAGTGGCCTTGCATGTCCGAGGAGCTGGGGGTCGAGATCAAGTGGCGCGGCGCCGCCTGATCTCCTGTTTCACTTCTTCTTCAGTTTCGGATTGGGAAAGAACTGCACCGTATGGGACGTTGCGGCCGGCTTGGCTGGTTTGGCCGCAGTAACCCGGGTCGGGATTTCGCGGGGCACCGAATTGCCCCGCTCATCCAGCGTATCGGCGAAGCCGCACTCAACACACTCACGGTGTTGAGCGCCGTCCTCTTCAAACATGACGATAGTGTCCATTTTGCTGCAGGCGGGGCATACCGCCCCGGCGATGAAGCGTTTCTTTACGTGCGTCATGCTGCTTGTTCTCCGGTCAGGCCGCTGTGGCGCAGCAGTGCGTCAATGGACGGTTCACGCCCGCGGAAGGCGACGAACAAGGCCATGGGCTCACGGCTGCCGCCCTGCGCCAGGATGGCTTCGCGGAAAGCGCGGCCGGTTTCAGGATTGAAAATACCTTCTTCCTCAAAGCGCGAGAAGGCATCCGCCGACAGCACCTCCGCCCACTTGTAACTGTAATAGCCCGCCGCATAGCCGCCGGCAAAGATATGCGCGAATCCATTCTGGAAACGGTTGAACGCAGGCGGGCGCAGCACCGAGGTTTCGTCACGCACTGCATCCAGTACCTGCTGAACGCTGCGCTCCGGCTCGCGTCGGGCATGCAGCTCGAAGTCGAACAGGGAGAACTCGATCTGCCTGAGCATGCCCATGCCCGACTGGAAGTTGCGCGCTGCGAGCATTTTTTCCAGAAGATCCTGCGGCAGCGGCTCGCCCGTCTCGTAATGGCCCGAGATAAGCTCCAGCCCTTCCGGCTCCCAGCACCAGTTCTCCATGAATTGGCTGGGCAGTTCCACCGCATCCCAGGCGACGCCGTTGATGCCCGAAGCGGAGGCGTAGTCGACCCGGGTCAGCAGGTGATGCAACCCGTGGCCGAACTCGTGGAACAGTGTGGTGACTTCGTCATGCGTCAGCAGCGCGGGCTTGTCGCCGGCAACCGGTGGCGTGAAGTTGCACACCAGGTAAGCTACTGGCCGCTGGATGGCGCCGCCGGGCAGCAGACGACGGTCACGCGCGCCGTCCATCCAGGCACCGCCACGCTTGTTGCTGCGCGCGTACAGATCAAGGAAGAAACGTCCGATGACTTCGCCGTCTTCGACGATTTCGAATAGCCGCGCGTCGGGGTGCCAGCGATCGAAGCTCTCGACCTCGCGCATGTCCACGCCATAGAGCTTGCCAGCGACCGCGAACATGCCATCCAGCACCTTGTTCACCGGAAAGTACGGGCGCAGCGCTTCCTGGGAAATGGCGTAGCGATGCTGGCGCAATTTCTCACCGTAGTAGCCCAGATCCCATGCCTGCAGATCCTCGCAGCCCTGTTCGGCGGCGTAGTCGCGGAGCGCCTGCAGATCGGCTTCGGCGGCCGGCTTGCTGCGCTTGGCCAGATCCCGCAGGAAGCCCAGTACCTGATCGGTGTTTTCGGCCATTTTGGTGGCCAGCGAAAGCTCCGCATAGTTGGCGTAGCCCAGCAGTTCGGCCAGCTCCTGACGCAGCGCGAGGATCTCTTCGATCAACGGACCGTTGTCGTTGTCGCCGGCATTCGGGCCCTGATCCGACGCACGGGTGCTGTAAGCGGTATAGACCTCTTCCCGTAGCGCCCGGTTATCGGCGTGGGTCATTACCGCAAAATAGCTGGGGAATTCCAGGGTGATCAGCCAGCCATCCAGCCCGCGTTCTTCAGCGGCCTGCCGGGCCTGCGCCATGGCGGACTCGGTCAGACCTGCAAGCTCGGCGGCGTCGGTGATGTGCTTGGTCCAGGCCTGGGTGGCGTCCATCAGCTGGTTGGAGAACTTGCTCTGCAGTTCGGACAGGCGCATCTGCATTTCGCCGTAACGCTTCTGCTGTTCCGGGGGCAGGGCGATACCCGACAGGCGGAAGTCGCGCAGGGTGTGCTCGATGATGATCTGCTGCGCCGCGTCCAGCTGGGCGAAGCCATCGCTTTCCGCCAGCTGGGTATAGGCTTCGAACAGCTGCTGATTCTGACCCAGCTCGGTGAAATACTCGCTGAGCAGTGGCAGGCAGCTGTTATAGGCGTCCCGAATTTCGGGGCTGTTCATCACCGAGTTGAGGTGACCTACCGGCGACCAGGCGCTGGAAAGCCGCTCGCCCAGATCATCCAGCGGTTCGATCACATCTGACCAGGTCCACTCGGTCGGGTTGGTCGCCAGCAAGGCGTGCAGCTGCCTGCGGTTGTCTTCCAGGATCTGCTCGATGGCCGGCTTGACGTGTTCGGCCTTGATGGCACTGAACGGTGGCAGGTCATAGGGTTGCAATAACGGATTCGACATGGCGTTTGGGTATCCTGATTCGAGAAAACACGGACTTTGACCGTCATCTTATTTAATATGACGCCTTTTGGCACGGATGGTGGCCTCACCAACGTTAATCAATGCGACCGGCGCGTTATTTCTGAACGGCCGCAGATGAAACGCAGCCGTGCACGCCTGATAACCCTTCGGCGTCCTGGTGCCGGATAAGTGCCGGGAGCGTCCCGCATGAGGTGCAAAGCCATGAATGTACGACCTTTCGCAGACAAGACTCCGCAGCTCGGACAGGGCGTTTTTGTCGACCCTTCGGCTGTGGTGTTCGGTGACGTGGTAATGGGCGACGATTGTTCGGTCTGGCCGGCAGTCGTCATTCGCGGCGACATGCTGCATATCCGCATCGGTGCGCGAACCAGCGTTCAGGACGGCAGCGTGCTGCATATCACCCACGCCGGTCCGTTCAACCCCACCGGCTATCCGCTGATCATCGGTGACGACGTGACCATCGGCCACAAGGTACTGCTGCATGGCTGCACCATCGGCAGTCGCTCGCTGATTGGCATGGGCAGCATTGTAATGGACGGTGCCGTGATCGAGGACGAGGTGATTCTGGGGGCCGGCAGTCTGGTCCCGGCCAATCGCACATTGAAGAGCGGGCACCTCTATGTCGGCAGTCCGGCACGCGCTATCAGGCCGCTGACCGAGGATGAGAAAGCGTTTTTTACCTATTCGGCAAACAATTACGTGCGCCTGAAAAACGAGCATCTCGCGGAAGACTGGGCAGGCTGATTGGGTCAAGGAACGGTTTCGGTCTGCTAATTACTGCTGAATCAGGGCCGTGAATAGTAGCCCTTTGAGTCTGTTGGTTCGCTGAAGCTGGGCTATGATTCTGGGCTGCTTCCACTCGAAGCTGTTCTTCAATCATTCAGCACGCGAGGCACCATGACCGACCTTATCAATCGCAAAATCATTCTCCAGCAACGCCCACAGGGCGAGATTCGCGACGGCGACCTGGTCATGGAGCAAGAGCCGGTACGCGACATCCGCGACGGCGAGGTTCTGCTCCAGACCCTTTGGCTGTCACTCGACCCCTACATGCGTCCGCGCCTGAACGACTCCAAGGGCTATATGGACCCGGTCGGTATCGGCGAGACCATTGTCGGTGAAAGCGTATGCCGCGTCATCGAATCAAAATCCGGCAATTACAGCGTTGGCGACCTGGTTACCTGTTACACCGGCTGGCAGGAATATTTCATCATCCCCGGTGACGCGCAGATGGTGTACAAGATCGAGCCAAAGGGTGTGCCGCTGCAGGCCTATCTGGGCGTCGCGGGCATGCCGGGGCGGACTGGTTACTGCGGCTTGAAATTCGTCGGCAAGCCCAAGGCTGGCGAAACCGTGGTGGTATCAGCAGCGTCCGGCCCGGTGGGTACAGTGGTCGGCCAGACTGCCAAGCAGATGGGCTGCCGCGTGGTAGGTGTCGCCGGTGGCGAGGAAAAATGCCGCTTTGTGGTCGAAGAGCTGGGCTTTGATGCCTGTGTCGATTACAAGGCCGGCAACCTGCAGGCCGATCTGAAAGCCGCCTGCCCGGATGGTATTGATGTGTACTTCGAGAACGTTGGCGGTGAAGTCACCCGCGCCGTGGCCACCCTGTTGAACCCCGGTTCGCGCGTGCCGATCTGCGGATATGTGTCCGCCTACAACGCTGAGGATGCAACCAAGGTCGAGACGCCTTTCCACGTCTTCAAGGCGATGGAGAATCCGCCGGAGCACCGCTTCTTCCTGGTGACCGAGTGGCAGGACCGCCATCAGGAAATCACCGGCATCCTGGCTGACCAGGTAGCCAACCATCAGCTGAAATACCGCGAGACGGTGGCTGAAGGCTTGGAGAATGCCGTCGAGGCATTCAAGGGTATGCTCAAGGGCAAGAACTTCGGCAAGCAGCTGGTTCACATCGCCGATTGATCTGGCGTAAACAGCGAGCCGACGTCCAGCGCCGGCTCAGTCTGGCCCTGGGGGTGTAGCGCGCCTGCGCTACGCCAAGCTTCCAAGCAACTCCAAAGCCCGTCAATGAGACCGAACGCGACCCGCGTGCTCATAACACCCTCTCGGCGAGCAGGCGCTCACCAACCCCAGGAACCCCGGCCCGCAACAATCCTGGGGGTGTAGCGCGACTGCGCCACGCCAAGCTCGTGCGCCCGTGCGATGCTCATCAACACCAACGAGTCTCAACGCGGCGGAGTGCGAACTAAACCCTGTCGGCGCGTCCGAACGCGGCCCGAGCCGCACGCCAACCCCAGGGGAAACCCTGGGGAACCGTTACGTCGAATGGGAAATGTATGGCGTAGCAGGGAACGCATCCCTGGGGGTGTAGCGCGCCTGCGCTACGCCGATGCTGTGCTTGGACGCGGTCGTCGCGTCCGAACGCAGCCCTCTCGGCCGTTCAGCCCTTGATCAGCTGCTCAACCTCATCAATCCGCGCCTGCAAGCTCGCCTTGTCGGCACAGCGCAGCGTGGCGTGGCCTACCTTGCGACCCGGTTTGAATGCCTTGCCATAATGGTGCAGATGGCAGTTCTCGATTGCGGTCATTTTCTCTACCGGCGGCACGTCCCCGATCAGGTTGACCATGGCGCTTTCGCCGACCCGCGCGGTGGAGCCAAGCGGCAAACCGGCAATGGCGCGCAGATGGTTCTCGAATTGGCTGCATTCCGAGCCTTCGATGGTCCAGTGTCCGGAGTTGTGCACCCGCGGCGCGATTTCATTGGCCTTGAGTCCGCCATCGATCTCGAAGAATTCGAAGGCAATCACGCCGACATAATCGAGCTCCTTCATGATCCGGCCCAGATAGTCTTCGGCCAGGCTCTGAAGTGGATGCTCACTGCTGGCGACCGAGCGCCGCAGGATGCCGTCTTCGTGAACGTTGTGAACCAGCGGGTAGAAGCGTGTCTCGCCGTCACGGGCGCGTACCCCGATCAGCGAGACTTCTCCGTCGAAGGGCACGAAGCCCTCGAGTATGCAGGGCACACTGCCCAACTCGGCGAAGGCGTTGTGCGCATCTTCCGGGAAGCGCAGGACCTTCTGACCCTTGCCGTCGTAACCCAGGGTGCGCGTCTTGAGTACAGCTGGCAGGCCGATGCGCTTGATCGCCGCTTCGAGGTTTTCCTGCGACTGGATGTCAGCGAATTCGGGGGTGGGAATGCCCAGCTCAAGGAACATGGACTTCTCGAACCAGCGATCCCGGGCAATACGCAGCGATTCAGCGTTGGGGTAGACCGGAACGAACTGGGAGAGAAAGGCCACCGTCTCGGCGGGTACGCTTTCGAACTCGAAGGTCACCACGTCGGCCTCATCGGCGAGCTGGCGGAGGTGATCGTGGTCGCTGTAATTGGCGCACAGATGTTCACCCAGCGCCTGGGCGCAGGCATCCGGAGCCGGATCCAGAAATGCAAACTGCTGGCCCAGCGGTGTGCCCGCCAGTGCCAGCATCCGTCCGAGTTGTCCACCGCCGATTACGCCAATCTTCATGCTGCTATCCTCACGCCTGACGCGGGTCCGGGTTATCCAGCACCGTTTCGGTCTGCTGGTTGCGGAAGTCTTTCAGAGCCTGCTGGAACTGCGGGTGTTTGGCCCCGAGAATGCTTGCTGACAACAGCGCTGCGTTGATCGCCCCGGCCTTGCCTATCGCCAGCGTGGCAACCGGAACACCGGCGGGCATCTGCACGATGGAAAGCAGGGAATCGACACCGGACAGCATAGACGACTGCACCGGTACGCCAAGCACCGGCAGGTGTGTCTTGGCTGCGCACATACCAGGCAGGTGAGCCGCGCCACCGGCACCGGCAATGATCACTTCGATGCCGCGGCCGTCAGCTTCTTCTGCATACTGGAACAGCAGATCAGGGGTGCGGTGCGCGGAAACCACCTTCACCTCGTAGGGGATGCCAAGCTGCTCGAGCATATCGGCCGTATGGCTCAGGGTCGACCAGTCGGACTTGGAGCCCATGATCACGCCAACCAGTGCGGTCATTGTCGTTGCCTCATTCAGTTGTGCCGCTCAATTGCGGTAAAAACCAACAAGCCACGCAAGAATGACTGGCGTGGCTTGGGGGTGCAGTCTGCCGTAGGGAATGCCTAAGCAGTGCGCAGAATATGAAGCGGCACAGTATAACCACATTCGATTGGGATCAGAACTGATCTATGTTGCAGGTGATCGCGGCAGGAAAACCCACTCTAGCGCGATCTGGGTGTCGCCATCGGCAGCGGACCGTCATCGCTCAGTCGGAATTTACCGGTCTCGGCGTCATAGGTCCTGATCTCGCAGGTGCGCTACATCCCGACGGACCCAGCGTGCTGGAGTGTCGAGTTCCATCTCGACACAGGCGTGCCTGAGCCGCCGCTGGCCGAGATGGAACTCGGCCTTCCCGGTACCATTCGGGTCAGATGCATTTTCTGCAGACCGGTTCAGGTGGACATGAGTCGCGAGGCTGAGCTCAGGGCAGGGTTCTGTTCATGTCTTGAAGGGGCTGGCTGCTAATAGCGTGGGCGCGGAGTCGCCATCGGCAGCGGGCCATCACCGATCCGGCGGAATTCACCTTTCTCGGTATCGTAGGCGCGGATCTGGCTGGTTTCGATATCGTACACCCAACCGTGGATGAACATTTCACCACGCGCCAGGCGCGACGCCACCGAGGGGTGAGTGGCGAGGTGACCGAGTTGGGCGACCACGTTTTCCTCTGTGAGGATGCCGAGGGTAGTGTGATCGGCGCAGCCACAGTTTTCCTGCACTACGATCTTGGCCACTTCCGAATGTTGCAGCCAGGCTTTTACTGTGGGCATACCTTTCAGCTGGGAGGGGTCCAGCACGGCTTTCATCGCACCGCAATCGGAATGACCACAGATGATGATGTGCTTGACGCCGAGGGCGACCACGGCATATTCGATGGCGGTGGAGACGCCACCCATCATCTGGCCGTAGGGGGGGACAACGTTGCCGACGTTACGGGTGACGAACAGATCACCGGGCGAACTCTGGGTGATCAGTTCGGGCACCACGCGCGAATCGGCGCAGGTGATGAACATCGCCTTGGGCGTCTGCTCGAAGGCTAGTTTCTTGAATAATTCTTCCTGCTGGGGATATACCTCTTCATGGAAGTGCTGGTAGCCGTCGACGATCTGTTGGATAGCATCATCAGCACTTTTCAGTTTTTTATAAGGCATGGAATACGCTCGCTGGTTCGGTGTTGACGGGGAGTCAACTGACTCCCCGCTGTGCTCAGGCTTCGATCTCGATAAGGATTTCGCCGGGGTTGACCCGATCACCCTTGGCTACATGCACGGCCTTCACTGTGCCGGCAATGGCTGCCTGAATTTCGCTTTCCATCTTCATTGCTTCGCTGACCAGTACAGCCTGCCCGGCACTTACCGAGTCGCCGACCGCAACCAGCACATCAACGACGTTGCCCGGCATGCTGGTGGTCACATGGCCGGGGTGGCTGGCCTGACGACGCTGACCGGACCCGCCGCTGGCGGTGAAGGTGTTGAGTGGCTCGAATACGGCTTCCTCGGGCATGCCGTCCAGGCTCAGGTAGAAGTGACGCTTGCCGGTCGACTTGACGCTGACGCCTGTGATATCCACGCGATACGACTCGCCGTGTACATCAATGATGAATTCGGTCGGCACACCGTCCTCGGACATCGGTTTGGCCTGTTCACCCGCCTGCGGCAACAGCTCCTCGGGCCTGAGTGTGCCTGCAGCGCGCTCTTCGAGGAACTTGCGCCCGATATCCGGAAACATCGCATAGGTGAGAACATCTTCCTCACTGCTGGCGATGCTGCCAGCTTCTGCGCGCAGCTTGTCCATCTCGGGCTTGATAAGGTCCGCCGGACGCACATCGATCACCTGCTCATTACCGATGGCGCGGCGCTGCAGCTCCTGATTCACAGGGCCAGGGGCCTGACCGTAGCGTCCCTGCAGATAGAGCTTCACCTCGTTGGTGATGGTCTTGTAACGCTCACCCGCGAGCACGTTGAATACCGCCTGGGTGCCGACGATCTGCGAAGTCGGTGTTACCAGGGGCGGAAAGCCGAGATCCTCGCGTACGCGTGGGATTTCCTCGAACACTTCCTGGATCCGGTCGAGCGCGTTCTGTTCCTTCAGCTGGTTGGCCAGGTTGGACATCATGCCGCCGGGCACTTGGTTGACCTGTACGCGGGTATCGACGCCGGTGAATTCGCTTTCGAACTGGTGATACTTCTTGCGCACGGCATGGAAGTACATGCCGATTTCCTGCAACAGCGCCAGGTCCAGACCGGTGTCGTAGGGCGTACCTTTGAGCGCAGCCACCATGGACTCGGTACCCGGATGGCTGGTGCCCCAGGCCAGTGACGAAATGGCGGTATCGATGTGGTCGGCACCGTTCTCGATCGCCTTGATCTGACACATTGCAGCGAGGCCGGCGGTGTCATGGGAATGGATATACACCGGCAGCGATTGCTCGCTCTTCAGTGCCTTGACCAGCTCGCCGGTGGCGAAGGGAGTCAACAGACCGGCCATGTCCTTGATCGCCAGCGAATCGCAGCCCATGGCTTCCATCTGCTTGGCCTGTTCGACGAACGCCTCGACGGTATGCACCGGTGAGGTGGTGTAGGCGATAGTGCCTTGGGCATGCTTGCCCGCGGCCTTGACCGCTTCGATGGAGGTGCGCAGGTTACGCACGTCGTTCATGGCGTCGAAGATGCGGAACACGTCGATGCCATTGGATGCAGCCTTGTTGACGAAGGCGCGCACCACATCATCGCTGTAGTGGCGATAGCCGAGCAGGTTCTGACCGCGCAGCAGCATCTGCAGACGGGTGTTGGGCAGCGCTTCGCGCAGCTGGCGCAAACGCTCCCAGGGGTCTTCCTTGAGGAAGCGGATGCAGGCATCGAAGGTCGCACCGCCCCAGACTTCAAGCGACCAGTATCCGACCTGATCCAGCTTGGGGCAGATGGGCAGCATGTCTTCGGTGCGCATGCGGGTGGCCAGCAAGGACTGGTGGGCGTCGCGCAGGACGGTATCGGTAACGGTGATGCGTTTGCTCATGATCTTATCTCCTGATGAGCTGGAAGCCCGAAGCTTGAAGCTGCAAGTCATCGCTGAGTGCGGACTGCTTGAAGCTTGAAGCGTGAAGCTTGCAGCTGAATTTAAAGTCCTGCGTGCGCAGCAATGGCCGTGGCGATCACCAGGGCTATTTCCTCTGGCTTGCGCTTGGTCGAGTAGCGCGTGAGCTCGGGATGGGTCTCGACGAAGCTGGTGTCGAACACGCCGGTGCGGAACTCGGGGTTGCGCAGGATTTCCTGGTAATACTGCGTCGTGGTCTTCACGCCGTGCAGATGCATGTCATCCAGCGCGCGCAGACCGCGGTCGAGCGCTTCCTCCCAGGTCAGGGCCCACACGATCAGCTTCAGGCACATCGAATCGTAATAGGGCGGAATGCTGTAGCCGGTATAGATCGCGGTATCCACCCGCACACCCGGACCGCCCGGTGCGTAGTAGCGAGTAATCTTGCCGAAGGAAGGCAGGAAGTCGTTCTTCGGATCCTCGGCGTTGATACGGAACTGGATGGCATAGCCCAGATGTTTGATGTCTTCCTGTTTTACCGACAATGGCAGGCCCGAGGCGATGCGGATCTGCTCACGCACGATATCGATACCGGTGATCTGCTCGGTAATGGTGTGTTCGACCTGCACGCGGGTATTCATTTCCATGAAGTACACCTCGCCCTCGGCCAGCAGAAACTCCACCGTGCCGGCGTTCTCGTAGCCGACGGCCTGCGCCGCGCGCACCGCCAGATCGCCGATGTAGGCGCGTTGTTCCGGCGTCAGCTGCGGGCTGGGCGCGATCTCGATGAGCTTCTGGTTGCGCCGCTGGATCGAACAGTCACGCTCGAACAGGTGCACGGTATTGCCGTGGCTGTCGGCGAGGATCTGCGCTTCGATGTGGCGCGGGTTGACGATGCATTTCTCCAGAAACACATCCGCCGAACCGAAGGCCTTGGTCGCTTCGGAGATTACCCGCGGCCAGGCCTGTTCCAGTTCCTGTCTGGTATTGCAACGACGAATACCACGGCCGCCGCCGCCTGAGGTGGCCTTGAGCATGACCGGATAGCCGACACGCTCAGCCTCAGAGAGCGCCTGCTGCAAATCGCTGAGGTTGCCTTCGGTGCCGGGTGTGACCGGAACGCCAGCCTTGATCATGCTGCGCCGGGCTTCGGTCTTGTCACCCATGCGGCGGATCACTTCAGCGGAAGGGCCGATAAAGCGGATGCCGCGTTCGGCGCAGATTTCTGCCAGTTCCGCGTTTTCGGAAAGAAATCCATACCCGGGGTGTAGCGCATCACAGCCGGTTTCCACGGCCAGATTGACCAGCTGGCGCGGGTTCAGATACCCGGCCAGTGGGTCACTGCCGACGTTATAGGCTTCATCGGCACGCTTTACGTGCAGCGCATACCGGTCGGGTTCCGAATAGATCGCCGCTGAGCGAATGCCCAGTTCAGCACAGGCGCGCACGATCCTGACGGCGATTTCACCGCGGTTGGCGATGAGTATTTTCTTGATCATGGCCGTTCCTCCTGAGAGTGGTCGGTAGGGTCCTCCGCTGCCGTCACGGCCCTAGGGTCTGTTCCCGTTTCATCGCGAGCCGCGTTGCCGGTTCAAATGGCGCCAAGCAAGGCGCGGGACGCAGGTAATGGTTGCTCCCTTGCCAAGTCTCGCAACGCTGCATGGCGTCATTTGAAACGCAACCCGACGGGACGGGGCCCGTTTAGCGCAGCACTGCGTTACTCGTCGCTCATTTGGAATAACCAAACTTCACTCCTCGCGCCTTGTTCTGCACCAAACGGGCCTCCGTCGCGGCCGCGATGAAACGGGAACAGACCCTAGCGTGTGAGGACCTGTTATCAAGCTACGCCTGCACGCGCTCAGAGAAAAACGAATAATATTTGCGCCAGCTATTAGTAATTACTAATGTATCGCGCTCAGTTCACAATCTTTAGGGAATAGCCATGCGCCGTTCGTTGTGGCGTATCACCCTGCGCCAGCTGCAGGTGTTCCGTGCGGTCTGCCGTAGCCTTTCTTATAGTCGCGCCGCCGATGAAATGGCCTTGACGCAATCAGCGGTCAGCCAGCAGATCCGGCAACTTGAGGAGCTGGTCGGAGCGCCGCTGTTCGAGTATGTGGGTCGCAAGCTGTATCTCACCGAGGCGGCTGACCATCTGCTTGAGGCGAGCGAAGACGTATTCCAGCGGCTTGATAATCTTGACATGAGTCTGTCAACGCTCAAGGGCAGCCTGCGCGGCGAATTGCGTATCGCAGTCGTCAGCAGCGTGCAGTATCTGACGCCGCATCTGCTCGCCGCGTTCCTGCAGCGTTACCCGGACGTCAGCTTTCGTCTCGAAGTGACGCGCCGAACGCAGGTCATCCAGCGCTTGCAGGATAACCGCGACGATGTCGTGCTGATGGCCCTGGTGCCGGAAGACCGCGCGCTGGAATTCTTTCCTTTTCTGAACAATCCCATCATCGCGGTGGCGCGGCCGGATCACCCGCTGGCGGGCCGCAAGGATCTGGCGCTGGCGGAGCTGGAGCAGCATGTGTTGCTCCAGCGCGAGCCGGGTTCGGGCACACAGAAAGCGGCGGATGAGTTCCTCGATGAGAAGCGCGTGCATCCCCGCCGCGTGTTGCAGCTGGGGTCCGGCGATTCAATTGTTCAGGGCGCGCTGGCCGGCCTGGGCGTCACCCTGGTTACCCAGCATGCTGCCGCCCCTTTTCTGCGCAGCGGCGAACTGGTCCAGCTCGACTTTATCGGCTTGCCGCTCTATCGCAGCTGGTGCGTCGTGCATGCCCGGGGCAAGCGCCTCAGTCCGGTAGCGGAGGCATTCCTGAGCTTCATGCGCGAAGAACGCGCGTTGATCAAGCGCCTGGCCGAGCCCTTCGGTTCACTCGCCAGTTCCGGAAGTCATACGCTGGGCTGACAGTATGCAGGCGGCGTGCTTGAATGACTCAAGGCCTGCGGTCTCAAACACATAGGAAATAACAAAATGGCTCTGGTTCTGATTCTGGTCGCGCTGGTTGGCTTTATCGTCATGGCGACTACGCGATTCAAGCTGCATCCGTTCCTGGCCCTGCTCGGTGCTGCGCTGCTGGCTGGCTTTGCCTACCAGTTGCCAACCCTGGAGATTGCCGGGCATATCACCCGCGGCTTTGGCGGCATTCTCGGCTATATCGGCATCGTCATCGTGTTCGGCACCATCATCGGGGTCATCCTCGAGCGCAGCGGTGCGGCCATCACCATGGCTGAAACGGTGATCCGCCTGCTGGGTGAACGCTTTCCCACCCTGACGGTGTCGATCATCGGCTATCTGGTGTCGATTCCGGTGTTCTGCGACTCCGGTTACGTCATTCTCAACTCGCTGAAAAACGCTCTGGCAGCGCGGATGAAGGTCTCTGTGGTGGCGATGAGTGTGGCGCTGGCGACCGGCCTGTATGCCACGCATACCTTCGTGCCGCCAACGCCCGGGCCTATTGCCGCCGCCGGTAATCTGGGGCTGGAATCCAGTCTGGGGCTGGTGATTCTGGTGGGTCTGCTGGTGTCTTTCGTCACTGCCATGGCCGGCATGTTGTGGGCCAATCGCTTCATCGGCAAGAACATCGAGCTGGAAGATAACGGCGCGCCGATCATGGACACTGAAGATTATCAGGCCATGCGTGACAGTTACGGGCAGCTGCCGAGCGCGGCCAAGGCCTTCGCCCCCATATTCGTGCCGATTGCGCTGATCTGTCTGGGCACGGTGGTCAACCTGCCTGCTCGCCCCGTGGGTGAAGGCGGGCTGTACACCCTGATCGTCTTCCTCGGTCAGCCGATTTTCGCGCTGGCGATTGGTCTGGCGCTGGCCTGCACGCTGCTCAAGTCGGACAACAAGCGTCAGGAGCTGCATGACCGGGTGGCGCAAGGCATCGTAGCTTCAGCGCCCATTCTGCTGATCACCGGTGCTGGCGGCGCCTTTGGTACCGTGCTCAGTGCCACGCCGTTAGGGGCTTATCTGGGCCAGACGCTGTCCTCTCTGGGCATCGGTCTGTTCATGCCCTTCCTGGTAGCCGCCGGTCTGAAGACCGCTCAAGGGTCGAGCACGGTGTCCCTGGTGACTACCTCGGCGCTGGTAGCGCCACTGCTCGGGCAGTTGGGGCTGGACAGCGAGATGGGCCGGGTACTTACCGTAATGGCAATCGGTGCCGGCGCCATGACCGTATCCCACGCCAATGACAGCTTCTTCTGGGTGGTCACCCAGTTCAGCCGCATGAAGGTGGCTACGGCCTATCAGGCGCAGACGGTTGCGACGCTAATTCAGGGTGTGGTGGGTATGCTCACCGTATGGCTGCTCAGCCTGGTGCTGCTGTGATGAAACTGGTAATCGCCCCTGACTCGTTCAAGGAAAGCCTCAGCGCACAGGCTGTCGCCAGCGCCATTGCCCGGGGCTGGCGGACGGTCTATCCCGATGCCGATATCCGTATCTGTCCAATGGCTGATGGCGGCGAAGGCACCGTGGATGCTGTGCTGGCGGCCAGCGATGGCGAGCGGCGCGAGCTGACAGTATGCGGTCCGCTCGGCCAACCGGTGCGAGCCCATTGGGGCTGGCTGAAGGATGGCCAGGCGGTGATCGAAATGGCGGCCGCCAGTGGGCTGCACTGGGTCGAGCCGGCCCAGCGTGATGCGTGTATCACCACCAGCTACGGTACCGGTGAGTTGATTCTGGCGGCGCTGGATGCCGGTGCCCGGCGCATCATGCTGGGCATCGGTGGGAGTGCCACCAACGACGGTGGAGCCGGGGTGCTGCAGGCGCTGGGTGTGCGGTTGCTGGATGGCGCTGGCGAGGCGCTGACACCGGGCGGTGCAGCCTTGATCAATCTGCAGCGCATCGAACTGGACGGCCTGGATCCGCGGCTGGCAGAGGTTGAGATGCTGGTGGCTGCGGACGTCGACAATCCGCTATGCGGTCCACGCGGCGCTTCCCATGTATTCGGTCCGCAGAAGGGCGCCACGCCGGAGCAGGTGGAGCAACTGGATCGGGCGCTGGGGCATTTCGCCGATGTCATGGCGGCCACCCTGGGTGAAGATTATCGTGAGGTGCCGGGTGTCGGTGCAGCTGGAGGACTGGGCTTTGCTGCCCGGGCGGTACTGGGCGCGACCTTCCGGCCGGGTATTGAATGGGTGGCAGAGCTGTCCGGGCTGGCCGCGGCGATGCAGGGCGCCGATCTGGTCATTACTGGCGAAGGGCGGCTGGATCGCCAGAGCCTGCACGGCAAAGCCCCAATGGGCGTGGCGCGTGTGGCACAGGCCACCGGGGTCCCGGTGATCGCGCTGGCCGGCAGCCTGGGCGACGGATATCAGTGCGTGTACGAGGCCGGTATCGAAGCGGCATTCAGCCTGGCACCCGGGCCGGTCAGCCTGGAACAGGCCATGGCCGACGCCGACGGTTTGCTGCAATCACGCGCCGCGGATATTGCCCGACTCTGGCGCCTGGCTTCCCGCTCTACCGAACCACGTTAGGTCCAGTGGCTTGAATCGCGCAGCTGGCTTCCGAGCAGGTCGTGAAAATCACATAGCTGCTCATGCAGGACCTGACTGTCGCGGTACTCTTCGATGGCTCGCCGATAGGCCATACGCTTCTTGTCCTGCTCAAGCCGCCGTTGACGACGCAGGCTGCTGGTACTGTCGGTTGCATTGTCTGGATAGAAAGCCATGGTGAATGCTCCGTAAACATGTATGTCATACCGCACGATTCATTGTGCTATGTGCGGCGTGACACCCTGATGACAGAGCCTAGCGGTTTGATTGCGTCAGTAATTGATAATGGTTCGCATTGTGCTATCGTCAGTTCGTAACTAACCGCCAAGGACTCAAACATGAACGCACGTCGATTGTTGATAGCCGTTTTGATTGCCTCAGCCAGTTCATCCCTTATGGCAACCGAGCGCCCCGACCACTTCAAGGGGGAGGCAGCCGAGACCCTGCCGCAGGCGGTGAGCAACTTCTCCGAATACAACGAGAAACTGTCCGCCCTGGTTGAAAAGGACGAGCTGACCGCCGCCGAATTGCATCAGGTGCACGAGTTGACCTATACGCTGGAAAACGCGCTAGGGAAGATTCAAAGTGAACTGGCCGAGCTGGCGGAAACGCTGGAAGAAGTCCATGTGGCGTCCGAGCAGTCAGACGCCGAGACAGTGAAAACGAAGGGATCGGAATATCTGGAGACGTCGCGCCAGATTGTGGAATGAGCAGAGCCTCTTCGCCGGGCTGGGTCCGGCGAAGTTGACACGTTCAGGGTTCAGGCCTCGCGCAGATGCCTTTCCATTTCCTCTTCGCGCTCCTTCGCTTCGATGGAAAGCGTAGCGGTGGGGCGGAGAAGCAGTCGTTTCAGGCCGATAGGCTCGCCGGTCTCGGCACACCAGCCGTAACTGCCGTCGGCAATACGGTCGAGGGCCTGGTCAATCTTGTCGAGCAGCTTTTTCTCTCGTTCCAGCAGGCGCAGCTGCCACTGACGCTGTTCTTCGGCACTGCCGGTGTCAGCAATGTCGCTGCCGGGTTCGTACTCGCGTAGCGCCTGGAACTCGGCGTCGATTCGCACCTGCAACTCGGCACGCTGCTCCTGCAGCAGCTTCTGGAAGAACGCCAGCTGGCCCTCGTTCATGTAATCGTCTTCGGGCTGGGCTAGCAATTGTTCGGTTGTGAGTACTGATTCGCTCATGATAATTGGCCTTGTTCAGGTGGCTTGAGGCTCATATCTGAAATGCATTGCCGGCTTAAGTTCCTCTCGCAACGGCTCAGCGGCTGGCGGATCGCAGCGATGCCAGCCGCGACTGCCAGTCACCGCCATGCACGCGGGCGCATTCTTCTTCTGTATCAAAGCGGACGTGGGCTTCGACGGTGTCGAGTGCGACCCCGGCCTCTTTCAGCGCCTCTGCGCTAAGTTGGTACATGCGTTTGCCCAGACCTGTCTCGAGCGCCCGGGTGAGGTTCTCGCGCGTGTCGAACACCCAGATGATCTGCAGGCTGGCTGGAAACGCATGACGCTCGGCTTCGTGGGTAAGCCACTGGAAGCCGATTATTTCGCTTTTTGCGGTCTCGCAGGCACGGGTGAGTGATGCGACGAGTTGCCGCTCGATCTGTCCCTGTTCGCGCTGACTGTTACTCATGTCTCCCCCGTCATCTCGCTTGTCTGAATGATATTGACCTTCGATTCATTCGAAGGTGCCAGCCTGGCGTCCTGCCGGGCGGTGTACTGTTAATGCCTCGCAGGGTAACGCAAAATCAGCGCGAATTCGCTGACCAGAACAAGAGGAAGGAATGGCCCGTACAGCAGAGAGACAGCGCAAGCCGGGCGCGAGAGCGCAGGTGGCGAGCGCCGGGCGACGGAGGCAGGGCAACCCGGGCATGCAGCACAGGTTGTTGAAGACAGTGGTGTTCGGAGTGTTATGCGCGCTGCCGCTGACGGGGGCGCTGCACCTGGCTTCGGGCGGCGTGTTCTGGCCATTGGTGGTGTATGCCGCCGCAAGTCTGATCAGCTATCTGATGTACCGATCAGACAAGCGCAGCGCCATCGCGTCGCGCCAGAGGATTCCGGAAAAGTGGCTACATCTGTCGGAAGGCGTGGGCGGCTGGCCCGGTGCGCTGATGGCGCAGCAGTTGTTACGCCACAAGACGCGCAAGCTGTCCTATCAGCTGATGTTCTGGTTGATCGTCCTGCTTCATCAACTGTTCTGGTTTGACTGGTTGGTACTGGACGGGCGCGCGCTGGGAGAGTGGCTGCGCCCGTTGTTCAACTGAGGGTCAGGAGGCGACGCCGATTTCGCGCAGGTAATCCTCGTAGGTGCCGCTGAAGTCGGTCACGCCGTCGGCGGACAGCTCGATAATGCGGGTAGCCAGACTGGAGACGAATTCGCGGTCGTGGCTGACGAAGATCAATGTGCCGGGGTAGTTATCCAGCGCCAGGTTGAGCGCTTCGATGGATTCCATGTCCAGGTGGTTGGTCGGCTCGTCCATGACCATCACGTTGGCCTTTTGCAGAATCAACTTGCCGAACAGCATGCGGCCCTGCTCACCGCCGGAGATAACCTTCACCGACTTGGCAATATCGTCATTGGAGAACAGCATTCGACCGAGCGTGCCGCGGACCAGTTGTTCGCCGCCCTGGGTCCACTGGGACATCCAGTCGAACAGGTTGTAGTCGTCCTTGAAGTCATCGCCGTGTTCCTGCGCGAAGTAACCGACGTCAGCGCTTTCTGCCCACTTCACGGTGCCGGCCATCGGCGGCGCTTCGCCCACCAGGGTGCGCAACAGGGTGGTTTTACCGATACCGTTGGGTCCGATGATGGCAACCCGCTCACCGGCCTCGATCTGCAGGCTGAGGTTCTTGAACAGGGGCACGCCGTCGTAACCCTGGCTGACCCGATCCAGAATGACTGCCTGACGGTGCAGCTTCTTGTGCTGCTCGAAGCGGATGAACGGGCTGACGCGGCTGGACGGCTTGACCTCGTCCAGCTGGATCTTGTCGATCTGCTTGGCGCGGCTGGTGGCCTGCTTGGCCTTTGAGGCGTTGGCGGAGAAGCGGCTGACAAAGGTCTGCAGTTCAGCGATCTGCGCCTTCTTCTTGGCGTTGTCCGATAGCAGACGCTCACGGGCCTGCGTCGCGGCAGTCATGTATTCATCGTAGTTGCCCGGGAACAGGCGCAGCTCGCAGAAATCCAGATCAGCCATATGCGTGCATACACTGTTCAGGAAGTGGCGGTCGTGGGAGATAATGATCATGGTGCTGTTGCGCGAGGTCAGCACGCCTTCCAGCCAGCGGATGGTATTGATATCCAGGTGGTTGGTCGGCTCGTCGAGCAACAGGACTTCCGGGTCGGAAAACAGCGCCTGCGCCAGCAGGACGCGGAGCTTCCAGCCGGGCGCGATCTCGCTCATCGGGCCGTTATGCTGATCCAGCGGGATGCCCAGACCGAGCAGCAGCTCGCCAGCGCGGGACTCGGCGGTGTAGCCATCCATCTCGGCAAACTCCGTCTCCAGTTCGGCGACCTTCATGCCGTCCTCTTCGCTCATTTCCGGGAGTGAATAGATGCGGTCCCGCTCGGCGTGCACTTTCCACAGCTCTTCATGCCCCATGATCACCGTATTGAGCACGCTGAACTCTTCATAGGCGAACTGATCCTGACGCAGCTTGCCCAGGCGCACGTTTGGCTCGAGCATAACCTGGCCGCCAGAAGGTTCGAGCTCCCCGCCGAGAATTTTCATGAACGTCGACTTGCCGCTGCCGTTGGCGCCAATCAGACCGTAGCGATTGCCACCGGTGAATTTGACGGAAACGTTCTCGAAAAGGGGTTTTGCCCCGAATTGCATGGTGATATTCGCGGTAGAAATCAAGATGAAGCCCTGCGGGAAGAGAGAAGAGTCGGTGCCGGCCGGCGTACAGAGGGGAGCACCGGAAAAGCGGACCGCGCATTGTACGGGCTAAACCCGATCAGTAACAGATCGGGCCGATGAGCGCGCAGGGCGGGTTCGGCCAAGGCGAAGCGGTCAGAGCATTATGCCGATCCCGCCGCAGCCGAGGACGACCAGCCATGCGGGTAGTTTCCAGCTGCTTAGCGCCGTCAGCGCCAGCAGTGCCAGCGCAAAATCCGCCGGTCCGTGGATAGCGCTGGTCCATACCGGATCGTACAGCGCCGCCAGTAACAACCCGACGACGGCGGCGTTTATGCCCATCAGCGCGGACTGTATGCGCGGTTGGCTGCGCAGCGCTTCCCAGAATGGCAGCGCACCAGCGATTAACAGGAAAGACGGCAGAAAGATCGCGAGCAGGGCGATCATGCCGCCCGCCCAGCCGCTGGGCGCAGGGTTCATCGCGGCGCCGAGAAAGCCGGCAAATGTAAACAGGGGGCCAGGAACGGCCTGCGCAGCGCCATACCCGGCGAGAAAGGTCTCACGGTCGACCCAGCCGGTCGGCACGACCTCAGCCTGCAGCAGGGGCAGGACAACATGGCCGCCGCCAAAAACCAGCGATCCGCTGCGATAGAAGGCATCCACAAGAGCCAGGCCTTGCGATTCAAACACGCCTGCAAGCACAGGCAGCCCGAGCAAAAGCAGCGCAAAAAGCGCGAGCCAGAAAGCACCTGCGCGCCGGCTCAACGTGAACGGTAAGGCCTCGTGCGGCGCATCCATTGCCGGCTTGAACAGCAGCGTGCCGATAATTGCCGCCGTGATGATCACGCCTACCTGGCTGAGAGGGGTGTTCACTAGCAGCACCAGGCAGGCCGCGACGACCATGATACTGACCCGTTGCGCATCCGGACACAGGTTACCTCCCATGCTCCAGACTGCCTGCGCGACCACTGCTACGGCGGCTATCTTCAGCCCGTCCAGCAGGCCGTCAGGCAGAGCCTCACCCCACTCACTGAGCCCCAGCGCAAAGGCAATCAGAAGCAGCGCGGAAGGCAATGTGAAACCGCACCAGGCTGCGAACACGCCGGGATACCCGCCGCGCGTCAGGCCCAGCGCCATGCCTACCTGGCTGCTGGCCGGCCCCGGCAGAAACTGACACAGCGCAACCAGGTCGGCGTAACGCTTCTCGCTGAGCCAGCGACGTCGGATAACGAACTCTTCACGGAAATAGCCCAGATGCGCCACCGGGCCACCGAAAGACGTCAGGCCCAGGCGCAAGAATATGAGAAAGATCTGCCAGCTCGGTTCGTGAACTGTTGAGTTCACGTCGTGCGGTTTCATAGCTCGCTGATCTCCAGCACATGGGTAAAGGCCTGCGCCTTGCCATCCCAGACGTAGCGCAAATGCGGACCCTGTAGCGGCAGGCTGGCTGCCCTGGGACGGAATATCGCGGCGCACTCATGACCGGGTGCACGGACGCTGCGATACAGCAGACCCCAGCTGCCGCCTGCGCGTACCTCGCGCCCGAAGGCCTGTGCCTGCGGATAGGTGCGGGTATCCGGATCATGCAACGCGTCGAACCCGGCGCGTATATCGTGTAACGGTTTGACAATGCGATTGATATAGACCCGCATGGTCAGCTCCAGGCTGTCTTCCCGGGTGGCTGCGAGGAATTCGGCGCGGTGGTAGCTGGTTTCGGCGATGGCCGCCTGGAGACTGCTGGCGCAGTAGTAAACCCCATAGGTGCCGTCGCTGAAGCGGGTAGGCATGCCGATGTGAGTGAAGGCGGCCATCACCGGTGTTGAGCCGGGTCCGCTCACACGCTCCGCCTGGGGTACTCGCCATAGCTCCCCGGCCTCCTCGCGCAGGCGATCATTGGTCATGGCTTCAATGGCATAGGCCGTTTCCAGATCGGCGGGGTCCAGTACATCCTCGAACACGGACAGCGGTGGGAAGGCGCTATTAATGATCCGATAGGCGTTACGCCAAATCTTCCGGTCTGGCCGGATGACGGGCATTTGCTCAACCATGGCGGGCTTCAGCCGCGAGCGTGATCAAGATAACGTCGCACATCGGCCAGATCGATTACCCGACCGGCCAGCATGTAGTCCAGCGCGCTGCGTCCGTTGAAAGGCGCAGCGCTGTTGGGCTTGCGCACCCAGTCATAGACCGCCTGCTCCTGGTTGCTGAACAGAATCCGCAGCGCCTTGTGGATGCCCATTAGATACGACACGCGTTCCATGGTGTCGCGGGGCAGGCGCACTGCAGGCAGTTTCTTGTACTTGTGATAGGTGGTACGGCCGATATCGCCGAGCAGGATGCGTTGCTGTTCAGCCGAACAGCACCACTTCGCGGTGAGGTTGAAGAAGAATGTCAGTGCCACCCGGCCCGCATCGGCACTGTCGGCCAGAGCGGCGGTGGGTTGCAGGCTTGCGGTTGTGGTCATTATTGGCTCCCGTTCTCGACCTTTCTGCTCAGACGTTCATGCATGTAGAGCCTAGTCCGCATACGTTCATTCTTCAACTCATTGTTCGGATGCGACCCTTCAGGCGGGTTGCCCGAACCGGGCCAGCGCCTGCTCCATGACCTGGGCTTGCCCGGTTATCGACTCGCTGGCACTGGCGTTCTGGGTCACCTGCTCGGCATTGGTTCCCAGGAGCTGACTGAAACTGCCAATGCGCAGATTGATGTCTGCGACTGCGGTGGTTTGCTGCTCGATTGCCGTGGCTATCTCGCCTGTCTTACCGCTCAGCTCATGCATGCCGGCGGTAATCGCCTGAAACGCATCGAGGATACCGCCAGCGTGAATCACTGCGGTTTCGCTTTCCTCCAGACTCCTGGTCATCATCGACGCGGCCTGCCGAGCGGTGAGTTGCAGATCACTCACCTGGCCGGCGATCTCTCGGGCCGACTGTTGCGAGCGCAGGGCGAGGTTGCGAACCTCATCGGCGACCACCGCAAAGCCACGGCCGTTTTCGCCAGCGCGGGCTGCCTCGATGGAGGCGTTCAGTGCAAGCAGATTGGTCTGTTCGGCAATCGCGCCGAGTACGTCGAGGATGGTGGTGATGCGCGCGCTGTCCTGCTCGAGCTGCTGTACCGCGGCTGAGGTATCACGAGCAGTGCTGGCCAGCACATGCAGGGAGGCGATATTGGTCTCGACCAGGCGGGCGCCCTGTTCAACCTGCTGGTGCGCCGCGGCGGCGATGCGCTCGCCGTGGCTGCAGTTTCGGCTGACATCCTGCATCGAGTATTCCATTTCGTCGATGGCGCTGGCGAATTGCTCGACGTGCGCTTGTTGCTGGTTTAGCGAGCCGGCCGCTTCGCGGCTGTTGACCGACAGTTGAGCGGAGGCACTGGCGACCAGCTCACTGCTTTGACGGATCTGCAGATTGAGCTGCTGAAAGCTTTCCAGCATGTCATTGAATACACACCCGACCTGATTGATCTCATCCTTCCCGGTTTGCCTGAAGCGAGCGGACATATCCCGGGTGTCACGTACGTGTTGCAGCGTGCGGTTCAGCGCTTCGATGGGACGCATGATGCCGCGCATCAGGGCCCAGGCTACCGCGAGAAAAGCCAGGATTATCGCTGCGGTCAAGCCCAGCTCCAGCATCTGAAAACGGGCTTCACGCTGCTGCACCGCGAGCTGGTTGGCCTGGAGAAGCAGATCGACCTCTTCGCGAAACAGGTCGAGGGATGTATTCAGTGCGGCCCGCACACCTTTGGAGTCATCGATTCCGAGTTGCTCGGTAACCAGCACCAGACTCATGAAGTGGTCTTTGTACTGATCGAACAGCGCGTGCAGCAGCGGCAGGTTGGCCGGATCGTCAGCCTCGAAGTGCCGTGTCAGGTAGCGCTCGATCTGCCTGTGGGTTTTCAGGAAGCGTGACGACTGGGCCAGGTCTCCATCGAGACGAAAGCGCAACACGGGGGCGGTCAACAACTCGCTTTTGCTGATCAGTTCCCCATCGAATTCCTCCTCCGTGACCACGGTGATCTGTCCGGCAACGTGGTCCAGTTGGCCAAGCAGGCCTTGCCCTGGCTGAAAGCCGATCCGCTCCCAGTGGCCGCGCATGCTACTGAAGTGCCGACTGATTGCCGCCTGAGACTCGATCAAACGGTCTATTTCCGCGCCCGCTTCGATCAGTCCCACATCGTACTGAAGGTTTTGCAGAGCGGGCCAGCCGGCCTCGAACTCATCCAGGGATTGTTCAATCCGCTCGGCAAGAGTGGTGGAAGGGTCCCTGGCGAAAGCCGCGAGATCGGCTTCCAGGCTGGCCATATTGAAGGCTGTTCTGTTGAGGTGCTGTTCGAGGCGCTGAAAGCCCTGCTCGCGGTGTTTGATATACAGCCCGCACGCGTATAGCAGGCAGATGCCAATCATCCCTAGGCATACCAGCATCATCGTTTTTCGCTTGATCGTCATCCTGTCCTCTGGCCGCCGATGAACGCAGTCGGGATAGCGGCACTATGCCGTCATCCCTCAGGCGGGGAGTCTAGGAATGCGATATGACAGAGTGATGACCGGCGGTGCGGTCTGGCAGATCAGCTGAGATTGACTGACCCCATGGTCTGCCGGGAAAAATGATAGTCGCAGAGATCAACCAGGGTCACGTGCTCCGGTGGCTCCCAGCCGGCAATGCTGCTTCTACCGGGGGTGTAACTATCGACGGTAACGCCCAGATTGGCGATTGGCGCATCCACCGATTCGGTGGAGGGATTGAAGGGTCCGCTTTCAAGCAAGCCCCTGAGCACGATGCCGGCTTTATTGAAGTCGCCGCGGCCGAAGAGTTTCATCGCGATCTTGCACTGATGAAGGACCGACACCACCACCCGGCGGGGACGGTAGTATTTGCGCGCCACGAACACTTCGTTGCGCACATAGT
The DNA here is from genome assembly GCF_012844345.1 of Pseudomonas sp. gcc21. Taxonomy (NCBI): domain Bacteria; kingdom Pseudomonadati; phylum Pseudomonadota; class Gammaproteobacteria; order Pseudomonadales; family Pseudomonadaceae; genus Pseudomonas; species Pseudomonas sp. gcc21. The sequence continues at coordinate 2,784,552 of NZ_CP051625.1, read as the reverse complement.
GACGGTGGTATTTGACCCGGTTGGGGTTGCGCTCGGCCATGATATCGATTGCCCCGTTTTCCTGCCGCAGGTGTACCACCTTGCTGTTTCCAACAACGAACCCGGGAGCATCCTCGGTAACCCGCAGGGTGTATTCGGTATCTTCGCCCCAGATGAACATCGACGCGATCGGCAGACCGTAGGTGGCCAGCGTGCGTCGTGGAACCAGGATGGAAACAAAGGTGGCCCGGCGCACAGGCGCAATGCCGTGCTCAAGCGTCAAAGGCCAGTTCTCATAGGCGATGCGGTTGGGTCGCTGATCGATACTCGGGGCGTTGGTGACCAGACCGTGCTCGGTGTAGGCGGTGGACAGCAGAAAGGCGGGTTCAATGGCCTTTTCAGCCAGCAATTCATCCGCGTTGAGCAGCTTTTCAAGGGCATCGTCAGCGGGAATGACGTCATCATCCATCATCCATACCTGATCGGCGCCGCTCTGGTAGGCGAGACGAAACCCGGCGTTGAAGCCTCCCGAAGCGCCAATGTTCTCGGAGAGTCGGTGGACGGTCAGGTTGCGCAGGGACTGTTGGCGGAGCATTTGCTCGGTGTCGTCGGTGCTCGCATTGTCGACAACGATGATTTCGTCACAGGGCCGGGACTGGCGGCTGACGGCCTCAAGGCACTGGCTAAGAAGGTCTTTCCGGTTGTACGTGAGGATTACCGAGATGATTTTCATTTTTCTAACCTCCTTACGAGTGCTGCGAACGTGACTTCCTATCCTGGTGGTCACTTGCCACCGACTGCCGATCTAGAAAACCCACCGTTGTTGGCGGGGCGCAGTCTGTACCAATGGGTTGTCGGTCATGCGCAATGCGGGTGTGGCTGCTTCCACCGACGTCTGGGTCTGCCATTCAAAGCCGCTGACATCACCGCCGTGGTAGCTCGGGGCCGCTGCTTCAGTCTGGCTGGCATAGTTCTGAAAAATAACCATCAACGCGGCTCCAAGCACAAGAGCAATTGCTGGTGAGACAAGCGAAGCCGGGCGATATTCCATTTTCGAAACTCCTTTGGTCGGATTGTTAATGTTATGCGCCCGTATCTATAGCAATCCGCATACCAACTTTGGAGAAGGGGTTTTTGTATTGTTTTCAAGGGCATAGCAAGTATGCGCCGAAGCACTGACATTGCATTTTGCACGATCATGCCGGGGCGGCCGTGCATTTAGCATGATGAGCCTAGCCTGCTTAAGAACTGTCGCAAGATCGAGACATTCTTATTCGAGTCTGCAGAACGAGGTCCGGGAGGAAAACAGGAAGGGGAATACACTCAGGCTTGAAAAACGGAGGCCGAGGCCTCCGTTTATGGTTGCGTTAGCTGCGGCCGCCACCATGGCTGTTCTGACCGCCTTTCTTGCCAGCTTCTGAAGCCTTCTCGCGATCATTCGCAAAATTGCCACCGCTGTTGTGGCCGCCTTTTTTCCCTGCTTCCGACGCTTTCTCTCGATCGTTTGCAAAGTTGCCTGGGTTCTTGTTGGTAGTCATGTGTCAATCTCCTCACTTGAATTGTCAGGGACATACACGAACGCTCGGTTATCGATCGTTCTTGCAGAATTCGACCCCCGCTTTGATTGAAGTTCCTGTTTTTAAAGGAAAAGCTAATTCCAATTCGTCGCTAAAAGGCTTTCTGAAATAGCTGATTGGCAATAGCTGACCCACACGCCTTGCCTGACAGAGCGAATGCGGCGGCGGTCGGCTTGCGGCAGGCGACCAACGGTATCAAGAATATTTGTCTCAAGGCCGATACAAGGATGACAGCTATCGCGCCATCCGTCCTCGTAGTGGCATAATGATTCCGCTTGGTCGGGGCGCGTATGAATCGAAATACACCTCGCAGTGCCAACCTCAAAGGTGTGGCCTGTTCATTCTGGCCAGCTCGGTTTGTATCCCTTTTTGATACATAGAGAAGCCCACAACCGCCCCTTAAGGGGGCGCCTGACTCCTGAACGTTCATGACATGAGAGTAATTCAGATGTTCTCCAGGTATTTGCTGGCCGCCCTGGCTCTGGTGGCGTCCGGCGGCATATCAGCCGCTGACGTGTTTGATGGAAGTGTGACGCTGCGGGGATTCGGCACCCTCGGCCTGACACACAACAGCAGCAGCGGCGCCGGATATATACGCGATATTACCCAGCCTGACGGCCCTGCCGGCACCTGGAGCTCGCATGTCGATACCCGGCTCGGATTGCAACTTGACTGGCGGGTGAACGACCGGCTCACCGCTGTGGTTCAGGGCTTGAGTCGCTACAACTACCAAGGGCGATACGAGCCAGAGCTGTCCTGGGCCTTCCTGCGCTATTCGCCCGATCCGGCGGTCCAGTTGCGACTGGGACGTATCGGCCTGGATACCTACATGCTGGCCGATTCCCGGGATGTCGGTTACTCCTATCTATGGACGCGGCCACCGGTGGACTACTACGGCAACCGGCATCTGGCATACATCGATGGCGGCGATGTCACCTTGATCCGGCCGGTAGGCCAGGGGTTGTTATGGAGCAAGCTCTACGCCGGCGTGGCAGATGAAAAGGTACCCTCCGCCTTTGGTGACGGAGCCGTATTCGATGCCAGCGGCAGCAAGGTACTGGGCGGTCATGTCAATTATGACTGGGACCGCTGGCGGGTACGCCTGGGCATGACGAGGACTGAGCACAGACTGGAGGGCACCGATGAGTATATGCAGGGCATTGAGCAGTTCGAGCAGTCCTGTGCCTTTATTCCTGGCTGCGATCCGGCCTTTCCAGAGTACATCCGCGCCATGCTGGCGCCGGCCAATATCTACATAACCTCTCTGGGTGTTGCCTATGATCGCGGTCCGCTTCAGGTTCAGGCGATGCTGAGTCACCTCGACCGGCCCGGCGACGAAACCGATGTCGACGCAGCCTTCATATCTGTGGGTTACCGGATCAGCTCCATAACCCCCTATGCCGTGCTGTCCGGTTCGCGCACTGACGGTTTTGCATATCGTGATATCGGTGTCGATATAGACGGGGAAGGCGGATTGACTCAACAAACATTTTCGGTGGGCGCCCGATACGATCTGGCAAACAATCTGGCGCTCAAGACGCAGCTGGATTACCTGAACGTGGATCAAGGCGGGCTCCTGGCGCGCAACATGAAACCTGATTGGGACGGCAATGCGACGATCTTCAGTATCAACCTGGACTTCATCTTCTAGGAGCTGATATGAAGAATCTTCCCCTCGCGTTCATATGCTGCCTGGCGCTAAGCGGACTGGCTCGTGCCGATATCGCCGTGGTTGTCAGCGCGGATAGCCCGTTGCGAACAGTGAGTCAGAATGAGCTGATCAACATCTATATGGGGCGCTACCGCCGGTTGCCGTCGGGTGATGCCGCTTTGCCGGTCGACGTTTCGCCGCTTAAAGAGCGGTTCTATCGCGCTCTGGTCAACAAGGATCTGGCCGAAATCAATTCCTATTGGGCCCGCCTGATCTTTTCCGGGCAGGCTTCCCCACCTGTTCAGATGCAAGGCCACGAAGAAATGCTGCAGTACGTACGTCGCAACCCGGGTGCGCTCGGATTTCTCGACCATACAGCGGTGCCCGATGATGTACGGGTCATCTTGCGTCTCCCCGAGAACCAGGCTCCGTGACCAGACTGGCGAGGCTGTTCCGCAAACGCCTTGCCCTGCGTAGCGCGGGGTTTACGTTACTGGCTGTAGCCGTGCTGGGGATTGCCTCGCTGACCGGCGCAATACTGGTAAGCGAAAGCCGCGAGCGCGACCGCCAGTACGAGCGTCTCGAAGAACTGCTCACTACCGTTGAGCGGACGGTGCAAATTGCCTGCTTTCTGGATGACAAGGAGCTGGCTGCGGAAGTGGCGAACGGCCTGTTGAGTAACCGCATCGTTGGATCAGTCACTGTGGTGCAGGGCAGCAACGTTCTCGCGGCACAGGGAACGGCGGGCACCGGCCACCGTTCATCCATAGAGCGGGCAATCATGTCTCCCTTTGTGCCAGAGGAGCAGGTTTGCAGCGTTGAGCTGACGCCGAATGATACGGAAATCAGCCGCTCGGTCATGCGCGCTTCATTGTTTACCGGCGTTGTGCTGTCGCTGCAGCTGATAGCAATCGGCGCGGTTGTCGTGTGGGTGATTCTGCGGATGATCATCAAGCCCATCACCAGTGTTTCGCGCAGACTGAGAGCGCTGGCGCCGGAGAGCGGCGAGCAGCTCCGGACCCCGCCCGGCAACCAGGACGACGAACTGGGCCACCTGGTCGGCAGCGTTAACGGCATGATCGAACGTCTGGTCAGATCCATTCATGATGAGCGCAGCATGCGGCTGCAGCGTGAAGTCGATGAAAAACGCTTCCGCGCTATCTTCGAAAACGTCGAAACAGGCATTTTCGAGCTGAATAATGAAGGCCGCATGCTCTCTGCAAACCCGGCCTTCAGGCGCCTGTTCAACATTCGGCCTGAGCTGGATCTCAATCAGCAGCCCATCCACTTTGCCGATCTTGCAGGTGAAGCGAGGGAGCAGGTTGAAGACGAATTGATGTTATTGGTGAACCGGGGCCGGCCGTGTCGCATGGAACTGAAATTGGAGAGCGGTGAGTATCCCCGCTGGGTCAGTATTCTCCTTAACAGCTTCGAAGAAGGCCGTTTGCAGGGTGTGGCTAATGATGTGACTGAGCGGCAGCTGGCCGCTCACGCCGCTGAGCACATGGCAGTCACCGATCTGCTCACTGGTATCGGCAACCGCCGTGGCCTGATGATGCGGCTCGATCAGTCCATGCGCATCGTCGAAAGCGATCCGGGCTATAAATGTGCTCTGGTCATGCTCGATCTCGACCGATTCAAGCAGGCCAACGATACCTATGGGCACGCGGTTGGGGACAAGGTTCTGCACCATGTCGCGTCACTGCTGACCGAGCTGGTACGTCAGGCAGACTATGTCTGCCGGCTCGGCGGAGACGAGTTTGTGGTGCTGCTTGAAGGCACTGCCCGGCGAGAGGATATCGAGCGGGTCCTTGATCGTTTCCTCGAGCGGGTCAATCAGCCTATCGGGATCGAACCCGGGATAGAGGTCAGTATTGGCGCCAGCCTCGGCGTAGCCATTCTGGACGAGAATGCACAATCCGCTGAGGACGTGCTGCAGCGCGCCGATAGCGCGATGTATCAGGCGAAACACGCCGGACGCAACTGCTACCGCTTTCACAGCTGAGATGCTGTTGTTCGGTCGTCCGCACCGCAAAATCATCCAGTCTGCCGAGTGGTCGTGAACTTTCCAGAAGGCTTCCTTTCGTACCTAGTGAGGGCGGTACAAGGCTCGGCAAATCAGTCGAGCTGATACCGTATCTCTTTGATACTTAAGTGATATTGCACTTGTCTAGAGGAGAGCTGTATGTCCAGTAAAGACAATATGAGCACAAGCCAGGCCGGTCAGAAGGGCGGCCAGAAAACCTCACAAACCCACGACAAGGAATTCTATCAGAACATTGGTAGCAAGGGCGGCCAGAACAGCGGCGGCAATTTCGCCAACGATCCGCAACGCGCTTCTGAAGCGGGCAGCAAGGGCGGTCAGAACAGTAGCGGTAACTTCGCCAACGACCCCGAGCGCGCCTCCGAAGCGGGCAGCAAAGGGGGTCAGAACAGTGGCGGCAACTTCGCCAATGACCGCGAAAAAGCATCCGAAGCCGGACGCAGAGGTGGCCAGAACAGCCATAGCGGCGGCCGCAACAGCTGATGCGGTCAGGCGGGGGCGCAGGCTCCCGCCTACTTCTTTATCGGTCGATAATGGAGGCAATCATGACCCAGGGCGCAGGGGGCCAGTCCCCAACAAACGTAAGCACTTATCTGAAAGGTATCGATTTTCCTGCCAACAGGGATCAGCTGATCCGCCATGCTGAGCAGAACGGCGCCGAGCAGGACGTGCTGGATGATCTGAAGCAGATGCCAGACCAGCAATACGACAACATGGCAGATGTTATGAAAGGTTACGGCAAGGTGAACTAAGCTGAGAAAAATCACCAGAACCGAGGATCGCCATGACGTCATATGTCGTTCACTTCACCGGCCCCATCAATTCATCGACCACCGGGCAGCTCATAAGGAAGTGCTCGGACGCGGTCAATAACGAAGCATCCGAGCTGATCATCAAGATTGCTACCATGGGTGGCGAATGCAGTTACGGCTTTTCGTTGTATAACTTCCTGATATCGTTACCGATTCCCGTGCACACCCACAACCTGGGTACGGTCGAATCCATGGGGAATATCCTCTATCTGACGGGCGAGCGCCGCACCGCCTGTAAGCACAGCAAGTTCCTGTTTCATCCCTTTCACTGGACATTGCATGGTTCAATCGACCATTCGCGCATGGCGGAATATGCCATGAGCATGGATTATGACCTTCAGCTCTATGTGGACATCGTTCGCGAGCGGACTGAAGGTACCGGAGACTCGCTCGATACCCTGAGTTATCTGACGGCTGCGCCGCGTATCCTTAATCCGGGCGAGGCGATAGCGACCGGGCTGGTCCACGAGATCGACGAGCTGCCAGCGCCGCAGGGCGCGACCATCTGTTGTATTCACGCCTGATTGCTTAGCTCCGGTGTTTCAGTGGCACAGGGTCCGGGTGACCGGGCCCCTGCCAGCAGCCGGTAACGTTGCCCGCAGCAGAGCCATCCGACCTATGCGCAAACGCCTGCCTCAACGACAGAACATTTATCCATAGCCGGAGTCGCAGAAGATATAGCCGTCCAACCAGCGCGGCCAAGCAAGGCCATGGCAGGGAACGCCCATGATCGGAGACTTCAGATGATCCAGTCCAGGCGTGTCACCCGGTTCGGTTTGCCCATTGCGCTCATGTTTGGGCTGTTGTCGGTGTCCGGTTGTAGTGATTCAGACTCCAGTCCGGCTGCGCTGCGCGAGCGTTCGATTCATCAGGACGGCGACTACCCCAGGTTCGACGAGGCCAATGCCAAGGTGGTGTTACATCTTCAGTCGGGCCCGGCCGAGCTGGTCATTTTCGAAGGGGAGCACGACATGCTCTATCGTCCGGGACTCGAATGGCTGGCGCGCCAGCATAAGTTATAGGGGCCGGCTTTCATGCGTAGTTTTTTCACCCCTATTCGTACCGCCCTATTGGTGCTCAGCCTGATGACGGTGGGTATTCTTGCGATTACCTGGCCAACCGAAGCCGCTGCCCAGCAGGACTGGTCGACCGTGGCCGGGCCGGTGGAGGGCGAGCCCCGGATCATCGGACATCACGGCGGAGCCTGCCTGATCGGGGCGCAGCAGCTGCCCGAAGAAGGCACAGGCTATCAGGCGGTCGATCTGGAGCGGCGTCGCCACTATGGGCATCCTTCGCTGCTCGATTACATTCAGGTGCTCGGCCAGCGGGTAGAGGAGGCAGGTTTCGGCCCGATACTGGTGGGCGACATGGCGCAGCCGCGTGGCGGTCCCATGTCCTATGGGCATGTCAGTCATCAAAGCGGCCTGGATGTGGACATATGGTTCCGCCTCGACTTGCCGGCACTGGAACGCAGTCGGCGCGAAAAGCTGGATCAGCCGATTCTGGTGGATCCCGAGACCGGACGGATGGATCCTGAGCGCTGGACCGATCGTCACGCCCAACTGATTCACCTTGCCGCGATGGATGACCGGGTGGCGCGTATCTTTGTTGATGCCGCCGTCAAACAGGATCTGTGCGAACGCAGCTGGGAGGATCGCAGTTGGCTGCGCAGGATCCGCCCATGGCCCGCGCATGACGAGCATCTGCATGTGCGTCTGCGTTGCCCTGAAAATTCAGCGGAATGCGTCGATCAGTCTGCACCGCCGCCAGGCGAAGGCTGCGATAACATCCAGCCAACCCCGCGAGTGGCGCGCGAATCCAGCCCCAGTCGTACTGTGCCGGCAGCTTGCGAGGCCGTCCTTGAGCAATAACCCGGTTGCCGAACGAGACAGGATGCTGCGTGGCGAGCTGTATGATCCGCTGTCGCCGGAGCTGGTCGCCGCGCGTAACCGGGCGCGGCTGCTTACTAAAGCATTCAACGCTACCAGTGATAATCAGCAGGCCGAGCGTGATCGGCTACTCCGCGAACTTGTGCCTGACTGCGGTAGCGAGGTGACGATCGAGCCGCCTTTCCTATGTGATTACGGCGACAATATCTCCCTCGGGGACAAGGTCTTTTTCAACTTCAATTGCGTGATTCTGGATGTGGCGCACGTCGCGATAGGCTCGAACGTACTGTTTGGGCCCGGCGTGCAGGTCTATGCCGCAACGCATCCGATGAGCGCCGCCCAACGGCGTACCGGACTTGAGTTGGGCAAGCCCGTCAGCATTGGTCATGACGTCTGGATTGGTGGTGGCGCTATCATCTGTCCGGGCGTCACCATTGGTGCCGGTACGGTGATTGGTGCGGGCAGCGTGGTGATCCGCGACATACCGGCGGGCGTATTCGCCGCCGGCAATCCGTGCCGCGTAATCAGGCCGCTTGAGGACTGATCCTGTTCAAAGCGGGCGGTCGAGACGCCGCTGCGAACGCCGACGTACCCCCATGACCACCGCCAGCACCAGGCCTCCTAACACCAGAAAGAACAGTATGTTGAAAATCGGCAGCGGCTCGTCCCGGCTGGTGGTGGCTTCAATGTAGGTAATGTTCGGAAACATCGACAACATCTGGATGCGCCAGCCGTAATAACGGATCAACGCCAGCTGATTGTTGTTTCGTGAGTAATCCTGGGCGCGGGCCTGCACGTCGGCGGAGTCAAACTTGAAGTACCAGGGAAAGCCCCAGCCGGTATCTTCGTTGCGATAGACCCGCACTTTCTGGTTATCAGGGTTGGCGGTATTGATGAAATACATATCCCGTGTGGGACCCTCGGCGGGATTTTCAGCGTTGATCACGCCTTCATCATCCACCCGTTTGACCTCGACGCCGGTGACATGCACAACGCTGTGTTTTGGCAGAATGTAATGCAGGCCCAGCGCCGCGCTGATAACCAGGGCCACGATAACTGCTGTGCTCAACCGCTTGATCCATCTCATCCGTCTACTCCGGTCACTGCTGCGTGTGAATACTTTCGAGTGTAGAGGATAGGTGCAGGGCGGAGGCTAAAGGTTCAACCGGCTAAGGCATTCAGCGCATCAACAGCAGAATAATGACCACGGCTAACGTAGCCGATATCCACTGCCAGACCAGCACAGGATTGCGTTTGATCAAAGGCGGGCGGGCGCGATTGGCCAGCTCGCGGCTGGGGCGGCGCAGCGCGAAGACGAACTCGGAAAGCTCGGTGTAACGCTTGTTGGGGCTGGGCTGCAGCGCTTTCTTCAGCACCTCGTCGAGCCAGGCGGGAATCTCCCGATTGTCGTCCAGTAGCGACTGATACTTCAGCTTGTTCTGCGCGGCGCGCGTACGACACTTGGCTACTTCGGCGCCATAGGGCAGCTTGCCGGTGAGCATCTGATAAGTAATTACCGCCAGCGAAAACATATCGGAAAGCGGCGTGCCGCTCTCTCCAAGAAAGTACTCCGGTGCGGTGTACTGGGCAGTACCCAGTATCTCGGTGTGTTGCAGCGGTGCGGTGATCTCGGCCAGGCCAGCCACTTTGGCGGAACCAAAGTCGATGATCTTCACCGTGCCGCTGCTGTCGATCATGATGTTTTCCGGGCGCAAATCCTGATGCAGCATCTCCGCGCGGTGAAAGGCCTGAAGCCCCTTGGCAATCTGCTCAACAATGCCGCGAACCGTTTCGACATCCGGCGTCGTGTTGTCGAGCATCCATTGCCCCAGCGTTTGCCCTTCGATGAATTCGGTGACGGAATACAGATAATTACGCGGCCGGTTGATCGGGCAGGGCTTGAGTACGTGGGCGCTGCGGATGCGCCGGGCGATCCATTCTTCTGTCAGAAAGCGTTCCAGGTACGCTGAATCGTCCTGCAGATCGGTAGACGGGGTTTTCAGAACGACAAAGCCCGGTTCCAGTGCATCCTCGGCCAGATACACATGGCTGCGACTGCTGGCATGCAGCTCGCGAATAATCCGGTAGCCGTCGAATAGCTCGCCAGCTTGCAGAATCGGCGGCAGCGGCAGTTCGGTAAGGCGTTGATGCAGCTCTTCAGCGGCCTGATTCGGCAGCTCGTCGATACGTATGATCTGCGCGGTGAGATTGTCCTCGCTGCCTTGCTCAAGCGCTTCTTCAACCATGCGTTGGGCGGCCAGGTCGAGGTCCGAGGGGTTCGCTGCGATGGCGGCGAGCATGAAGCGGCTGCTGGCGTGCTCGTACACACCGTCGGTGAGCAGCAGGAAGGTGTCGCCAACCGCGACTTGCAGGGTACGGTAGTCGATATCCAGCCGGGCATCGATGCCCAAGGCGCGGCTCAGGTAACTCTTGTCGGCCGAGACCCAGAGCCGGTGATCGTCGGTGAGCTGTTCCAGCGCATTGCCCTGTACCCGGTAGATGCGCGCGTCGCCGACGTGGAACAGATGCGCGGTGCGTGATTTCACGACCATGGCGCTGAAGGTGCACACGTAGCCGCGGTCGAGATCGTAGCGGTACTGGCTCTGCCGCGTCTGGGCGTACAGCCAGGAGTTGGTCGCAGCCAGCACGCGCTGCACGGATTTCTTCACCGACCAGGTTTCGGCGGTGCAGTAGTAATCTTCCAGAAAACTGGCCACCGCCGACTGGCTGGCAATATGGCTGACATCGCTGCTGCTGATGCCATCCGCCAGCGCAATGGCTATGCCCTTGGAGCTGAGCAGTGGCTCGCAGGGGATACAGAGGCCGTGGAAATCCTGGTTGGTCTGCTTGCGGCCCTTGTCGGAATACTGACCGACCGCAATGCGCAGATGACCAGGCCCCAGGGCCTGATCACGGCCCAGCCGCAAACACGACTGGGATATTCCCACTTTAGATTGCCTTCGCTGCGTAGTTGGGGCGCTTGGGCGCGGTTCTGACGTGGGTGGTGTAGAGCGTCAGGCCGGTCAGAGACAGGCCGCCGATCAGGTTGCCGAGCACCACGGGTAGTTCGTTCCAGATCAGGTAATCGGTTATCGAGAACCCGCCGCCCATGATCAGGCCCGAGGGGAACAGGAACATGTTCACCACCGAGTGCTCGAAGCCCATCGCGAAGAACAGCATGATCGGCATCCACATGGCGATCACCTTGCCGCTGACGGTGGTGGAGATCATTGCACCGACCACGCCCAGTGAGACCATCCAGTTGCACAGCACGCCGCCGATGAACACTGTGAGCATGCCGGCTGCGCCGTACTGCTTGTAGCCGACTGTGCGGCTTTCGCCGATATTGGCGATCTTCTGACCAACTTCGCCGGGCTCGATGGAGAAGCCGTAGGTGAAGGTAATCGCCATCAATACTGCAACAGTCAGCGCGCCGCAGAAATTGCCAAGAAATACCAGGCCCCAGTTCTTCAGCACGCCGCCTATTGTCACCCCCGGGCGCCGGTCGATCAGCGCTAGCGGGGTCAACACAAACACCCCGGTCAACAGATCGAAGCCCAGCAGATAAAGCATGCAGAAGCCAACCGGGAACAGGATGGCACCCACGATGGGGTAGCCGGTCTGTACCGAAATGGTGACGGCGAACACAGCTGCCAGCGCCAGGATGGCACCCGCCATGAAAGCTCTGATCAGCACATCGCGGGTGGCCATGAAAATTTTCGATTCGCCAGCGTCGACCATTTTGGTGACGAATTCAGCGGGTACCAGGTAGGACATAGTTATTCACTCTGAAGTTGTCAGGGGACAAACCGGGACATCAAGCCTCGGCGATTTCCACCAGATCGCCGTTGATCCGTACCGGCCAGGCGCGCAGGCGCTGTTCGGGATATTCCAGGCAACTGCCGTCCTTCAGGCGAAAGTGCTGTTTGTACAGGGGTGAAGCGATCACCAGTTCGCCCTTGAGGCTGCCGACGATGCCGCGGCCAATGACGTTGGCTCCAGATTTCGGATCGCGATTCTCCAGGGCGAATACCTGTTCGCCCTGTTCCGTGCTCGGCAGGTGGAACAGCGCAACCTGCGCCTCGTCCAGCCAGGCCACTACGCCGGAGTTGGCGACCAGATCGCGGCGTTCGCACAGCGGACGCCAGCTGATAGCGCGAGCGGTGTTATCAGTATGCAGTTGGGTCATGACGAAACCTCCTGGGTGACGGGAATCAAATGCAGTTCGGATGCACGGGCCGGGCGGGGCTGGCCGCGTTCCTTGACGAAATGGATGTCGGGATCACCGCGCTGGTCATTGACGAAGGTGCGGAAGCGCTTGAGTTTCTCCGGATCCGCGAGCGCATTGGCCCACTCGCATTCGTAGCGGTCGACCACCAGCTGCATCTGCGCTTCGAGCTCTTCGGCCAGACTCAAGCTGTCTTCGATGATGACTTCCTTCAGATAGTCGAGGCCGCCCTCGATGCTCTCGCGCCATACCGAGGTGCGCTGCAGCTTGTCGGCGGTGCGTATGTAGAACATCAGGTAGCGATCGATGTAGCGGATCAGTGTCGCGTCATCCAGGTCGGTGGCGAACAGTTCCGCGTGGCGCGGGCGCATGCCGCCGTTGCCGGAAACGTAAAGGTTCCAGCCGTTTTCCGTGGCGATCACGCCGATGTCCTTGCTCTGGGCTTCGGCGCATTCGCGGGTACAGCCAGAGACACCAAACTTGATCTTGTGCGGCGCACGCAGGCCCTTGTAGCGATTCTCCAGGCGGATCGCCATGCCCACGCTGTCCTGCACGCCATAGCGACACCAGGTGCTACCGACGCAGGATTTGACCGTGCGCAGCGACTTGCCATAGGCATGGCCGGTTTCAAAGCCGGCTTCGATCAATTCGCCCCAGATATCCGGGAGCTGGTGAAGCTGCGCGCCGAACAGGTCGATGCGCTGGCCGCCGGTGATCTTGGTGTAGAGGTCGTACTTCTTGGCCACCGCGCCGAGGGTAATCAGCTTGTCCGGAGTGATTTCGCCACCGGCGATGCGCGGCACAATGGAATAGGTGCCGTTCTTCTGCATGTTGGCCATGAAGGTGTCGTTGGTGTCCTGCAAGGGCACCAGCGTCGGGTCGGTGATCGGCTGGTTCCAGCAGGAGGCGAGGATCGAACCCACCGCTGGTTTGCAGATATCGCAACCGATGTGGCCGCGACCATGCTTGGCCAGCAGCTCATCGAAGCGGGTGATGCGATTCACACGGACGATGTCGTACAGCTCCTGGCGGGTATGCGCGAAGTGTTCGCACAGGCTCTTGTCCACCTCGACCCCGCGTGCGCTCAGCTCATGTTCGAAAACCTGCTTGATCAGGGCCGCGCAACCACCACAACCTGTGCCGGCCTTGGTCTGGGCCTTGAGCTCGCCGAGATCGGTACAGCCGGCGTCGATTGCGCAGCACACCGCGCCTTTGCTGACGTTGTGGCAGGAGCAGAGCGTTGCAGTAGCGGGTAGCGCGTCGGCGCCCAGCGTCGGCGCACCATCGGACAGTGGCAGGATCAGGCTGGACGGGTCCGCCGGAAGCTTGATGCCGTTCTGCGCATATTGCAGCAGGGTGTCGTAGTAGCTGTTGTCGCCGACCAGCACCGCGCCGATCACTCGGCTGTTATCTGCTGATACCACAAGCCGGCGATAGCTGTTGTTGGCTTCGTCGATATAGCGATAGCTCTTCGCGCCTGGCGTTGCGGCGTGTGCATCACCGATCGAGCCGACATCCACGCCGAGCAGTTTGAGTTTGGTCGACATATCAGCGCCGCTGAACGCTTCGTGCTGCTCGCCCACAAGCTGCAACGCGAGGTTGCGCGCCATGCTGTAGCCGGGTGCGACCAGGCCGAAGCAGCTGCCATTCCAGCAGGCACATTCTCCGATGGCATAAATGGTCGGATCGCTGCTGCGAAAATCATCATCGATAATCACACCGCCGCGCTCGCCGACTTCCAGACCTGCGCTGCGCGCCAGCGCGTCCTGTGGCCGGATGCCGGCAGAGAAGACAATCAGGTCGGTTTCAAGGTATTCGCCGTCGTTGAAATTCATTCGATAGACGTATTCCGCGCCCGGGACAATTTCGCTGGTGGCGCGTGATAGATGCACGCCGACGCCGAGTGCTTCGATTCTCGCCTTGAGTGCCGCCCCACCCAGATCATCCAGTTGCACTGGCATCAGCCGCGGGGCAAATTCCACCACATGGGCTTCAAGGCCCAGCGACTTCAGAGCGTTTGCTGCTTCCAACCCAAGCAGACCGCCGCCCACCACCACGCCGCGGCGAGCGGTCGTCGCGGCGTCACGGATGGCATCCAGATCATCCAGTGTGCGATACACCAGGCGGGAATTGCCTTCCGCACCCGGAATTGGCGGGACGAAAGGGAAAGAGCCGGTCGCCAGAACCAGCCGGTCATAACGCTGGCGTCCGGCGCTGGTGATGATCTCCTGATTGTTTCGGTCGATATCCAGCACCTGGACACCCAGGTGCAGATGCACGCCGTGGGTGTCGTACAGATCCGGTTCGCACATCGCCAGCGACTCCGCATCCCGTCCGCCGAAGTACTCAGAAAGGTGCACACGGTCATAGGCGCGCTGGCGCTCTTCGCCATACACATGGATATCGTAATGCGCCATGGCGCCGCGCTCGATCAGCTGTTCCACGCAGTGGTGACCAACCATCCCGTTGCCGATGATGATCAGTGTTTCGCGGTTCATGGATGAGATATCGACTTTCATGGCCCTTCCTCAGCAAGACAATCCAGAGCGCCGGGCCTGAAAGCGGCCTCGGCTTCAATCTGCTCCGGATATCGTTATTGACGCCATGGCACGGTTCAGTGCATCCGCCTCTGCTGCGTATGAAGAGAGAGGCGACCTCTGGTTGGCCTGGCAAGCTTGATAGGACATTCAGCAAGGACTATGCCAGCGCGGATTGGCGCTGTCGGTGGGAGAGCGGTGGCAACGGCGTGATTAGCCTGATCACGTGGCCTGGAGCGAATCAGCGCACGGGAGGTGCGCAGGCGTTATACAGGCAGTAGCTATTTAGAGGCTGCGCTCCGTGAACCATAAAAGTGCGCATCGCCGAACCACGTCACGAAATTGGTGCGCCGTTCTGGGGCTGCGGGTGGACGCGACCTAGCGCGCCCGGCAGGAGATAATTTAAAGGCGTTCGGGTAGTACGGGTCGCACCTGGCGCAGGGCATGGTTTACTACGGGTTCGAGCATGGCCATGACGGTGAGGTAGCCGGGGAGCGAATCGACCAGAATGAGATCGAAGTTGTCGCCATCGATGTTCACGTCGAACATCCAACGGGCACCGGCCATTTCCTCCTGTCCGCCTTTTTCCCAGCGGCGATACATGGTGTAGACATCCAGCACTTCGTCGTATTTGCCGAACCCCAGTCTGCCGAAAAACTCATCATTGGAATCGTCTTCGTCCTGCCAGTCTGCACCGACGATATGCTCGAGATCGTTGGCCACCCAGACCAGTTGGCCATGTTCCACCTTGTAAACTGCCATTCCCTTCCTCCACTGCGCACGATCAGGCGTAATATCGGAATGATATCACCCTGACAGGGTTGCGAGGGAAGCGCCGTCGATCGGGTTGACCAGTCAGGCTACAGGCTCCGGGCCCCTGGGCCGATCAGGGCTTGGCCTCGGTTTGCGCCGACATAACCAGCCCTACGGTGGCTATGCGAGCCCCGACCATATCTCTGATACAGAGGGTGATATTGCCGAGTTTTACGCAGGCGTCGTCTTCGGCTTCGATGGTGAGAGTGCTGCGCATCAATGCGTCGAGGCTCTGGCTGTCAGGTGCAGGTAGCTGGATGCCGTATGAGCGGCGGATATCCTCAACTGTCGTGGTGCCCTTCAGTTTCAACTCAGTGTGCGGCAGGTCATTGCTTACCGCCTCGACGTTCTGGGAAAAGATTGAGTCAACAAAAGGCCGCGCATCCGGGCGCAGCACGATAAACAGATGATCTCCGGCGAGCAGCGTGGTGGAGCCGCGTGGGGGGATAACATTGTTGTTGCGCGTGATCATTGCCACCACCGTGCCATCCGGCAATGCGGTCTGTGAAAGGCGTCGACCGGCGGCGCGCGATCCTTCGACCAAGGAGTATTTGACGATATCGGCGTCGACATCACCGATAGCGGTAATTTCGAGGGTGGCCGCGGGAATGGCTGGGGAATGTTCTGTCAGGCCGAGCTTGCGCGCCACCCAGGGGAGCGTTGAGCCTTGCACGGTGGCGGAAATAAGCACAACGAAGAACACGACGTTGAACAGCAGTTCCGCGCCGGGCAATTCATACATCAGCGGGAATATAGCGAGAATGATCGGCACCGACCCCCGCAGGCCGACCCAGGACACCAGCGTGATTTCACGGATGTTGAAGCGGAAAAGCTTGAGCAGGGGCACTACCGCCAGAGGCCGGGCAACGAAGATCAGCACCAGCGAGATCAGCAGCCCTTCCGCCCAGACATTCAGGAGCGAGGCCGGATCGACCAGCAGACCGAGCATGACGAACATGGTGATCTGGCTGAACCAAGCCAGTCCGTCATGGAACAGAAAGGTACTGCGCTGAAACACGAAGCGGCTATTGCCGACCACGACGCCGGCGACAAATATGGACAGAAAGCCACTGCCTTGCAGGTTCGCCGCCAGACCAAACGCCAGTAATCCGCATGCGGCAACCATGACCGGATACAGCCCTGAAGCGACCAGCTGGATACGGTTTATCACCTTTACAGACGCCCAGCCGACCCCTAAACCTACCGCGGCGCCTACGCCCATTTGCATGAAAAACATCTGCAGCAGGCCAGTGCCGGGCTCCATGCCATTAACCAGTATTTCAAGCAGGCCGACGGTCAGGAAGATGGCCATCGGGTCGTTCGATGCACTCTCGACTTCCAGCGTGTATTTCAGCCGGGGCTTGATATGGATGCCGGCGTTGCGTAACAGGGAGAACACCGCCGCGGCGTCGGTCGACCCAACAATGGCGCCGAGCAACATCCCTTTCAGCAGGGGCAAGTCAAGAATGTACGCAGCGGCTGTGCCGGTGATGACTGCCGTGACCAGTACGCCAAGGGTGGCGAGCAGGGAAGAGGGTTTCCAGACTGACTTGATGGAGCTTATCGGCGTCTGCAATCCGCCATCGAACAGAATCAACGCCAGGGCCAGCGTGCCTAGCGCGTGGGCCGCGGAGGGGCTGTCAAAGCTGACGCCGCCGATTCCGCGTTCCCCCGCCAGGATGCCCACCAATAGGAAGAGGACGAGAACCGGCAGGCCCAGCCGGGCTGAAATCTTGCTGGAGGCTATGCCGACCAGAATCAAAATGGCGGCAAGCAGAATGATTTGGTCGATTAGGAACATGAACTCAGTCTCGTCAAAGGGCCCAGATTATGCAAAAAAAACGAGGACCTGACGACAGCTGGGTCGCCAGGCCCGTATGGTGATGCAGCCAGCGTGAACTGGCCGCTTGCGCAGACAGGTGAAAACAGTAAAGTCGAATCCCTCTTCATTGGTTACAGCTACAGCTCTCAACAAGGAAAACAACATGGCATCAATTTACGATATCCCTCTGCAGTCCATCCGTGGCGAGCAGACCTCTCTTGCTCCCTACAAGGGCAAGGTGCTGCTGGTCGTCAACGTGGCATCCAAATGCGGTCTGACGCCTCAATACGAAGGGCTTGAAAAGCTGTATGAAAACCGCCGCGCCGAGGGTCTTGAGGTGCTGGGATTTCCGGCCAACAACTTCAAGGAGCAGGAGCCCGGCAGTGACGCAGAGATTCAGCAGTTCTGCAGCCTGACCTACAACGTTCAGTTCCCCTTGTTCAGCAAGATCTCGGTTGCCGGCCAGGACCGTCATCCGCTGTACAGCGAGCTGACCGAGGCGCTGCCACGTGCCACGGGCGAAGGCCCGATGCGTGACCGTCTCGCCGGCTTCGGCATTCAGACAAACGCCGAGCCCGAAGTGTTGTGGAATTTCGAAAAATTCGTGATTTCCCGGAACGGCGAGGTCGTTGCCCGTTTCGCTCCGGACGTAGCGCCTGATGACCCGCGCATCCAGGAGGTCATCGACGCCGAGCTCGCCAGAAAATAACCGGGGCGGACGCTATCAACCCGCTGGTTGGGGCGAACCGGTAGTGAAAAACGGCTGGTTCGCGCGCAGGCTATCGGCTGCCGCTTCCAGCTGTCCCGCACCGGGTAGCCCCCTTTCCCTCAAACTGATTGCCAGCTCCGCCAGCACGGCCGCGCCGCCCTGGGGGTCGGTATTCAAGTGTTTCAGCCGTTCCAGAGCCGCCTGCACCTCCCGCCTTTGCTCCGCATCCAACGCTCCATCTCGCAGCAATTGCTGCATGCTGATAAGCGCATTGCCGACGTCCATCACTGCATAACCGCCATGGGTCGCGCTGCGTGTTGGCTCGCCAACCTTGTTGGTCCAATGCACCAGCTTCATCGTCCGGTGATACAAGCGTGAGCGCCACAGGTGCTGCTTGCGCGCTGCATCGCTGTCGCCTGCCAGACCGCGTAATTCATCTATCATCATGCCCTTGAGCGTTGCGCGGCGGCGTTTGGCGTCGGTGGGGTAGATGAATCTGAAAGCGAGATACGCTATCAGCGGGCCTGCGACCACAGCCGTGGCGACGGCAGCCGAGCCGGGCAGGCTGGCAGTCATCGGATAGGCGGGTTGCAGCAGCAACAGCAAGACCATGGAGTAATCCATCGAACCCGTCATGGTGCGGTGGTGCGCGAAGGGTATGACGATGATCAGTATGAACGGCATCATCATCAGCACCATCTGCAGCTCCGAGCTGGCAAGCGGCCAGAGCACCCAGCGGCACACCAGAGAGGCGATCGCGCCAACGATCTGCCACAGCAGGATATGGCGCATGATCCATGCAGGGTTTTCCATGGTGGAAAACAGCGTGACCATGACCGAGGTGCCCAACAATACATAGGCGCCGATCGGCGAGCCGGACCAGACCCAGCCGATCCCGACGAGCAATAACAGAGCCGTGGTTCTGATCCAGGTTTCGCGCGCAGCCACCCAATCCCGATGCAGGATGAACTGCCGTTTCAGCCTGACCGTGTCGGTCTTGCCGGTACGTACAAAGTGATCCCGCTGCTGCAGTGCAGCTGTCAGGTGCTCCAGCATGCTGGCCAGGCGTGGCGTGTGAATGCTGAGCGCCTGGGCGCGCTTGAGTCTGTCGAGGATTACCGGAATCGGCGAGTCGGCCTCGATTTCAAGAGCCGCTTCGCGCAGCGCGCTGGCGATCGCCTCGCTGTGCTCGATCTGCGCTGGCGGGTGTTTGGTCCATAGCATGCCCGCGACGTTGGCCATCAGGATGGCGCGTAGCGAACGCGCGGAATGGTGCGAGCGCAGGGAGCCGGCACCGTGGGCTTCCAGGGTTTCTTCGATCGCGGCGATTTCGCTCAACAGGGCGCCCCGGCGGATCGCCGGAGCCGTCTGGCTCGGAGCTAGGCGTCGGGCAACATGGCGCAGCATCTCGGTTGTGACCCATCGTGCGCGCACCCGCAGTTCGTCTCCTTCCTGGCGGCGGCTGAACATCAGACCGACCACCAGCGCCACCACGACACCGGTCATGACTGTGAGCAAGCGGTCCTGACCCAGAACCAGAATCCCCACGGAGGGGTCGGCGGTATTAAGCAGCGCCACCATGGAAGCGGAATAACCGGACAGCAGTGTGCCGTAGGAGACCAGTCCGCTCACGGCATTGCCAGCGGCGGCGCAAAGCCCCACCCAGAGCACCAGCCCGAGCATGATGACCAGGTTATCGCCGCCGGCGAGATAGATAAGCAGAACGCCGAACGCCGTACCAACCAGCGTTCCCAGCGCGCGGAACAGGCTTTTTTCGATCAGCATGCCGCGCACGGGCTGGGATGCAGCCCATACGGTCATCGCTGACCATTGTGGATGCTCCAGGCCCATCAACCAGGCCACGAGCAAAGCCAGGCAGGCGCCCAGAGCGGTACGTCCGCCGAATTTCACGCGCTCGACATCGAAACCGTAATGCGCCAGTTGCGTGGCCAGTCTCACCGGGATGCCTCCCCGGGTCCGTCGAGCTTGCCGAGCCGTTCGCGGATCAAGGCCAGGGCATCCAGCATGGCGTCGATCTGGTCGTCAGTAAGATCAACCAGCATGTCCGATTCGATCTGCTGCAAATGACCACGTATCAAGTGAACGGCGTCCCGGCCTGCGGGCGTGAGGAACAGTCGTTTGGTACGCCGGTCATCGGCATCCGCGCGGCGTTCCACCTGTCCCTTGGCTTCCAATCGGTCGATCAGCCGGACCAGCGTCGAGCCATCAAGCCCCACCAATGCCGCGAGCTGTTTCTGGCTTAAGCCGTCACCCGCTTCGTCCATCCTGATCAGCGGTGCCCAGCTGGCGTCATTGATACCCGCCGCGGCGAGGCGGTGATCGAGCGCGCGGCGCCACAACCGGGCGGTCATGGCAAATTGCGAACCAAAGCGGAGTCTTGCTTGATGTGCTGGCATAGAAATTAGATGTGCCCCAAACTATTTGGTCTGCATGTTAAAGCCTGCAGCGCGTTTGAACAAGGCAGGCACGCCGGATGCGGCAAGCGGCTGGCCTGGCCAGCACCCGTCAGGGAGTGTCTATACTCGGCTTATCCGCGCCCGCTGCGGCCTGTTACCGACTGGAGCTCGATATGCTGCACGACACCACCACCCGCTACGGCAGCGTCACGCGCTGGTTTCACTGGTTGATGACGCTGCTGATCATCCAGCAGTTCTTCAAACTGACCGATCGGATAAACGAGGGCGAGCACTGGCTCGGAGACAACTTCGGGCCCTGGCATATTTCAATAGGCCTTGTGGTGCTGACACTGGTGATACTGCGTATCGCCTGGGTATTGAGTCAGCTCGGACATCGCCCGATACACCACGGGCCCACTGCACCCTTTGTCCGCCTGGGGCATTTTGCGTTGTACGTCATCATGCTGCTGATGCCAGTCACCGGCATCTGCTACATGCTGGGGAACGGCTACGGACTGACCCCATTCGGGATGGAACTCGTCGAACGTACCGACATCGAAACGCCGTGGTTGGCTACTATCGGTAATCTGCACTCGCCACTTGCGTGGCTGTTTCTCGGCATGCTGCTTGGGCACACTATCGCCGCGTTCTATCACCATTGGGCGTTGCGCGACGACACCATGAAAAGGATGTTGTAACTCACGATGCACGAGCGGGCCGTGTGCCTTTGAGTTAAAGTTCCGCTTTGGCCTGCACCGGTTAACCGTGGTTTGAGGCCACAGAATTACCGTCACTGCGGAAGCGGAATGCGCCCCCAATTAATCATATGTGAACACTGCGATTCGGTTTATCAACGTCCGAACCTGGCCCCCAAACAGACCGCGCACTGCCAGCGTTGCGGGGCGCTGCTCGAGCGCGGCCGGCATTTGACCACGGATCAGCTGCTGGCGCTTACGGTTGCTGCGGCGATCCTGTTCATGCTGGCCAATACCTTTCCGATCGTCGAGATAAGCATGCAGGGCCTGAGCAACGCAGCCACCCTGTGGGAAAGCGTCGAAGCCCTGGCCGAAGGGCGTATCACCATCATCGCCCTGGTTGCGGGCCTGAGCATCATTTTCGCCCCGGCCTTACAGATTATCCTGCTCGGCTGGGTGCTCTATTACGCCCGCAGCGGTCGCATAGCGCCGGGCTTTCGTACCTGCATGCGCGCGCTGGAACATTTGCGGCCCTGGAGCATGCTCGAGGTCTGTCTGCTGGGCATCCTGATCGCCATTATCAAACTGGCGGGCATGCTGGAGGTCCACGCCGGGCTCGGCCTGTGGGCAATGGCCATGCTCACGGTGCTGGTCATTCTCATCAGCGGCCGCGACGTGCGGGATCTGTGGAACGAGCTGCAGGTGCCGGTACGATGAGTTCGCCGCCCTTTGCCAGCGAGCTGGGCCTGCAGTTGTGCCACGATTGCGGCCAGGTATGCAGCGCGAACGCGACTGAATGCCCGCGCTGCGATGCGCTGTTGCATCACCGCAAGCCAGACAGTATCGCCCGAACCTGGGCGCTGTTGATTACGGCGCTTATCCTGTACGTCCCGGCCAATCTGCTGCCGGTGATGCATACCGACATGTTCGGTGGCGGCAGCGAGAACACCATTCTCAGCGGCGTTATCGAGTTCTGGCGGGACGGGGCCTGGGACATTGCCCTGCTCATCTTCATCGCCAGTGTGGTGGTGCCCTGCGCCAAGTTTCTGGTACTCGGCGTGCTGCTGGTGACGGTTCAGCGCCGCAGCCGCTGGGCCATGCGCGAGCGCGCCCGGCTGTATCGCTTTATTGAAACCATCGGCTACTGGTCGATGCTCGACGTTCTGGTCGTTGCGCTGGTGACCGCTCTGGTGCAGTTTCGCGCTCTGAGCAGCATCGAGCCCCGGCTGGGCATATTGTTCTTCGGTCTGGTTGTCGTCCTGACGATGATCGCCGCGATGACCTTCGATCCGCGACTGATATGGGATGCAGAGATAAACGATGACAGACACGCCTGAGCATGATGCCGCTGCGAGTGCCGGACACCCCGAAATAAGGCAGCGTCGGGTGCGTATTTCACTTATCTGGCTGGTGCCGATTGTCGCGGCGCTGGTCGGGCTTTCCATGGTGGTGCAAAGCTGGTTGTCGGCGGGGCCGCAGATCACCGTGAGCTTCGAAACAGCCGAAGGGCTGGAAGCCAACAAGACCGAAGTCCGATACAAGAATGTGGTGATCGGTCGCGTGAGCGCAATCAACCTGACCGAGGACCAGACCCGCGTAGTCGCGACCATTGAGCTGGACCAGGGTACCGAACCCTTCACGCGCGAGGATGCGCAATTCTGGGTAGTGCGACCGCGTATCGGTGCGAGCGGCGTCTCGGGCATTGGTACCTTGTTGTCAGGTGCCTACATAGGCGCTGATCCGGGGCAGGCAACCGAGACCCGCCGTGAATTTCTCGGGCTTGAAGCGCCGCCTGCGGTGACCTTCGGCGTTGAAGGCAAGCGTTTCACATTGCGTACCGGCGACCTGGGGTCACTCGGCATCGGTTCACCGTTGTATTTCCGCCGGATTCCGGTAGGTCAGGTGGTGTCCTACAGCTTGAGGGGCGATGGCAAGGGCGTCGAAGTACAGGTTTTTGTTAATGCACCCTACGATGAATTCGTCACTGACGATACGCGCTTCTGGAATGCCAGTGGCGTGGATGTGTCAGTGGCTGCCGACGGCCTGAAGGTCAACACCGAATCCTTGTCGGCGATCCTTGCCGGTGGCATTGCTTTTCGCGCGCCGAATTACAGTCCCAATGCGAGGCTGGCGGAAGAGGGCAGGGAATTCACGCTGTACGACAGCGTGCGACAGGCGATGGCGCCAAGCGATGGCCCGCCGCATTTCGTGCAGATGCGTTTTGACCAGACCCTGCGCGGGCTGAATGTCGATGCCCCGGTCGAATTCCTCGGTGTACCCATCGGTCAGGTGGTATCGGTGAAGCTCGACTATGACGAGCAAAGCCAGAGCTTTCCTGTCGTGGTGGGCGCAGTGGTTTATCCGAACCGCCTGGGCGACGCCTATGACAAGCTGCTGGAACGTTTTGGCCGCGATGCCGAGCAGGACACCGTTCGCTTGTTCCAGCTGCTGGTTGAGCGGGGCCTGCGCGCCCAGGCGAAAACCGGCAATCTGCTGACTGGACAGCTGTATATATCACTCGACTTCGACCGCAAGGCGGCGCCGGTGGTGTTCGATGTCAATGCCCGGCCGATGACCATCCCGACGATTGCCGGCAGCTTCGACAAGTTGCAGGACCAGCTTCAGGAGCTGGTCGACAAGCTCAGCAGGCTGCCGATCGAGTCGCTGGTAGACAATCTCGACGGCAGTCTCGGTGAGCTGCGCTCGACCCTCAAGCAGGTCAATGCCGACGTGCTGCCGCAGCTGCAGCGCACCCTCGAACAGTCCGAGCAGACATTGCAGAATGCCAACCAGGCCCTCGCACCCGACTCGCCACAGCGTCAGGAGCTGGGCGACACCCTCGAGGAAGTTCAGCGTGCGGTGCGCTCGGTACGGGTGCTATCGGATTATCTTGGCCGTCACCCTGAAGCCCTGCTGCGCGGCCGCAAGGACGGCGGCGCGCCAGCCAGCTTTGAAGGCGGCGCCACCTCGCGTGAACTCAACCCGGAGTCCCAGCCATGAAGCTGTTTTATCGCCTGTTGCTTTTAAGCGGTCTGTTTACGCTGGTGGGCTGCAGCGGCTCCCCGGTTCGCTATCACACGTTGATTCCTGTGCAGCCGCAGGCCAGTTCGCAGAGCGCAGCGCCTGCGGATTTTCAGTTGCAGGTCATGCCTGTGCGCATTCCGCTGCAGGTTGATCAGCCCAGTCTGGTGGTGCGGGAAAGCGACGGTCAGCTGTTGATTCTGGAAAGCGCGCTGTGGGCGTCCCCTCCGGCCGATGAATTCCACGACGCTCTGGCCTTCGAGCTGGAACAGCGCTTCGGCGTGCGCGACCTCGCCGGTCTGCCCGGCACCACGGGCCAGCCGATCCTGAGCGTGCGTGCCGATGTGCGCCGCTTCGATTCCTTGCCCGGCCGACATGCTGCGCTGGATGTGGTATGGAGTCTGGAGCTCAACACCCCGGATGACGAACGCCGTCGCCTGACCTGTGCCAGCGTGGTCGAACAGCCCGCCGGCGTTGAGGTGGAGAGCCTGGTGCGTGCGCACCAACAGGCGATCGCCGCGCTCGCTGATGATATGGCCGCAACGGCGCGTCGCTGGGAATGCCCCACGCGGTAGCCTGAACTCTCCTGTCTGGCGTGGTCAGTCTAGTTGAGGGGCCTGCTCCACGCGCCATGACCGCAACGGCCAGCTCGTCGTAGCTCAGCGTGCCGCCGGGTGTGTAACGCGCCCACAGAGT
Source organism: Pseudomonas sp. gcc21 (assembly GCF_012844345.1). NCBI lineage: Bacteria > Pseudomonadati > Pseudomonadota > Gammaproteobacteria > Pseudomonadales > Pseudomonadaceae > Pseudomonas > Pseudomonas sp. gcc21. The sequence goes on along the minus strand of NZ_CP051625.1, from coordinate 2,759,662 downwards.
TGCGACTATTGTGTGCCCAGCCACCTCTGCACAGCGGATACCAGGAGCCGGGGCCGGGAACGTTTTGATGTGTAACCGCCAAAGCGACACACAGGCCGAGCCCTGTAACTGCCAGGGTGCCGGGGGATATCCCGTTCAGCGATGTCTTCCAGCCCGGGTAATGCCATAGGCCACCTCAATTGTTGCCCGTCTCCAATAGGACCCATCAACCGGGCTGAGGATCCCGGCAGGATGGCCGGCGTGAAACTTTCCCGGTGCGCCCTGTCGTAACAGGAACACTGTTTCTTGATTGGAGGCTGCAATGAGCAATTCCCTGAACGGCAAACGCGTCGCCCTGCTGGTCACTGACGGCTTCGAACAGGTTGAGCTGACCGGTCCCAAACAGGCGCTGGAGGATGCCGGCGCGACCACCGAGATCCTGTCGAACAAGAGCGGCAAGGTAAAAGGCTGGAATCACACCGATCCGGCGGATGACTTCGAGGTGGACAAGACCTTCGATGAGGCGAAAATTGAAGACTACGACGCCATCGTGCTCCCCGGCGGCGTGGTCAATGGCGACAATATCCGCATGGAAGAAGCAGCCAAACTGCTGGTCAGCGGCGCCGCCGGAGCTGACAAGGTTATCGCGGTAATCTGCCACGGCGGCTGGATTCTGGCGTCGACCGATCTGGTGCGCGGCAAGACCATGACCAGCTGGCCTTCGCTGGCGGATGATCTGCGCAACGCCGGCGCTGACTGGGTCGACCAGGAAGTCGCAGTGGATGGCAAGCTGATCAGTAGCCGCAAGCCTGACGATCTGGATGCTTTCAACAAGGCGCTTGTGTCCGCTCTGGGCGGTTAGGGCGGTTGAGTTGCTTGACCTTGACGTGGTGTTAACCCGGATGATCTGCCGATTGCCGGCGTGATTGAGGAGCAAGCTATGAGCAAGGTGTTTCTACAAGTTGAAGGCATGAGCTGTGGTTCCTGCGTTAAGCATGTCACCAAGGCATTGAACGAGGTGCCCGGCGTGGATGATGTTGCGGTGGATCTTGACGCAGGGCGCGCGACCGTCGAAGGCAGCGCTGATGCATCAGCGCTGACGGAGGCCCTCAAGGATGCCGGATACCCCGCTACGGTGGATGATTCGGTCAGGCCCGCTTGAGGTCTGGTTCAGACAGGTGTTCAGCGCGCAATGCCAACCTCGGCTGCCCCGCGTGGCCGGTTGGCAGACCTGCCTGGAACTCCCTCCGCAGCGCTAACTCTTAGGCTGCATGTCCGATACCGCGAACGTCGCTTTGCCTACCTTTCTGACCGGCCCTCTGTTGCGCCGGCTCGCTCCAGAGCGGCTGCTGATTTGGCTGGTGGCCACGCGGCCGCTTGATCTGGAACTGCTGCTGCAACCGGCAGGAGGCGCAGAGCGCGCTGTCACGCTTGATGGACCCCGGTGCCGCAGGATTCCGATTGGCCGCCACGCCTGGATCCATCTGCTGGATGTGGCAATGGAGCCGCCATTGCCAGTCGATACGGAGATTGAGTACGACCTGTCGTGGGGTGAGGGCGACGCGCCGCTGCGTTTATCTACGGCTTTGCCTTACCTTTGCCACCCCGGACGCAAACGGCCTGCGTTCGTTATCGCCTCCAGCAATCGCAATCTGCTGCACGGCTCCTGCCGCAAGCCCCATTTTGATGGGCTGGATGGACTGGTACGTGCTGATGAGTGGCTGGCGGAGCGCCTGGACCAACCGGAGCAACGCCCCGCCTGGCTGATCATGACCGGCGACCAGGTGTATGCCGACGATGTTGCTGGCCCGATGCTGGTGGTTATCCACCAGTTGATTCGGCGTCTCGGACTGTTTGATGAAGCACTTGAAGGTGCCACGGTGCCCGACAGTCAGACGCTCTATGCCGCCGAGCAGGGCTATTACCAACGTGAAGAACTGCTACCCGACGTGGCGTCGAGCGCGGCGGTGCGGCGTCGTTTCTTCGGTGGAGCCAGAAAGCCGGTCTTTACTTCGGCCCACGCACACAACCATCTGATTACCTTTGCCGAGACCATGGCCATGTATTTGCTGGTGTGGTCGCCGGAGCCGTGGAAGTTGGTCAATGTGGTCGAACCGTCGTTGTCTGCCGAGCACCGTGAAACCTTTGCCCGTGAGCGAAAGATCCTGCAGCGATTCACCGCCGGGTTACCCCGTGTGGCGCGGTTGTTGGCACATCAGCCTTCGCTGATGATCTTCGATGACCACGACGTGACCGATGACTGGAACCTCTCCGCCGAGTGGGAAAGCACTGCCTATGGACATCCGCTGTCAAAGCGCATCATTGGCAATGCCCTGCTGGCTTATCTGTTGTGTCAGGCCTGGGGAAACGCGCCTGACAAGGTGGCTGATGCCATTGACCGCGCCGATGCGCTGCTGAGCAACCTGAGCCGGGAAGGCCATCTGGATGCGCAGGAGCAGGACGCCTGCATCGACTGGTTGTTGAAATATCAGGGCTGGGAATACCAGGTCCCAGGCACGCCGCATCTGCTGGTGCTGGATACCCGTACCCGGCGCTGGCGCAGTGAGCGCAGCCCGGGCCGGCCCTCAGGGCTGATGGACTGGGAGGCCTTGACCGAAATGCAGCAGGCATTGCTGGATAAACCGAGCGTAGTGGTGGTCTCGCCGGCGCCGATGTTCGGGGTCAAGCTGATCGAGATCATTCAGAAGCTGTTTACCCTGGCTGGCAAGCCGCTATTGGTGGATGCGGAAAACTGGATGGCCCATCGGGGCGCGGCGCAGGTGATGCTCAACATCTTTCGCCATTCCCGCACCCCGGGCAACTACGTGGTGTTATCCGGGGACGTTCATTATTCCTACGTGTACGACATTCGGATCCGCCATCGCCGGCAGGGTCCGCATATCTGGCAGATCACCAGCAGCGGATTGAAAAACGCGTTTCCGGATACGCTGCTCGATTGGCTGGACCGGCTTAACCGCTGGTTGTACGCACCCTGGTCGCCGCTGAACTGGCTGACCAAACGTCGACGCATGCGCATCATGCCGCGCGATCCCGAAGGCGCCAAAGCCGGCGAGCGCCTCTGGAATGGTACGGGCGTCGGCCTGGTGAAGCTGGACGCCCAGGGCCGCCCGGCAGAAATCCGCCAGCTTGATGCGCGCGGCCCCGAGGTTCTGTTTCCAGCCGCCCGGACGCCCGACGACACGCCTTAGCGAGCGGTTTTCTGCAGCTGCCATGCCCGACCGCCGACGACGATCAGCGTTACAGCCGTGAGCGGCAATACGTAACCGAGCATGGCGTCAGCGAATACCTCGGCGACCGGACGCCCGGCTGAAAATACCACCAGGTAAAAGGTATAGGCGGCGTAATACGCGAGGAACAGCAGGCCTTCCCAGCGGTTGATGCGGTAGCCGGAGAAAAAGATCGGCAGGCAGGCCACAGCGACTGCAATCATGACTGGGAAGTCGAACATCAGGGCGTTCGCCGCCACCAGAATCGGCTCAGGCGACACCAGAGCGGCCAGCCCGAGCACGCAGAGCAGGTTGAAGATATTGCTGCCGACAATATTGCCCACCGCAATGTCCCGTTCGCCGCGAATGACCGCCAGCACCGAGGTCGCTAGCTCCGGCAGGGAGGTGCCGATCGCCACTACCGTGAGGCCGATAACCAGTTCCGACAGCCCCAGCGCCCGTGCCAGGCTGACCGCACCGGTCACCAGAAAATTCGATCCTGTCACCAGCAATACCAGACCGACCACAACCAGTGCCAGGTTGATCAGCCAGGCGTAGGGCTTGGGTGCTTCCTGCAGGCCATATTCCCTGGCGAACTCGTCATCCGCTGCGTTTTGTTTCTGGCGACGGCTGCTGATTATCAGGAAGGCGGTATAGCCAATAATGCAGGCGAACAGTAGCGCTCCGTCGAGTGTGCTCAGCGCGCCATCCCATCCCAGCGCCAGAGCCAGCAGGCTGGCGCCGATCATGATGGGCACATCCAGCCGGATCAGCTGGCGCGACACGATCAGCGGGGCGATCAGCGCTGTCACGCCGAGGATAAACAGCACGTTGGCTATGTTACTGCCGACCACGTTACCGATTGCCAGATCGCCGCTGCCATCCAGCGCGGCCTGCACGCTGACCGCGGTTTCCGGCGCACTGGTGCCAAAGGCAACCACCGTAAGGCCCACAATCAGTGGAGGAATGCCGAACTGCGCAGCCAGCTTGGCCGCCCCCTTGACCAGTATCTCTGCACCTGCAACAAGCAGGATCAAACCGGCGATCAGATATCCGAACGTCATGAGGGTCATTGCAAGGGCTCCAGTGATTGTGCCGCCAGTATAGTGAGGCCCCCTGCGCAGCGTAAGCGGGCCAATAGGCTTTTGGCATTTTTAGTTTTTAACCGGTTGGATGGCTCAAGTTCGGCGCTTTGCGGCCGAAATACGTTTTACACTCTGCCCCGTAGACTTCCTGATCATGGCTATCTCCTCTTCGCTTCGAACTCAAACCCTGGTGCTGCTGGTCGGAAGCCTGACGCTGATGGTTCTGGTGGCGCTCACCAGCCTCAGCACATTATCGAATGGGGTGAGCAGCTATCGCTCCCTGGTGGAAGGACCATTGCAAGCGTCGAGTCTGGTGAATGAAGCGAATCTGGCCTTCAAGAGCCAGGTGCAGGAATGGAAGAACGTGCTGCTGCGCGGCGGCAACGTTCAGGATATGGAACGCTACTGGGCGCAGTTTGAAAGGGAAGAGCAGCGCGTTCAGGCATTGCTGACCGACATCGCGGCGCTGGATATTCAGACCCACGCACGCCAGCAGGTCGAGCAATTGCGTGCCGAGCATCAACGGCTCCGCGACGCATACCGGGTCGGCCTCCAGGCGTACCGCGATGGTGGCTTCGATCCGCTGGATGGCGACCGTAACGTACGGGGTATCGACCGGGCGACCAGCGATCAGATGGCTGCACTGGTTGATACCATTGAATCCTATGCCATCGAGCAGGGCCAGATCATCGGAGAGAAGGCGAGCCGTGCCATCTGGATCGGCGTTGCTCTGTTGCTCGGTTCGTCGGTGCTGATCTGCGTGCTCAGCGTCTGGCTGGTCAATCAGCGTCTGGTCGGCCCTATCACAGGCTTGATCAGCCAGATCGAACAGCTCGCCGGCGGCCGTATCGGCTCGCCGATCAGAACCGACCGCAGCGATGAACTGGGTACGCTGGCGCGAGCGGCAAACCAGCTGCGCGATTTCCTCGCCGATACATTCAGCAAGCTTGAACACAGCACCGGTGAGCTGGACCAGGCCAGCGGCGAACTCAACACCGTAGCGACGCGCATGACCGATGGCGCCCGTGAGCAGTTCTCCCGTACCGATCAGGTTGCCGCCGCCATGCAGGAGATGTCAGCGACAGCCGCCGAAGTGGCGCGGCATGCCGCAGATGCAGCAAGCGCCGCTGACCAGGCCGACCAGCACACCCGCCAGGGCGAGCAGGATATGAGCCAGACCGTCTCGACCATGCAGTCCATGCTCGATGAAATTTCCCGGACGGCCGAAATCATCAGCCAGCTTGAGGGTGATAGCCAGCGGATTGGCAAGGTGCTTGAGGTTATCCAGGGCATCGCTGCGCAAACCAACCTGTTGGCACTGAACGCGGCAATTGAAGCGGCGCGAGCCGGTGAAGCCGGACGCGGTTTTGCTGTGGTGGCAGATGAGGTGCGTACTCTGGCGCAGCGCACCAGCGCGTCGACAGCGGAAATACAGCAAATCATCGATAACGTCCGTGACGGAGCGGAGCATGCTGCGCGAGCCATAGAAGGCGGGCAGACAAGTAGTCAGACCGGTATGCGTCAGGTCAACCTGATGGGCGAGCGCTTGCGGCAGGTGACCCTGTCGGTCGAAGCGATACGCGACATGAATCGCCAGATCGCTACCGCCGCCGAAGAGCAGACCAGCGTCTCCGAGGATATTTCACGCAACATCACCGAAATAAGTGAAATCGCCGCGAACAACCAGCGCGACGTCGAGCGCACTGCCAGCGCGAGCGCCCGGTTGCACGACATGTCCAACCAGCTGAGCGAATTGACCAGACGTTTGTCTGTTTGATGGGTTGCACAGCCAGCCAAAGGCACCGAATGGCTAAATAGCTGTCAAGATAAGTACGCCCCCGCTGATTTGCTGATGGGCGCGTCACCCAGGAACGGATTTAGTTCCCCGGAGGGCGGATAAACTTTGCACTTTGCACGATATCGAAACGCCACATCATGCACCCTGCATGGTGGCCAGGTTGCGCTGAATTTATAACCCATTGTTTTATAAAGGGTTACCCAAAAGTGTGAACTGGCACAGGACTTGCGATATTCCCCAAACGCGTTAGAGCTCTTTTAGCCAATGCTTTGGGGAGATGCACATGAGTCTTGAATTCCTACAACGAGCACCTCTGGTTCTGGCCGTTGTGGCACTTGCCACGGTGGCTGGCCCGCAATCCTCCTCCCACAACACCATTCCGCCTGCCCCCGCATGGGAGCGCTCGGCCGGTTTGCAGTTTGAATCGGTCAACTTCGAGAATGCCCCGGCGCAACAGCTTTCGACTACACAGAGCGCCGCCAAGCCAGCGACTCTTCCGTTTGTCGCGCAGAGTGAGAACGACGCCGCAAGCACTCAACGCTGGGTATTCTAGACTGACAAGCACGGCGAGTCGTGACGGGCAGCCGATCACGCTGCTGGCTGGCTAGCAGTCGCATCGAGCCGGACAAAGGCGGTGCACTAGGACAGGAACTGAACAGCCGCTGGCGTAGCAGCGGAAATAATAAAACCGTTAGGCTGAGGAGCAGCTATGAATTACCGAAGTGTCAGTGATCTGTCGACACTCACCAACCGATTCGCCAGCAAGGTACCCACTGATGTTGATCTGGTTGTGGGGATTCCTCGAAGCGGAATGCTGGTCGCCAGCATCGTCGCGTTGAAACTCAACCTGCCGTTAACCGATCTGTACTCCTTCGAACGCAACGACGAGTTGAAGAAGGGGCATACCCGCACCTACAAGCATGAGGCGCTGCGTCTGCCGCAGCAGGCCCGTAAAATTCTTCTGGTGGATGACAGTATCGCCTCTGGCGGCTCCATGCGAGAAGCCCGCGACAAGGTAAGCAAGGTGTTTGCCGGCGAGGTGGTAACCATGGTTGCCTTCGCCCAGCGCAACAATGCAGAAGCGGTGGATATCTTCCTCGAAACGGTAGAGCAGCCACGTGTATTTGAATGGAACATCATGCACCATGCGCTGATCAGCCATTCATGCCTGGATATTGATGGCGTGCTGTGCGTCGATCCGACGCGCTCGCAGAACGATGACGGTGAAAATTATCTCGGGTTCCTTGAGCACGCCCAGCCGCTGTTCATTCCCTCGATTGAAGTGAAGCATCTGGTTACCAGTCGTCTTGAAAAGTACCGGGCGGAAACCGAGGCCTGGCTCGAGCGTCATGGGGTCCGTTATCAGCAGTTGCATATGCTGGATCTGCCCAGCGCCGCTGAACGACGGCGCCTGGATATGCACAAGCAGTTCAAGGCTGACATCTACCGTGGCGACCCGCATGCAGTACTGTTTATCGAAAACGAGGAACGCCAGGCGTGGGAGATCATGCGACTTACCGGCAAGCCGGTGTTTTGCCTGGAGACAAACGAGATGTATGCACCAGGTGCCAGCCTATCGAGTCTCAAGGCCCAGACTGTCCGTAAAAGCCTGTCGTTCCGCGACAAGGTCATGGGCAGGATCAAGCGTTTCATGACTCGCCACTTGCAGTTGACGCCCTGAGGCAGCCTCTCACCCACACCGGGCCGGGTGATCAGCAGCTTAAGTTCGGTGCCTCCACAAGGCGGCGCCGCCGCTGATCCCCGAGTCGCTGGGTGCAATGCTCACCGAAGGAGGGAGGTCAACCGTCACCAGGCGCACGTTGCCTCCCGTCAGCACGATATGGTCGGCATGCAGCAACACCTCAAGCACGTCCAGTACGCGCAACAACCGCTCGTTCCACTCACTAACGTCAATTTTCTTTAACGCGGCATTTCCCAGATACTGGTCATAGGTCAGGTTGTCGGACACAGGGTGGTGGGCCAGCTCCAGGTGTGGCATCAACTGCCCATCGCGGAACAGCGCGGAGCCAAAACCAGTGCCCAGCGTGATCACCATCTCAAGCCCCTTGCCCTGGATCAGGGCGAACCCCTGCAGATCGGCATCGTTGATGATCCGTGCGGGATGGTTGCCCAGTCGCCGGGAAAGCGCATCAGGCAGGTCAAAGCCTATCCATTCACGGCTATCGAGATTGGCTGCGGTGAGAATAAGACCATTGCGAATCGCGCCGGGAAAGCCGATCGAAATACGATTGTAGGCGGGGCAGGGTGCTACCAGCTCAACCACGGTATCGATCAGAACCGAGGGTAGGCATGGATGCGGTGTGAGCACCCGCAGGCGTTCGCTCAAAAGGTTACCTTGCTCATCAACGACTGCAGCCTTGATGCCGCTGCCGCCAATGTCGATTACCAGAATGCCAGGTTTCAATAGCGCTCCCTTGTGTTCTCTCCGCAAGAGGGATCGATACTCTGAGCACGCCGGGCCCGAAGCAACCTCCTGCTTCCGGCCGGCGACTGCTCGGCAGTTATCTCACTGTCTGTCTCTGATTCTTCAGATATAGAAGGAACGAGCGGCAGCGAAGTTCCTTGATGCGCAACGCTACAGAGTAGAACGATGGAGAGGCGGGCAGACCGCTAGACGAGAATCAGCCCGGTGCAAACGGAACGGAAGCAGGTTACTTAGCTTGCTGCAGCGGCTGGTGCATTTGGCACCAGTTGTTGGATAGTCTCAATAAGCGAATCGATTTCGTATGGCTTGCTGAATACCGGCCGATCGGCCCATGCCTCTGGCATACCCGCTGCGCCGAATCCGGTAGTGAACATGAACGGGATGCCCCGATCAGACAGGCGCTCGGCCACCGGAAATACCGTTTCGCCAGCCAGGCTGACATCCAGGATGGCCACGTCGACGTCCAGCGACGAGGCCATTGTCTCGCCTTCGGCCAGAGTCGAGGCGTGCGCCGCGACGTTATACCCGCGGGTGTCCAGCATTTCTTCCAGAAGCATTGCGATCAATGCTTCATCTTCAACAATCAGTACGTTCATGATGCAATCACCAGTGTTTGAAAAACGCTCGCCGGACTGCTGCGGCTGTCTGTCTCGCCTGTTTGCGCTGCCCGGTAGTTTAACCCGGGAGCAAAGCCAGACGGGGCGATGTAGGGATCCGCTATAGAAGATTATCATCAGGCGTCCAAGTTCCCCGAAAACGCCGATAACGCCTCGAATTGCGGCGAATATGTCATAAAGCGGAACAGCTCGTCGGTCTTCGGCGGCAATCTTGCACGTCTCAGCAACTTTTGTCTTCCCCTCATGTACTAACGCTGTGTATGCAACCGCCGCGGCACGCCGGCCGCCTGCTTCCGGCATTCATAGCAGAGGAACGCGCACTGCTGCGCAACCTGCGTAGTAGCCCACCGAAGGAATCACCACGCGGCATCCGTTCATCTGAACAGGAGATTCCCATGAGAGCACTCCGCTGGCATGGCAAGAAAGACATTCGTTGCGATAATCATGTCCCTGACCCCTCCATCGAAGACCCGCGCGACGCGATTGTAAAAGTATCCTCTTGCGCTATTTGCGGGTCGGACCTGCACCTGTACGACGGTTTCATGCCGGGCATGACTCATGGCGACATTCTGGGCCACGAGTTCATGGGCGAAGTGATGGAGGTCGGGTCGGCCAACAAGAAGCTCAAGGTGGGTGACCGGGTCGTCGTGCCCTTCACGATCAGCTGCGGGGAGTGTGACCAGTGCCGGCGCGGCAATTATTCGGTGTGCGAGCGCACTAACCGCAACGCCAAGCTGGCCGACAAGATGTTCGGCCACACCACCGCCGGCCTGTTCGGTTATACCCAGCTCACCGGCGGATACGATGGTGGACAGGCTGAATTCGTACGGGTGCCCTTCGCCGATGTGGGCCCTGTGGTCGTACCCGACGGCATGACGGACGAACAGGCGCTGTTCCTCGGCGACATCTTTCCGACGGGCTGGCAAGCGGCCGTGCAGTGCGATATCCAGCGTACCGACACCGTGGCGATCTGGGGGGCGGGCCCGGTCGGTCAGTTCACCATCCGCAGTGCGATTCTGCTGGGTGCCGAGCAGGTTGTCTGTATCGATAATGTCCCTGAACGGTTGTCAATGGCCCGCGCCGGCGGCGCGATTACCATCAATTTCGACGAAGAAAGTGTGCTCGATCGTCTCAACGAGCTGACCAAGGGCAAGGGCCCTGAGAAGTGTATCGATGCAGTCGGGCTGGAGTCCCATGCAGGCCGATCAATTGATGCCATGTATGACCGCGTTAAACAGGCAGCGATGATGGAAACCGGGCGACCGCATGTTTTACGCGAAATGATGTATGTCTGCCGCCCCGGCGGCACCCTGTCGATCCCCGGTGTGTACGGCGGCCTGCTGGACAAGCTTCCCTTCGGCGCGGCCATGAACAAGTCACTGACCTTCCGCATGGGGCAGACCCATGTGCAGCGCTGGGCCGATGACCTGCTTAAGCGGATTCAGGACGGACAGATTGATCCGTCCTTCGTTATCACCCATACCGCCAGGCTCGAAGATGGCCCGGACCTGTACAAGACCTTCCGCGACAAGCACGACGGCTGCGTCAAAGTTGTGCTGAAGCCTTGAGGAGACTATGACCATGCAACGTAAATCGAGTCGGGAATACCGCACCAATCATGCTGCACGCAAGGCAGCACGGAGTCTGGGCTGGCTCAGTATCGGGCTGGGCGTGGCCGAGCTGCTGATGCCCCGCGCGCTGGCGAACACAGTCGGCCTGCCGGGCAGAGCCGGATTATTGCGGCTTTATGGTCTGCGTGAGATTGCCACCGGGGTAGGACTGTTGATGGCGGACAAGCCGGCACCCTGGGTGTACGCACGGATCGGCGGTGATGCACTGGACTTGGCGACGCTCGGGGTTGCCGCCCAGCGGGGTAACGAGCCGGTGAATACTGCCATTGCATTGGGCAGCGTAGCGGCGATTACCGCCGCTGATCTGGCCTGCGCCCGCGGCTTGAGCAAGGAAAAGCAATTGGTCACGGTGTATGACTACAGCGACCGTAGTGGCTTTCCCGAACCCGCCGAGAAAATGCGTGGGCGGGCTGCTACAGGAGGCAGCGGTATGGAGGATGTGCCGCAGCACAGCGGCAGGGAGGCGGCCGAGCGGGAACCCGCCAAGCGGCCCTGACGGACGCGCCGGCGCAGTGTGACGGCTTCGCCGGCATTAAGTGTAGGGCTTTAACCCGTTAACAGGTTGCGCTGAAAGCGAACCGGATCAACTACGAGACGGTCTGAACAAGGTCATTGTTTTTCAGGGAATATTCATTTGCCGAAGGTTACCTCTCCGAAGGCCTGGCTGGACCGGCTTAATCGCTCACGTCATGCGCTGTGGCTGTTATTTGCCGCCTCGATGGCAGAAACGTTATTGGTGCCGATACCCATCGAGGTCATCCTGATTCCCTGGATGCTCTGTCACCCTGATCGTAAATGGACCATTGCTGCTGTGGCGCTAGCCGGCAACCTGACGGCTGCAACGCTTGGCTATTACTTTGGCGTCTTCGCGATGGATCACTGGGGCGATGCGCTGATCAGTTTCTTCGGCAGTCAGGAAGCCTATGACCAGTTTCAGTCGCGCTTCAGCGAGGAAGGATTCGTCGCCATCCTGACCATAGGGGTAGTGCCGGTGCCTTTCCAGATCGCCATGCTGGCCGCCGGTGCCAATGGTTATCCGATCGCGCTATTCCTGCTGGCCGCCATGATTGGCCGCGGGGTGCGCTATTTTGGCCTGGCATTGCTGGTGGCGATTGCCGGCGAAGCGGCGATGAAACTCTGGGACCGGTATTCCAAGCCACTTGGTGTGCTGCTGCTGGTATTGGCAGGCGTATGGTTGTGGTATGAAATTACCCAATAGCCACCGGTAGCGGCTTCGATGGATCGTTGAGCTTCTGCATCGGCCAGGCTCGCGTGATATTACCGACAACCATGCGCTGCAAGCCTTTCGGAATTCAGCAGGATTCAAAGTGATTGGCAAAAATGACTAGTGAGTCCAGAGTCGTGCGATAAAAAAGGATATAAAAGGCAAAACTCTAAAGGAGCTTGCCTTCTCATGCGCATTGCCCTGCTCATCAGCACCCTGCTGTTTCCGTTTGCGGCTTTCGCCGTTAACGTTCCCACGCCAGACCCGGACCCGCAGCCGGACCCTGATTCACCCATCGGCGGTACCTGCGATGTGGGGGTTTACAACCCAGCCAATCCCCCCGGCCCACTGAACCTGACGGGCAATCTGGTCACCCACGATCCTACTATCATTGAAGACCGGGGCGCTTATTACATCCTGCAGACCGGATCGGAGGCCGACGGGTTGGTGTTGCCGGGTAAACGCTCCAGCAACCTGATCCATTGGGAAGGCACCCCCGGCGCTTTCCAGCAGGGCAACTCTCCCAGTTGGTTACGCCAACGCGTACCCGGCGTTAAAAATCTGTGGGCACCCGATCTGTCCAAATTCAACGGGCAGTTCCACTTGTATTATTCGGTATCCACCTTCGGCAGTAACAACTCCTGCATCGGTCACGCAACGCGCAGCAGCATGAGCTCCGGCAGCTGGACTGACCGTGGCCCGGTAATGTGCAGCTCGAACCGTGACAACTTCAATGCCATCGACCCCAACATTGTCGTAGACGACAACGGCACCCCCTGGATGTCCTTCGGTAGTTTCTGGGACGGCATCAAAATGGTGAAACTGAACGCCGACGGGTCACGAGCGGATAATACCGTTCATTCGCTGGCATCACGGGGCGGCGGCGCAATCGAAGCGCCGGTCATCGTCAAGCGCTGTGGTTACTATTACCTGTTCGTCTCGTTCGACAAATGCTGTGACGGTGCGCGCAGTACCTACAATATCCGCGTAGGGCGCTCGACCAATGTGCGCGGGCCCTATGTCGACAAGGCAGGCAGGAGCATGATGAGCGGCGGGGGTACCCCGATCGTATCCGGCGACCGCAACTGGAAAGGGCCGGGCCACAACTCGGTGTTCTTCAGCGGTAACAGGGCCTACAACATGTATCACGCCTATCGCGCTTTCTCAGGCGAACCGAATCTGAGAATATCCGAGCTGGTCTGGGATAGCAGCGGTTGGCCGGTGGTTACAGGACCATAGTGTCTGAGGTTGATAGATACCCACCCGAGTTAGCGGTGGGTATCTGCAAATGCTGTTGAGCAGCGGCCCGAGGCCGCTATTCAGACCCGTTCGATATGGTCCGGGTGAATCGCGATCAGGCCCTGCTTCATCAAGCCGCCGATGGCTTTCTTGAAACTTCCCTTGCTTACACCGAAAGCCTTGCTGATAGCCTCCGGCGGGCTCTTGTCGCTCAAGGCGAGCACGCCTTGTTGGGCTTCGAGTTCTGCCAATATCCGCTGCTGAAGCTGATCACCTGCCTCGCTGCCAACGGGCTGCAAGCTCAGACTGATCTTGCCGTCGGCACGAATTTCCTTGATATAGCCTTTTTCGCGCATGCCGCTGCGCAGGAACTTGAACACCTCGTTCTTGTGGATGAGTCCCCAGTGCGAGTGGTTGATGATCGCCTTGTAGCCAAGATCAGTTGGCGACACGACCAGCAGCTCCACCTCGTCGCCCGGTTGGTAGCGCACCGGTAACTTATCGAGATACCTGTCCAGATAGGCCGTAGCGGTAATGCGGCGCGTATGCCGGTCCAGATACAGATACACCACACAGTAATCGCCTTCCTTCAGCGGGCGCTTTTCTTCGGAGTGAGGCAGCAGCACGTCCTTCGGCAGCCCCCAGTCGAGGAACAACCCGACCCGGTTGATCTCCGCGACCTTCAGACTGGCGAATTCGCCAACCTGCGCCTTTGGCGTCTCGGTGGTGGCAATCAGCTTGTCTTCGCTGTCCAGATAGATGAACACGTTGAGCCAGTCGTCGACCTCAGTCGGCTCATCCTTGGGGATGTAGCGGTTCGGCAGCAGTATTTCGCCGTCTGGCCCGCCGTCCAGATAGAGGCCGAAACCGGTGTGTTTGACGATTTGCAGTGTGTTGAAGCGCCCGATTGCAGCCATGGTCAGATTCCGCGTTGAAGTGCCTGGCATTGTAGCAGTAGCGCCGTGGGACGGGGCGGACGCTGGCACGCGCCAGGTTTCGTTGCGCCTGCCTGCAACAGCTGCGCGGGGCGACGAACGGGATGAACGTCCGATTTGGCGATGGTCACAGATCACACGTCGCGTGAATTTAACAACCGGTGACTGCCGAAATAATCTCAGCCGAAGCAGTCGCGGATACCTCGCGGAGTATGACGTCATGTATTGCCAGTCGAGGTGTCCCGGGTACCAGTAACGCCGATGGAGGCTAGCATGGGTAAGCTGAATGACAGGATCGTGATCATCACAGGTTCGGATTCCGGGATGGGGCAGGCGATGGCTGTTGCCTTTGCCGGAGCGGGCGCAACGGTGGCGGTGACCTATCACTCCGATCAGGACGGTGCGCAGAAAACGCTGCAACAGATCGAACAAGCGGGCGGACGCGGTCTGATACAGCATCTGAATGTGACCGATGAAATCAGTGTGGCCGAACTGTTCGATCGGGTCGGCAACGAGCTGGGCGCGCCCGATATTCTCGTCAACAACGCTGGCGTAGGCATGAGCTCGCCGATTGACCAACTAAGCAGTGAAGACTTCGATAAGGCGCTGAAGACTGATCTGTACGGCCCGTTCTATTGCGCTCGGGAGTTTGTCCGGCGGCGCAAGGCGGTCGGTGGCGGCGGCAAGATCCTCAATATCACCTCAGTGCATGATGCCATCCCCAGTCCGGGCAACGTAGCCTACGGTGCGGCCAAGGGCGGTTTGCTACTGATGACTCGCAGCCTTGCGCTGGAGCTGGCTCCACTGGGTATCAACGTCAATGCCATTGCTCCCGGGCTGATCCGGACGCCAATGACCCGGCAGCGGGTAGACGACCCGCAGAAGCGCGAGCAGGAGATGCCGAATATTCCCTTCAAGCGGGCCGGTAAGCCGGAGGAAGTGGCGGAGTTGGCGCTGTATCTGCTGAGCCCTGCAGCGGACTACATCACCGGACAGGATTTTGTAATAGACGGTGGCCTGGAAATGAACTGGGGGCAAGGTGCCTGACCGGGCGAAACTCCCAGGCCGCAAACGCGTCACCTTTGCCCGGCCCCCGCTGCGGGCGATGCAACCGACTGACGAAGGAGATACAGATGCAACTGAAAGGTTCCTGCCACTGCGGCGCGGTACGCTTCACTCTCGAAAGTGCACATCCCTATCCCTACCAGCGCTGTTACTGCTCGATCTGCCGCAAGACCCAGGGCGGAGGCGGCTATGCCATCAACCTGAGCGGTGATGCGGCGAGCATGGAGGTGAGCGGCCGCGAACATATCACCATCTACCATGCTCTGATGCAGGGAGAGGAGGGCAGCCTCAGGGCCAGCAGTGCCGAGCGGCACTTCTGTAGCCACTGCGGATCGGGCTTATGGTTGTTCAGTCCCGAATGGCCTGAATTGATTCATCCGTTCGCTTCAGCAATCGATACACCATTGCCGGTTCCGCCGGAGCACACCCATATGATGCTGGGCTCCAGGGCGGCCTGGGTGGAGCCAGATACCCGGCCGGGGGATAAGGAGTATCGGGAATACCCCGAGGAGTCGATTGCCGAATGGCATGAGCGCCTGGGCCGGTAGCTACTGGTCAGTCGCGGTAGAACACCTGAACCAGGTGATAGCCGAACTGAGTCTTCACCGGGCCGTGTATCTGTTTGAGAGGCTTCTTGAATATGATCTGGTCAATCGCCCGCACCATCTGCCCCGGGCGCACTTCGCCCAGATCGCCGCCACGCTTGCGTGACGGGCAGGTTGAGTATTTTTTCGCCAGGACATCGAAGGCTTCGCCTGCGGCGATGCGCTTTTTCAGTTCAGCGGCCTGAGCTTCTGTTTTGACCAGGATGTGGCGGGCCATAGCGGTAGGCATCGTGTCGGTCTCTTGCTGGATACGGCGTTCAGTCTTGGTTGTCGATGGTGCGTTGCCCGGCCTTGTTGGACAACCGCAAGCCGCGCAGGCTGCGCTTGACGCTTTTCAGATGATGCACCAGTTCCGGTCCGCGGCGCATCGCCATGCCCATTGCCAGCACGTCGATCACCACCAGATGAGCGATGCGCGAAGACAGCGGCGTATAGATCTCGGTATCTTCCGTCACATCGATGGGGATGTGAATCTTGCCCAGTTCAGCCAATGGCGTATTGCTCGGACACAGGCTGATCAGCGTTGCACCGCTTTCGGTGACCAGCGCCGCTGAGTGCAGCAGGTCCTTGGTGCGTCCGGTCTGGGAGATGGCGACCGCAACGTCTTCGGGCCCAAGGGTGACGGCTGACATTGCTTGCATGTGCGGGTCCGAATAGGCCGCTGTGGAGACCTGCAAACGGAAAAACTTGTGCTGTGCGTCGCTGGCCACGGCACCGGAGGCACCGAAACCGTAAAACTCCACCCGCCGTGCATGCGCCATCGCCTCGATGGCCCGTTCGGTAGCTGCGGTGTCGAGCCGTTCGCGCACTTCCATCAGCGTCGCCAGCGTCGTATCAAAGATCTTGTGCGACAGTTGATCGACGCTGTCATCCTCGTTTATCGAGAACTGACCGAAACTGGCTCCGGCCGCCAGGCTTTGCGCTAGTCTGAGCTTGAGGTCCTGGAATCCGGTACAGCCGATGGCCCGGCAGAAGCGCACGATGGTTGGCTCGCTGACGCCGACCTCCCGGGCCAGGTCGGCCATGGACGAATGCATTACCTGCGCCGCATGGGCAAGAACGTGGTCTGCGACCTTGAGTTCTGACTTGCGAAGCAGCTGACGGCTGGCGGCGATGTGCTGGAGCAAATTCACGTGGACTTCATGCTAGTCTGGGTGCCATTGGGATGAGATATCTTGTAGTTATACTACAAAAAGCGCCGAACCAGCGGTTATGGCAGTGTATCAACGGTCTGAAGCTCATTGTTTCCGGCTCCAGGCGGATCAATCCAGACGCTCTCCTATGCCGGGACGCGCTGGTCATTCAAGCGGTAGCCGGCCCCCCAGGGCGCCTTTCGTCAGCCTAACAGGAGAATTGCTGTGTCAGCAAAACGCGGCCTGGCCTGCGACATTGTGGTATTTGGTGGCACCGGGGATCTGGCGATGCGCAAGTTGCTGCCTTCCCTGTATTACCTGCATCGAGACAGGCATCTGCATGCCGAGACGCGCATCATCGCGACCGCACGCGGCAAGCACGACGCGCAGAGTTATCGCAAACTGGTGCAGCGCCATGTCAGCCAGCATGTCGCCCAGGGGGATTTTGAGCAGTCAGTGTGGGAGGCGTTCGCGCAACGGCTCGAATTCATGACACTGGACGTCAGTCAGCGGACCTCCTACTCGCGGCTCGGTGACAGGCTGGGCGAGCATCCGGACCGTATCCGCGTGTTCTACCTGGCGACCCTGCCAAACCTGTTTGCTTCGACCGCCAAACACCTTGACTCAGCCGGGCTGGTTACCGCCGAAGCGCGCATCGTGCTGGAAAAACCGCTCGGGCAGAGCCTCGAAACCGCCAATCAGATCAACGACCAGATTGGCTCGGTTTTTGATGAATCGCGCGTATTCCGTATCGATCATTACCTGGGCAAGGAGGCAGTGCAAAACCTGCTGGCATTGCGCTTCGGTAACGCGCTGTTCGAACCCCTCTGGCGCAATGCACATGTCGATCATGTGCAAATCAGCGTGCTGGAAACGGTAGGCGTTGAAAATCGCGGCGACTATTACGACAAGGCGGGCGCAATCCGCGACATGGTGCAGAACCATCTGCTGCAGCTTCTGTGTCTGGTGGCGATGGAAGCGCCGGTGCACTTCGAGCCCGAGTCAGTGCGTAACGAGAAACTGAAGATACTTGAAGCCCTGCGCCCGATCAGTGGCATGGACGTGCAGGACCATACGGTGCGCGGCCAGTACTCGGCAGGGGTGCGGGCGGGCGAGAAGCTGCCGGCCTACTACTTCGAGAAAAGTGTCGACCACGACAGCAACACGGAGACCTTCGTCGCGCTCAAGGCCGAGATAGATAGCTGGCGTTGGGCCGGGGTGCCGTTTTACCTGCGTACCGGCAAATCCCTGGCGCAGCGCAAATCGGAAATCGTCATCCAGTTCAAGGCCGTACCGCACCGGTTGTTTCCGCAGCGTGGCGATTTCGCGCCAGGCAACCGTCTGGTTATACGGCTGCAGCCAGACGAGAGCATCAGCCTGTCATTGATGGCCAAGTCTCCGGGGCGGGGTATGTCGCTACAGGAAGTCGAGCTCGACCTGAACTTCGCTGATGCGTTCAAGCGCCGGCGCTGGGATGCCTATGAACGGCTGCTGCTCGATGTGATCGATGGCGACGCCACCCTGTTCATGCGTCGCGACGAAATCGAGGCCGCATGGCGCTGGGTTGATCCGATCATTGAAGGGTGGCAGAACAGCTACCGCTCGCCCAAACGCTATGCTGCCGGCAGTTGGGGGCCTGAGGCGGCGGACAGCCTGCTCGAGCGCCAGGGACATACCTGGCTCGACGAGCGCTAGGGTCTGATGTGTTACCTCGCGACCACGAGGAAACCTGTATCTAAATGGGCAGGCTTTGCTGGGCGTCGATAAGCAGTCTGGCAAACGCCTGAGCCGGCAAGGGGCGGCTGATCAGATAGCCCTGGACCTCATCGCAACCGTAATCGCGCAGGATCTCGAGCTGGCTCTCCAGCTCGACCCCTTCAGCTACCACATTCAGGCCGAGACTGTGCGCCATGGCGATAATGGCGCGCACGATCGCCGCATCCTGCGCACCTTCTTCAAGCTCCGCGACGAACGCCCGGTCGATTTTCAGCGTATGCAGCGGGAAGCGCTTGAGATAAGCCAGCGATGAATAGCCGGTACCAAAATCATCCACCGCCAGCCTGATTCCCATGTCCTGCAGTTCGGCGATGTTGCGTGCTACCACGTCCAGGTGTTCCAGCAGCATGCTTTCGGTCAATTCCAGCTCCAGCAGCCGCGCCGGCAGGTCGGATTCCATGAGGATCGCCCGCACGGTCTGGGAAAAGTTCTCCTGGCGCAGCTGTTGTACCGACAGATTGACCGCTATGCGTACAGGCACCGGACCCTGGTGATACCAGTGGCTGGCCTGCGCACAGGCCTGACGCAACACCAGCTCCCCAAGCGTGACGATCATGCCGGTCTCTTCGGCCATCTCGATGAATTGCCCGGGCAACAGCAGGCCGCGCTGAGGATGCTGCCAGCGAACCAGCGCCTCGGCGGCGGTGATCTGGTCGCTCGCCAGGTCCAGCTTCGGCTGGTAATACACCACCAGCTGGGCATCGACCAGCGCCTTGCGCAGCTGGTTTTCCAGTTGCAGGCGATCAAGGCTGTAGGACTGCAACAGGTGGGTATAGAACTGGAAGTTGTCGCCCCCGAGATGCTTGGCGTGGTGCATCGCCTGGCTGGCCTGGGTGATCATGTGCAGGCCGTTGCGGGCGACATTGGGGAACTGGCTGATGCCGATGGAGGCGGTAACCACAAGCTCCTGAACACCGATCTGAAGCGGTTTGCGTACTTCTTCAAGCAGCCTGGTCGCCAGATCCTCCAGCTGCTGGCGCTCAAGCTGCTGTTCGATGAGGATGACGAATTCGTCGGCGGAAAGCCGCGCGACCAGATCCGTCTGGTCCATTTCGCCTAGCCGCAGGGCAATCTGCTGGAGCAACAGGTCCGCCACTGCATGGCCGAGTGTCTCGTTGATCTGCTTGAACCGATCGAGATTCAAGTGCAGCAACACCAGACTTCGATTGCCGGCGCGCGCGCGGCCCGTTGCTTCATTCAATCGCTGGGTGAACAGGTTGCGGTTGGCAAGCTGGGTCAGAGGGTCGTAATTGGTCAGGTAACGTACCTGCTCCTCGTTCTGACGATGCACCGTCAGATCGGCAAAAAACGCCACGTAGTGAATTATCTTGCCGCGTTCGTCGCGTACCACTTTCAGCTGCAGCCACTGCGGATATTGCTCGCCGTTCCGGCGCGTACCGGTGCGCTCGCCCTGCCAGCGATCAGTGCTCTTCAGAGTGCTGACCAGCTTGTCATAGTCGCTTTTGTCCATCGATTGGGCGATGCGCTCGAGCAATGAATGCACCACTTCGTGGCCCGCATAACCGGTGATGTCGCTGAAGGCACGGTTGACCGCCAGGACGTGCAGGCGATGGTCGAGGATGATGATGCCCTCGGAAGAGGCTTCGAATACGGTTGCCGCCAGCAAGGCTTGTTCTTCATGCAGTTTACGCGCGGAGATGTCACGGCGGGTGCCGATCATTCGCAGCACGCGGCCCGAGTCGTCTCGCTCGATGGCCCGCCCGGTATCTTCCACCCACAACCAGTGCCCGTCGGTGTGCCTCACGCGGTATTCGAGGTGATAGGGGGTGTCCTGATCTTTCATGTGACTGATCAGGGCGTTTCGGACAGTGTCGATATCCCGGTAATGCAAATGCGGGCGAAGGTCGCCCAGCATGGTGGGTTGCGACTCGGGTTGCAGGCCGAATATGGTTTCCAGCTGTGAGTGTTCTACACGGTCGGACGCCAGATCCCAGTCCCATAGCGCCAGCCCGCTCGCTTCAATGGCCAGGTTCAATCGGTCTTCGCTGGAGCGCAGCGCCCGGCTGATATCTTCCAGTTCAGCAGTACGCTGTTTGACCCGCTCCTCAAGCGCCTCATGACTCTCGAGCAGCTCCTGCTCTGCACGCCGACGGTGCTGGACTTCGGTACTGAGCTGCTCATTCAGCGCTTTGGCCTGTTCATGCGCCTGCTCCAGGCGTGCGAGTAGCGCGAGATTGCGATCATCTGCGTGCAAGGCGCGCGTGACCGAGCGGTTGATGAAGGCTCCTGCGAGCAGAATGCAGCAAAACAGCGTTATCGCCATCACGCCCCAATAGGCGCTGGTGCTGTCGTTACTGCGGGTAAGGAAAAACACGATGGTTGGCAGCCAGGCGGGCAACAGGAAACTGGCAAATGCAAGAAACCGGCTGGCATAAATGATACTTACACACAGGCTGATGCCGGTAAACAGGCTATAGGTCGGAGCCTGCAGGGAGAAGGTGTCCAGCGGGACCAGGCCGATCTGTATGTAGGTCACGGCAAAGCCGGTCAGCATATTGCCCAGGTAAAACAGCGCCCGCCAGGACGACTTCAGGCGCGCCTCAGGCGGGCTGTTGCGGTAGCGGCTGGTCAGCAGGTTGCGCAGGAGCGTCAGTGTGAGAATCAGCGCCAACCAGCCAAGGAGCAGGGTGTGCTCGACACGCTCCCAGACCAGAAAGCAGACCAATACGGCTGACAGCAGAATCAGCCACTGCGGCAGACGTGAATATTCATATAGAAGGTCCAGCTTGCGTATACGCAGGTCGACCGGGGTACTGACTGCGTAACTATCCTGAAACGCCATGGTAATTGATCCCTCAAACTGCTCAGCGCTTCCGCTCCGAGAGTGCCAGCATAATGGCACTAGTCCATGGTATGCACCATACATCACTGCCCCGTTTTGGCACAGCCCGGCGAGATAAAATGCACGGTGTGCAATGCAGTCATCGGCCCGAAGGCGGTTTCCTTCCGGCCGACGCGCACCGGCTGGTAGAATGCGCGCATGGATATCTCTCATCTGCTTAATTCGCTCAATGACGCCCAGCGCCAGGCCGTAACCGCGGCTCCCGGTCAGCAACTGGTGCTGGCTGGCGCCGGCTCCGGCAAAACCCGCGTGCTGGTGCACCGTATCGCCTGGTTGTGCCAGGTGGAAAACGCGTCGCCCTGGAGCATCCTCTCGGTGACCTTCACCAACAAGGCCGCCTACGAGATGCGCGCACGTATCGAACAACTGCTGGGTATTTCGCCCCAGGGTATGTGGGTGGGCACCTTCCACGGCCTGGCACACCGCCTGTTACGCGCGCATTGGCGCGAAGCCGGGCTGGCCGAGCAATTCCAGATTCTCGATGGCGATGATCAGCTGCGGCTGGTCAAGCGTGTCATCCGTGAGTTGGGCCTGGACGAAAACCAGTGGGCGCCGCGCCAGGCGCTATGGTGGATCAACGGTCAGAAGGATGAAGGCCTGCGTCCGCAGCACATTCAGCCGGCCGGCGACCTGTACCTCACCACTATGCTGCGTATCTATCAGGCCTATGAGCAGGCCTGCGCCCGCGCCGGTGTAGTGGACTTTGCCGAGCTACTGCTGCGCTCGCTGGAGTTGTGGCGTGACAACAATGCGCTGCGCGAACAGTACCAGGCGCGTTTCCGGCATTTGCTGGTGGACGAGTTCCAGGACACCAACGCTGTGCAGTACGCCTGGCTCAGGCTGATCGCCGGCAAGAATCCCAGCCTGATGGTGGTCGGAGATGATGACCAGTCGATCTACGGCTGGCGCGGCGCACGCATCGAGAATATCCAGCAATTCCAGACGGATTATCCGGCCGCCGAATTGATCCGCCTGGAGCAGAACTACCGCTCGACGGCGAACATCCTCAAGGCAGCCAACTCGCTGATCGGCAATAACGCCGGGCGCCTGGGTAAGGAGCTCTGGACCGAAGATAACGAGGGCGAACCCATCGCGCTGTATGCCGGGTTCAACGAGCAGGATGAAGCGCGTTTTATCGTCGAACGTATCGAGCAGGCGGTCGGCGAAGGCATGTCGCGCAGCGAGATCGCTATTCTGTACCGTTCCAACGCGCAATCCCGGGTGCTTGAAGAAGCCCTGTTGCGTGCCGCGATTCCCTATCGGATCTACGGCGGGCAGCGTTTCTTCGAGCGCGCTGAAATCAAGAACGCCATGGCCTACATGCGCCTGATCGCCAATCGCGGCGATGACGGTGCACTGGAGCGCATCATCAACGTGCCTGCCCGCGGCATCGGCGACAAGACCGTGGAATGTTTGCGCCAGCACGCCCGCGAGCAGGATGTATCCCTGTGGCAGGCTGGCTGCGATCTGCTTGATAACAAGGGCTTGCCCGGCCGCGCCGCCAACGCGGTGCAGGCGTTCATGCAGATGATCGAGGACATCACTGAGCGGGTCGAAGGCATGCCCTTGTACAGCATGGCTCAGCAGGTGATCGAGCACAGCGGGCTGTTACGTTTCCACGAGCAGGAGAAAGGCGAGAAGGCCCAGGCGCGGGTGGAAAACCTCGAGGAACTGGTCTCGGCCGCGCGCGCCTTTGAGAACGAGATGGCCAGCGAGGAAGAGGAGGGCGATACCCTGCTGGCCTTCCTCGCGCATGCATCGCTGGAGGCGGGTGAAACCCAGGCTGACCGCTTCGAGGACAGCGTACAACTTATGACCCTGCACAGTGCCAAGGGCCTGGAGTTTCCGCTGGTGTTCCTGGCCGGCATGGAGGAAGGACTATTCCCGCACAAGATGAGTCTGGAGGAGCCGGGTCGGCTTGAAGAAGAGCGCCGTCTGGCCTATGTCGGCATTACCCGGGCGATGCAGCAGCTGGTTATTACCTGGGCAGAGACGCGGCGGCTGTATGGCAGTGAGACCTTCAACAAGGTGTCACGCTTCGTTCGTGAGATCCCGGCGGAATTAATTCGCGAGGTGCGGCTGGGTAGCCAGGTGAGCCGGCCGTTCGGCCCGGGCAAGGGCAAAGGCACCATGTTTGCCCAGGAAGCAACCGAGAGTACCGGGTTCGCACTGGGGCAGCGCGTGATGCATTCACTGTTTGGTGAAGGCGTGGTGTTGAACTACGAAGGGCACGGCGCGCAGGCGCGGATCCAGGTCAACTTTGATGATGAAGGCAGCAAGTGGCTGATGGTTGCCTACGCCAAGCTCGAAGCCATGTAATCAGTAAGATCAGGCGCTGGTTTCGCTACAGCGCCTGTTCTATTGTTTCCGGTATCAGGACGGAATAATTCGCGTCCGGCCGCGGTCATCAATGGCCACAAACACGAATACCGCTTCGGTCACCTTGCGGATGCCGTCGTGTGCCAGATCCTCACTCCACACTTCAACGCAGATCTTGGTCGAGCTGCGTCCGATATCCAGAACATGACAGTGGAATGCCAGCTGGGCTCCAACTGACACAGGCACCATGAACCCCATTCGGTCGATTGCGACGGTAGCCACTCGGCCCCGGGCAATGCGCGCCGCTGTGCTGGTGCCGGCCACGTCCATCTGCGCTACCAGCCAGCCGCCGAAGATATCCCCGAAACTGTTGCAGTCTCGTGGCAAGGTGGTGATCTTGAGCGCCAGCTCTCCCCGAGGGGTTGGGTCCATGTCTAGGTCTTGCATCGAATGCTCGGTAATGTGCGTTTTAATTTTTGTGGCAGCAGTCAAGCGGAAAAACTGAAAACTGCGAAGGTGCCTATGTTATGTGATAGCGGGGTATCACTCAATGGCCAGGGGCTGGCCGGCGTTTCGTTAGAGTATGTGACGTAACGCACGGAGCAGGGCCGAATTCTTGATAGGCGGTTGGGTGAAGAGCCGGGCTTGTCTGGGGAGAGTCGGGTCCTGCCTAGGCGTGTAGCGCGCCTGCGCTACGCCAATCTTTCAGCCGCATCAGCCTTAACTGTTATCCGTGACATATCAGCAAGCACAGCCGTTCAACTGCGAAATCGGCTTAGTTGAGCTATGAAATCGAGGTCAGCTATCGCGTGCCGACAGGGCTGCGCCGACACGCTGCAAGTACGTCCCTGTAAGCTCGTCGATGACATCCATGTCATCGCACGGTCGGCTCAGCCCTGTCGGCACGCTTCGCACAAAATCCGAGTTGCCGGAAGGAAAGCCCCTCAGTGCTTGAGCCGAGCTGCCTGGGGGTGTAGCGCGCCTGCGCTACGCCAATCTTCAGCCGCATCAGCCTTAACTGTTATCGGTGAGATATCAGCAGGCACATTCGTTGGCTGCGAAATCATTCCAGTTGAGCTCTGAAAACGGGGTCAGCTATCGCGAGCCGACCGGGCTGCGCCGACACGCTGCAAGTACCTCCCTGTAAGCTCGTCGATGACATCCATGTCATCGCACGGTCGGCTCAGTCCTGTCGGCTCGCTTCGCATGAACATCGGATTTGCCTGACAGGAAAACTGAAAGCGGTTTTAATCTCCACCATACGCCACTGCTCATGCGAGTCCGTCGGCTGTCAGGGTGAAGCAAGTGTTGAAAACAGGGATGTTTTCACCAAGCCCCCAAGGATGGGTTCACGGCGTCTTGCGTAATCCTGATGGTTGGCGGGCGATTGGCTCGGATCCTATAACCGCCATGACCGCAGACGCCTGGACCAACATCACGAACGAAAACCCAATCCCCCTAGCCCCCTTTTACAAAGGGGGGATGTACGGCGTAGGGGGAGTGGTTTCGTGCATTTGTCGGGATCAGTAGACCACTACAGTTAGCCTCGACCTTCAACAGCGCGCTCGGCGATTTCCATTGGGGCGTGGCGGACGTCGGTGCCTTCCACCATGTAGATGACCTGTTCGGCGAGGTTGCCGGCGTGGTCGCCGACGCGCTCCAGTGCGCGCAATACCCACATGATATTCAGGCAGCGCGTGATGTTGCGCGTGTCTTCCATCATGTGGGTGACCAGCGTGCGGGTTGCGCTGCGGTATTCACTGTCTACGGTGTCGTCTTCGCGCATGACTTGCAGGGCTACCTGGGTATCGAAGCGGGCGAAGGAATCCAGGGCGTCGCGTAGCATTACGGCGACGTGATTGCCGATATGCCGGACTTCAACGCGGCCCCAGGGTGAGGTTGTTTCCTCCGCCAGCGCGATCGTCAGCTTGGCGATCTTCTTGGCTTCATCGCCGATACGCTCGATATCCGCAACCATCTTTACCACCGACATGACCAGGCGCAGGTCGCTGGCGGTTGGCTGGCGCTTGGCGATAACGCGGTTGGCTTCTTCATCGATAGCCAGCTCCATGGCGTCGACTTTCTTGTCACCGGCTTTGACTTCGCGGGCCAGTTCGACATCGCTGTTGATGAGCGCCTCGACTGCCTGGCGCAGCTGCTGTTCTACCAGCCCGCCCATTTCCAGCAGATCCTGCTTGAGCTGGCTGAGGTCAGCATTGAATCGGCTGGAAATATGTTTAAGGTGGCTTTCGCGATCTGTTGTCATTATTTGAGGCTCCTTTATCAGCCGAACCGGCCGGAAATGTAATCTTCCGTGCGTTGGCATTTCGGGCGGGTAAACAGCGCATCGGTCTCGTTGAATTCGACCAGCTGACCCATGTACATGTAAGCGGTGTAGTTGGAGATGCGTGCAGCCTGCTGCATGTTGTGCGTCACCATCAGGATGGTGACCTGACCTTCCAGCTCGTTGAGCAGATCCTCAATGCGCGCGGTGGCAATCGGATCCAGTGCTGAAGTGGGTTCGTCGAGCAGCAGGATGTCTGGTTGCACTGCCAGCGCACGAGCGATACACAGGCGTTGCTGCTGGCCGCCGGACAGACTGAGCGCCGACTGATGCAGGCGGTCCTTGACCTCATCCCACAGTGCTGCCTGACGCAGCGACTTCTCGGCCATTTCATCCAGCACTGCGCGTTTCTTGATACCGCGGATGCGCAGCCCGGCGATGGTGTTTTCATAAATGGACTTGGGGAAGGGGTTGGGCTTCTGGAAAACCATGCCCACCCGCAGCCGGACCTCCATCGGGTCAAGCTCAATCAGATTCACGTTTTCCGGCAAGAGTGCGATTTCGCCGGAATATTTCACGCCCTTGTACAGGTCGTGCATGCGGTTCAGGCAGCGCAGGAAGGTACTCTTGCCACAGCCGGAAGGGCCGATCAACGCAGTGACGCGCTTGTCTACGAGCGGCATATTGAGCTTCTGGATCGCCTGTGTTCCATCGCCATACCAGAACTCCAGATCAGATACCCGAGCACGCAGTGCCTCATCAGGTTCGAGCAGCCAGGTATCTTCCTGTCCGGCCGAAGCTGGGGGAAGTGCACTCTGGGTCCGTTTGGTGGCTGCAGGTTCTGGGGTGGTGCCGATGCTTTTCATCATGCCAGTGCTTTTGCTGAAGGAAGTCATATGTTTTTTCCGTAATCGTCTATGTAGGAGGAGCCTGGTTGCGGACGGATATCAGTCCTTGTGGCGCACCTTGTAACGAATGTAGATAGCGACGGCGTTCATCATTAGCGTCAGCACCATCAATACAACACCAGCTGCCGCGGCGTTGATCTGGAACTCCGCCTGGGGACGAGACACCCAGCTGAACATCTGGATAGGCATGACCGTGAACGGGCTGGTAATCCAGTCAAAGTTGATGAATGGGAAGTCACCGGTGACCGGCGAGTTGGGCAGAAACGCAATGTAGGTCAGGGCGCCGATGGTGATGATCGGTGCAGTTTCGCCGATCGCGCGCGACAGGCCGACAATGGCCCCGGTGATGATGCCGGGACGGGCTGCGGGCAGGATGTAGGCATAAGTGGTCTGCCATTGATCCGCACCCAGGCCGATGGCGGCTTCCTTGTAGGCTTCCGGTATTGCGCGTATGGCTTCCCGGGTGGATACGATAATGACTGGCAGGATCAGCAGCGACAACACCAGTCCCGCAACCAGCACTGTTTCGCTCATGCCAAAGGCATAAATGAACAGCCCGAGCGCCAGCAACCCGTAGACAATTGAGGGCACGCCAGCGAGGTTGGTGACGTTGATTTCGATCAGGTCGGTCACCCAGTTGGAGCCTGCGTATTCCTCCAGATAGACACCCGCAGCGACACCCAGCGGAACGGAAATGCAGGCAGTCACTACCATTACCATGATGGTGCCGACCCAGGCCGAGAGAATGCCAGCCTGCTCCGCCTTGCGCGACGGGAAGCTCATATAGAAGTCGGCATCCTGCAAGCGTGGCAGGCCAGTAATGAAAAGATCCAGGAACATAGCCAGCAGGGTGGAGATGGCGATTACCAGAATCAGCATGCCAAGCGCGGCGATGAGGATGTCCTGGTTCTTGTTGCGCCGGATCAGCGAGGAATACGCCTGTCCGTCGCTGATGGTTTGATTCAACGTAGCCATGTTTTACCTCAATAAGCCAGACGGTAGCGGCGGCGCAGCATGAAGCCGATGACATTGAACAGCAGCGTCATCAGGAACAGCACGAGGCCAACTGCGAATATAGACTGGTAGCCAATCGAGCCGTGACGTACATCGCCGAGGCTGACCTGCACGATAAAGGTGGTGATGGTTGCGGCAGGATCCATCGGATTAAAGGTGAAGTTGGCCATCTGGCCTGCGGCGATAGCGACCACCATCGTCTCGCCGACCGCGCGGGACATGGCGAGAATAAAGGCCGCGGTGATACCTGAGATCGCCGCCGGAATAACCACCTTGATCGCGGTATAGAAACGCGAATAGCCCAATGCATAGGCGCCTTCCCTGAGTTCGCGCGGTACGGCGCGCATGGCGTCTTCACTGAGGGAGGTGGTGTAGGGAAGAATCATGATTCCCATGACGATACCCGGCGACAACATGTTGAAGCCGGGTAGACCCGGAATGAACGTCTGCAACAGGGGTGTCACCATCATCAGGGCGAAGTAGCCGTAAACGATGGTCGGTACGCCTTCGAGCATCTCCAGTACCGGTTTGACTGCTTCGCGCACCTTCGGTGGAGCGAACTCGCTCATGTAGATCGCCAGCAGCAACCCGAGCGGAATCGCAATCGACAGCGCAATCGCGGAGACGGTGAGGGTGCCGGACAAAAGCGGCCAGATACCGAAGGAGGGGGCTGCGAACAGCGGCGTCCAGGTCGTGGACGTAAGGAATTCTTTCAACGAGACGGATTCGAAGAAAACCAGCGACTCGCTGAGCAGGATGTACACAATACCGATGGTCACGAAAACGGACACGGCGGCAGCGGCGAACAGAATACATCTCGCCAGTTTGTCGATCATTGCACGCTTGCGCAGGAAGTTGGGAGCCGGGGTGATGGCGGCTCGCAACGGGTCATCTGGCGTGTTAAGCATAATAGGCCTGCTGCGGTGATACTTGCTGATGGTCAGGGTTCAGAAACGGCAACAAGAGCGCGCCGCCTGGCGCACTCCTGCTTCATGACCGTTCTACTCAATAGTGCTTTTCGCGGCCGAGCAACTCTACAACGTTCACGCCGATCTCTGAACCGGTGAAGGCGGTGCCAACTTCCAGTTCACGCAGTGTGCGCAGAGCTGCCTGGTAGGACTCGGAACTCATCGGTACGTAGCCAACTTCCTCTACCAGCTCGGCTGACTTTTCTTCGTTCAGATAGTATTCCATGAACTTCATGGAGTGCGGCTCGGACTCCATCTTGTTCTTGCTGGCATACATGAAGATCGGACGCGACAGCGGCTGGTAAGAGCCGTCACCAGCGGTTTCAACCGAAGGCAGTACCGCTTCCTTGCCCTTCCAGGAAATCGCTACAGCGTCCAGCTTGTCCTTGTTTTCTTCATAGTAGGCCAGACCGAAGAAGCCCATGGCGCTTGGGTCGTTGGCCACGCCCTGTACCAGCACGTTGTCGTCTTCACTGGCGGTGAAGTCGCCGCGGCTGGAATGTTCCTTGCCGACGATGGCAGCGGTGAAGTAGTCATAGGTCCCGGAGTCGGTGCCGGCACCATACAGACGCAGCGGCTTGTCAGGGAACGAGGAGCGGATCTGGTTCCAGTTGGTGATCTTGCCCTGTGCTTCCGGTTCCCAGACCTTCTTCAGCTCTTCGACCGTCATGCTTTTGGCCCAGTCGTTATCAGGGTGGATAACAACAGTCAGCGCATCCATGGAGACCGGCAGCTCGATGAACTCGATGCCGTTCTGCTTGCACAGCTCGGCCTCTTCTTTCTTGATCGGACGCGAAGCACCTGTTGCGGCGGTTTCACCATGACAGAACTTCTTGAAGCCGCCGCCGGTTCCGGATACCCCAACAGTTACCCGGATGTCGCCTTTCATTTCCTTCTGGAACTCTTCGGCGATAGCTTCGGTGATCGGGAAAACAGTACTGGAACCATCTACCTGAACGGTTTCAGCTGCCATGGCGAAGGGTGCGGCTAAGAGCCCGGACATCAGTGTCACGGAAGCGGCGGTAAGTGCTTTGTTCATGGTCAATATCCTGTCCACATTTAGGTTTGGTCACTAAATCGGTTGAGGCTGCAGCGCATGCCGCTCTGAAACCTGAGCCGACCTTTCGGCGACGAAGCCAATATATCCATGGAAGATGACTCTTTTGTGACAGCCGAAACAAAGCATAAAAAACGTGGTCGGTTGTTGTTGATGTTCCCTTTATGGCTCCTCGACTCTGTAAGGCGCGTCTTGAAGCGGTTGCGGTTAGGCTTAGCAAAGCCCGCAGGCACAAAAAAGCCCGCTTCGATTCAACCGAAGCGGGCTTGTTTTTTGGGGTCGACGGTTATTCGAGCGTCAGTACCCATTCGGCCAGAAGCTTGGCTTCGTCTTCGGTAACCTGGTTCGGCGGCATGGGAATTGCGCCCCACTGGCCGGAAGAACCGTTCTTGATGTTGGCCGCAATGGTTTCCACTGCGTTTTCTTCATCTTTGTATTTGGCGGCGACAGCCTTCAGAGCAGGGCCAACCAGCTGCGCGTCGACATTATGACAGGCTACGCAGGGCTTGCTTTTAAACAAGGCCTCGCCGGCTTCGCCTGCTTCCTGGGCAACAACGGCTTGGGCAGAAAAGAGCGCACTGGCAACGGCAAGAGGTAACAAGAACTTTTTCATGGCATATCCTCAAAGGCTGATTCTACGCAGGTTGACCCTGCTTGTTCGATCGGCGGATTGTACGTCCTGTGACCGCAAGTTTGCACTGCGATTCAATTTAATCAAGCGCCAGGTTGTCACATGTTCCCTAGTAGATAGACGCCAGCCCTCGATTTGGGTATGTTTCGGGACAATTTTGAATTTTGTATCCCGTACGGCAGTAATCGTGCTGTGCAGGGCTGTAGAATAACGTACGTTTCAAACCTGACGAGAGTAGCGGAGATACCATGGAAATTACCTCATACAGCATGAATTGGCACTATCCGACCGCAGTAAAGGTGGGTGCCGGACGTATCAGCGAACTGGCCAAAAGCTGTGGTCAGCTGGGTATGAAAGCGCCGCTGCTGGTTACTGACCCTGGCCTGGCTGCACTGCCTATGATTGAACAGGCGCTGCAGCAATGTCGGGATCATGGCCTTCGTCCTGGTTTGTTTACTGGCGTAAAGGGCAACCCTACCGGTGGCAATGTGGCCGATGGTGTTGCAGCACTGAAAGAGGGTGATCATGACGGCGTGATCGCATTCGGCGGTGGTTCTGCTATCGATGCAGCCAAAGCGATTGCCTTGATCGCCAACCAGAGCTGCACGCTCTGGGAAGCGCAGAATCCGGCTATGGTCGATGTCAGCAAGATGCTGCCACTGGTCGCCGTACCGACGACTGCCGGCACTGGCTCGGAAGTCGGTCAGGCTGCGGTGATATCCGATGAGGAATCACATACCAAACGCATCATATTCAACGCGCGCATGATGCCGCCGATCGTGATTCTGGATCCCGAGCTTACCGTAGGCCTGCCGCCCAAGCTGACTGCAGCAACCGGTATGGACGCGCTCGCTCACAATATTGAAGCCTTCTGCGCTCCGGTTTTCCATCCTATGGCCGAAGGTATCGCGCTGGAAGGCGTGCGCCTGATCAAGGAGTTTCTGCCACGCGCCACGGCTGATGGTTCGGACATTCATGCGCGTTTGCAGATGATGGTTGCTTCGAGCATGGGTGCCACGGCGTTTCAGCGGGGGCTGGGCGCGATTCACTCGGTATCGCACAGCGTAGGCGCGCTATACGACAGTCATCACGGTTTGCTCAACGCAATCATGTTGCCCTACGTCATGGAAGCTAACCGGCCCGCCATTGAGGAGGAGACTGTCCGTCTGGCC
Organism: Pseudomonas sp. gcc21; assembly: GCF_012844345.1. Lineage (NCBI taxonomy): Bacteria > Pseudomonadati > Pseudomonadota > Gammaproteobacteria > Pseudomonadales > Pseudomonadaceae > Pseudomonas > Pseudomonas sp. gcc21. Next base: position 2,727,685 of record NZ_CP051625.1, on the reverse strand, counting down.
CGCTACCTGGGACTGGAGCAGGCCAACTTCGACGGCGTGATGCAGTGGATGCTCGACCTGCGCAAGGAGCTGGACATTCCGCACACTCTGGCAGAGATCGGTGTGGATGACAGCCAGGCCGAGCTGGTCGGCAAGATGTCAGCCAAGGATGTAACAGCGCGCACCAATGCCCGCCAGCTGGACGCAGCCGCGTACCAGAAGCTCTTCCTCAACGCCGTCAACGGCACCATTCAGGGCGTCTGATCCTAGGGAAGCGCTCGTCTATTACCCTGTCTGTCGCAATGGCGGACAGGGTGTCATTTTTCTCACCGAACCCTCTGCCACGCGATAGATCGTCTGAAATCTCCCTGCTTGATTGGGGTTTGCCATCACTCTGCGGTAAGCTGCGCCGGTTACCTGTTCAAAGAGAATCAACATGGCGAAAGTCTCGGTCCTGGTAGTCGACGACGCACCGTTCATCCGTGACCTGGTGAAAAAGGCTCTACGCAGTCATTTTCCCGGTGTGCAGGTGGAGGAGGCGATCGATGGACGCAAGGCCCAGCAGGTTCTCAGCCGGATAAGGTTCGATCTCATCCTGTGCGATTGGGAAATGCCCGAGATGAATGGCCTCGAGTTGTTGCAGTGGTTTAGAGGTCAGCCAGACGCAGCGGCAATACCCTTCATCATGGTGACCAGTCGCGGTGACAAGGAAAACGTTGTTGAAGCCATCCAGTCCGGCGTCAGCGATTACATTGGCAAACCCTTCAGCAACGAACAGTTAGTGGCCAAGGTGCGCAAGGCATTGCACCGGGCCGGCAAGCTGGAATTGCTGGAGGGGCGGCAGGCCCGCGCCAGTGTCGGTACGGCTCAGGGCACGATTGCCAATCTTACTAGCGCACGCAAAACCAGTTCGAATACCCCGGCCAGCGCAGGCGCCCCGTTGGTCGCCCCTGCACTACCCGTTGAAACAGACAAGGTTGTAGCCGGACCGGTTGCCACGCAGCCAGTGCGCGGCCAGGGACAGTTGCGCTTGCCGGGCCGGCAGTTGGCCTGTGTTATCAAGACGCTCAGTCTGCGTGATGCCCTGGTGGTCGTCCGTCGCGGCGAACATATGCCGCAGGTATTCGAAAGCGGCGTGCTGGATCTCGAGCAGGACAGTGACCGCTCGGTAGCGCGTATAAATGCTTACATCCATTCGGTGGCCTCGATGGAACCGCGGATGGACTGCGAGTGGCTGAAGGTTACGCTGCGTTTTGTCGACCAGGATCCGGAAAAGCTCGACTATCTGTCACGGCTGATTGCTACCGGGAGCAGCCAGCAGCATTACTCCCCGAGCGCCTGATCCATCGGAACCAGCCGTCTGCCGGGAAAATGGCAGATGAAGCTGCTACCCGTACCCTCTTCACTGATGATTTCCAATCGAGCCTGATGGCGTAATAGCACGTGCTTGACGATCGCCAGGCCCAGGCCGCTGCCCCCGGTGTGGCTGTTACGGCTCGAGTCGATGCGGTAGAAGCGTTCGGTCAGGCGGCCGATATGTTCCGGCGCAATACCTGGCCCATTGTCGGCGACGCTCATATGCGCTCCCGCCTCGTCAGTCCACCAGCGGATCTGTATCGCGCAACCATCCGGCGTGTACTTCACAGCGTTGAATACCAGGTTGGAAAAGGCGCTACGCAGCTCGCCAGCGATGCCAAGGAGCTGCTGTTCGGTCTCGTTGGACAGCATGATACGGTGCTGGCGTTCGCCGGAAAATGCCCGCGCATCGTCGCGGATCCGCGTGAGCAGCAGGTGTACCGAAACCGGTTCTTCGTCCAGGGAAGTGTCGGTGGTTTCCAGGCGCGACAACAGCAACAGGTCGTTCAGCAGGGTGTGCATACGCGAGGCCTGCGTTTGCATCTGCAACATGGCGCGTTTCCAGCGAGAGGCGAGTACGTCTTCGTTATCTAGCAGAGTTTCCAGATAGCCGATCACTACGGTCAACGGTGTCCTCAGCTCGTGGGAGACGTTGGCTACGAAATCCTTGCGCATGAGTTCAAGGTTATGCAAACGCGTAATATCCCGCACCACCATCAGGCGTTCTCCCTGGCCGTAACGGGTGATTGCAAACTGCAGATGCGTATTCTTGCTGGTCGGCGAGTCGAGATTCAGCGGTTCGGCGTGCGAGCCTGTTTCATAATAGGTCGCGAACCGGGGATCACGGATCAGGCTGGTGATGTGTTGCCCCTTGTCTGCCGGGTTACGCAACGCGAGCAGGCGGTCGGCGGAGGCGTTCCACCATTGCAGGCGGCCCTGCCGGTCTATCATGACGACTGCTTCGCTCAGCGCAGCGGTAGACGCCTGGATCTGGCCGATTATTTCCTGCAGCCTGTGTTGGCGCCGGGCGGCGCTTTGCCGCTGTCGATGGATTGTGCTGAATATCTCGCCCCATATCCCGCGGGCATCCGGGAGATCGGCCGAGGGATTGTCGAGCAGCCAGCGGTGAAACCGCAGCAGCTGGCGTAATGTCCAGCCGACATATAGCGCCAGACCAAACACCAGCGTCCAGGCCAGATGTCCGGTGAGCAGGCCTACCGGCAGGCAAATCAGTGTTAGCCAGAACAATCTGACGAGTAAGGCCCGGGTCCAGCTGGTGGTCAATTCGGTCTCCGTAATGACGACGACATCCGTTGCGCCGGTCAGCCGCTCCATGATCGAGCCCCTTCAGCCTTTGGTGGAGAACCGGTAGCCGGTCCCTCTGACTGTCTGCACAAGGTTCTCGTAGCGGCTTCCCAAAGCCTTGCGTAGGCGTCTGATATGGACGTCTACGGTACGTTCTTCTACGTAGACATTGCCACCCCAGACCTGGTCTAGCAACTGGCCGCGGGTGTAAGCGCGCTCCTGATGCGTCATGAAAAACAGTAGCAGGCGGTATTCGGTGGGGCCGATCTCGGCAGGCTCGCCGTCGATAGTAACGCGATGGCTGACCGGGTCCAGGCAAAGCCCGTCCACCTCCAGCGGTGATTCAGCATCGGCCGGTCCTGCGCGGCGTAATACCGCTTTCAGGCGCGCGACTAACTCACGCGGGGAAAAGGGTTTGGTGATGTAATCGTCTGCACCCACCTCAAGCCCCTGGATCTTGTTATCTTCTTCGCCCTTGGCGGTGAGCATGATGATCGGGATATCAGCAGTCATGTCGTCGCGCTTGAGCCGGCGTGCCAGTTCGATACCGCTGGTGCCGGGGAGCATCCAGTCAAGGAGTATTAGGTCAGGTCGCCGATCGATGATGCTGGCATGGGCCTGTTGGGTGTTGTCTGCCTCAAGGCACTCATAACCGGCCATTTCCAGAGCGACAGCAATCATCTCCCGGATAGGTGCTTCATCATCGACGATCAGTATCGTTTTTCCCTGCATGGTATCTACCGTCCCGTTGCGGATTGAAACATGCGTCGATTAGATAACATTTTTGTTGCAGTTGTATGACCGCACGCCGGCTGCCGGAGTCAGCCCAACCAATAGTCCAGCGCGAGGCCGATAAACACCAGCATTCCGCTCCAATGGTTGGACAGAAATGCAACGAAGCAGGCTTGCGGTTCGCGCTCGCGGATCAGCCATTGCTGCCAACCGAAGCTGGCCAGCATCGCCACCAGGCCCAGGTGGTAATAGATGCCCAGATCGAAGCGGGCGCCTGCCAATAACAGGCAGACCAAGGTCAGCCCCTGGAGCAGGCCGATGATATGCCGGTCCGATTCACCAAAGAGTATGGCCGTTGATTTGACGCCGATACGCAGGTCATCTTCCCGGTCGCACATGGCGTATTCGGTATCGTAGGCAACGGTCCACAGCAGATTGGCGAGAAATACCAGCCACAGCGCACTGGGCAGCGCTTCGGACTGGGCAGCAAAGGCCATGGGAATGGCCCAGGAGAATGCCGCGCCGAGTACCACCTGAGGATAGAAGGTGAAGCGCTTGCAGAAGGGGTAAATGGCAGCGAGGAATATTGCGCCAAAGGCCAGCAATAGGGTCATTCGGTTGGTCAGCAACACTAGCATGGCGCTGATGGCGACCAGCACCGCAAAGGTAATCAACGCCTCGCGCGAGCTGATGCGGCCAGTTGCCAAAGGCCGCTGCGTGGTGCGCCGCACATGACCGTCGATTTTTCGGTCAGCGAAGTCGTTGATCACGCAGCCGGCTGCGCGCATGAAGATTACGCCAAGCACGAAGATAGCCAACACTGACCCGTCGGGAACGCCTTCGGCCGCAATCCATAGTGCCCAGAGCGTCGGCCATAACAGCAGATAAGTGCCGATGGGTCGGTCCAGACGCATCAGCTGGATGAAATCATGGGCCCGGGGGTGAACGCGGCCTAAAGGTCTGATCAACAAGCCAAGCAAAGCAATTCTCCGTACCACATTGGGATCAGCTGGCGGGCGGCCAGCCCTCTAGAAACACTTCACATACCAGCAGTTTCAGTCGCCCATCGCCGAAGCGTGAGCGGCGTGCCCAGCATGTTTCGCTGCGCCACGCCGGGGGCAACCACTCAGCGGGATAAAGACTGATTTCAATGGGCCCGCGGCTGATGTCCAGGTCGCCACGAAACAGCAGTTCGCCGAGACTGCGCGAGCCCAGGTTAGTCAGGTCGGCCTTCGCTTCAGCCAGCGTGTGCAGCGGGGCGACGCTGCGGGCAAATACGCGCGGGGCGCCAGCAGTATGCAGTAGTACCTCGCGCACCCACACTTGAGTACCGGGTTCGAGATCCAGCGAACAGGCTTCGTCTGTACGGGCGGGCTGCTGTGTTTGCTGGAGCAATTCGACTCTGAAATCGTTATCGCCCGCTTCGGTCAGACGTTGGGTCAGCGACTCTTCGTTCTGTAGCCAATCCAGCAACAATCCCGCGGGTTTGCTGGGATGTCGGGCGGCGAAATGCCAGTCGGGAAGTCTCACGTTTTGTAGCCGGATTGCAGGTGGATAATGCCGCAAGGTTATCACGAATGTCGCGCGCAGCGCGCCAGTGCCTGTGCTTGGCGTGCGCCGGTGAATCCGGTAGTGTCGTTCCAGTTTTGGCTACCTGGGATCCATGAATGAAAAAATGGCAATGTATCGTGTGTGGTTTTATCTATGACGAAGCTGAAGGCTGGCCGGACGACGGCATTGCACCAGGCACCGCCTGGGAAGATGTTCCTGCCGACTGGCAGTGCCCCGATTGCGGTGTGGGCAAGGAAGATTTCGAGATGATTTCGATCGGCTGATCTCTGTTCAAGGATTCATATAGTGTCTGATGCATTTCCGCTGGTAATCGTCGGTACCGGTTTGGCCGGCTATAACCTGGCCAAGGAATTTCGCAAGCTCGACAGTAGCCGTCCGTTGCTGCTGATTACCGCCGATGACGGCCGCTTTTACTCCAAGCCCCTGTTGTCCACCGGCTTCGCCAAAGGCAAGGAGGCAGACGAGCTGGCCATGCAGGACGCTGCTGCGATGGCGGCTCAGCTCGATGCAGAAATCCTTGTTCACACCCGGGTCGACGCTATCGACCCGGCGACCCGTAGCCTGACGGTAGGTCAGCGGCGGGTGCAATACAGCGATCTGGTGCTGGCTACCGGGGCTTTGGCGCGAGAGCTCCCCGGTGCTCAGGCGTTGGGCGAACACCTGCTATCGATCAATGACCTGACTGACTATGCGCGCTTTCGTCGGGCGCTGCTGGGTAAGCGCTCTGTGGCGATTGTCGGCGCGGGACTGATTGGCAGTGAGTTCGCCAATGATCTGGCTGCCGCCGGGTTCGAGGTTCAGGTGGTCGCACCGGACCGGACGTTGATGGCTGGCCTGATTCCTGCCCAGGTGGCCGAACCGGTCAGAGCCTCGTTGGAAAGCCTGGGCGTACGCTTCCATCTGGGCCAGGGCATTCGGCAGATGGACTCGACTGATAGAGGTGTGTGTATCACGCTCGAAGAGGGTACCCGTGTCGAGGCCGAGCAGGTGCTGTCCGCCATTGGCCTGGTGCCCAATCGGGGGCTGGCTGAAGCCGCCGGGCTGGACGTCGCCAAGGGCATCAGTGTCGATCGCCAGTTGCGAAGCTCAGCCGAACACATCTACGCGCTGGGTGACTGCGCAGAAGTTGCCTCCTTGAGCTTGATGTATGTGATGCCGTTGATGACCTGCGCACGGGCGCTTGCAAAGACGCTGACCGGCACTCCGACCGAGATCAGCTATAGCGCAATGCCGATCATGGTGAAGACGCCTGCCTGCCCGCTGGTGGTTTCGCCGCCGCTTACCGCAACCGAAGGCGAGTGGACCGTTACTGGCGATGGCCCAGACCAGCGCGCCTTGTTCCACGATGCGCAGGGCGTCCTGCACGGCTATGCGCTGACCGGCGCGGCAGTCATGGAAAAACTGCAATTGAACCGACAGCTTCCCGGCTGGTTGGTTTAGAAACAGATTCTACCCTTCTCGCACGCCCGCACCGATTCGCAATAAGGGGCGGGCGGCTGCGTGCGAATTCTTCCTCGACATTCAACTCTCCTATGACGCAAAGGCGCCGTTCAGAGCGTTGCCGTCAGTGAGTAATAGCATGTTGCCTCACGCGTTTGGGCAATCTCGTTCTCGATGTTTACTAAAATAAGCGTCCCGTTCCTGGGATAAGCCGCCTTTTGTCGGAAAAAACCGCTCTCCCATCGCCGATGACTTGATCAAGGGCTGGCGCATAGCCGCTACTTCTGCGATGCTGATCTGGCTGCGCAGGCCGCCCGAGAGGGGTTGGCTGCCTGCTGGCGCCGCTGCGAAGGACGCGGCGGAATACAACAACAGATAACGAGGCTCTTTATGCGTAAACCGGATATCGCCGCGGCAATCGCCGACAAGGCTGACCTAAGCAAGGAACAGGCAAGCCGTGTACTCAATGCAGTTCTCGATGAAATCACCCAGGCACTGAGCAAGAAAGAAACGGTGACCCTGGTCGGCTTCGGAACCTTTTTGCAACGACATCGTGGCGCCCGGACAGGCAAAAACCCGCAAACGGGCGAACCTGTTCAGATCAAAGCCAGTAATACCGTCTCCTTCAAGCCAGGCAAAAGTCTCAAGGATTCGATCAATTAAGTGGTAATCGGAGGCTGCAGTGTCACCACTGAGCCTCCGATAGCGGTATCTTCTTCTGTATCACCGCACGCGCCCATTCCGACACTAGCCGTGCTGGTACACATTGACCAGTTTGCGTAACGCATCGCGCGCTTCCAGTACTTTGTCTGCCGCCTTGGCAGCACCTTCCGCAGTCAGACCCAGTCGCTCCAGCAAGGCCGGCGGAATCGGCATTTCAGACCCGCTACCTATTCCTCGTTCGGACAATAGCGCCAGGCTCAGATAAGCCAGGTTGGTGTACAGGTGCAGATTGCCCTGGTAGTCCGGGTCGTGTTGATAGCGGATAGCGGTAGATATCTCGGCGGGCATATCCCAGTAGCGCATCAGCCAGCTGCCAATCTGATCGCGCGTCACGCCCAGCAAATGCTGGTCAACGAGATGTGGCGGAACATGCGGATTTGCTTCGACATGCCGACAGATCATCTTGAAATGCGGCGGGAAGATATACGCCAGCACAAGGTAGCCGAAGTTGTGCAGCAGACCGGCGAGATAATTCAGACCCATTTCAGGGCGCTTCGCAACCGGCATGGCCCGGGCAAGGCCTTCGATCACTGCGGCTGTGTAAATCGCCTGTTCCCAATAGGGCGTAGTACGTTCGGCCGAGTCTTTAGGTAACGTGAAAGTCTTGCCGAGCGCCAGGCCCACCGCCAGATTGATAACCAGATCGAAACCCAGCACGCGGCCGATGGCATCTTCCACCGAGCGGATCTTCCCGGGCGCAGCGTAGAACGGCGATGATGCCCAGCTGACCACCTGCGCTGCCAGACTCGGATCGGTTTCCACCAGGTCGGCAAGCTCTTCGATGCTTGCGTCCGGGTTGACGCGCAGTTTCATGATTTTTTGCGCGGACTGGGGCAGCGGGGGGATTTCTATGGTTTCTTCCAGGCGCTGCCGCATGCGCAGTGCAGTGAAGTTGCGAACCGCATCGCTGAGATCCTGACGATCCTGCTCGGGGTCATCAGGCAAGCTGGCCAGGCTGCTCAGTGGCACGGAAAAGTGGCCGGAACTGGCCTTTGCCATCAGCACGCGGGCGTCGGCCTGATCCAGCTCCAGACACCAGCCTTGCAAGCCGCTGTCCATCCACACCACAGGCTCATCACCCAGGCTTTGCTCAAAAATTGCCGGTGAGTTGAACAGCATCGGCAGGCCCGGCAACTGGTTCAGTTGATGCTGGGAAAGCAGTTTTTGCAGACGCTGATCACGCAATGGCTCAAGCTCGCGGCCGAGCAATTCGCCGACACGCTTAAGGTCGAGCAGATGATCCCTCGGGAAGAGCGCGAGCACGCTCCCATCGCTGTCGGCCAACAGACAGGCCTGCACGCGGCGTGGGGTGACCTCGTCTTGCCCTGCCTGGCGTAAACGGTAACGTATTCCCTGTTGCTGTAACTGTTTTTCAATCAGATCAGGCAGGCTTATGCCGTCGGTTTCAGTGGCCGAATGGGTATTCATGAGGAGTCCTTATGCCGGTACTGCCTAGGGCAGGCTTTGCGCTGATGGTAGCACGCAGCAACCGGTCGTGCTGTCGCGCCCGAGCTGGAGGGCGCGACTAAATAGGGGTATCTTCCCGTCAGTCTCGGCCATCAGACCTGAGCGAACTGCTGGCCGTGAGCCAGCCAACGATCAACCAGTGGTTGGACCAGCCGGGGGTGCTGAGTAGCGAGATTCTGCGCGGCGAGCTGCACCTGGGGTAACAGGTCAGCGTCACGCACCAGATCGGCGACGCGAAACTGCACCAAGCCGGTTTGCCGGGTGCCCAGTACTTCGCCGGGCCCGCGCAGTTCGAGGTCTTTCTCGGCAATGACAAAGCCATCCGAGCTTTCACGCATGATGCCGAGCCGTTCGCGGCCCAGCGCCGACAGCGGTGCGTGATAGAGCAATACACAATGGCTAGCGGTACTGCCGCGTCCAACCCGCCCGCGCAGCTGATGCAGTTGCGCCAGTCCGAGCCGCTCGGGATTCTCGATGATCATCAGGCTGGCGTTGGGAACGTCTACCCCTACCTCGATGACCGTGGTCGCGACCAGCAGATGCAGATCGCCTCCCTTGAACGCTGCCATGATCTCGGCTTTCTCGGCGGCTTTCATGCGGCCGTGAATCAAGCCGATAGACAGTTCAGGCAGGCTTTCACAGAGCTCTGCCCAGGTTACCTCCGCAGCCTGGGCCTGTAGCTGTTCGGACTCCTCGATCAGGGTGCATACCCAATAAGCCTGGCGGCCCTGAGCGCAGCCGGCACGCACACGCTCTACCACTTCCTCGCGCCGCGTGTCGGCGACCAGTACGGTGTTGATGGGTGTGCGTCCCGGAGGCAGTTCGTCAAGGACCGAGGTATCCAGATCAGCATAGGCGCTCATGGCCAGCGTGCGTGGAATAGGTGTGGCGGTCATGATCAGCTGGTGCGGGGAGAAGCGCTCCGCCGCGCCCTTATCGCGCAGCGCCAGCCGTTGCTGGACACCGAATCGATGCTGTTCATCGATAATCGCCAGCCCCAGATTGTTGAAGTGCACCTCCGGCTGGAACAGCGCGTGCGTACCCACCACCATGGCCGCATCACCCGTTGCAATAAGCTGAAGCTGATTGGCCCGCGCCTTGCCTTTGAGCTTTCCGGCCATCCATGCCACGGAGATGCCCAGCGGGGTGAACCAGCGCTGGAAATTGATGAAGTGCTGCTCGGCCAGGATTTCCGTCGGCGCCATGAGCGCGACCTGCCAGCCAGCTTCCAGCGCGTGCAGGGCAGCCAGAGCCGCGACGACTGTTTTGCCTGCGCCCACGTCGCCCTGAACCAGGCGCAACATGGGGCGTGGCTGTTGCAGGTCGGCGATGACTTCACCAGCGACGCGTTGTTGTGCACCGGTCAGGGGGAAGCCAAGCAGTCGTAGATAATCCTGCGCCAGCGCGCCGCTTGCCTGCATCGCTGGCGCCGCGCGGGAGCGAATCTCCGCGCGCAGACGCAGCATCACCAGCTGGTGCGCCATCAGCTCTTCAAACGCTAGCCGGTGTTGTGCCCAGTGACGGCCTTCCTCAAGCGCTTCGAGATCTATATCCGGTGGCGGGCGGTGCAATGTGTGAATCGCCTCGCGAAGTGGCGCGAGCCGATACTGCTGGCTGAACTCGGCGGGCAGCAGATCAACCAGACTGTTGCCCTGGTCCAACCACTGCAAAGCAGCCTCACTGAGATTGCGCAGCCGCTGCTGGGACAGTCCCTCGGTTGCCGGGTAGATGGGCGTCAGGGTCTGTTCGACTGGCGCGGATTGAGCGCTGTCGAGACTGGACATCTCGGGATGATAGATTTCCAGGCCCGAGGCGCCGGGACGCACTTCACCATAGCAGCGCCAGTGGCTGCCACGTTGCAGGTTGCTCTTCAGAGCACCCGAGAAATAATAGAATCGCAAACTGATGGTGCCGCTGCCGTCCTGCAGCCGAACCAGCAGACTTTTTCGCCGCCCCATTACCACATCTGCGCCGGCGACCACACCCTCGATAACGGCATCCACGCCCGGCCGAAGCGCGCCGATCGGCGTTATGCGGGTGCGATCCTGATACCGCAGCGGCAGGTGAAAAAGGATGTCCTGGACGCTCTTCAGTCCGAGCCGCTCAAGCTTCTCGGCTACCGCCGGCCCGATCCCCTTGAGGACGGTGAGTGCGGTGCGTTCCGGCGCAGGGAGCATCGGTTACTCGACATCCGTCGGGGCGGGTTTGACTGAGCACAGGCGAATCGAGTCGCTCAACAATTCCACCGCCTTGGGACGCGGGAAACTGGCGCGCCAGGCCACGGCAACCGTACGGTAGGGCGCGGGTGGGGTGAAATTCTTGGTGACCAGCAGATCGGAGCTGTAATAGCGGTCATCCGCTGCGGACATCGGCAGCACCGTCATGCCGATGCCGGACGCCACCATATGCCGGATGGTTTCCAGCGAGCTGGACTCAACCGTGGTGTGGCGATGCTGCTCCTCGCCCTTGCGGACAGTCGGGCACGCTTCGAGCACCTGATCGCGGAAACAATGCCCTTCGCCCAGCAACAACAGCTTGTCATCATCGAGTTCGTGGAGATCGACCTTGTCGCGCTTGGCCCAGGGATGTGAGGCCGGCACCAGCAGGCTGAACGGCTCGTCGTAGAGTGGGCGGGTCAATACATCCGGTTCGCTGAATGGCAGGGCAACGATAATCGCATCCAGTTCGCCGTTGCGCAGTTTGTCGCGCAATATGTGGGTGAAATTCTCTTCAATATAAAGAGGCATTTCCGGCGCAACGCGGTGCAATTGCGGCACCAGATGTGGAAACAGATAGGGTCCGATGGTGTAGATCGCGCCGACCTTGAGTGGTGTGGAGATCTGATTCTTGCCCGCGCTGGCCAGCTCGCGGATGGTCAGCGCTTCTTCAAGCACTTTTTGCGCCTGGGAGACGATGCGCTCGCCCACCGGTGTTACCCGGACGGCACTCTTGCTGCGCTCGAAAATCATGACGCCGAGCTCGTCTTCAAGCTTCTTGACGCCTACGCTCAGGGTAGGCTGCGAAACATGGCACCGTTCAGCCGCATGGCCGAAATGCTGTTCCTGGGCAAGGGTCACGATGTAGCGCAACTCGGTGAGGGTCATGGCAGTATACTGGGCCTCAATTGATAGACCGGCCCAGCATAACGGGTTGATCGATAGAGGAAAACAATCAGAATGAAACAGGTGGTTATAGCGGGTTGTGGTGATGTGGGAACAGCTCTGGGTGAGCGGTTGGTCGCCCGTGGATGGAAGGTGTTCGGGCTAAGGCGCAACACCTCTGATCTGCCGGACAGCATCCAGCCCATTGCGGCCGATCTTACTCAGCCAGACAAGCCGGGCGACTGGCCAGACAAGGTCGATTATCTGGTCTATTGCCCAGCAGCAGGCAAGCGTGACCCCGAGCTATACCGCAAGCTCTATGTTGAAGGTCTGGAACATGTACTGGCCTGGGCCCGCTCCGGACGCAAGAAGCCGCAATTCCTGCTGCAGGTTTCGAGCACCGGCGTTTACGGTCAGTCAGGCGGGGAGTGGGTCACTGAGAACAGCCCGGCGCTGGCCGAATCACCCACTGCGCGTATTCTTGTAGAAGCAGAAGACGTTGCCCTGCGCGGCGGCATCCCCTCCGCCGTGGTGCGGCTGGCAGGTATCTACGGCCCGGGTCGCAATCGTCTGATCGAACAGGTGCGCGCTGGTCTGTGTGTTCCGTCAGAACCTGCGCAATACACCAATCGCATACACAGGGACGATGCTGCGGCGCTTTTGGAGCACTTGCTGCACCAGGCCGACCAGGATGAACTGCTGGCGCCCTGTTATCTGGGCGTGGATGACGAGCCCGCGCCAATGCACGAGGTGGCGGGCTGGTTGGCCGAACAACTGGGCGTGAAGCTGCTCGAAGAAGGTCCGACCAGTGGTCGGACCGGAAGCAAGCGCTGCAGCAATGCACTGGCGCGCGAAACCGGCTGGGAGCCGCAATATCCGAGTTACCGCGAAGGCTATGGTCGGATGCTGAAGGAGGCATAACAGCCGCAGGCATTGAGCGATCCCGATTTCGAGTTGTCTTACTAGGGTCTGAGCACTTCAACCCACCAGGAGTCAACTATGAACAAGACCGCATCAGCGCACTGGGAAGGTAGTCTCAAGGAAGGTAAGGGCACCTTGTCCACCGAGAGCGGTGCCCTCGAATACAGCCCCTACGGTTTCAACACCCGGTTCGAAGACGGCCCGGGTACCAATCCGGAGGAGCTGATCGGCGCGGCGCATGCAGGATGCTTTTCCATGGCTTTTTCCATGCTTCTGGGTGAAGCAGGGTATACCGCCGAGAAAATCGCCACCAATGCATCGGTGACGCTGGAAAAACTCGAAGAAGGCTATGCCATTACCGCCGTTCGCCTTGATCTTCAGGCGCGTATTCCCGGTATCGAACAGGGGCAATTCGAGGAAATAGCCGAGAAGGCGAAAGCGGGCTGTCCGGTTTCCAAACTGCTGAATGCCGAGATCACGCTGGAAAAAACTCTCGAAGATTGAGACTGCTCGCTGAAACAAAAGAGGCGCCCGAAGGCGCCTCTTTTCGTTCAGATCTGTGGCGTTCAGCCGACGACCATGATGCCATCCATTTCCACCGGCACGCCCTTGGGTAGCGCGGCGACGCCAATCGCTGCGCGCGCCGGGTAGGGCTGTTGGAAGTAGCGGGACATGACCTCGTTGACCAGCCCGAAGTGGCTCAGGTCGGTCAGGAATATGTTCAGTTTGACGATGTCCTGCAGCTTGCCCCCGGACGCTTGCGCGACAGCTGACAGGTTATCGAAAACCTGGCAGATCTGTTGTTCCATGCCTTCCACAACTTCCATGGTGGCCGGGTCGAGCGGAATCTGCCCTGACAGGTAGACGGTGTTGCCCACCTTGATGGCCTGGGAGTAAGGACCAATGGCCGCAGGGGCATTGTCACTGGTAATGACTTGCTTGTTCATGAGTGCTCCGGAATTCAGTTTTTCATTCGGGTGATGCGCAGGACGCCGCTCTGTGCGCGGATACGCTTGATGAGTTGTGACAGGTGCAGACGATCGCGGACCCGTATGACCAGTTGCACTACGCTGGTTCGACCGTCGCGCTCGTCGACGCTGATCTTGTCAATGCTGGCGTCAGCCATGGCGATGCCGGTGGCGAGCTGGGCGATAATGCCGCGCTGATGTTCCAGCTCGACGCGCAGTTCAACGGTAAATTCGCCGGTGACATCCTTGTCCCAGGTGAGATGCAGAATCTTTTCATCGCTGTGGCGGTTGTCAGCCAGGTTTCGGCAGTTGGCCTGATGGATCACCATGCCCTTGCCGGAAGACAAAAAGCCGACAATCGGATCGCCCGGGATAGGGTTGCAGCAACGCGCGAAACTGACGACCAGCCCCTCGGTGCCCCGTATGGCCAGCGGCAATTCGCTGATATTCGCTGCTTCCTGTGCTTCAGCGGCAGCGTTTTCAATGCTGGAGGTAGCCTCGCTGGCAATCAATCGTCGCGCAACAACATAAGCCATCCGGTTGCCCAGGCCTATATCGGCAAGCAGGTCGTCCAGAGTGGGCATGCGCGAGTCCTTGAGTACCTGGGCGATCCTGGCTTCGGAGATATCTTCGAGTTTGGTGTTGAAGCTGGCCAACACCTTATCGAGCAAGCGTTCGCCGAGCACGATGGATTCAGAATGGCGCTGGTGCTTGAGGAAATGACGGATATTGCCGCGCGCCTTGCCGGTAATCACGAAGCTCAACCAGGCGGGGTTGGGACGTGCACCTGCTGCGGTGATGATCTCTACTGTCTGGCCGCTCTGCAGCGGTTCGGACAACGGCGCCAGACGGCGATTGACCCGGCACGCGATACAGCTATTGCCCACATCGGTATGCACGGCGTAGGCAAAATCGACCGGCGTCGCGCCCTTGGGCAGTTCCATGATCCGGCCCTTGGGCGTGAAGATATAAACCTCATCAGGGAACAGGTCGATCTTGACGTTCTCGATGAATTCCAGCGAATTACCGGCGCGTTGCTGCAATTCGAGTACGCCCTTGAGCCACTGGCGCGTACGGGCGTGGTTGCCGTTGATCACTTCATCGTTGGACTTGTAGACCCAATGCGCGGCGATCCCGTTGTTGGCGAGCTCTTCCATCTCCTCGGTACGGATCTGAATTTCGATTGGTACGCCATGCAGGCCGAACAGGGTGGTGTGCAGGGACTGGTAACCATTGGACTTGGGGATCGCGATGTAGTCCTTGAACCGGCCCGGGAACGGCTTGTAAAGACTGTGTACGGCACCCAGCACGCGGTAACAGGTGTCCGGTTTGTCGACGATGATCCGGAAGGCATACACGTCCATGATCTCGTTGAACGCTTTGCGCTTGCCGCGCATCTTCTGATAGATGCCGTATAGATGTTTCTCGCGGCCCATTACCTTGCCGGGTAGACCCTCGCGCTCAAGGCACTCCTGCAGGGTCCCGAGAATCTTACCCAGCAGCTCCTTGCGGTGCCCGCGTGCGCTGCGCACCGCGCGGTCGATCATCCGCGAGCGCATCGGATGCATGGCCTTGAAGCCCAGGTCCTCAAATTCGGTACTGAGGCTGTGCATGCCCAGACGATTGGCAATAGGTGCGTAAATCTCCAGCGTTTCCTTGGCGATGCGCCGGCGCTTCTCTCCGGACAGGGCGCCCAGGGTGCGCATGTTATGCAGGCGGTCGGCAAGCTTGACCAGAATCACGCGAATATCCCGCGCCATCGCCAGGGCCATCTTCTGGAAGTTTTCCGCCTGTGCTTCGGCCTTGGTCTCGAAGGTCATCTGGGTCAGCTTGCTGACGCCATCGACCAGCTCGGCCACGGTATCGCCGAACTGGCTGACCAGTGCATCCTTTGGAATACCGGTATCTTCAATAACGTCGTGCAGCATGGCGGCCATCAGGCTCTGATGATCCATGTGCATGCTGGCGAGAATACTGGCTACGGCAAGGGGATGGGTGACGTACGGCTCGCCGCTGCGGCGCGTCTGGCCGTCATGCGCTTGCTCGGCGTAAAAATAGGCGCGCCGGACCAGGTTGACCTGGTCCGGTTCGAGATAGCTTCCGAGTGATTCGGCAAAGGCTTCTATACCAGACATGTATATCTCCTGCACCCGGCCGAGCGGGCACGAACGTCAGAAATGCATGTCCTTCGCAAGGGCGTTACTCCGCCAGATCAGATTCCAGCGAGTATAGCGGCTCCTGCTGATCCTGAATGGCTTCTTCGGCGAGGATCTCATACGTGACCAGGCCTTCAGCAATTTCACGCAGGGCAAGTACTGTGGGTTTGTCGTTTTCCAGCGGAACTTTCGGCTCCTTTCCGCCAGTAGCGATCTGACGTGAACGCTTGGTAGCCAGCATGACCAGCTCAAAACGGTTCTCTACATTTTCAAGGCAGTCTTCGACGGTAACGCGGGCCATGTGTACTCCGGAGCAGCATTAAAAAGAAACGGACGCGTTCCGAGCAGGGACGCGGGACCTGACAGTCTACTTAACTGACGGTGCTTCTGACAAGAGCGCTTCGAGCAAGCCTGAATGCCGGACCTGCTGGCAGGACAGGCTGAGACGGCCCGAGCGCAGGATGGCCTTGAGGTCGTCGAGCGCATCCTGGAAACGATCGTTAATGACAATAAAGTCATATTCCACGTAGTGGCTCATTTCTTCAACGGCTTGCTGCATGCGGCGGTCGATTACGCTTTCCTCGTCCTGCTGCCGGTTGTTCAACCGCTCGCGGAGATCCTTCAGCGAGGGGGGTAGGATGAATATCGAGCGTGCCTGGGGAAGCTTGCGGCGTACCTGCTGCGCGCCTTGCCAGTCGATTTCCAGAATCAGATCGAAACCGGCCGACAGCGTATTTTCCACCGTACTTTGCGAGGTGCCGTACAGATTGCCAAACACTTCTGCATGTTCGAGAAAATCGGCCTGCTCGACGCGCTCAATGAATTGATCCCGACTGACGAAGTGATAATTCACCCCGTCCACCTCACCGGGGCGCGGCGCGCGGGTGGTATGCGAGACGGAAACCCGCAGGCTGTCTATCTGATCGATCAGCGACTTAACCAGGCTGGTCTTGCCCGCGCCGGACGGAGCGGAAACGATGTAAAGCGTGCCTGTGGCTGGGGTCATTAGCGTGTCCTGCGGTTACGGCGGAGCGAATTGGCCTGTGATTATAAGATTATTCGCCAGCCCCGTCATGGCTGGCGTCGACTGCGCGACGCTTACCTGTCTCAGGGTGGTGACTTGGCAAACTGTTCTGCCAGATAGTCCACCATCACTCGCACTTTCGCCGGCGGTCGGCGGTCGGGTGGATAGAGGACATGGATGCCACCAAGCTCAACGGGCGGTTTGTCCAGCTCCAGCGCAATCAGCTCGCCGCGATCCAGTGCCGAGCCGACGATGAAATGCGGTTGATAGATGACTCCTTGCCCGCCGACAGCGGCTGCCAGCAAGGCATCGCCATTGTTGGCTACCAGGTCTCCATTGATGGGCACCCGTATTTCGCCCTTGCGCCCGAATGCCCAGGATTTGCTGTCCTGCATGGCTGAAAGGCTATAGCTCAGGCAATTGTGCTGCGTCAGCTCCGCCACGCGGCGCGGAATGCCACGTTGGTCAAGATAAGCCGGCGCCGCACACACCAGCATGGCGCTGTCGCCCAGGCGTCTTGCCTGCAATGGGCTGTCGGCGAGCCGGCCAATACGCACTGCTAAATCCCAGCCGCCGGTAATCAGATCCAGCTGCGTGTCGCTCAGCCCCAGCTCCACCTTCACTTCGGGATGTCGGTGGCTGAATTCGGGCATCAGCGGGGCGACAAAGCGCGCACCAAACGACAGCGGTACGTTCATCCGTAGCAGGCCGCTCGCCTTGGTGCGCAGCGAAGACGCTTCAGCTTCGGCCTCTTCGATATCCGGCAGAATGCGTTGGCAAGCGTCCAGGTAGTTGCTGCCTGCTTCGGTAAGGCTCAGCCGGCGCGTGCTGCGGTGGAAGAGCTTGACGCCCAGGCGGGTCTCTAACGCATCGACATGCTTGGTTGCCATGGCGGGTGATATGCCCAAATGGCGCCCGGCGGCGGACAGACTGCCTGCGCTTGCTGCCCGGACGAAGACGCGCATGCTGGTAATCCGATCCATTTTCAGTTCCTACTATTGGTGTGAAGTGTTAGCGCGTTTTAGCCGGTTCTCTAACTGCCAGCCGCACCTCATACTTTGTCCATGCTTTATATGAGGGGCTTTGTGATGGGTAACAAAAATGAGGTTATCAGCAACACGACTGAGCGTATGCCGGTCTTTTTCATTCCCCATGGAGCGGGTCCCTGTTTCTTTATGGACTGGAACCCGGCGAACACCTGGAACCAGATGGAGAGCTTCCTCAAGGGACTGGCTGATACGTTACCGGCCCAGCCGAGCGCCATCGTATTGGTCTCCGCGCACTGGCTGGAGCCGCAATTCAGTGTCACCGGTCATAGCCGTCCGCCACTGATCTTTGATTATTACGGTTTTCCGCCCCATACGTACGAGCTGACCTATCCGGCGCCGGGTAATACCGAGCTGGCAGAACGGA
This sequence comes from Pseudomonas sp. gcc21, assembly GCF_012844345.1. Lineage (NCBI taxonomy): Bacteria > Pseudomonadati > Pseudomonadota > Gammaproteobacteria > Pseudomonadales > Pseudomonadaceae > Pseudomonas > Pseudomonas sp. gcc21. The sequence continues at coordinate 2,709,528 of NZ_CP051625.1, read as the reverse complement.
TGACGCAACTGCTCAAGATGGATGGAACGGATGTCAAGGTCAACAGCGAGCGGGGTTTCGATCATGGGGTATTCATCCCGCTGAAACTGGTATTTCCCCGTGCGGATATTCCTGTAGTTCAGCTGTCCCTGCGCCAGGATCTTGACCCCGCCGCTCACCTGGAAGTCGGTCGGGCATTGTCGGAATTGCGCGATGAAGGTGTGCTGATCATTGGCAGCGGCATGAGCTTTCACAATATGCCTGGCTATGGTGATGCTCGTTATGGGTCGATCTCAGCGGAATTTGACGAATGGTTGACCGCCGCGGTTGAAAGCCAGCCGGCGCAACGTGACAGCCTTCTGCAGAAATGGACGCAGGCGCCCCAGGCGCGGCTATGCCATCCGCCGGGCGGTGAGGAACACTTGATTCCCCTGCTGGTAGCGGCAGGGGCAGGAAACGACTCAGCGGGCCGGAAAATCTATTCGGAGCAGGTCATGGAAACCACTATTTCAGCGTATCGCTTCGGCTAGGTTCCGTGGAACCAGCCGCAGCTACAGGAGAAACCTATGATTATCGATCTTTCAAATAAAACCGCTGTTATCACCGGCTCGACCGGCGGCATCGGCCTGGCTATTGCTACAGGGTTGGCCAATGCCGGCGCCCGGGTAGTCATCGTCGGACGAGAGCAAAACCGCGTTGACGCAGCACTGGCGCAACTGCGCGAAGCAACCGGACGAGACGACGCAACAGGTGTCGCGTCTGACCCCGGCACAGCCCAAGGCTGTCAGGCGTTGATCGCCGCGCAACCGGATGCCGACATTTTGATCAACAATCTCGGCATCTATGGGGCGCAAGAGTTTTTTGAAATCGACGACGCGCTGTGGGAGCAGTACTTCGAGGTGAACGTTCTCAGCGGCGTGCGTCTGGCGCGCCATTATGCCAAGGGTATGCGGGATCGGGGCTGGGGGCGGATACAGTTCATCTCCAGTGAATCGGCATTGAACATACCCACCGAAATGGTCCATTACGGTGTCAGCAAGGCTGCGCTGCAGGGGCTTTCCCGCGGCCTGGCGAAAGTGCTCGCCGGAACCGGGGTAACCGTTAATACCGTCCTGCCGGGGCCAACCCGGACTGAAGGCGCGATTGAAATGATGGCCAATCTTGCCGCCGAGCGTGGGGTGTCGGCGCAGGAAATGGAGAGCCTGTTTCTGAAAGAAAATCGGCCCTCAACTTTGCTGCGTCGCTTTGCCAGCCCTGAAGAAGTGGCCAACCTCTGCGTCTACGCCGCATCATCGCAGGCCAGCGCCACGACGGGCGCTGCGTTGCGAGTGGAGGGCGGTATCGTGGAAAGCATCATGTGATGCAGAAGAACCAGGTATTTTTTATATCACTCACGAATGCATAGTTGGCAGGAGCAGTACATGACAATCGACACCAAAGAACGTTACGGCAAGATCACCCGAAGTTTCCACTGGATAATGGCGCTGCTTATCGGCTGGCAATTACTGAAGTTCGGCGACCGTATCGCTGAAGGCGAACACTGGATCGGTGAGACCCTGGTGCCATGGCACATCTCCATCGGGGTTCTGCTGTTTGTGCTGATTGCGCTGCGCATCATTTGGGCACTAACACAGCGCCACAACAGGCCTGTGCAGGATCCGAAGACCGCGATACTGGTCAAGGGCGGACACTTTCTGCTGTATGCGGCCATGCTGCTGATGCCGCTGACGGGCGCGATGGTGATGCTGGGTAATGGTTATGGCCTGACCGCTTTCGGTGTTCAGTTGGCCGCCAAGGGCGATGAAATTCCCTGGGTCGCTGCAGTGGGCAGCCTGCATTCTCCGCTGGCCTGGTTGTTATTGATAATGGTGGTCGGCCACATCGGCATGGCTCTATTGCACCACTTCATCAAGCGTGACGGTGTGATGCAGCGGATGGTGTAACCAGTAGCTCGCATGTTTTCGCAGGCCCGGTGCATTGAAGCGCAGGGGCTGCGCTGCATTCGAGGTTCCGGTGGAATCAGCTGCGAGGCTGTGCCGACAACGATTCAGGCGAAGCATCCTCGAAGCGATCGACCTGGCGCAGGGATTTGAAGGCCAGCGCCCAACCTCCAACCACACCGAGGGTGCAGAAACCACCGATCAGCGCGGCTGGAACGGCTCCCAGCCAGGCAGCGCTGATGCCGCCACGGAACACACCCAGCTCGTTGGACGAGCTGATGAACAGCATGCTCACCGCGTTCACCCGCCCGCGCATGGAGTCCGGCGTGGAGAACTGGATCAGCGCCGAGCGTATATACATGCTCACCATATCGGCTGCGCCAGCGACCAGCAGCGCCGCGAAGGACAGCCAGAACAGCGTCGACAGCGCGAACACGATATTGGCCACACCAAATATCGCCACCGCGATGAACATGGTAATCCCGACATGGTTGTTGAAGGGTCTGGCGCTGAGGTAGATCCCCACCAGTATTTCCCCTATCGCCATGGCGCTGCGCAGCAGTCCCAGCCCTTCGGCACCGACATGCAGCACGTCGCTGGCATAGATTGGCAGCAGCGCCACAACTCCACCCAGTAACACCGCAAACAAGTCCAGCGAGATGGTTCCGAGCACAATCGGACGCGAACGTATAAAACGGATTCCGGCGGTAAAACGTTGCCAGCCGGTGGTGTCCTGAGTGGCCGGCCGCTGATCGGCATAGAGTACGGGCACGCGTGTCAGCAATAGCAGTCCACCGGCAAAACAGGCCAGGCACACCGAATAGGTCAACACGCCGCCGTCCATAGCGTAAAGCACGCCGCCGAGTACGGGGCCGAGAATAGTGGCGGTGCGCATGATCATGCTGTTGGTGGCGATCGCCTGGGCAAGGTGGTCACGCGGCACGATCTGCGGCAACAGGCTGGCCAGCGCCGGTCCGATAAAGGCGCGGGAGCAGCCGTACAGCACCAGTGCAGCATAAAACCAGTACGCATCGCCGATTTCATGCAGGGAAAGCCATAACAGCGCGCCGCTGCACAGTGCCGCGCCTGTCCAGCTCAGCGCCAGTACCCGCTTGCGGTCATAGCGGTCGATCAGATCGCCGGCCGGCATCAACAGAACCAGCATGGGGATGAATTGCGCCAGGCCGACATAGGCCAGCGAAAGGGCTTCGCCGGTTATCTCATACACCTGCCAGGCGACGACGACCGCCTGTATCTGCATGGCGAACACGGCGATCAGACGTGCGATTACAAAGGCAACGAAGCCTGGTTGACGATAAACATTGGGGCGGCGCATGGGCGCATGTTGGTGAGACAAGGGCAGCTCTCTTCGGCGGTGCGAGACGGCTTGGCTGTTGTGGCAAGCTGAGCACTATAAAGCCAATCGCGTATTCCGTCAGGGACACTATCGGCGTATCGCTGGTCAATAGGTGGCGATGCCTGCAGCGTGTCGACCTGGCCCTGGCGGAGAGAAAGAATGATATCGAAGTGGCAATGGATACTTAACCAGATTGGTCGCATGCTCTGGGTTCGGGCTTCGTTGTTTGCCTTGCTGGGGATAGGTTCGGCGTTGCTCGCTACCGCTTCCGACCAGTTCTGGCCGGGCGAGGCACCTATCGATATCGGCTCTGAAGCGGTCAGCGATATCCTCAATATCCTGGCCTCCAGCATGCTTGCCGTGACGACTTTCTCACTCACTGTTATGGTATCGGCCTACGGCACGGCAACCTCCAACATCACGCCACGCGCCACCCGCCTGCTGATGCAAGACACCACCACGCACAACGTGCTGGGCACGTTCCTGGGGTCATTCCTGTTCAGTCTGGTCGGCATCATCGCGCTGCACACCGAGATCTACGGCGAGCGGGGCAGGATGATTCTTTTTGCTTTCACACTGCTGGTGATAGTGATCATTGCCGCGACCATGCTGCGCTGGATCGACCATTTGACACATTTCGGCCGTATGGCCGATACCACGGCCCGTGTCGAAGCGGTCATTCTCAAGGCACTTGATACGCGGATCGATAACCCGGCCATCGGCGCCCAGGCGCTCTATGATCCTGAGCGTGAAATACCGCCCACGGCGTTGCCGGTGCATCCGGGCTCGACGGGCTATATAGGCCATATCGATATCGGCGAGCTGTCGGCCTGGGCCGAGGAGAACGATGCGCACGTGTACCTGGTCTGCACAACCGGCTCCTTCGTCAATCCTCTGGAACCGCTTGCCTGGGTTGACTGCCGGGTTGCGGAGCTGCCGGACACTATCTGCGAAGCTTTCACCATCGGCTCCGAGCGTTCCTTCGATCAGGACCCGCGGTTCGGTTTGGTGGTGATGGCCGAAATTGCGTCACGCGCGCTCTCGCCGGGCATCAACGATCCGGGAACGGCGATTGATGTGCTGGGGCGCGTCGTCAGGCTTTTTACGCATTGGAACGACAACCCGGACATCGGGCCCATGGGATCGATGGCACACGCTCGTATCCATGTGCCGCCGATGCAGCTGGATGACCTGTTTGATGACATCTTTACGCCGATAGGTCGCGACGGTGCGGCACTGATCGAGGTGCAGGTGCGCCTGCATAAGTCTTTGAAAGCGCTGGCGGCGCGGGGCGGACTCTTTGCTGATAGCGCAGCCAAATACTCGGCCCTTGCCCTCAAACGCAGCGAGCTGGCAATGGAGTTGGAAGAGGATAAGGAGCGCTTGCGCAAGCTATCGGGTGAGGTTGTTCGGCTGGCCAGCGCCAAGCGGGCGGAAAGCTGAGCCGCTGCTGTTGCAAAACCCTAGGTTACCGCCGTCTCGAAAACCAGATCCCGAGCTAGGGTCAGAGTTCGAAGCCCCATAAGCGAAGGGCTCCGAACCATGACCTGTCTGCAGCTGGCTCGTGTTATTCGATTGCCTCCGTCAGGCCTGCCTCAACCGTTGCCATGTTATCCGGCCCAATCTCGACAAAGGGTTCGTCGGCCAGTCTGAAAGGCGGCCAGATAAGCTCCTCAGTACTCGGGTCGCCGGTCTTGGCGAAATTGGTCCACATGGTCATCGTCATGTCTGAGATGACTTCGTCATCGGCGCCCCATTGCATGGAGGCGAACACGTCACTGACATCACCTTGACTACCGGAGACGCCGTTGCCATTCAGGTCGGGGATCTGCGGTCTGGTGTTGTCGGGCGTCAGTACCAGCCCCAGCTGAAAATTCTGCACCATGCCGGTTGGGTGATTGAACAGGTAAGGCAGTTCGCATCCATGACAGCTCTCCAGCCCCATGTCACGCCATCCGTCCGGCACTCGGCTGAACAGGTACACATACTGATCGGACTGATATTGCTGCGAACGTTGCTTCAGCCAGACCGGTAATGCTGCCTTCAGCTCGGGGTAATCGCCTGTGGTGACCCCGGACATCAAGGGAACATCGCTGGGCATACCGTCCACTACGTTCTGATAGTAGGTTTTAGGCTGGTAATAGTTGTCGGTATTGGGGCGGTAGGTCTGTCTGGGGATATCGTTGTCCTGATCCGCCTGGGTGAACGCCGTCCAGGGCAGTGCGCGGGCTTCCTCCAGCGTGGTAACGCCGGTGCGCTCGAACAGCGCCTGACCAATCTTTTCAGACGCAGCGAGCGAATCTTCAGGCCCGCTGTTTGGATCCAGTGGCGACGAACCGCTCTGCACGATCGCCTTGTGGAACAGCCCGACGGCCTGCGGCGAGTTCATCAGCGAGTAGGTTTTGCCGCCCCCGCCTGATTGTCCGAACAGGGTGACGTTGTCCGGGTCCCCGCCGAACGCCGCGATATTGTCGCGCACCCATTCCAGAGCCATCACCAGATCCATCTGACCATAGTTGCCCGAGCCACCGTAGCCGCTTTCCTCGGTGAGCAGAGGATGGGCGATGTAGCCAAAGGGTCCGAGCCGATGATTGACCGTAACCAGCACCACACCTTTGGTGGTGAGGCTGTCGGGGTTGTTGTATTGCTCGGAGTTTGCCGAAAGGATGGCAAAGGAGCCGCCGTGGAACCACACCATGACCGGCAGGTTCTCAGCGTCCTTTGGCGCAGTGACATTCAGATAGAGCGAGTCTTCGCTCATGCCGCCCTTGTTCACCGCTTGCAGCGTCGGGTCCTGGGCAGACTGATCGGCCCAGTCCACGGCTTCCCGCACGCCCTCCCAGGGCTCCGGCTCTTGCGGCGGTTGCCATCGCAACTCGCCAAGCGGTGGGCGGGCATAGGGCACGCCGAGGAATTGCCAGGTGGTGGCGTTGGCTTCAAAGCCGCGCAATGTGCCGCCGGTTGTGGTGACTTCTATTCTCTGGCTGGTGGACCGGTCGAAATGCGCCAGCGCGTCGGCCGCAGAGATCACCCTGCGGGGCCGTGGGTCGGCGTCGGTAAAGACATCTGCCTCGTTGAGTGCCTGGATGACGGGCTCAAGACTGGTACTGAAGTCCTCCGGCGGTTGGGCGAAGTTGATGATGTTGGCATTGAAGGAAACTTCAGCCCGAATCGCCTCCGAAATCTGAATGCCATTATTGGAATCGCCATCTGCATCCAGTGTCTGCAGCAGAATCAGCTTGTTGGTGACTTCGCGGTCCTGCGCAGAGGTTGCGCCAGGGGTGATACTGAGCGGGGTAAGCAGTTCCGCACCGGCGGCCGAGCCAAGGCTCAGGTCGCCAATCGAGAAACTGATGCTTTCACCACTGCGGTAGTTGAATTGCCCTCGATCATCTGTCAGGCCTGCGGGCGTCTCGCTACCCTGGTAATCGAGCCCGGACACGGCACTGTCAACAAAGATGCCGGTCATCACTTCTGGCGGTGTACCGCCGTCTGGAGGCGAGGAAGATGAAGAGGAGGAACTGTCCGAACAGCCTGTCTGAGCAAGCAGGAGCGGAAGGAGCGCGAAGGCCAACAGCGGGGCGTATCGGCCGCGCAGGGATGCGTTAGACATACGGGTGACTCCGGTTATTGTTGTAATGGAGTTAGTGAATGCACCGCTCGACGCGCATAGAGATCTGACTTCGGGACAGAAACCCAATACGTATCTGTGGATGCACAAAAACTATAGTTGAGGGTGTGATGGGCGGCTTTTCCACGCTGCGATATCAACGAGGCAAATAGGTATGTAGTCTCGCCAGCAATAGCGCGTGTGATGAACTACAGCGATCGGGCTGACACTTGAAGTGGGCGTGTGAAATGAGGCGAGAGGCAGGTTGGACCTGCTGAATGCCGGCCGAGTAACAATCTGACGTATTGGCGTCCAAATACCGGGCGCAGGACGCTCTGGTCTACTCGATATTCTGCACCTGCTCGCGCATCTGCTCGATATAGACTTTCAGATCCACGGCTGCCTGGGTGCTGCGGCTGTCGATGGCCTTTGAACCCAGGGTGTTGGCTTCACGGTTGAATTCCTGCATGAGGAAATCCAGTCGACGGCCCATGGCTGACTTGCCGGCAAGTACGCGACGGGCCTCGTTGACATGGGTGTCCAGGCGGTCGAGTTCTTCGGCTACGTCGATTTTCTGCGCCAGCAGAACGAGTTCCTGTTCGACACGCGTGTTATCCAGATCCAGGCTGGCTTCGGCGAAGCGCTCAACCAGCTTTTGCCGATGAGCGCTCAACATCTCGGGCATCATTTCACGCAATAGCGCCACGCGTTCGCTTATGCTGGCCAGACGTTCCTCAAGCATGATCTTCAACTCCGCACCTTCGCGGGCGCGTTGCGCGCGCAGCTCGGCGAGGGCCTGGTCGAATAGATCACGGGCTTGTTTCAGCAGCGTCGCCTGGTCAAGCTCCGGGCTGGCCATCACGCCCGGCCAGGCGAGCACTTCAAGCGGGTTGACCGGGGCGAGATTATCCAGCTTGTCACTGATCTGGCGGCTCGCTTCGACCAGCTGGTCGACCAGCCCCTGATTCAAGGTTAATGCGCGGCTGGCATCTGCCGCCGGGTGAAAGCGCAGCGTGCACTCGACTTTGCCACGGGCCAGGGTTTTACGCAGCCGCTCGCGCAGCGGGCCTTCCAGCTCACGCAGCGATTCGGGAAGTCGCAGGCTGATTTCCAGGTAGCGGTGGTTTACTGAACGCATTTCCCAGGACAGGTTGCCCTGTTCGCTGTTGAGCTCGCAGCGCGAGAAAGCAGTCATGCTGTAAACCATCGTTGGCCTCTTTTCCGTTGAGTTGCAGTGAAGTTGCCCCGATTGTAACCCCTAGTCTGCGGTGGGAGTACCGACGCTGTCATGCCAACCTCCCGGTCCGTATAATCCATCGCACATTTAATGCTGTACAAGGACTCGAATCATGAAACGACCCAGCGGCCGCGAAGCCGATCAGATGCGTCAGGTCACCCTGACCCGTCAATACACCAAACACGCCGAGGGCTCGGTGCTGGTTGAGTTCGGCGACACCAAGGTGATCTGCACGGCCAGCGTTGAGTCCGGCGTGCCGCGCTTCCTGCGTGGTTCTGGGCAGGGGTGGATCACTGCTGAATACGGCATGCTGCCGCGCGCAACGGGCGAGCGCATGCAGCGTGAAGCCAGCAAGGGCAAGCAGGGCGGCCGTACGCTGGAAATCCAGCGGCTCATCGGACGTTCGCTGCGCGCGGCGGTTGATCTGCACAGCCTGGGTGAAAACACCATTTACTTCGATTGCGACGTGATCCAGGCCGATGGCGGCACCCGGACAGCCTCGATCACCGGCGCGTGCGTGGCGCTGGTTGATGCATTGCGAGTCATGAAGCAGCGCGGTGCCATCAAGAAAATGCCGACGGTGCAGATGATTGCTGCCATTTCGGTCGGCATGTACAAGGGCGAGCCGGTGCTGGACCTCGATTACCTGGAGGACTCCTCTGCCGATACCGACCTCAACGTGGTCATGACCGACAAGGGCGGATTTATCGAAGTGCAGGGAACAGCGGAAGCTGCGCCGTTCAGCCCGGAAGAGCTCAACGCCATGCTGGCATTGGCGAAGAAGGGTGTTGATGAGCTGTTCGCCATGCAGTTGGCGGCATTGCAGGACTGACCCGCCGTCCTCCGTTTGTGCCCCTGGCGGCTCGCGCAGCGTGTCAGGGGCAGCGGCTGACCATGGGATCCTGTTCGTAAATGCCAGAACGCACGTTCAGTCTCTGGACGCTCGGTGCTATGCTGGCGATGCCAGGCTAGGCGCAGACGATGTGCTCGGAATTTTGGTGGTGCTACAGAAGTGGCCCGCCAGACAGGGACTGTCTCCAGCTGCCGGCATCATCACCAACGGACAGGAGCGTCGCCGCATGATCGAAGACCCGCAAAACCCTCTCGAAACAACACCCGGACCTGAAGCGCGTAAGTGGGCGCTGATTGCCCATCTTTCCGGGTTCCTCGGTTGCATCATTCCCTTTGGAAGCCTGGTCGGGCCGCTGCTGGTGTGGCAACTGAAAAAAGATCAGGCGCCCTTTATTGATGACCAGGGCAAGGAGGCGCTTAACTTTCAAATTACCGTCGCGCTCGCCGGTCTGCTGTGCATGTTGTTGATGGTCGTGGTAATCGGCTTCCTGCTGATCTGGCTAGTGATCATTGCTGCAGTCGTGTTGATGATTATTGCAGCGATCAAGGCAAATGAAGGGCAGGCTTATCGCTATCCGTTCTGCTGGCGCATCATCAAGTAGCTAAGATCGGCTTCAAGACGCCTGTTGCGGCTTGAAGCCTCACTTGGGAGCGCACCCCGTCAGATCGACAGGGTCCAGTCATATTCGATGATGACAGGCGCATGCTCGGAGAAGCGCACCTTGCGTGGAATCTGAGCATTCTTCACGAAGCGGCGCAGGCCGGGCGTGAGGATCTGATAATCGAAGCGCAGGCCGAGGTTCAGATCCTGAGCCTGCTCGCTGTCGGGCCACCAACTGTACAGCTCGGATTCGCGGGTGACCTCGCGCAGCGCATCGACATACCCCAGATTGCCGAATATCTCGTCCATCCAGGCCCGTTCGGGCGCCATGAAGCCAGGCTGTTCCTGGCAGTCGCGCCAGTTCTTCACGTCCAGCTTCAAATGCGCAGTATGCAGCGAACCGCAATAAATGAACTCACGCCGCTTGCGGCGCTGCTTGTTCAGGTAGCCCGTGAAGTCATTCATGAACTTGAATTTCTGATTCAGGTCTGCGTCGCCGTTGCGCCCGGATGGCAGCAGCAGGGAGGCAATGCTGACCTTGTCGAAATCAGCCTGAATGAAGCGGCCGTAGCGGTCCGCCAGTTCGAACCCCAGCCCCATGATGATCGCCTTGGGCGCGGTCTTGGTGTAGATCGCCACGCCGCCCTGGCTCGGCACCTCTGCTTCAAAGCAGTACTGCCAGTAGCCGTCCAGCCAGTAAGGGTCTTGCTCCAGCTCAGGGGCAGTTACGCGAATATCCTGAAGACATATAACATCTGCATCCTGTGTGCGCAGCCAGTCGAACAGACCCCTGGCCGCTGCGGCCTCGACGCCGTTGACATTCAGACTGATAATTCGCATACATGGCTCCGTCAAATTCGTGCGTGTATGATAACTGAGCTTGCAGGATTTTTGTTAAGACGAGGGTGAGATGCACGAATATCAACGAGAGTTCATTCGCTTTGCGCTGGATAGAGACGTGCTGCGCTTTGGCGACTTTACCCTCAAATCCGGTCGTAAAAGTCCATACTTCTTCAACGCGGGGCTGTTCAATGACGGAACGGCTCTGGCCAGGCTTGGCCGGTACTATGCCCAGGCATACGTGCACAGCGGTCTGGAGGATGCCGACATCATTTTCGGGCCCGCTTATAAGGGTATTCCACTGGCGGCGGTCACTGCCGTTTCGCTGGCTGAAAGCTTTGATCGCAATCTGCCATACTGCTTCAACCGCAAGGAAGCCAAGGACCATGGTGAAGGCGGTAATCTCGTGGGCGCACCGCTGCAAGGTCGAGTGTTGATCATTGATGATGTGATCACTGCCGGCACGGCCATCAGAGAAGTGATGCAGATTATCAAGGCCGCCGGTGCGACACCTGCGGCGGTGATGGTTGCGCTGGATCGCCAGGAGCGGGGCCAGGCAGAGCTGTCCGCGATACAGGAAGTGGAGCGTGACTTTGGTGTGCCGGTCATCAGCATTGTCTCGCTTGATCAGGTGCTCGGTTTCCTGCAGGAAGACGAGACGCTCAGGCATCATTTGCCAGCGGTTGAAGCTTACCGGGCGAACTACGGGATTCAGCAAGGAAATTGAGCCGGAACCGGGCTCAGGGACGGAGTGTCGGTGATGCGAAGAATATTTATTGCTGTAGCACTGGGCGTGATGGTGATGCCTGCCACCGGGGTTGCCGAGCTGTATCGGTATATCGATAACCGGGGCGTAACGGTACTCGACAGCCGCGTTCCGCCTGAGTACATCTCCAATGGGTATGAAGTGCTGGATGCCCAGGGTCGTGTTCGTGAAGTCATACCCGCATCGCCTACCCAAGCGGAGCTTGAAGCGATGCGTCGCGCCCGTACCGAGCAGGAGCGGCAGCGGGTTGCAGACTCAACGCTTTTACGGCTGTACAGCGACGTCCGGGATCTTGACCGTGCCCATGCTCGGCAGGTCGCGCAGATCGATAACCAGATAGTCACCGCAGAAAACGAGCTGGAGGTTCTGCAGGCGCAGCGCGAGGATTTGCAGCGCAGAGCCGCAGATCAGGAGCGGGCGGGCCGGCCTGTGGAGGCGCGCATTCTTGAAAGCCTGGCTGATCTCGATAAGGAGTCTGATCGTCTGCGTCGGCTGATCGAGCTGAAGCGTGAGGAAATCACCGACGTTGATCGCGGTTTTGCGGCGCAGCGTGAGCGGCTGTCGCAGCTGACTCACTAGCAAATGCCGGGCGGGCGCCCGGCAATCCTCAGTTCACGCCTTTCAGTTCACTACTCTCATTTCGCCGCCGTATCCTGGGGTGGCGTTTTCTCGAGCGCTTTGACTGCCGTCCTGAATGCGTCAGGAATGGGCTGCGGCCGGCGACTCTGCAGGTCGGCGTATACATACACCAGCTCGCCTGTGGTCAGCAGCTCCTCGCCCCGATAGATCCCGATCTGGAACTGCATGCTTGAATTGCCCAGTCGGATAATCCGCACATGTACGTCAAGCAGATCGTCGTAAAGAGCCGGCGCGTGATACTCAAGCACAGTGCGCACCGCGAAGAAATCGCTCCCCTGTGCGCCGGTCGCTCCGTCGGTGATCTGTTTGATCGCCCGGAAGTATTCAGTGGTTCCAATGTCTGCGTAAGTCAGATAGTGGCCATTGAAAACAACGCCCTGCATATCGGCTTCGGCCCAGCGCACGCGCAGCCGCGTGCTGATCTTGAAATCGTCCCGCTGCATCATAGTGCCTGCCGCTGGTTGGTGATCAGGGTGCCAACGCCGGTATTGGTGAAGATCTCCAGCAGTACCGCATTGGGGACCCGGCCATCGACGATAATGGCGCTGCCGGCACCGCCCTGTACCGCGTCCAGGGCGCAACGGATCTTGGGTAGCATGCCGCCGTAAATGGTGCCGTCTTCAATCAATGCATCGACCTGTGCGGTGGTCAGTCCGGTGAGCACCTTGCCTTGCTTGTCCATCAGACCGGCAATATTGGTGAGCAGTAAAAGCTTCTCGGCCTTGAGTGCCTCGGCCACTTTGCCCGCCACCAGGTCGGCGTTGATGTTGTACGAGGCACCGTCATCGCCGACGCCGATTGGCGCGATTACCGGGATGTAGTCATCGGAGACGAGGCGGTTGATCAGCCGGGTATTGACCTCGACCACTTCTCCGACCTGGCCGATATCGATGATCTCGGGCTTGTCCATGCCCGGCGTGCGGCGCGATACCTTCAGTTTGCGGGCGCGGATCAGGCTGGCATCCTTGCCGGTCAGGCCGATCGCGGCGCCGCCGTGGCGGTTGATCAGGTTGACGATGTCCTTGTTGACCTGGCCGCCAAGCACCATCTCCACTACGTCCATCGTCTGGCTGTCGGTAACGCGCATGCCTTCGATGAATTCGCTCTGGATGTTCAACCGCGCGAGAAGATCAGCTATCTGTGGCCCGCCACCGTGCACGACGACCGGGTTGATTCCAACCGTCTTCATCAACACGATGTCGCGGGCAAAGCTGTTTTTCAGCTCCTCGCTTTCCATGGCGTTTCCGCCGTACTTGATAACGATCGTCTTGCCGGTGAAGCGCTGGATATAGGGCAGGGCTTCAGTCAATACCCGGGAAACCTGGGCGGCAGCGTCACGACTCAACATGTTGATGATTCTCTCCTGATTCAGAATGGCAGCTGCAGATCAGGGGCTACGGCAGCCAGCTGATCGCGGAATAATTGTTGGACAAGCTCCAGGTCGTCTTGTTTGTCCGCTTCGAAGCGCAAGGTCAACATGGGTGTGGTATTCGACGCGCGGACCAGGCCCCAGCCGTGCGGGTAATCAACGCGGATGCCATCCAGCGCGGTGAGCTTGCCCTGGCCCCAGTCGGCCTGGTCGCGTAGCGCCTGGATGATCTCGAATTTGCGTTCTTCACCGACGCGGATGTTCAGTTCCGGTGTGCTCAAGCCGGTCGGATAGCGGGCCAGCAGCTCGGCGCTGGTGAGATTGTCCGGCTGCACGGAGAGAATTTCCAGCAGTCGGCACGCGCTGTAGAGACCGTCGTCGAAGCCGTACCAGCGCTCCTCGAAAAACACATGGCCGCTCATCTCACCGCCGAGCAGCGCGCCGACTTCCTTCATTTTGGCCTTGATCAGCGAATGCCCAGATTTCCACATGACGGGGCGACCGCCGAGTTTGCTGATGAGGGCGGGCAGTCGCCGGGTGCACTTCACATCGAAGACAACGTCTGCGCCGGGATTGCGTACCACGACGTCTTCGGCCATCAGCATCAGCAGGCGATCAGGGTGGATCAGCTCGCCATCGCTGGTAACCACGCCCAGCCGGTCTGCATCGCCGTCGAAGGCAATGCCGATGTCGGCGTTGTGTTGGCGAACCGCGGTGACAAGGTCGGCGACATTCTCCGGCTTGCTCGGATCAGGATGATGATTGGGGAACTTTCCATCCACCGTGCAGAACAGGGGTATGACGGTACAGCCAAGTTCTTCCAGCAATGACTGCGCAATGACTCCGGCGACACCATTACCGCAATCCACCACCACCTTGAGCGGGCGGGCCAGCGCGACATCTTCGACGATACGCTGCTGATAGGCGGGCAACAGGTCGCGTTGTTCGCGGGTTCCGTTGCCGGCGTTCAGATCATTCTGCTGAAGGCGGGTATGCAGCGCCTTGATGCGTTCTTCCGAGAGCGTCTGGCCGGCGATGACTATCTTAAGCCCGTTGTATTCGGCGGGGTTGTGGCTGCCGGTCAACACCACGCCAGAAGAGGATTCCAGTACGTGGGTCGCGAAATACACTACCGGTGTCGGCACCATGCCGAGATCAATGACATGACAGCCGCTGTCCATCAGGCCCCTGATCAGCTGTTCTGACAGGCTTGGGCCAGACAACCTTCCATCCCGGCCGACGGCAATCTCGGATTGGCCGGACATTATGTTTTCACTACCGATCGCCCGACCGATCCAGTACACGTTTTCTTCGGTCAGGGTCTGGCCGACCACGCCGCGGATGTCGTAAGCGCGGAAGATTTCTGCGGGCACTACCGGGGGAGTGTTTTGTGCGGGCTCGCTACCGGCCATATCGAAAGGGTCTTCCTCATCGAAAAGATCGATATCGAGGATATCGTCTTCGTCGAGCATCGGTGTGCTCTCGGCGACAACCGGTGAGCGGGGCGCAACGGCCACGGCCGGCTCCAGAGTCGGTTGCTGTTCGCGTGCCGGATTGATACCTGGCGTCTGCCCATGGCGGTGCGCCTGCTGCATGATCATCTGCGCTACAGGTTCGAGCACACCCAACCGTAACCCGGCAACCTTGTGGCCTTTGGTAAGCTGGGACAGGACATCGGCGTCCGCCTGTATGCTGGCGCACCATTGCCGCTGTAACCAGAGTAGCCCTGCGAGCAATCCGCTCAACGCCAGCAGCACTGCGGCGAGCAGCAACAGCGGGTTGACCAGTCCGGTAGACAATGCGCTGCCAGGCCTGAATTCGAGGCGCCAGGCCGGGTTGTCAGTGGGAAGCCGCAGGACGGGCCCGTGACCTTCGCCGTGCTGGTAAAGAATCTGTTCCGGTGCGTCGGGAAACTGTTGAATCAGCGTGAGTCGACCGCTGTCGGGCGGCAGCGCCGGAAGGCTGCCTACCAAGCGCTGCATGTCGAATACGGCAAGCACTGAGCCACCAATAGGCGCATTGGAGGTTACTCGCAGCGGGCGCGCGGCATACAGACGCCATTCGGTGCCAACCTTATGCGCTTCTGCCGGTACCGGCATGTTGCGTTCGGCGCGGCGGATCATGTCCAGCGCGGCGAAGCTCAGGGGCGCAATGTCACTCTGAATATTGCTGGCGGTGCCGGGAAGATGGCTGTAGATCGCCAGCGCATCAGCATAGACATGCCGCAAGGAACGGGTCAGCGCAGGGCTGCCGCCATTGGTCAGGGCGACCTGCAGCTGCGGGTTGCTTGCCAACGTCGTGAGGTCAGCATCCAGCCGTTCCAGCGCGTTGTTAAGCGCACCAGCCTGTTGGCTGGCATAGGCCTGCGCCATGTCCTGCGAATAGCGTTGATTGCTCTCGCCGAACAAGGTGAACCAGATCAGTAGCGCAGCGGCACCCAACCCGGCTAAAGCCATCAACAAGGGAATCAATGTACCGGGCAACGCAGGGGAAGCCCCCGGTAACGCCTTGGTGAGTTTCATCTGTAACGCCTCCTTGCTCAGATGGACGTGCTCAATGGCTGCCTGTGTGGCCAAAACCACCTGCGCCGCGTGCACTGTTATCGAACTCTTCGACTATTTCGAGACTGGCCTGTAGAACCGGCACCAGAACCAGTTGGGCAATACGTTCGCCAGGTTCGATGGTGAATGCCTGCTGGCTGCGGTTCCAGCAGGACACCATCAGCTCGCCCTGATAATCCGAATCGATCAGTCCGACAAGATTGCCCAGCACGATGCCGTGCTTATGCCCCAGGCCTGAACGGGGCAGAATCATGGCGGCCAATCCGGGATCGGCGATATGAATCGCCAGCCCGGTCGGCAGCAGCGCTGTCTGGCTTGGCTCGAGAATGAGTGGTTCGTTCAGCAGTGCGCGCAAATCGAGGCCGGCTGAACCCCCGGTTGCGTAGTGCGGCAGAGGCCATTGCTGGCCAAGGCGGGGGTCAAGTATTTTCGCTTGCAGCGCGTGCATCCTAAGTCCTCAGGCAGTGGGTGGAGGGAGTTGGCCAGCAATAAAAGCAATGATCTGCCGGGCCAGCTTCTGCTTGCTCGCATGGGGCAGAGGGTTTTGCTCGAGTGTGCGGTCTATCAGCGTTACCGCGTTGTCATCACTATTAAACCCGATACCTGGCACACTGACATCATTCGCAACGATCAGGTTCAGGTTTTTTCGCTCGAGCTTGTTCTTGGCATAGGTGAGGACGTCGTCGGTCTCAGCGGCGAAGCCCACGCACCAGGGCCGCTGCGGATGATTGGCAAGGGTGGCGAGGATGTCCGGGTTGCGCACCAGCGACAGCGTCATCCCGTCCTCGTTGCCCGGGTTTTTCTTGAGTTTGCTGTCGGCGCACTCGGCCGGGCGATAATCCGCGACGGCGGCGGAAGCGATAAACAGATCTGCCGGCAAAGCGTTCTGGCAAGCATCCAGCATCGCCTGAGCGCTGATCACGTCGACACGCTGGACCCGCGGTGGCGTAGGGAGATTGACCGGGCCCGCGACAAGCGTAACCCGCGCGCCCGCTTCTGCGGCGGCGGCAGCCAGGGCAAAGCCCATCTTGCCGGAGCTGTGGTTGGATATATAGCGCACCGGGTCAATCGCCTCGCGGGTAGGGCCCGCGTTAATCAGGACATGGCGGCCTGCCAGCGCGCCATATTCGAAACATTCGGCTGCGCGGGCGGCAATGTCGGTCGGCTCCAGCATGCGTCCCGGGCCGATATCACCACAGGCCTGCTCACCGGCAGCCGGGCCAAACACCTTGATATCGCGCGATATGAGCGTGGCTAGATTGGCCTGGGTGGCCGGGTCGCGCCACATCGCCTGGTTCATGGCTGGCGCGATGGCAATAGGCGCATCCGTGGCGAGGATAAGTGTGGTGAGCAGATCATCTCCGCGGCCCTGAGCCAGGCGCGCCATTAAATCGGCAGTGGTCGGCGCGATCAATACCAGGTCGGCCCACCGGGCCAGCTCGATATGACCCATTGCCGCCTCGGCAGCAGGATCAAGCAGGTCGCCGTGCACCGGGTGGCCGGATAGCGCTTGCAGGGTCAGCGGCGTGATGAATTCCCGCGCCGCGTCAGTCATGACCACGCGGACTTCAGCGCCTGCCTCGCGTAACCGCCTGACCAGTTCGGCACTCTTGTATGCTGCTATGCCACCGCTGACGCCGAGCACAATCTGCTTGTTGAACAACCGCTGCATTGTCTACCTCTCATACGGCTTGCTTTGAAAGCGTCGAAAGTACGGATTTTCCGAGGTTTTTCCGGACAAACGAGAAGCCCGTCAAATGCTGGCTAAGATACCACAGCGCTTGGCCCGCAGCATGCTCGACCTCAGCCCATGACGCTGCCTATACTCGTTTTCAATTTGATGCGAACAGGAAGTACGCACCGTCCTCGCAAGGAGCACCTGAATGGCTATAACCGATTGGCCCCTGGCCGAACGTCCCCGCGAAAAACTCTTGAGTCAGGGTGCTGCCGCGCTGTCTGATGCTGAGCTGTTGGCCATATTTCTGCGCACCGGCATTCCGGGGCGCAGCGCGGTGGATCTGGCGCGTGATCTGCTGAGCGGGTTCGGCAGCCTGCGCGCTCTGCTACAGGCCGATCTGAAATTGTTCTGCGGCCACCCGGGCCTCGGTCCGGCCAAATTCGTGCAGCTGCAAGCTGTCATGGAAATGGGCCGCCGGCATTTATATGAAGAGATGCAACGCGGCGATGCCCTGACATCCCCGGGATCTGTGCGCCGCTATCTGAAAAGCCAGTTGCTCGGACTGCCCCACGAAGTATTCGCCTGCCTGTTTCTCGATAACCAGCATCGGGTCATTGCCTTTGAAGAGTTGTTTCGCGGCACGCTGGACAGTGCCAGCGTCTATCCCCGCGAGGTGGTCAAACGCGCGCTTGCCCACAACGCAGCAGCGTTGATTCTCACGCATAACCATCCGTCGGGGGTTTCCGAGCCGAGTCAGGCCGACCTGATGCTGACGAGACGGTTAAAGGAGTCCCTTGCGCTGGTGGATATCCGCGTGCTGGACCATCTCGTCGTGGGGGACGGAGAGCCCGTATCCTTTGCGGAACGGGGCTTGCTTTAATGAAAAAACATTGCCTGAAGAGGCGCAGTTTGATATAAAGCTCCGCTCTTCTCGGGGCTGTGCCCGCATTGTCTTATTCAGGCAGCGCAGGATCGCACCATTTCATTGCCCCGGCTGGACAACAGATTCTTTTATGGCTTCCAACCAGTTCGGGTTGGGCAAGTGGTTGGAGAGGGTTAACCATGTCTCGAGTATGTCAAGTGACCGGCAAAGGCCCGGTGACTGGGAACAATGTTTCCCACGCTAACAACAGAAGCAAGCGTCGTTTTCTGCCTAACCTGCAGCACCATCGCTTTTGGGTTGAGTCGGAGAAGCGTTTCGTACGCCTGCGTACTTCCACCAAAGGTATGCGCATTATCGACAAGCGCGGCATCGATGCGGTGCTGGCTGAAATGCGCGCCCGTGGCGAAAAAATCTAAGGAGCACTTCCATGCGCGAATTGATTCGTTTGGTGTCTTCTGCCGGTACTGGTCACTTCTACACTACCGACAAGAACAAGCGTACTACGCCTGACAAGATCGAAATCAAGAAATTCGATCCGGTCATCCGCAAGCACGTGAACTACAAGGAAGCCAAGATCAAATAAGATCTCGGCTATCCAATAAAAAACCCGCCATGTGCGGGTTTTTTATTGCCTGGGTTTCGCGGCTACGCCTTTAAAGGGAGGAAAATTACTCGCCGCCCACAGCGTAGTTGGGCTGGCCGTTTATAGGTTGTGAGAATTCAAAAGGAATCGATACCGTCTCCATGCCAATGTTGCGCTGGATGACGAAATGCAGGTGCGGCCCGGTGCTGTTACCAGTATTGCCAGATCGGGCCAATGGAGTGCCTGTGCGCACGCGGTCACCCGCCTTGACGCGTACTGATCCGCGCTGCAGGTGCAGGTAAACGCTCATGGTGCCATCGTCATGTAACAGCCGTACAAAATTGCCCGCGGGGTTGCTGCCCCGCCCGCTCTGATTGTTTTCCACATTGACTACCAGCCCCGGACGAGCCGCGAGAATGGGCGTTCCCTCGGGCATGGCAATGTCGATCGCATGACGGCCTTTAGGGCCGGTGTGGCTGAAACTGCCGCCAGGGCCCTGGGTGACCCTGAAAGGTCCGCCGTTCCAGGGTAGCGGGTATTTGGTAACGGTGGGCTGGGCGCGCGGATCGCCAATCGCATAACGCAATCGTGGTGTATAGCTCGCAGTCTTGCCTGCTTCAGGAACAAGCGTCACCAGACGGATGCTATCGCGTGGCGGTAGCACCCAGCGAATCGGCTTGTCCGGCGCGCCGGAAACATTGCGAGGCTTTTCAATGGTCAGCTCGATCTCGACCGGGGCGTGTAGTTCGTTGTTGACGATCAAGGTCTCACCACCCGCGTGCTTGCGAGTGGTGACATAGACCTTCTTTTCGATGTTTTCGACCATGGCGTCCTGGAATACCAGTTCGCGAGCGCCCTGTACCTTCTGATCGGTATAGGTGGTGACGCCGTTTTGATCGGTGAATTTGTAAATGGTAGAAGCGAGCAGCGCCGGGGTGAAGAGTAGTAGGCCCAGGCCGCAAATCAGGGTTCGCATCCGTTGCTACCGTCTTTGTCAGAGTATGTTGATCGGCAAGCATAAACGGAAGCAAACGCCGTTGCGACCCGCACGTTTGGGTTACCAGACGGCTGACACAAAATAGCCTTTCGACGCTATTCACCGGGTATAAAAAAGCGCACCGGGACAAGAGGTCCGGGTGCGCTTTTTGTCGTAACGGCTGCAGGCTAGCGGGCAGATACTGGTGCGGGCTGCAGGGAGTACGTCCGCAAAGAGGCAGCGAATTCCTGAAGCGCCTGGATGCGGCTGGCTTCTGCCTGGGCGCACCACTCGCGGAGCGCCTGCAGCATCTCATGACCGTTCGCGCTGGTGCGCGTCCAGATCTGTTGCAGTGCGAGTCGCTTCTCGTAAGTCACCTTGAGCACTTGACTGTGGGCGAGCATGGTCTGGATGCGCGCTTCATGCTCAGGCTCAAGAAGGCTCGGCTCACGACTCAGCAGGCGCTTGCCGCGGCTGAATAAATGTCGAATGGAATGATCAACGCGTCGCAGCTCCTGTTGCACCAATGGCTTGATCACCAGCTTGCGATATTGCGCCATGATCTGAAAACGGTTGTTCAGGATGGCCATCGCCGTGTCCATATCCAGGGTCTGCTTACCTTCCACCTGATGCGCGATCGGAGCGGTACGACGTACCTTTGCCAGCCCGAGCATGCTGAACACTCTGATCCACATCCAGCCCATATCGAACTCCCACTTCTTGACCGAGAGTTTGGCCGAGTTCGGGTAGGTGTGGTGGTTGTTATGCAGCTCTTCACCGCCAATCAGGATGCCCCAGGGCAGGATATTGGTTGCCGCATCCTTGCATTCGAAGTTGCGGTACCCGACAGCGTGTCCAAGCCCGTTGACAACGCCGGCAGCGAAGATCGGAATCCACATCATCTGCACGGCCCAGACGGTCAGGCCCAGAACACCAAACAGCGCCAGATTGATCAGCAACATCATACTCACGCCACCATTGGGGAAGCGCCCGTAAACGTTGCGCTCCATCCAGTCATCCGGACAGTTCTTACCGTAGATGCGCAGCGTTTCCTCGTTCTTGGCTTCTTCCATATACAGCTCGGCGCCCTTGCGCAGCACTGTGGTCAAGCCTTTGTGAACAGGGCTATGCGGGTCGTCGGGGGTTTCGCATTTGGCGTGATGCTTGCGGTGGATCGCAGTCCATTCGCGGGTATTCATGGCCGTGGTCATCCACAACCAGAATCGGAAGAAGTGTTTGAGCGCCGGGTGCAGCTCGAGGGAGCGGTGCGCCGAATACCTGTGCAGATATACGGTCACGCTGACAATGGTGATATGGGTCAGCACCAGTATGATGGCGAGCACTTGCCAGCCGGAAGGATCGAGTAAACCGTTGTACCACATAGCAGATTGAACCTCTGACAGAATTGGGGCAGGAACACTGTCCCTGACTGCTTAGGCATCAGTATGTAGCAATGTTTGCCCGTTTGCATGACCACAAGTCGTCAAGCAGCTAAGATGAGGCCTGATTTTGCAAGAGAATAATTCAGACCTATGAGCCTTAGCCGAAGCGCGTTACGCGTTGCTGTGTTGTATTCGACGGTGGCCATGTTGTGGATTCTGTTTAGTGACTACCTGCTGGTCGCTCTTGGCCTGGAGCCTGTGACTCAGCGGTGGATGCAGACCTACAAGGGCATTCTCTTCGTTGTGGTGACCACGGCACTGGTGTTCTTTGCATCGCTTCGGCATTTGAACCGCCGCGCCGAACAGCAACGTCTGCTGCGACTCAATCAGGAGCGTTTCGATCTGGCGCTTGCCGGTTCCAATGATGGCGTGTGGGATTGGGATATCGAAGCCGGAAGCGTGTATTTTTCTGACCGCTGTCTGGAGATCATCGGCTATCCGCGCACTTCTGACGTCGATCTCGGTGTCGTCTGGTTGCAGCGGGTGCATCCTGATGACCTTGCCGCGACCCGGCAGGCGATTCGCTCACATTTTCGCGGGGCCACCAAGCGGTTCGACAATCATCACCGAATAAAGACTCTGAACGGCGACTACGCCTGGATCCATGCCCGCGGCAGGGCTATCCGCAACGCGCAGAACCGGGCCGTGCGCCTGATCGGAATTGTGCGGGACGTCACCGAGCAGAAATCGAACGAGGAAAGCTTGCAGCAAGCAACTGTGGTGATGGAAAGCACCACCGAGGGCGTTGTGATCACTGACGCTCAAAATCGCATCGTCAGCGTCAACCCCGCGTTTTGCAGAATCACCGGTTACGATGCTGAAACGGCGATTGGTCAGACGCCTTCATTGCTCAAGTCAGGCTGGCATCCCGATGAGTTCTACACGGAATTATGGCGGCAATTGCGCTCGACGGGCACTTGGCAGGGTGAGATCTGGAACCGCAGGCAGGACGGCGAGATCTATCCGCAATGGGAAACAATCAATGCCGTGCACGACGAGAGCGGTGGTCTTTCGCACTATGTCGCGGTGTTTGCCGATATTTCACAGATCAAACGGTCTCAGGAAGAGATCGATTTCCTTGCTCATCATGATCCACTCACCCGCCTGCCCAATCGTCTCCTGATGATCGAACGACTGGGCAATGCGCTATCCCGGGCCAAGCGCAACGATAACCGTCTGGGGCTGATCTTCATCGATATCGATCGATTCAAGGCGATCAACGACAGTATGGGGCATACCGCTGGCGATGAGCTGCTGCGGGCCGCCGCCGAGCGTATCGCCGGTCTGTGCCGCGAACAGGATACCCTGGCAAGGTTGAGTGGTGACGAGTTCATCATGCTGGTGGAGGATCTGGCCGAGGCAGCGGATCTGACCCCTTTTGCCCTGCGTGTGCAGCGCGCTTTCGATAAGCCATTCGATATTGACGACAGATCCCTGCATCTCAGTTGCAGTCTGGGGATGAGCGTCTACCCGGAAGACGGAGAAGACAGCGGAGAGCTGCTCAAGAATGCAGACACGGCCGTCACCCTGGCGAAGAAGAATGGCCGCAACACCTATGCCTTTTATACCCAGGCCCTTACCCATCATGCGCGCCGGCAGATGACACTCGAGTCCGACCTGCACAAGGCCATCCGGGATGAACAGCTACGCGTGTATTTCCAGCCCCAGAAGGACCTGACCAGCGGTCAAATTGTGGGCATGGAGGCGCTGGTACGCTGGGAGCATCCGAAGCTGGGCATCATTTCGCCTATGGATTTTCTGCCGGCAGCTCAACATGCCGGGCTGATGTCGGTAATCGACGAGTACGTTCTGCATGTCGCCTGTGGTCAGATGCGTCGCTGGCTGGATAGGGGGTTCGCGCTTGAGACGATGGCGGTGAATATGTCGGGTTACTGGCTGCAGCGCGGCGAGGTCATCGCTGCCGTACAGGCGGCACTGAAGGATACCGGCCTACCCGCACATTATCTCGAGCTTGAGGTTACCGAGGACGAGATCATGGAACATGGCGAAAGGAGCGGGCCGGTACTGGACGCGCTGCGCAACCTCGGCGTTAAACTGGCGATTGACGACTTCGGCACCGGTTATTCGTCACTCTTGCGCCTCAAGCGATTACCGGTCACCAAACTCAAGATTGATCGCGGATTCACTATGGATCTGCCCGGCGATATCGATGATAGCGCTATCGCCCGGGCGATTATTGCGCTGGGCAAGAGCCTGCGACTGACCATCACAGCCGAAGGCATCGAAACGCTGGCTCAAGAGAGCCTGCTTGGGGAGCTTCAGTGCGACTATGGTCAAGGCTATCTCTACAGCAAGCCAGTCCCAGCGGAACAGCTCGAAGCATTGCTGCGTAAATCCTTTCCGGAAGCGTAACGGATCGCGCAAAAACGTTCCGCTCAGCATAGTCGCGCCATGCGCCTAGCCAGTTATCAACTCACTCAGCCTGGCCCACAATGGCCACTCGGAGCCTTACCTTGCAAATATTCACGTTGCCAGCTTTCGCTGCCCCCAGTACAGCATCGCTCAAGGTTTGGGCAAACCTGAAGCGACGGAATGTCTGGCGGTTGGCTGGTCTGGTATGGCTGCTTGGCCCGCTAGCGCTGTCGGGCTGCAGCACCCGGCCCGGCGTGACGCCGCCGGAGCATCGGCCCGCTGCGGTGCAAGCCCAGATACTACAGTTGCTACCGGCGGACGTGGCAGACCGCGAGGGCTGGGCGAGGGATATCCAGGTGGCGTTCACCACCCTGGATATTGAGCCGCACGCAGAGAATATCTGCTCGGTGCTGGCGGTTACCGCTCAGGAGTCGACTTTCCAGGTGGCACCGCCGGTTCCTGGCCTCGCCAGGATTGCGCGGGAGGAGATTGATCGGCGCGCGAGCAAACTGCGCATCCCGGGCTTTCTGGTCAACGCTGCGCTGCGTATGGAATCGCCAACCGGCGAAACCTATGAAAAGCGTTTGAGTCAGGTGCGCTCGGAGAAACAGCTGAACGCTGTGTTCGATGACTTCATCAGCATGGTGCCGCTGGGCAAGCAACTGTTTGGCAGCCTGAATCCGGTACAGACCGGAGGCCCAATGCAGGTCAGCATCCCCTTCGCCGAGACGCAGCGGGACGTTTATCCCTATCCCATAACCGGGTCGATGCGCGATGAAGTCTTTACCCGGCGCGGGGGGATGTTCTTTGGCATCGCGCACTTATTGGCTTATCCGGCTGACTACACGCGTCCGTTGTACCGCTATGCCGATTTCAATGCTGGCTGGTATGCCAGCCGTAACGCTGCGTTTCAGAACGCCGTCAGCAAGGCTACAGGTATCGCGCTGGCGCTCGACGGCGACCTGATTGTGCATGGCTCCAGCGCCGTCGGTGCAACCGAGCGCGCGGTGCGTTCCTTGAGCAAGCAGCTCGGCCTGAACGAGAACGCTATCAGGCGCGATCTGGAAAAGAGCGTCGAGCTGGCGTTTTCAGAGACCCGCTTGTACAAGCGCCTTTTCCAGTTGGCTGACACGCTGGAGGGCGAAACCCTGCCGCGCGAGATGATTCCGCGCATCACCTTGGAAAGCCCGAAGATTACCCGGGAGCTGACCACGGCCTGGTTTGCCAATCGGGTCGATGAGCGGCGTAGACAGTGCATGGTCCGTGCTGGCGCTGCGCTGTAATTAGGGGACTACAACCAGCGGCGCACTGACTGGCGATAACGGGTGTATTCGTCGCCGAATTTTTTGCTGAGCATGCGTTCCTCGGGACGGATCTGAAACAGATTCATGTACAGCACAAAGCCGGGCAGGACGAGGAACGCGGGCGGGTTTTCCAGCCACACCGCCCAGGCTGTCAGGCACAGCGCGAAGCCCAGGTACATCGGATTGCGGCTGGACTTGTAGATGCCAGAACTGACAATCGACGTCGTGCGTTCCGGAGCGGTGGGGTCGACGGTGGTCCTGGCCTGACGAAAATTGATCACCCCTGCCACAGCGATAAACACGCCGCCCGCAGCCAGCAAGCCGGCCAGGACGAGCGCTCCGGGAATGCTCGCGTCAAGCTCAGCATACAGGCGCGAGATGCCCCACATCAGCAGCATGCACAGCATCACTAGGATCAACGGGGGCACTTTCAGTTCGAGTTTGTTCAATGCAGTTTTCTCATACGTCCGTGTGGGGTTTTGTATACCTCTCTCGTAGCCGTGGGTGCAAGCATCGCTCGCCATTCGCCGGTCTGAACTGTCCGACGTGCGGTAGACGCGGCGCCGAACAGTCTTGGCGCGGTGTGGTCGTACAGGCTCCACAATACTCATGAGGTTTCCATGTATTTGAAGACGGTAGCTTTCTTTTCCAGTCTGATGTTGCTCTCTACGGCAGGATTGGCTAACGAACGGACCGTGTACGGTGTCAGCGAGAAGGCCCGGCTGGCCGATCTGGCGGTGGACGTGCCTGCCAAGCTGGATACAGGGGCAGTGACTGCATCGCTTAGCGCGCTGAATATCGAAATGTTCGAACGCGAGGATGGTGACTGGGTGCGTTTCGATCTGGCTGTCGATGGCCCGCAGGAAGGCAAGACGCTGGAGCGTCCGGTTGTGCGGATCAGCCAGATCAAACGCCGCTCAGATGACATTCCCGACGGGGAAACCAAGGAATACACCACCCGTCCGGTGATCAAGATGGACGTCTGTCTGGGCGGCGAGCGGGAAAATATCGAAGTCAATCTGACCGATCGCACGTCGTTCTCTTACCCCCTGCTTATCGGTTCCACCGCTTTGCAGCAGTTCGATGCAGTGGTTGACCCCAGCCTGAAATACTCCGCCGGCACGCCTGGCTGCGCCTGAACGGGCACCCCACCTGATCTGGCCGGTTCTGGCGAACCGGCCAGCAAGCCTGAGTCTCTGATCTATACTTCGAGCTAACCGGTACCAGGCGTTGCAATGACGCCAACCGGATGCCCGCGATCCGGGTACGTGCAAGAAGATGCTGGTCACAAGCCAGTCCAGAACAACAGGCCGACCCACAGGCTCGGTCAGCAACCGCCACCGGTGGCAGTCGCTTCGCGCCGGTTGAGGAGGTCAGTCCATGCCGTTGACTGTTCAGATTCCCTATACCCGTTTGATTGATGATCACGGACAGCCGCAGTGCGACCTGCCCGCCTCGATCGATGATCCTCAGTTGTTGCGCGCCTTCTATCAGGACATGGTGCTGGTGCGCGCCTTTGACCAGAAATGCGTTGCGCTGCAGCGCACCGGCCAGATCGGCACCTACGCCTCGACGCTGGGACAGGAAGCCATGGGCTCGGCGGTGGGTCATGCCATGACCGCCGAGGATGTACTGATTCCCTACTATCGTGATACCTCCACTCAGCTGCAGCGTGGCGTGGCCATGCACGAGATCCTGTTGTACTGGGGCGGTGATGAGCGCGGCAGCGCGTGGGAAAACCCGGCGGTGGCGGAGGACTTTCCAATCTGTGTGCCGATTGCGACCCAGGCCTGCCATGCCTGCGGTGTTGCCTCGGCGTTCCGAATCCGCCAGCAGCCCCGCGTTGCCGTGACCACCTGCGGTGATGGTGCGACCAGCAAGGGCGACTTCCTTGAAAGCCTCAATCTGGCCGGCGTCTGGCAGCTGCCTGTGGTGTTTGTGGTGAACAACAACCAATGGGCCATATCGGTTCCGCGCAGTCTTCAGACAGCCGCGCCTACGTTGGCGCACAAGGCCCTTGCGGCCGGCATTCCGGGTGAACAGGTCGATGGGAACGATGTGCTGGCGGTATACGACCGGGTTAGCCAGGCGGTCCAGCGTGCCCGCGCCGGCAAAGGCGCAACGCTGATCGAATGCGTGACCTATCGCCTGGGTGATCACACCACCGCTGATGATGCCAGCCGTTACCGCTCAGCAGATGAACTCAACGCCGCCTGGAAGCACGAACCCATCGGGCGCCTTCAGCGGTTCCTGCATGAACGCGGGCTCTGGGATGAACAGCAGGAACAACAGCTGCAGCGCGACATCGGCGAGCGCATCAATGACGCGGTTGAGCGCTTCCGCAGCATGCCCCCGGCAGATACCGCTGCCGCCTTCGACTATTTGTATGCCGAGCTGCCGGCGCAGTATCAGGCGCAGCGCGAACAGTTGCAGGCTCGACTGGACGCGCGGGGAGGGGCTGATAATGAATGAGCAAGCCAGCATCTCCATGGTGGAGGCAATCAATCTGGCCCTGCATCGCGCCATGCAGGATGACCCGGACGTGGTGGTATTGGGCGAGGATATCGGCACCAATGGCGGCGTGTTTCGCGCCACGGTGGGATTGCATGAGCGTTTCGGCTTCCGCCGGGTGATGGACACGCCGCTGGCGGAAACGCTGATCACCGGCATCAGCGTCGGCATGGCGGCGCAGGGACTCAAGCCGGTGGCCGAGATCCAGTTCATGGGCTTCATCTACGCCGGCATGGAGCATCTGGTGTCCCATGCCAGCCGCCTGCGCAGCCGCACCCGCGGCCGGCTCAGCTGCCCCATGGTGCTGCGCACGCCGCATGGCGCGGGTATTCATGCACCGGAACATCATGGGGAGAGCACCGAAGCATTGTTTGCCCACGTTCCTGGCCTGCGCGTGGTCATTCCTTCCTCGCCGCGTCGCGCCTACGGTCTGCTGCTGGCAGCGATCGCCAATCCGGACCCGGTGATCTTTCTCGAGCCGTCGCGGCTGTATCGCTCGGTTCAGCAAGTGGTGCCGGACGACGGCCAGCCATTGCCGCTGGATACCTGTTTTACGCTGCGCGAAGGACAGGATCTTACGCTGGTGAGCTGGGGTGCGGCTCTCAAGGAAACGCTGGAAGCCGCTGCGCTGCTGGCTGAAGAGGGCATCGACTGCGAGGTCATCGACGTGGCAACCCTCAAGCCGCTGGATACCGACACCCTGGTTGCCTCGGTGAGCAAGACCGGACGCTGCGTCGTGGTCCACGAAGCTGCGCAGAGCTACGGCCCCGGCGCCGAGATTGCTGCCGTGTTACAGGAACAGGCGATGTATGCGCTGCGAGCCCCGGTGCTGCGCGTGACCGGTTTCGACTGCGTGATTCCCTATGCGCGGCAGGAAATGGCCTATCTGCCGGATGTCGACTCGATCTGCCAGGCCGCACGCAACGTGATGCAGGGGGATGTATGAAACAGTTCAAACTGCCGGACCTGGGCGAAGGCTTGCAAGAGGCCGAGATTGTCGAATGGCATGTTCAGGCAGGCGATGCAGTCGACGTAGACCAGTTGCTGGTCTCGGTTGAAACCGCCAAGGCGATTGTCGACGTGCCGTCACCCTATGCGGGCACCATCGCGCGCTGCTTCGGCAAGCCCGGTGACTTGTTGCATGTGGGTGAACCGCTGGTGGGCTTCGAAGGGGAGGCGGAGGATAGCGGCACTGTGGTGGGCAATCTCGGCGGCGCCAGTGGTTCGAGTGATCTGGCGGCGGATGATTTTCATATCGGCGCTGCGCCCTCCACTCGTGATTTTCAGCCGGCTCGCGCTGCGCCGGCGGTGCGTGCGTTGGCGCGCAAGCTGGATGTGGATCTGGGACGGTTAAGCGGATCAGGCCCGAATGGCCTGATCACCGAGCAGGATGTACGATCGGCAGGTGAAGGCCCAGCCGGGTTCGAGGGGACTGCCTTGCGCAGCGTGCGGCGGACCATGGCCAAGAACATGGCCCGGGCCCATGCCGAAGTGGTGCCGGTGATGATCGTCGAGGATGCTGATCTGCATGCCTGGCCGGCTGATTCGCGGGACCCGATCATCCGGCTGGCGCGCGCTATTGCCAGAGCCTGCCTGGCCGAGCCTGCATTGAATGTCGCATTTGATGGCCGGCGTTTGAGTATCCAGACCCATGACAAGGTGGATCTGGGCGTTGCCGTGGATACACCGGATGGACTGTTTGTGCCGGTTCTGCGCGATGTTGCCAATCGTGAAGCCGAAGACCTGCGCGAAGGTCTCGCACGGCTGCGCAGGGACGTGGCGAACCGCTCAATCCCCCCGTCGGAGCTGATGGGCGCAACGATCACGCTGTCCAACTTCGGAACCCTGTTTGGCCGGTATGCCAGTCCAGTGGTCGTCCCGCCCCAGGTAGCAATCGTGGGTGCCGGGGTCATACGTGACGCTGTGGTGGCGTGGCAGGGCGAGCCGGCGGTGCATCCGATCCTGCCGATATCGCTGACCTTCGACCATCGCGCTGCTACGGGTGGCGAGGCAGCGCGCTTCTTGAAGGCCTTGGTAGAGGATCTGGAGCGTCCTTCCTGAGGGCTTTGACTGACTCGTTTCACTTCTGCGCCACGGATGGTGCAGAGAGCCCATTGCGCCCAGCTGCGCGCTATCTTTTCTCCGGCCTGTATTCCATCACAGCTGACCGCGCTTGATGAGGATCAAGCCCAACGGCGAATAAAACCCTGATACTGTCCCTGCAGTCGTACCGGACTCACTACTCGGCACGATATCAGATCCCAACAGCAGCGGGGCTATCGGGTGCTTTTTTCATCACTCTCCAGGCCGATGAGTAACCGGACCGCAAGCCGAGGCAAACGCGCCTGGCTGGCTGTGCTGTTCGGCTGGTGCGTGCTGTTTAACGCAGTGATCTGCTGCATGCACAGCAGTCATGCCATCGCTGCCAGCCTCGCCCATGCTTCGCTTGAAAGCTGCGTTGGACACGGCGAACGCATGCCTGGCACGGCCTCCAGCATGCCAGACCACAGCGGCGCCAATCTGGCGGCCTCGCTGGGCTGCCCGCTGTGTTCCTCGGCAGGCAGCGTAGCGCTGAGCTCGTACTGGGCGCCCGAGTGGATTCCCCTTGAACAGCCTTTCGCGTTCAGCGTACCGCTGGCGGCTCCCCTCACCAGCACCGAACGCACGCCCAGCCAGCCACGCGCACCTCCAACCGTCTCCTGATCTTTCAACACTTTCGCTCCGGATATCCGGAACCGGTTACTGATCGATATGAGACAACTACCATGTCGCACTCTTGCTTTGTGCCCGCGTTACTGTGCCTGGCGGTCGCCGCTGCCAGCAATCCCGCCTGGTCCGCTGAAGACCATTCCCAGCATGCCGCGCATCAGCCCTTGAAGCTGGCGCCGCGGGTGATTACTGCCGTGCAGCAGGATTCACCGCTGACCATCATCACTGACCCCAAGCAGGCTCGCCAGCCGATGCCCGCCAGCGATGCCGCCGATTATCTGAAAACCATTGCCGGGTTCTCCGCCATTCGAGGGGGAGGGAGCAATAGCGATCCGGTACTGCGCGGCATGTTCGGCTCGCGTCTGAAACTGCTGACCAATGGCGGCGAAATGCTGGGCGCCTGTCCGTCGCGGATGGATGCGCCGTCGTCCTACATCGCCCCGCAGAATTTTGATCAGCTGACGGTGATCAAGGGTCCACAAAGCGTGGCCTGGGGGCCTGGCGCCTCGGCCGGCACCATTCTGTTTGATCGGCTGCCGGAGGAATTTGACGAGCCTGGCGCGCGCCTCGATGCGACCGCTGTCGCGGCATCCAACACCCGCAGGGATGTACAGGTTGATGGTGCTTTAGGCAGTCGCACCGGGTATGTGCGCCTTAGCGGCAACCGTTCACGGGCGGGCGATTATGAGGATGGCGACGGCAACACCGTCCCGTCACGGTGGAACAAATGGAATACCGATATGGCCCTCGGCTGGCGGCCGGATGACGACACCTTGCTCGAACTGAGTGTCGGGGCTGGCGATGCCGAGGCGCGTTACGCCGGGCGGGGCATGGATGGCTCGCAGTTCGAGCGCGAAAGCCTGGGCCTGCGTTTTGAGAAAACCCTGCATGAGGGGGCGTTACGGGAGCTGGAGGCCCGCTTTTATTACAACTACGCCGACCACGTGATGGATAACTACAGTCTGCGTACGCCGCCGGCTACCGGCATGATGGCCGGGCCGCGGGCGACCAACGTGGACCGGCGCACGCTGGGTGCCCGGCTGAGCGCAACCTGGGAATGGGATGACCTTGAAGTGCTTGCCGGTGTAGATGCGCAGCGCAACATCCATCGCACCCGAAGCGGTATGGGTGTGGATAGCTATAGGAATCAGTCCTGGATCAAGGACGCCGAATTCAGCCAGGTCGGGATGTTTTCCGAATTGACCTGGTCGGTTAGGGATAGACAGCGCTTGATTGGCGGTCTGCGGTTGGACCAGCACCACGTGATGGATGAACGTGCACGACTCAGCGGCGCGATGATGGGCATGACCATGCCCAATCCCACCGCCAACGAAAGCCGCCGCGAAACCCTGCCCAGTGGCTTCGTGCGGTTGGAACAGGATCTGGCTGATGTGGCTGCCACGGCGTATATCGGTGTAGGGCACGTACAACGGTTCCCCGATTACTGGGAGCTGTTCTCGCCCAAAGGCTCACCCGGAGCCGTCAACGCCTTCGATGGCGTCAAGCCTGAACAGACTACCCAATTGGATATGGGTATTCAGTATCAGAACGAAGGGCTTGAAGCCTGGGTGTCGGCTTATGCCGGCGTGGTCAAGGACTTCATTCTGTTTGATTATGCGAGCGGTGCGAGCACAGCGGACAACATTGACGCGCACATTATGGGCGCTGAAACCGGTGTGGCTTATGCGCTGACGGACAACTGGAAGACCGATGCCAGCGTGGCCTGGGCCTGGGGCAGGAATCGCAGTGATGGCGAAGCCCTGCCGCAGATGCCGCCGATCGATGCGCGCTTCAATCTGAGTTATGAAAACAACAACTGGAGCGCTGGTGCGCTCTGGCGAGTGGTTGCCGAACAGAACCGCACGGCACTCAACCAGGGCAGTGTGGTGGGCCAGGATCTCGGTGATTCGTCAGGTTTTGGTGTGCTATCGCTCAACGGCGCATATCGCTTTAACGAGGCGGTTACGCTGAGTACCGGAGTGGATAATCTGCTTAACAAAACCTATGCCGAACACCTGAATCTGGCGGGTAACGCTGGGTTTGGTTTCCCGGCTGAGACCCGGATCAACGAGCCCGGCCGTACGCTGTGGGCCAAGCTTGATTTGAGCTTCTAGCACGCTTCAGCCGCGGTTTCAGCTGTGCGCCATTCGCTGGCGCATAGCTGATCGCGGCCATTGTTCTTGGCCACGTACATCCGCGCATCAGCGATTTTCAGCAACCTGCGGTAAGTATCGGCGCGGTCAAAGCAGCGTTCGGCAAGTCCGATGCTCGCGGTGAGCGGCGTGCCATCCGGCCGTTCACCCAATCCTGCAGCACGCAGACGTGCAATCGCTCTGCGCGCCTGGGTCATGTCGGTGTCGGGCATGATCAACAGAAATTCCTCCCCGCCCCAGCGCACCAGGCTGTCCGAACTGCGCAGGCACTCCAGAACGCAGTTGGCCGAATCGCGCAGCACCTTGTCTCCGGCGTGATGACCAAAGGTGTCGTTGATGCTCTTGAAGAAATCCAGATCAATGAACGCAACGGCGAGCCCGCTGTTGTTGCGCTGCGCCGCCGCCCATTGCAGGTTGAGAATCTCTTCGCCGCTGCCCCGCGAATACACCCCGGTCAAAGGGTCACGGATGGCCTGACGAATCAGTGCGATCATGAAGGCCAGCTGGCTCATGCAGGCCAGACTGGTCACGCCTGCGATCAGTACCAGCAGCCAGAATGCGCCGAGAAATGAGGGCCAGTTCAGGGTGCTCCAGCTCAGATAGCCGGCGAACGCCTGGGCCAATAACAGCACCAGCCCGAGCGCCAGGTTTTCCACTAGCGTGAGCGGAAAAATGGCCAGCCCCGCCACCAGTACGAACGGCAGAAAGGCGTAGCCGGCACCCACGGCACCGGAGAAATCGGTCAGGTTGTAGCTGCCCAGCAGCGTATGGGAAACCACATAGAACACAGTCGGAATGGCGAACAGAATGGCGATCGCCCGATAGGCATCGAAGAGGTTCCCGCTGGGCCGATACATCAGCAGCAGGCATACGAAAGCCGCGCACACGCTCAGGCGCAGTGCGCCCAGCATCAACCAGAGGTGCAGCGGGAAGACCAGCGCATCGACGATACTCCAGAGCGGCGTCAGCACGGCAAACAGGAAGGCAAACAGGCGTACCCGATTAACGATCAGGGTGGCGCGGCGCTGGCTGAGCAGAAAATTATGCCGGTGCGGCGATAGCAGCCGCGGTATCTCGCTCGCGGCGAGTTCATTGGGGAGCAGAGAGCTCAATCGGTCCCTGAGAGCATCGAGTAGCAGCATTGGTTTTTTATCGGGTCGCTGGTTAGTGCCCTGGACGTTCCAGTGGCATCATGGCTTTTCGATATTATTGAAGCATGGCAATCTGGACCGCTTATTGATCCGGGTCATGGACGCCGCTGATTTCCGGTCGGTGTAATCGAAAATCCGGCGCAGCGGGTGCTGCGCCGAGTTGCCCGATCAGTAGAAGATCCACAGCAGGGCTATACCCAGAACGATCCGGTAGATCACGAAGGGCTGCATGCCGATGCGGTTGATGAATTCCAGGAAGAAATGAATGCACAGGTAGGCGCTGATGCCGGACGCGACAATGCCACCGGCCATGGCTAGCCAGTCGACCGCTACGTTGGCCTGAATCAGGTCCAGCGTTTCCAACCCGCAAGCGAGCACAATGACGGGGATCGACAGCAGGAACGAGAAGCGCGCCGACGCCTCCCGGCTCAGGCCCATGAGCAGGCCGGCGGTCATGGTGATGCCTGAACGCGAGGTGCCGGGAAACAGTGCTACGGCCTGGAACAGACCGATGACTGCGACATCCTTCCAGTTCATCTGGTGCTCGGTGCGTTGACCCTTGTGCCGCCAGTCCACCCAGCTAAGCAACAGGCCGAACACGATCAAGCCTGCAGCGATATACAGCGGTGAGCGTAATACGGTTTCGATCGTGTCCTTGAACGCCAGCCCCGCCAGCCCCACAGGTATGGTGCCGAGAATGACGGCCCAGGCCAGTCGGGCATCCGCATCCAGTTGCCGCGTGGCAAGCGAACGGGTCCAGCTGGTGGTCATGCCCATGATGTCGCGACGGAAATAAATCAATACCGCGGACAGGCTGCCCAGATGCAGCGCGACGTCGAAGGCGAGACCTTGGTCTTCCCAGTCGGTCAATACGGGCACCAGAATCAGGTGTGCCGAGCTGGAAACGGGAAGAAATTCAGTGACGCCCTGAACGATCGCCAGAACGATAACCTGCAGCCAATCCATAGAAATCTACTCTCCGAGAAATGCCGGCCGCGAGCGACCTGTTCAGACAGCGCAGGCGGGCGGCGCTGGATGTCCGCCCACGGCTGCGTTGTAAGGCAGCATTATGCCGAAAAAATTCCCTCTCTCTATGAAAAAGCCGCAGGTGATGCAATCAGTCTCTCAAATAGCGCAGCAGCAGGCCCATTTCGGTACTGACGGCATCAGGCCGGGGGATGCGCACTACGTGACCGTCCCCCGGTGCGACATCAATCGGTCGACCCTGGCGATCCTGCAATACCGCCAGCGTAAGAGGGCAGTTCCCCTGCGGTGTCATCAGTTCCAGCTGATCGCCGACCCTGAAGCGGTTCTTGACGGCGATAGTTAACCAGTCGCCGTCATCTCCAAGCACCTCGCCAACAAACTGGTGACGCTCCATCCGCGATGCGCCCTGTTCGTAGTTCTGATAAACGCCCGGCGGGTGGCGGCGATAGAAGCCTTCGGTGTAACCGCGGTTCGACAGGCTTTCCAGGTCGTTCATCAGCCCCAGATCGAAGGGTCGGCCCGCAACGGCATCGTCTATTGCCTTGCGGTAGGTCTGTACCGTCCGCGCGACATAAAAATGCGACTTGGTGCGGCCTTCGATCTTGAGCGAATGCATGCCCATATCGACGAAACGCCGCACGTGCTGAACCGCGCGCAGGTCCTTGGAGTTCATGATGTAGGTGCCGTGCTCGTCTTCCTCGATGGCCATCTGCTCGTTCGGTTTGTCGCTTTGATTGAGCAGATATACTGGTTGGGCTTCGAACTCCTTCACCACAGGTTCGACATTGCCTTCGGCAGTTTCCTGAGCCGGCTGTAGGTCGTATTTCCAGCGGCAGGCGTTGGTGCAGGCGCCCTGGTTGGCATCCCGGTGATTGAAGTAGCCGGACAGCAGGCATCGACCGGAATAGGCGATGCACAGTGCGCCATGGACAAAGACTTCAAGCTCCATATCCGGACAGCGGCGGCGGATTTCCTCCAGCTCATCGAGCGATAATTCCCGCGACAGAATCACCCGTTCCAGTCCCTGCTGTTGCCAGAACTTTACGGTTGCCCAGCTGGTGGCGTTCGCCTGAACAGACAGGTGCACCGGCAGTTCGGGCCAGCGCTCCCGCACCAGCATGATCAGCCCCGGGTCGGACATGATCAGGGCATCCGGGCCCATCGCCACGACCTCCTCGAGATCCCGAATGTAGCTAGCCACTTTGCTGTTGTGCGCGGCGATATTACTGGCCAGATAGAACTTCTTGCCCTGTGCATGGGCTTCAGCGATCGCCTCGGCCATGACGGCGGGGTTGTGGAAGTCGTTTTCCCGCACGCGCAGGCTGTAGCGCGGCTGGCCGGCGTAAACGGCGTCAGCGCCGTAGGCAAAGGCATAACGCATGGCTTTCAGGGTGCCGGCGGGGGCCAGCAGTTCGGGAGCTTGGGGCATGGCGCGATCCTGTGTACAAGACAAGAAAGGCGCGGAGGATAGCGATGCACGCTGCGCCGGGCATTGATCAGGCTCAAGAAAAGCAGCGGCACCCACGCTGCTCCTGATCAGCGGGCGCCCGGGCGCCCGATGATAGGTTTCGACTCAGCGGTTCATGCGACGCGCGATCGCTATCAGCACCTGTGCACACAGCTTGCCGGTGAACACTACGCCTATCAGCCGCAATGTTTGTAGCGCAACCACAAAACTGGCATCCGAACCCGTCTCCACCGCGATGATCGCCATGGCATCCAGGCCGCCGGGGGAGATCGCGAGAAACACCGAGAGAAAGTCCCGGGAAAATACCCAGCTGATCGGCCAGGCGAGGGCAGTGGTCAGCAATATCAGGGCTACGTTGGCGGTGACGATGGTCGGCATCAATCTGGCGACACGTAGCACTGTGGCGCGATCGAAGCGCAGGCCGATGTAACTGCCGATAAGACCATAGGCCAGCGCAAGGATAGGCTCGGTCAGAGTGATGTCCAGCCAGCCCAGCAGCTGCAAGGCACTACCCACAATCACCGGCGTCAGCAATGCACCCGAGGGAACGAAACGTCCACTCAGGGCGCCGAGAAAGGCAACCAGCAGCGTGGCGCCCAGCCCGATCAGGTTAAGTGGAACCTCGGCTGCGTCCGGGGAGAGTTGCATGGATTCTGATGGGACAACCATATGGCTGATCCAGGCGCCGAGCATGACGACGCACACCACCCGTACATACTGCATGCAGGCGACCAGGCGGCTATCAGCGCCATCTTCTTCCGCCATCGCGATCATGGCTGAGGCAGCTCCCGGTGCGGTCCCCCAGGCTGCGGCACTCGCCGGAATGCCGCCGAAGCGGATCATACCCAGCCCCACCCCAGCGCTGAGCAGCAGCGTCACGATGGTCATGATCAACATCAGGTGCCATTCGGCGGCCATTGCCAGCAGCACGCCGAGTGTGACCGATTGAGCCACCATCAGGCCGACGATACCTTGCCCGGAGCGAAACAGCAGTCGCGGGACATGAATACTGCTGCCAGCGACACCCATGCACACCGCAACAATCATGGGGCCAAGGAATAACGCCGCGGGCAAGCCGATGTAATGCAACAGATAACCCGCCAGGCCGCCGCCGGCAACCAGAGTGATCCATTGGAGCGATTGCGGCAGTGCGCTGAGGAAGGTTGGAGATTGGTTTGTCATCGCCTGTATTCGTGCAAAGTATCGGGCGTACAGCGAAGCGCGAGAGAAGCGCGCGGTTGGTACTTACTTTCGGATAAAAAAACCCGGCCACAGGGCCGGGTTTCTGTTACCGCTCAGCTAGCTTACAGCTTGCCGTCCAGCTCGGGGATGATCTGGAACAGATCACCCACCAGACCGTAGTCGGCTACCTGGAAGATCGGCGCTTCTTCGTCCTTGTTGATCGCAACGATCACTTTGGATTCTTTCATGCCGGCCAGGTGCTGGATCGCGCCGGAGATACCGACGGCGATGTACAGCTGCGGGGCAACGATCTTGCCGGTCTGACCGACCTGCATGTCGTTGGGTACGAAACCAGCGTCGACTGCGGCGCGCGAAGCGCCTACAGCAGCACCGATCTTGTCGGCCAGCTTGTACAGCATTTCGAAGTTTTCACCGTTCTGCATGCCGCGGCCGCCGGAGATGACGATCTTGGCACCGGCCAGCTCGGGACGGTCAGACTTGGCCAGCTCTTCGTTGACGAAGCTGGATACGCCGGCGTCCTGGGCAACGTCGAGGTTCTCGACGCTGGCGCTGCCGCCTTCGGCTGCAACCGGATCGAAACCGGTGGAACGCACGGTGATGACCTTGACCGCTGCGTTGGACTGCACGGTAGCGATGGCGTTACCGGCATAGATCGGACGCTTGAAGGTGTCAGCGCTTTCCACGGCGATGATCTCGGAGATCTGATCAACGTCCAGCAGGGCCGCAACGCGTGGCAGGTAGTTCTTGCCGTTGGTGCTGGCGGTGGCCAGGATGTGGCTGTAGTTCTTACCGATTTCGGCAACCAGCAGGGAGATGTTCTCCGGCAGCTGGTTGGCATAGGCAGCGTTGTCAGCCAGCAGCACCTTGCTTACGCCTTCGATCTTGGCGGCAGCATCAGCGACAGCGGAGCAGCCCTGACCAGCGACCAGTACTTCGATGTCACCGCCAATGGCTTTGGCAGCAGCCACGGTGTTCAGGGTCGAGGCAGTCAGCTCGGCGTTGTTGTGTTCAGCAATAACCAAAATTGTCATTTAGATCACCTTGGCTTCGTTCTTGAGTTTGTCGACCAGCTCGTCTACCGACTTGACCATGATGCCGGCGCTGCGCGCGGCCGGTGCTTCAACCTTGAGGGTAGAGACGGTCGAAGTGGTGCTGACGCCCAGATCTTCCGGCTTGAGGGTCTCAAGCGGCTTCTTCTTGGCTTTCATGATGTTCGGCAGCGACGCATAGCGCGGCTCGTTCAGACGCAGGTCAGTGGTGACGATGGCCGGCAGTTTCAGATCAACGGTCTGGGCGCCGCCGTCGATTTCACGGGTTACCTTGACGCTGTCGCCTTCGACATTGACTGCCGAAGCGAAGGTGCCCTGGCCGTAGCCGGACAGCGCAGCCAGCATCTGGCCGGTCTGGTTGTTGTCGGAATCGATGGCCTGCTTGCCAAGGATGACCAGCTGGGGCTGTTCCTTGTCGACCACACCCTTGAGCAGCTTGGCGATGGACAGCGAGCTCAGCTCTTCGGTGGATTCAACCAGGATGGCGCGATCGGCACCCAGTGCCAGGGCGGTACGCAGCTGCTCCTGGGCAGCAGTCGGTCCGACCGACACAGCGACGATTTCAGTCGCCACGCCTTTCTCTTTCAGGCGCACGGCCTCTTCCACAGCGATTTCGCAGAAGGGGTTCATCGACATCTTGACGTTGGCGAGATCGACACCGGAATTGTCCGCTTTGACGCGAACCTTGACGTTGTAATCGACCACGCGCTTTACGGCGACGAGGATTTTCATGGACGTTAGTCCTCCACAAGTCTATGAGACGCCCGGCGGGCGCATGACATTAAAAGGGTGCATAGCATAACGGGCACTGTGCCTGGCTGATAGTGCAAATCGCCATCAACCGCGTCACAGATCGGCCGGAACAGCTACAGACGCTGTTCCGGCCGGCCGGCTCAGATGCTCAGTTGAGCAGCGTAGGCTTCCAGGTGATGATCTTCATCACCGAACTGATGGCCAATCATGACCAGACGCTTGGCGTAATGCGCGCCGGCGTATTCCCAGGTCATGGCGATACCGCCGTGCAGCTGGATGCTCTGCTCTGCCACATACTGCGCAGCGCGGTTGACCATGTACTTGGCCGCGGCCAGCTTGGCGCTACGCTCTTCGCTGTCTTCGTCGTCTGCCAGACAGGCCGCCAGAATCGCCATGGAGGTAGCGCGTTCCAGCTCGCTGATCATGTCGACCATGCGGTGCTGCAGTACCTGGAATTTGCCGATGACCACGCCGAACTGCTTGCGGGTCTTCAGGTAATCCAGCGTGATGTCGCACAGTACGCGCATGGAACCGACGGCTTCAGCGCAGAGTGCGGCAATGGCACGGCCAGACTGGTAACGGATAGCGTCATAGGCTTCGCCATCAGTACCCAGCAGTTCGCCCTTGGCGTTATCGAGGAAGAGTTCGCAACCCTTGCGGCCATCCACGGTGGAGTAGACACGGCGACGAACACCTTCGCTGTTCGGATCGACAATGAACAGGCTGATGCCGGACTGGTCGCGAACGTCGCCCGCGCTGCGGGCAGAGACCAGAATCTTGCCGGCGGTGTGGCCACCAATCACCACAGCCTTGCGACCGTTGAGCGTCCAGCTACCGTCCTGTTTGGTGGCAGTCGTGGTGACGTGGCTCAGGTCGTAATGGCTCTGCTGTTCTTCCAGCGCTACAGCCGCTTGCAGTTCGCCGGAGGCGATACCAGCCAGCAATTCCTCTTTCTGAGCGTCGGAACCCAACTGGGTGATCAAGCCGCCTGCGAGGATGACTGACTCCATGTAGGGCTCCAGGCAAAGACCCTTGCCCAGCTCCTGCATGATCAGCATGTTCTCGATGCCTGTGCCGCCAAATCCGCCGAGCTCTTCGGGGAAGGGGATTGCGGTCAGGCCCAGCTCGCCCATCTGCTGCCAGAATTCCGGGCTGAAACCGGTTTCGCTTTCGCTGAATTTTTCGCGATTGCTGAAAGTGTAAGCGTCGCGTACCAGACGCTCCGCAGTTTCCTGGAGCATTTGTTGCTCTTCAGTCAATTTGAAGTCCACGGCAGGCTCCTTAAAGTTCGAGAATCATTTTCGAGACGATGTTCTTCTGGATCTCGTTGGATCCGCCGAAGATCGACAGTTTGCGCATGTTGAAGTAGATGGAGGCCAGCGACGGGCTGTAGTCTTCCAGCAATACTTCGCCTTCGTAACCGTATTCCATTTCTTCCGGCAGGAAGGGCAGGGCGTACGGGCCGATGGCCTTGCGCAGCAGATTGGTGATCGCTTGGCGGATCTCGGTGCCCTGAACTTTCAGGATCGAGCTTTCAGCGCCGGGAACGCCGCCTTCAGAGGCCGCTGCGACGATACGCAGGGTGCTCATCTCGGCAGCCATCAGTTGCATCTCGATCTCGGCGATCTGCGTGCGGAACAGCGTGTCTTCGATCAGCGGCTTGCCATTTTTCTGCTGCTTGCTGGCAACGCGCTTGAGGTGACGCATGGCTGCCTTGGAAGAACCAATGCCGGCCAGACCGGTACGCTCGTGAGTCAGCAGGTACTTGGCGCAGGTCCAGCCCTTGTTCTCTTCACCGACCAGGTTCTCGACCGGTACCTTGACGTCATCGAAGAAGACTTCGTTGACTTCATGGTCGCCGTCCAGGGTGATGATCGGACGCACGGTAATACCCGGCGTCGCCATGTCGATCAGCAGGAAGGAGATGCCGCGCTGCTGCTGCGCTTCGGGATCGGTACGGACCAGACAGAAGATCCAGTTGGCGTGCTGGCCCAGGGTGGTCCAGGTCTTCTGACCATTGACAATGTAGTGGTCGCCATCGCGCACGGCGCGGGTCTTCAGCGAGGCCAGGTCGGAACCGGCGCCCGGCTCGGAATAACCCTGACACCACCAGTCTTCACCGGACAGAATGCGCGGCAGGTAATGTGCCTTCTGCTCTTCTGTGCCGAACTTGATGATTACCGGAGCAACCATGTTCACGCCGAAGGGGATGGTGCGCGGCGCGCCGGCAGCAGCAGACTCTTCATCAAAGATGTGCTTTTCAACGGCGCCCCAGGTGGTGCCACCGTGCTCAACCGGCCAGCCCGGAGCGTACCAGCCCTTGGCGGACAGAATTTTCTGCCAGCGCTGATGGTCTTCCTTGGACAGGTGCTTGCCCAGCTTGACCTTGGCTGCGATGTCGGCTGGCAGCTCGTTTTTCAGAAATTCACGCACTTCGTCACGGAAGGCGAGCTGTTCAGGTGAGTAATGGATATCCATGTGTGGTCCTCGTTGTAATCGGTCCGGCAACTGCTGCCTGGCTTGACGACGTCGAAACCGGGCGCGAATGCATATCTGCGTGAGCAAATGATGATTCGGCCCGGTTACCCGTCAGGCTGAGCAGCGGTGCTCCCGGGATCCTCAATAGTTATTCAAAGATCAGCGAACTTGCGGCCTTCTTTAGCCAGCTTTTCCAGCAATGGAGCCGGTTTCCACCAGGCGCCGAGTTTTTCATGGAACTCGCTTATCTTCGCATAGACGCGATCCAGGCCAATGCTGTCGGCATAGTACATGGGGCCGCCCTGGTAGGCCGGGAATCCGTAGCCGTTGAGATAGATAACGTCGATGTCGCTGGCGCGTTGGGCGATGCCTTCCTCGAGAATCTTGGCACCCTCGTTGATCAGCGCGTACAGGGTGCGCTCGAGAATGTATTCGTCGCTCAGCTGCTGGCGCTCGACACCCTGCTCCTTGGAAGCGGCTTCGAGAATCGGCGGCAGATCAGGGTTTTCCAGTGGTGTGCGTGAACCCTTCTCGTAAACATAGAAACCCTTGCCGGTCTTCTG
The DNA here is from genome assembly GCF_012844345.1 of Pseudomonas sp. gcc21. NCBI lineage: Bacteria > Pseudomonadati > Pseudomonadota > Gammaproteobacteria > Pseudomonadales > Pseudomonadaceae > Pseudomonas > Pseudomonas sp. gcc21. The sequence continues at coordinate 2,667,513 of NZ_CP051625.1, read as the reverse complement.
ACCCAGCATGCCGGCCTCGGCCATCTTGTCCAGAATCGCTGGCAATTTGTACTCGGCGGGCAGCGTTTCGCGCTGACGGGTGCGGATCGCCAGACCAATATCCAGACCGGACAGGTCACGCATCGCGAAGGGACCCATGGCCATGCCGAACTTGCGCAGCGCGCCGTCGACCTGAGCAGGAGTAGCACCTTCTTCCAGCAGGAACTCGGACTCGCGGCCGTATTGGAAAACCATGCGGTTACCGACGAAGCCATCGCATACGCCAACCGGAACCGAGACTTTCTTGAGTTTCTTGCCGACAGCCATCGCAGTTGCCAGCACGTCGTTGGCAGTTTTCTCGCCACGGACGACTTCCAGCAAGCGCATGACGTTCGCCGGGCTGAAGAAGTGCAGACCGACTACGTCCTGGGGACGCTTGGTGAATTCGGCAATCTTGTTCAGGTCCAGCGAGGAGGTGTTGCTGGCCAGGATAGCGCCCTGTTTGCAGTTGGCATCCAGTGCTTCGAAGACCTTCTGCTTGACGCCCATCTCTTCGAATACGGCTTCGACTACCAGGTCAACGTCAGACAGATCGGCATAATCGGTTACGCCCTGGATCAGCTCGAGACGCTTGTTCATGGCGTCTTCGGTCAGGCTGCCGCGCTTGACGCTCATCATGTAGGTATCGCGGCAGCGCTCCATGGCCTTGGCTTTGGCGTCTTCGCTGATTTCCAGCACCTTGACCGGAATGCCGGCATTGGCAAAGCACATGGCGATGCCGACGCCCATAGTGCCGCCACCGATCACGGCTGCCGACTTGACGTCGCGGACCGGGGTGTCCTTGGGCAGGTCATTGATCTTGGAGGCCTGACGCTCGGAGAAAAATGCATGAACCAGCGCGCCGCGCTGCGGGGAAACCAGGCACTCGCCGAACAGTTCACGCTCGCGCTTGAGGCCTTCCTCGAGGGGCAGTGTGAAAGCGGCCGCGACAGCAGAAACACACCGTTGTGGTGAGAACAGGCCGGGCGTCTTCTTCTCGATTTCTGCACGTTTGGCCGCTACTGCAGCGGCGTTGTCGACACCTTCCAGCTTGTCGGTACGCTCGCCGGTACGACGGGCACCTTTACCTTCGGCAATCAGCTTCTCTGCGTAGGCGATACCGGCAGCTTGCAGGTCGCCTTCGATCAGTTCGTCAATAACACCGAGTTCATGGGCTTCGGCGGCACCAATCGGGTTACCACTGACAATCATGTCCAGAGCCTTGGGCACACCGACCAGGCGAGGGAGGCGCTGTGTACCGCCGGCACCCGGCAGCAGGCCCAGCTTCACTTCAGGCAGACCGACCTTGGCGCTCTTCACGGCAATGCGATAGTGACAGCTGACTGCCACTTCAAGTCCGCCACCCAGGGCGGTGCCATGGATAACGGCAACGCTTGGCTTGTTGCCGGCTTCAATGCCGTTGACTACTTCAGGCAGGCTGGGTGACTTCGGCGGCTTGCCGAATTCCTTGATGTCGGCTCCGGCCATGAAGGTGCTGCCTTCACAGACCAGTACGATCGCCTTGACTTGCGGATCGGCCTCGGCGGTTGCGAAGCTGTTTTGCAGGCCTTCACGAACAGCAATACCCAGGGCATTGACCGGTGGGTTGTTGACTCTGACGACTGCGATAGCGCCGTGTCGTTCCAGGGTGACCACGTCCGACATGCTGAACCTCCGTTCTGGTGAATCGTTATGGTTTCACTATGCGGAATAATGAAACCAAGTTTCGCTATGCAAAATACAAAAAAAGAATCTGTTTGTCGATGATTGAAGAAGCGAAATGTGGATCGCTGATACAGGGTCATCGATAAGCAGACATACCGACCCCTCGCCGCGATTTTAGTGCGACGCAAGGCAAATGCTGTTCGTCAGACGCCGAGCCGCTCGATATCCCGTGCGAGCATCTCCAGCTGATGGGCCAGTTGATTCTTGACCTTCTCAGCCGGTACCAGATAGGTCGGCGCGCCGCAGGTCAGGACCATGATGGTGCCGTCCTGCAGGAATAACGGCACGCCGGCGGCGTTCACGTTACGGTCCCAATCGCCGAGCGACAGGCAGAAACCATAGGCTTCGTATTCTTCCAGCGCTGTCGCCACGCGACGCTCGATATCCGGCCAGGTGTCCGGATGACGGTTGGCCAGAGCGGTCAGCACGTGGGCGCGCTCTTCTTCCTTCATCGCTGCGAGATAGGCGCGCCCTGCGGCAGTGGTCCCCAGCGGCAGACGAATACCGACATCCATACGCAGCGAGGTGGCTTCGGCAGGCCGGCAGTTTTCCACGTAGATCATCGACAACCGGTCACGGCAGGTCAGGCCTACCGAGGTGTTGGTGCTACGTGCGAACTCATCCATATACGGCTTGGCCAGCTGACGCACGCGCAGATTCGACACATAGGCATAACCAAGGGCCAGGACGCCTGAATCAAGTTGATACTTTTCCAGCTGCGGCGAGTAGCTGAGATAACCAAGTTTGGTGAGGGTATAAGTCATGCGGGAAACGGTGGGCTTGGGCAGGCCGGTGATGCGAGCGATATCCTGATTGCCCATGACCACGGTGCCCTGGCTGAACGCGCGCAGCACATCGAGGCCGCGCGATAGCGCCTCGACAAATTTGCGATCCTTGACTGCTGGTTCCTGGATTGATTGCGAATCTTCGTTCATGGCGCTTTATTACCCTTTAAGCGTCTTGGACATTGGTCTGCTGTACGTTCCGTACGTGGACAGGAAGTCAGAGATACCCTGCTAGGAACCGTCCGGCGGCACACGCAAGCACTGCCCAACGGAGCAAATATTCAATGTCCGGCTGTTTTTGTTGTCTCGATGCTCTGAGCAATTGAGCCGGTGTGGCCGAGCAACGATGTATGCGTCGTTGCCTGATCATTGCACACTCACTTTGGATAGAATAGCATCTTTTTGGTATTCGGTTCCGCAGTGCAAAATAACAGTCCAAAAAAATAAAGAGGCTCTGATGTCGATATCTGCTCATTCCGTCGTCGATACCCAGCTGGCGCAACTCGGCCACACCACCATCTTCGATGTGCTTGAAAAAGCGTGTCAGGACTACGGAAACAAGCCGGCATTCTCTTGCGGTGAAGACACCCAAACCTTCATCGAGCTCAGGGCATCTTCCGATGCCTTCGCACGCTACCTCAGGCATGGCATTGGGCTCGAACCAGGCGACCGCCTTGCTATCCAGCTACCCAACCTGCTCCAGTACACCGTGGCCATCTTCGGTGCCATGAAAGCCGGATTGGTGATCGTCAATACCAACCCGCAGTACACGCCGCATGAAAGCCGACACCAGTTCGCCGATTCAGGCGCAAAGGCAGTTGTTATTCTCGACAAGCTAGTCCCGGTGCTGCGCGGCATTCAGGGTGACACCGAGATTGAGCATCTGATCGTCACCAGTGTCGACGACTTGCAGAATCCGGTGTATGACGCCGATGAGCCTGACGTGACGCGCTTTCAGCAGGCGCTGCGGCTGGGTGAAGGTTTGCCCGAGGTGCAGACCGGGCGCGGTCTGGATGATCTGGCCTTGCTGCAATACACCGGAGGCACAACAGGCGTATCCAAGGGCGCGATGCTGACGCACCGCAATATCCTGAGCAACGTTATTCAGGCGACTAGTATCCTGCGTGAAGGCGAAGTGGAATACGGCAACGAGGTGCGGGTGTCACCGCTACCGCTCTACCATATCTTCGCCTTTACCGCGAACTGCATCGGCTCCGTGTCTACAGGCTTCCACAGCGTCCTGATTACCAATCCGCGTGATCTAGACAGCATGATTGCCGATATGAAGCGCCGCCCCATCACGCTACTCACCGGCATCAACTCGCTGTTCATTTCCCTGATGGCGCACCCCGAATTCGACAGCATCGATTTCAGCCGTCTCAAATGGGTGAATTCCGGCGGCGCGCCGTTGAATACCGAGATCGCCAAGCGTTGGCTGCAGCGCACCGGGAGCGTGGTGCGTGAGGGATACGGACTAACCGAAACCTCGCCGGCGGTCATCGCCTCCTCTGCCTACACGCCGTATAAGGAAGGCTTCGTCGGCCGCGCCTTGATCGATACCGAGATGAAGACCGTGGATGATGAGGGGCGCGAAACCCCCAGAGGAGAGCCAGGGGAGGTGCTGATCCGTGGGCCGCAGGTGATGCAAGGCTATTGGCAGCGTCCCGAAGAAACCGCTGCGGTGTTTACCGCTGATGGCTGGTTGCGCACGGGTGACGTCGGCCTGATTGACGAAGAAGGCTTCCTGAAACTGGTCGATCGCAAGAAGGACATGATTCTGGTGTCCGGTTTCAACGTGTATCCGAACGAAATCGAAGAGGTCGCCATGCAGCATCCCGCCATTCGTGAATGCGTCGCCGTGGGCGTGCCGGATGAGAAGAAGGGCGAGGCGATCAAACTTTTCGTCAGCCTCAGCGACACCAGCGTCGGCGAGGCAGAAATCATCAGCCACTGCCGTGAAAAACTGACCAGTTATAAAGTGCCCAGTACCATTGAAATCCGTGACGACCTGCCGAAGTCGACGGTAGGCAAATTGCTGCGTCGGGTGCTGCGGGACGAGGCGCGCGCCGGAGCCGAATCATGAGCGCGTTGACGCTTAGCATCAAGAAGGGCGTAGCGGAGATCACGCTGGACGACGGCAAGGCCAACGCGTTGTCGCTGGCCATGCTTGAGGCGTTGCTCAAGGCGCTGGACGAAGCGGCGGCCGCCGATTGCGCCGTATTGATCAGCGGAAGGCCGGGGATATTCAGCGGCGGCTATGATCGCAAGCTGATCGATGCCGGCGGCCCTGAATGCGATGCCATGCGGGCGGCCGGCGATCGCCTGACAATGGCCATGCTGGATTTCCCTGCGCCACTGGTCATTGCCAGCACCGGTCACACCATGGCCAAGGCCGCATTCATGCTGCTTCTGGCTGATTACCGCATCGGCATCGATGGCCCGTTCAAGACTGGTCTTAACGAGGTGGCGATTGGCATGACCATGCCTGACGCAGCCATGCCGCAGGCCCGGGCGCGGCTGAACCCCGGCTGGCTCTCGCGTTGCGCATTGCAGTCCGAAATCCTGACTCCGCAGCAGGCTGTGCAGGCAGGCTTCTATGATGAGCTGGTCAGCGCTGAGCAGTTGCTTGATCGCGCACGGGAGAAGGTTCAGAGTCTGGCGAGGTTGGACCGTAAGGCCTATCGGGAAACCCGGCGATTGATGAATGAGCCGCTGAGGAAAGAGCTGGCAGGCGCCCTCAAAGGACGCAACGCCTAGCATTGCCCGCCGGTGAGCAAGCTCGCCGGCGGGGTGCAACGGCTTCAGCCGCGCTGATAGGTGCCAATCAGGCGGTTCATTGCCAGCGTATGAGGTTCAACCTTCTCAAGCAATTCCCACATGCTGAGGCCTTCGGGCAGGTTCAACTCGGCATCGAGCGCCAGCACCCAATAGTAATAATGATGGCGGCCGTGGCCTTCGGGTGGCATCGGTCCCTTGTAGCCGTTTTCACCGAAGTTATTCGTACCCTGGGTGTAGTCTGCGCAGCCTTCAGGCAGCGAATTCACCTCGCCCGGAATGTTGTACAACGTCCAGTGCACGAAGCCGTAGGTGCCGTTCGGCGAGACCAGCGGGGCGTCAGGGTCATGGCAGATAATCGCATATGACTTGGTGCCCGCCGGCGGGTTGCTCCAGCTCAGCGCCGGGGAAACGTCTTGCCCCTCGCCGGTATGCTTGGTCGGAATCGCGCCGTGCTGTTCGAAGGCGCTACTGGTCAGTTGCAGATCGGTGGAAAGGGCGAATCCCATGATTGTCTCCTCTGATGAAGTTGATGCCTTCGCATAGGTTGTTCTATGCGGACTCTCATTTGTGCTCTCGGTTCAGGCGTGCTGCACCGCGGCTCAGCGTACCAGCGCGCTCAACAACCAGAGCCCGAGCAGAATCCAGATGACCCCACTGATGAAGCGTTTGCGCATCAGTGAGCGCACTCCGCTGTATAGCAATAACAGGCCGATAATGACGGCGCCGATACTCAGCCAGCTGCTGTCGACGCCCAGCGTGCGCGCAAACCCATTGATGAATGCCGCGCTGGCGGTGCTGAGCAGATCGAATATCCAGGTGAGGCTGTCGATGACGATGCGCACCAGGCTGCCCAGCACTTCGCCGAGCCATTCGAAGGGGTTGGAAGCTATTTGCATCTGCGATACCGGGTTGATCAGAAGCGCTCACGATACCAGAAGCGCCGGAAAATTCGATGCCGCCATGTCACGCCTGGCAGCCAGAAAGCAAACAGCCAGACCGCCGATCTGGCAGGTCTGGCTGTTTTGGCGCTCCGCATAACGCTCAACGGAGAGATCAGATCAAGCGTTTCAGACGCGTTCGATGACGGCTGCGACGCCCTGACCCAGGCCGATGCACAGGCTGACCAGTGCGTACCGCTTTCCGGTGCGCTCAAGCTGGCGCAGGGCGGTCAGCGTCAGACGCGCGCCGGAAGCGCCCAGCGGATGGCCTACAGCAATGGCGCCACCGTTGGGGTTCAGGCGTGGATCATCAAAGGCGATGCCCAGCTGCTTGGCGCAGCCGAGGACTTGTGAAGCGAAGGCCTCGTTGATTTCGATCACGTCCATATCGTCGAGGGTCAAGCCAGCGCGGGACAGAGCCTTCTTGCACGCTTCAACCGGGCCCAAGCCCATGACGCGTGGCGCCACGCCGGACACAGCACCGGCGAGTATGCGTGCGCGCGGCTTGATGTCGTACTTCTGGCCGATTGCTTCGCTGCCGATGATCAGTGCAGCGGCACCGTCGTTGACCCCGGAGGCGTTGCCGGCGGTTACCACGCCGTCTGCTGACAGCGGACGCAAGCCGGACAGCGCCGCCATGTCGCTACTTGGACGCGGGTGCTCATCCTGATCGACGACCTTGTTGGGCTTCTTGCGGCCCTGGGGTACTTCGATCGGCAGGATCTCTTCGGCGAAGAAGCCTTCGGCGCGGGCTTTCTCATACAGCGCCTGGCTGCGCGCAGCGTAGGTGTCAGCTTCTTCACGGGTAATACCCAGATCAGCCGCTACGTTATCAGCCGTCTGCGGCATGGTGTCGTCACCGTACTCGGCTTCAACCTTGGGGTTGGGGAAGCGCGCACCGATGGTGCTGTCGAACGCGCGGAACTCGCGGGAATAGGGGCTCTCGCTCTTGGCAATGACAAAGGGCGCACGGCTCATGCTCTCTACGCCACCGGCGAGGAACAGATCACCTTCGCCGACCTTGACCGCACGGGCAGCATCGAGAATGGCCGCCAGGCCGGAACCGCACAGACGGTTAACCGTGACGCCGGCCACTTCCTGCGGTAGTCCAGCCAGCAGACCGGCGTGGCGCGCTACGTTGCGAGCGTCTTCGCCGGCCTGGTTGGTGTTGCCCATGACCACGTCTTCATAGTCATTGCCAGCGAAGGGGTTACGGGCGACTACGGCGCGAATCACATCGGCCAGCAGGTCATCGGGTCGCACGGGAGCCAGTGCGCCGGCGTGGCGGCCGAAAGGGGAACGCAGGCCATCATAAATATAGGCAGTCATAGGATTACTCCTGGAAGTCGGGGGCGGTTAAGGGCAGGTCGAGCTGAACGCGCCGACGCAGCCAGGGGCTTGGCCGGTAACGCGGTTCGCCATAAACGGCCTGGAGATTGTTCAGTGCAGTCAGAATACGCAGCTTGCCGTAGTGCTCACCAAAGGCAAGTGGGCCTTTAGGATAACCCAGCGCCAGCTGAATGGCGCGGTCGAGCGTTTCCGGTGTGGCAATACCTTTCTGCGCGATTTCTGTCCCGAGGTTTACCACGCTGGCGATGAGTCGCTGGATGATGAAGCCCGGGGAGTCATTGATCAGCTCCACAGGCACGCCGTCTGCGCCGAGCGCCTGACGCGCCTGAGCGACGATGTTGGCATCTGCGGCGGGCTGGCGCATCAGCGTACGGCGCTTGTCCCAGTCAGCGAAGCAGTCGATCGCCAGGGTGCGCTCAGCCGGCAGGCCGAGGCGGATCAGGGCGCTGGTGCAATCCTCACCCAAAGGGGTTACCAGGCAGATGGCCTCGTCGCTGGGCTGATTGCTGTCTTCCAGCGTAGCGCCGGCGGCGGACAGCGCCGCGTGCACATTGCTGCGGACTGCGTCGTCATCGGTATGCAGCCAGAACGGGCGGTTGATCAGCACGGTCTCGGGAGCGGCTTCCTGAGGCTCGATTTTCTGACCATCCTCGTAGCGATAGAAACCTTGCCCGGTCTTGCGACCCAGCAGGCCGGCCGCAACGCGCTGCGCCGCCATGAAGGATGGCGTGTAACGCGGGTCGTGGTAGAACTGCTCGTACACCGATTCCATTACCGCGTGGGATACATCCAGACCGGTAAGGTCGAAGAGTTCAAATGGCCCCATGCGGAAGCCAGGGCCGTCGCGCAGGATACGATCGATCTGCTGCGGCGTGGCAATGCCTTCGCTGAGGATGCGCAACGCTTCGGTACCGAAGGCGCGACCGGCATGGTTGACCAGGAAACCGGGGGTGTCGGGCGTGATCGCAGGGAAGTGGCCCGCGGTGTTGGCCAGATCGACCAGACCCTGAATGTAGCGTTCGTCGGTGCGCTCTCCCCGCACGACTTCAACAATCTTCATCAGGGGAACGGGATTGAAGAAATGGAAGCCGGCGACGCGCTCGGGCTTGTTGCAGGTGCTGGCGATACGGGTGACGGACAGCGAGGAGGTGTTGGTGGCCAGTACGCAATCGTCACGGACGATGGCTTCGAGCTGATCGAACAGCTTTTGCTTGACCTCGAGAATCTCGACAATCGCCTCAATAACCAGATCGCAATCCTTGAGCTCTTCGAGGGTTGCCGCAGGCTGCATGCGCCCCATGGTGGCCTCGAAATCCTGCTCGCTGAGCTTGCCCTTGGCTACAGAGCGCTGCAGCAGGTTGCGGTTGAATGCCAGTGCGTCGTCGATTGCCTCTTTGCGCGTGTCGTACAGCAGCACTTGCTGGCCGCTGGTGGCAAACAGCTGGGCAATTCCGCGACCCATGGCACCGGCGCCGATTACGCCAATCCGGTTGAACATGCAATGTCTCCTCGTTTACCCTGCATTCCGCAATGCGGAACGATATTTCGTTTGAAGGTGCGAGAGATTAAATCCTGCGCTAAGCGAGCGCAAGTTCACTGGTCGCGCCTGTTTGGCCCAGTGTGAGCGGGCAGTCTGCGTGGCGGGACAATTTTATGACCGATTGGTCAGCCGTGCTGAATGGTATCAATCAAACCAAGAAAAGTAAGGGTGGCATTTAATGGATCAGGATCAACGGCAAGCAGTCGCACGGTCAGTGACCGGATTCTTTCAGGACCTGGGTGCAGAGCTGATCGAGTACTCGGAAGGCAGGGCGGTCGTTGCGCTGACCCTGACAGAGCGGCACATGAATAATGCCAGCAATCTGCACGGTGGCGTAACGGCCAGCCTGCTGGATATCGCAATGGGCCTGTGCGGCACCTGGGCCCCCACCTCCGACGAGCGCCGGGTCGCCATCACGCTTTCCATGAATGTCAATTTCTCTGCAACCGCGCCAGTGGGAACCCGGGTTCGCGCGGTTGCGACCTGTCGCAGCGCCGGGCACAAGGTGTTTATGGCCGCCTGCGACCTGCTCGACGAGAACGACAAGCTGATCGGTTTCGGTGAGGGTGTCTTCAAGAAGGGTCTGTATCGCAAGGATCTGCCTTGAGTCGCTGGCAATGATTTCCGGATTGTTGCCCCTGGGTGTCGGGCTTGAGCTGGCCGCACTGGTCAGCCAGCAGAAGCCCTTGAGCTGGCTGGCTGCATTGGTATTTGGACTATATTTTTGCCTGCGATTCGGCCGCCTCAATCCCTATCCGCGCTGGCTGGGCATCATCACTCTGGGGTTGCTGCTGGCGGTCGTTTTCGGTGTTCAGGCCGACCCGGCGCTATGGCCGCGGCTTGCCAGTTCGGCCGCCTACTACACCAGTTTTCTCGGCGCACTGGGTCTGATGCAGTTGCTGGCCCGGCGTCTGCAGCCGTTGCGGCAGCTACACAAGATGCTGCTTTCCGGTCCGACCTCGATTCTTTATCCACGCTATGTCCTCACCGCCGCCAGCATCGGCTCAGTGCTCAATTTCGGCATGATGAATCTGCTGTGCGGCACGCTCAAGGAACACCTGCAACGTTATCCGCTGACCGAACAGGAGCAGCGTGACGGACTGCGCAGCGTGATGGTGACGACGCTTCGCGGTTTTGCGCTGGTGCCTCTGCTGGCACCCACCAGTATCACCATCGCGATTATTTCGCGGGAGATGCCTGATATTTCCTGGGCAGACCTGTTTCCATACGGTCTGGCGGCGACGCTGATGATGGTGGTCGCGGGATGGCGACATGAAACCCGTGGTCTGAAGCGCCTGCGTGACACCATTGGTGATGACAGTAAGACCGACGGCATGTGGCCGCTGGTGCTGGGAAGCTTGCTGGGACTCGCCGCCATGGGCACGCTGGCTTACCTGACCATACTCACCGCTTCGCAGTCGGCAATGGTGCTGGTACCGCTCGGCGCGGTGGGCTATCTGCTCTGGCGTGACCGCGCGCCCAAGGCGGCCTGGCGGGAAGTCACCGAGAATATGGTCAGCATGCACAATGAGATGTTCATCTTCGGCTGTGCTGCGGTCCTGGGTGGGTTGCTTGGCGCGGCCGCACCGTTGGGCGACTTTGCTGCGTGGTTGGCTCAGGCTCCGAAATACAATGTCCTGCTGGCGGTGGCGAGCCTGTTCAGCACCATCCTGCTCGCTGCCGTAGGCGTTGCGCCTATCGTATCGCTGTCACTGATTGCGGGCCTGCTGGCGCAACTGGCGGCACTGGGCGTGCCGATCCTGACGCCGGCGGTGGGCCTGATGTGCGGTTTCTCCCTGGCCATGATCTTTTCGCCGTTTGGCCCCTCCACTCTGATACTGGCGCGCTATAGCGGCGAAGCGCCGGTGCGGGTGGCTTTCGTCTGGAACGCGCGGTTCGTGGCCACGGTCATGCCGATGCTGTTGCTGCTAATATTTGCCACCTATTGGCTACACATCTGAGCAGGGCCCCATGCCTGAACTCCCTGAAGTCGAAACCACGCGTCGCGGTATTGCTCCGCATCTGGAAGGTCACCGGGTTACGCGCCTGATAGTGCGCGACCGGCGCCTGCGTTGGCCGATTCCGGAAGATCTCGCCATTCAGATTGAAGGGCAGACATTCATGGCGGTACGCCGGCGCGCGAAGTATCTGCTGATGGATATAGGCGGCGGCACGCTGATCAGCCATCTCGGCATGTCCGGCAATCTGCGGCTGGTGCCGGTGGATACGCCTGTGCTCAAACATGAGCATGTGGATATCGAGCTGGATTCCGGATTGGCGCTACGTTACACCGACCCGCGGCGCTTTGGCGCCATGCTCTGGCAGCGTGCCGGGGAGCTGCACCCGCTGCTTGCCACCCTCGGGCCGGAGCCCCTGTCCGATGCGTTCAATGGCGACCGGCTGTACCAGTGCTCTCGTGGTCGCAGCATGGCGGTCAAGCCGTTCATCATGGATAACGCCGTCGTTGTTGGCGTCGGGAATATCTATGCCACCGAAGCGCTGTTTGCCGCCGGAATTGATCCGCGACGCGAGGCGGGACGTATCAGCAGGGCGCGTTACCAGCGTCTCGCCGAGGAAATCAAGAAGGTTCTGGCGTTCGCCATCGAACGTGGCGGCACGACGCTCCGCGATTTCATCGGTGGCGATGGCAAGCCTGGCTATTTTCAGCAGGAGTTGTTTGTTTACGGGCGGGCGGGCCAGCTGTGCAAGGTTTGCGGTATGACACTGAGCGAGACCCGCCTGGGACAGCGTAGCTCGGTGTTCTGCCGTGGCTGTCAGCGTTAAAAGCTCTGCAGGCCTGAAAAAACGGGTATTTAGTGAATTGTACCGCCCGGATTCCGAAATTAGCCGTTAAGGCCTACAATGCAGAGTGAACGGTACCCGGGAAGGGTTGCCGGCATGATAAAAAAACGCCTATCGGGCCACAAACCAGGGACTTAATTATGCGCCTGTTACGTCATACCACAGCTTTAATGGCCGGCTTGCTGCTGGCTGGCAGTGTCGCGGCTGCTGATCAATCATTTGGATACAAGGAAGAGGTCAACAACCCCGGAATTTTTGCCATGGTTGGTGATCTGATCATTGCCCGGCCGTTATTGCTGGGCGTCACGGCTGTGGGCACTGCGGCGTTCGTTGTCAGCCTTCCGTTCACTGCTCTGGCTGGCAATACTGCCGAGGCCGGACAGGAGTTGGTAGTCCGTCCGGGACGCGAAACCTTCATGCGTTGCCTGGGCTGCACCAAGAGCGGCTACGGTCGCAAGCAGCAGGACGAACGCTTCTGATATGAACCCTGGCGAGTCGGACGACAGCCAGCAGGTTGTCGATCCGATCGTTGGATCATGGGAGTTCAATGCGTACTTTTCTGAAGCCGGGCTGGCTACCGGTCGCCCTGCTGGTTTTACTGATTCTCTTTTTCCTGAAGATTGAGCTCGCCACCCTCGCCGCAGGGGTCGCCCTGTTCATCATGGGCATGCGCCATCTTGAAGATGGGTTTCGGGCCTTCACCGGCGGCGCACTCGAGCGCTGGCTATCCAGAAGCACCGATCGGCTATGGAAAAGCCTGGCCTTCGGTTTCACCAGTACCGCCCTCGTTCAATCCAGTTCCCTGGTAACCCTGCTCAGCATTGCCTTTCTAAGCGCCGGTCTCATCAGTCTGATGGCGGGGATCGGCATTGTGTTCGGCTCGAATCTGGGTACCACAACGGGCGCCTGGCTGATCGCCTTGGTGGGCTTGAAGGTCGATCTGGCTTCGGTGGCTATGCCACTGCTGGTATTTGGCGTGATGCTCGGACGTCGCGCCGAAGCGCACTGGAAAGGCATTGGCCAGGTTCTGCTCGGCATTGGCCTGTTGTTTTTCGGCATCGATCTGATGAAGGCCGGCTTCGCCAGTTTCGAAGGCGTGCTTAACCTTGATAGCTACGCGTTCTCCGGCTGGCTCGGGGTCATCATCTATGTGTTACTGGGTCTGCTGGCAACGGTGCTGATGCAATCCAGTCATGCCACGCTGATGATAACGCTGGCTGCGCTGGCCAGTGGTCAGTTGGCTTACGACAATGCGTTGGCGATGGCTATAGGTGCCAATCTGGGCACGACTGTTACAGCCCTGATCGGCGCGCTCGGCAGCAATAATGCCGGTCGGCGATTGGCCGCTGCGCATATCCTGTTCAATGGCGTCACGGCGGCGATAGCCTTGCTCATACTCCCGCTCTTGGCTCGCAGCGTTGATTCGATCGCGTATGTGCTGGGCATCGCCGACGATGCTTACACGCTAAAGCTGGCGTTGTTCCATACGCTGTTCAATCTGCTCGGGCTGGTCATCATGCTGCCCTTCATTCCGGTGATGATAAAGATGCTGATGCGCTGGTTTCCCGAGGGGGTTCCTGTGGGCAGTACCGAGATCAAGCCCTCCGTACTCAGCAATCAGCCACGGGCGCGGGCGCTTTACCTGAACGATTCGGCCCTGATGCACGCAGACACTGCGCTCAAGGTACTGGATCAGGAATTGCTGCATCTGGCAGCCCTGACACGGCAGGTGATTGCGGCATCGACCTATCTTCCTCCGGCAGTTTTACTTGGCATGCCGCGCAGGCAGCTGCATGAGGCGGTACGCGCGCCCGTCGCGGCGGCCCAGCGCGAAAACGCGGATGTTCTCTACGAGCGGCATATCAAGGGCGTGTATTCGGATATCGTCGATTTCATCAGCCGCATGGATATTTCGCTGCTGCCTGAACAGCAACAGGTGCTGATGGAACATAACCTGGCGGGGCGCGACCTGGTCGAGGCGGTCAAGGCGGCCAAGCATCTGCAGAAGAACCTGCGCAAACAGCTCGATGACGCCCCGCCTGTGGTTTATGCGGCATACGCTGTGCTTCGCGAGCAGTGCGGCCTGGCTTTGTTGGCGCTCGGTCGGCTCGAGGATATTCAAGGGGATGCAGCCGCTCAGGCGGAGCTCTTCTACGAATATGAGAAAGACGGAAAGCTGTTCTCCGCAGAATTCCAGAAGGGCGTCCAGCTACAACTGCGCAACCGTGAACTGGATGGTTGGCAGGCGACTTCGCTGCTCAACGATATGCACTATCTGATGGACATTCGGCGTCATCTGGCGATGGCTCACACCGCGTTAGCCGCGCGGGGAGAGGTGGTTGAGCAGGTTATCGTGCCCTATGAACCGGAGCCGGTCGAGGTCGAACAGCCGCAAAAGCGCGAGCGGCCGATCAAGGCCAAGGCCAAGCCTCTTACTAGGAAAAACCGCAAGGGCGGACGAGAGCGGATAGAGCCCTCACTCTAGTCTTTGTTGAGCGGATGCCTGACCTGCGCTGCACCGACCCCACGGGGGTCGCTTGCGGCGCTCACTTCCCCCTTGCGCTTGTCCCATTCCAGCGCGTGCATATCGCCATAGCGCCGGCCGGCAGGTTCGACCCGGTGGCCAAGCTTTTCCAGTTCAGCCTGCTCCTTTGCCGTGAAGGCATTGTCTTCGACCTGAATCCGGTCAGGCAGATACTGATGGTGAAAGCGCGGCCGGCTGACCCAGCGCTCTACCGGCTGCTGATTGATGGCTTCCAACGCCCCAAGCAGAACCATGGTAATGATACGGCTACCCCCCGGAGTGCCCAGCACCGCCAGGCGTGAATCGTTCTCCAGCATGGTTGGCACCATACTGGACAGCGGACGCTTGCCGGGGGCGATGGCGTTGGCTTCGCCGCCGGCCAGCCCGTACTCGTTGCGCCCGATCGGATCGGCTGCAAAATCGTCCATTTCGTTGTTCAGCAACACCCCGGTGCCGGGCACGGTGAAGGCCGCGCCGAAGGGCAGGTTGATGCTCAAGGTTGCCGAGACGGCGTTGCCTTCGGCATCCATTAACGAGAAGTGCGTGGTGTTGGTCCCTTCACTGAACAGTTTAGGTACACCCAGTTCAGTACTGGGTGTCGCGCGCTCAGGGTCAATCGTAGCGGCGAGTCGCTCGGCGTATTCTCTGGAGATCAGCCGCGCAACCGGCACCTCGACGAAATCATCGTCACCCAACAACAGAGCGCGGTCGCGATAGCTGCGACGCATCATCTCGACGATATTGTGCGTCCAGGCCACCGAGCCGTGTTGCGTCGCGGGCAGGCTTTCCACACCCTGAAGTATGGTCGCCAGAGCAATGCCTCCCGCCGACGGAAGGGGCGCGCTGATGATCTCCATGCCATGGGAGTGAAAGCGAATCGGTTCGCGTTCTATGACCTGATAGGCGTCCAGGTCAGCTTGCTGCCAGATGCCGTTCGCTGCCTCTATTCCCTTGAGCAGCTGCGCTGCAACGGGGCCGCGATAAAATCCGTCACGGCCCTTGGCGGCGAGTTGCCGCAGTGTTTGCGCCAGCTCTGGCTGTTTGATCACCTCACCTTCGGCGGGCAGTTCTCCGTTGCGTAGGAACAATCGAGCGGTTTCGGCGTCGCGGCGCATCGCCTCAATACGGAAACCACCCAGCATGCGATACCGATCAGTGACGGCAAAGCCCTGCTCAGCCGCCTCGATGGCGGGTGCCAGGCTTTGACTCAGCGGTAATCGGCCGTACCGCTCGGCCAGGTGCACCAGCGCGGCGGGAAGGCCCGGGATACCGGCGGCCAAAGGGCCGTTCAGCGCAGGATCACGCTGCACGACGCCTTCGGTATCGCGGTACAGATCTCGGCCTGCCTTGAGCGGGGCGGTTTCGCGCGCGTCGATGAAACGGTATTCGGCATTCCCGCCGTCGGGCTGGCGCAGCAGAAAGAACCCGCCGCCGCCAATGCCGGAGCTATAGGGTTCGACCACACCGAGTGTGGCAGCGGCAGCAACGGCGGCGTCGAATGCATTGCCGCCCTCGTCAAGAATGCGGTGGGCGGCCTCGGTGGCGGCAGGATCGGCAGTAGCGACTGCCTGTTGGCCAGGCAGGGGAGCCGCCTGGATCGTGAATGCCAGCAGCAGGGCTGGCAGCAGAAACAGGCGGTGCACGGATTTAAGCCGTGCCGACGAGGATCTGATACTTCTCCATCAGTTCCTCACGGCTTTCGACATTGTTCGGGTCCAGCGGAATGCAATCTACAGGGCAGACCTGCTGACACTGCGGCTCGTCAAAATGCCCAACGCACTCGGTGCACAGGTTCGGATCGATCACATAGATCTCATCGCCCTGTGAAATGGCATTGTTCGGGCATTCCGGCTCGCAGACGTCGCAGTTGATGCAGTCGTCAGTGATGATCAGAGACATGGAACCAGGCACTCCTACATGATGGTGCGTTAGGGTCTGAGCCTAGGCATTATAACGCTTGAGCAGGGCCTCATTGACTACGGGGTGAACGAATTTGGTGACATCACCTTTCAGGCTGGCAATCTCACGCACCAGCGTTGAGGAGATGTAGGAGTATTTTTCCGAAGGCGTCAGGAACAGGCTCTCGACTTCCGGTGCGAGGACGCGATTCATGTTGGCCAGCTGAAATTCGTACTCGAAATCCGACACCGCGCGCAGGCCGCGCAGGAGGACATTGGCATTCACCTCGCGGGCAAAATGCGCGAGCAGCGTGGAAAAGCCGACTACTTCGACATTGGGCAGATGCGCCAGGACTTCACGGCACATGCCGACGCGCTCGTCGAGGGAAAAGGCAGGGTTTTTCTTGCTGCTGACCGCAACCGCCACGACCACCTTATCGAACATCTTTGCCGCGCGCTCGACCAGATCGGTATGGCCCTTGGTGATGGGGTCGAATGTGCCGGGATACAATACGGTGTTCATTGGCGGTTTGCCTTTTCGTGAGTGCTAGAAGGGGCAAATGGTAGCCTAATGCTTATCCATGGCCAACCGTTGAGCCGCTGCTTTGGTCGGTTGGCGCCGCGCTGGCAGGCCCGCTCAACTGAGTCGCCAGCTGCGTCGCCAGCTTCGCTGTGAGCGCATAGACCGACAACTGTGGATTGGCGCCGATACTCGTCGGAAACAGTGACCCATCAAATATCGACAGGTTGCCCAACTGGTGATGGCGGCCGCGGCTGTCGGTGACTGAGCGGGAAGGCTCCTCGCCCATCGGGCAGCCGCCCATAACGTGGGCGCTGGCCAGCCGCACATCATGAATCGCATAGCGCAGCCCGTTGACCTGCTCGCGATAGGCCCTCCAGCTGGTGCTGAATTCGCCCTGACTGTGGGCCGGTGCCACCGCAGTCGCCCCCGCTGCAAACTGAATCTCGCCCATCGCCAGATAGGCCCGGCGCGCACCGTCCCAGAGATAGTCGTTGAGCGGGTAATCGAGCACGGGTGTGTGATCTTCGCGCAACATGACAACGCCGCCCTGGCTCTGCTCATGAAAACCGTCGCGCAGCAACGCAATGATCAGATTACTGTGGGACAGCTTGTGCATGCGCTGCAGGTTGACGATGCCGTGGCCGCCCAGCAGGCTGGAGGTAATGCTCGGTTGCATGGGCGGCACTTCCAGTTTGAAACCCATTGGCCCACTGGCTCCGTCAGACCACTGGAACTGGTCGGAGTAGATCGACTGCGGCGCGCCGTAAAAGCCATTGATCGGTTCATCAAACTGCGCTGTGCTGAAATTGACCGGGTGCAGGAAGGTGCGTTTGCCGACCAGGCCGTGCGGGTCAGCTGCGCCGGAGCGCAGCAGCAGGGCGGGGCTGTTGATTGCGCCGCCGGCGAGCACGATATGTTTGCCGCGCACTTCAATTCGCTGGCCAGATGCGCGGGTCAGCTCGGCATTCATCGCCCGGCATTGCACGCCGGTGACGCGATCGCCCTGAATCAGCAAACGCTCGGCGCGGGCGCGGTGAATCAGCGTTGCGCCCCGTTTCAAGGCGGCGGGGATAGTCGTCACCAACATCGATTGCTTGGCGTTGGTCGGGCAACCCATGCCGCAATATCCGAGATTCCAGCAGCCTCGCACGTTGCGCGGAATAACCGCCTGGTGCCAGCCCAGCTCCTCGCAGCCCCTGCGTATGACATCGTTATTGGCGTTGGGTGATTCCGCCCAGGGCGCGACGCCGAGGCGCTGCTCCATGCGTTCGAACCAGGGCGCCATACTCGCGGTATCGATACCTGTCACGCCATGCTCGGTATGCCAGTGAGCCAGCGTCTGGTCAGGGGTGCGAAAACTGCTGGTCCAGTTGACGGTCGTGCTGCCACCGACGGTACGGCCCTGCAGGATGCCGATGCCACCGTCCTTGCTGGCACGCGCTGCGCCTTCCTGATAAAGCTCGGCATAACCGTTGGCTTCGTTATTGTGGAAGTCGCTGGAGGTGCGCAGAGCGCCTTCCTCGATCATCACCACTTTGAAGCCTGCTTCAGCAAGAATTTCCGCGCTGGTGCCGCCGCCTGCGCCAGTCCCGACGATGACCACATCGGCCTCAAAAATGGCGTCCCGTTGGAGGCTGCTGGCGTCCAGTACATCCCAGCCCTGTTCAATCCCTTCGAGGAATACGTCTGCTACAGGCATGACTCAAGTCCCTTTGATGTGTCAGATGACTGGCGGACCGGGATACCCGGCGGCCTCCCACGACTGCGGCAAGGCATACCAGCTCATCAACAGCAGCTGGCCCAGTGCCTTGTAACCCAGTCGCAGCATCTCCAGCCGGCTATCGCGCCAGCGCTGCAGAAAGCTTTCGATTTCGGCCGGGCTGGCCTGATCAATACTGCCCCAGATACCTGTCAGCGGACCGCGGGTGGGCGCGAAGCTAAGCAGCCCCAACAAATGCAGGACGTCCTTCTGCGTCTGTGCAGAGCTATGGGCCAGGGTATAGTCGACCTGACGAACAGAGGCCTGGATTGCGTCGTCGTCCAGGTTGGAATGCGGGCCGACAAAGGCCGGGAAAAGCACTGCCAGGACCGGCAGGTCGACACTGCGCAGAACCTGCATGCCGGTATGCGGCTGCTCGGGCGTGGAGCCGGTGAGGGTGGCTACCAGGCCCGCCGTAGACAGCGCGATACTCGCGCCGACACCGAGCTTTAATAGACTCCGGCGACTGAGCCGGACTGAGTGGGTCATCCTTTTCCCTTCTCTGGTTAGCTGCGTGTTAGCGAATGAATAATCTGTATATCAGCTTCAACAGCGTGCCCCCGTAGGGCGGATAGATGGGCCGGGCGCCGTTGAAGCGCTGCTTGATATATACACCTTTCGCCTGGCTGAAAGTAAGGAACCCTTCGCGGCCGTGATATTGCCCCATTCCCGACGGACCTTTTCCGCCGAAAGGCAGGTCATCCTGCGCTACGTGCAGCAGGGCATCATTGATGCACATCCCGCCGGCCTGGGTCTGTGTCATGACCCGCTGCTGTTCGGCGCGGTCGTAGCCGAAATAATACAGCGCCAGCGGCGTCGGGCGCTCGGCGATATAGGCAAGCGCCTGGTCCAGGCTGTCATAGGGCACGATGGGTAGAAGCGGGCCGAAAATCTCTTCCTGCATCACCAGCATGTCATCGGAGACATCCCATAGCAGCGTTGGCGGCAGGACCCGGCTCCCGGCCATATCCTCGCCCGTCGGGTTTATCACGTGAACGCTTGCGCCCTTGTCGACGGCGTCCGCCAGGTAACGATTGAGCCTTTGGAGGTGTCGGGCGTTGATGATCTGCGTGTAGTCCGGATTCTGCGCCAGGGTGGGGTACATTTTGCTGAACCGTTGGCGCAGCGCCTCGACCAGCTCGGTGACCCGTTCACGCGGACAAAGCACGTAATCTGGCGCGACGCAGGTCTGGCCGGCGTTGAGTCCCTTGCCGAAGGCGATTCGCTCGGCAGCATCGGCAATGGGTACATCGGCAGAAATCATCGCTGGCGACTTGCCGCCGAGCTCGAGTGTCACCGGTGTGAGGTTTTCCGCCGCCGCGCGCATGACGTGGCGGCCGATCCCAGTGCCACCGGTGAACAACAGGTGATCAAAGGGCAGCCTGGCGAACGCCACGGCTACATCCGTTTCCCCGCAGACGACCGCTACCTGCTCTCGTGGAAACACGGTAGCCAATATCTCGGCCAGAACCGCAGCCGTGGCCGGCGTCGACTCGCTCATCTTGATCATCGCCCGGTTCCCCGCGGCCAGCGCCGCAGTGAGTGGTCCTATGGCGAGGTAGAGCGGGTAGTTCCAGGGCACGATAATGCCCACCACGCCTAGCGGCTGGTAGATCACCCGCGCGGTGGCCGGCTGGAACGCCAGGCCAACGTTACGCCGCGAGGGCTTAACCCAGTTGTTCAGGTGCTTGATCGTGTAGTTGATTCCCTCCACCGATGGCAGCAGTTCGGCCAATCGGGTTTCGTCGCTGGAGCGGCGGCCGAAGTCTTGATTGATTGCATCAATCAACTTCTGTTGCTGGGCGATCAGAGCCGCTTTTAACTGCCCAAGCTGGCGGACTCGCTCTGCCGCGTCCGAGGTTGGCGCAGCTCGAAACGCAGCGCGCTGACTGGCGAAGGTTTCGTTCAGTGAAGAAATGGCATCTTCTTGCTGCTGGAGGTAGGCGATGTCGGCAACCATTAGAGCTCTACTTAGGGTCGGCACGCCGACTGACTGGGGATTCAAGAAAACTGGTTCTAGAGTAATACCCTGGAGCTGTCAATTGCTGGGAATGTCTCGCTGCAGGGGTTTGGGGACAGAGCGGTTAGCTGCCAGTCGCGCTATATCGAGGCGGAGCTCGACACTCCATCGTTCGGTGTTTTCAATAGAGAGCTGGGTTCCATTCCCGGCCAGCGTGCTGGCTGGTGGCGCCTATGGCCTATGGTCGAGTCCGATCGCGCCCCGTGGTGCTTAACAACCCATCGTTACGCTTGTCGACGCCACAGCGTGTACCACACCTGCCCGGCACGCTTTTCGCGGTGCAGCCGCCAGCTTGCCGGCACCGTCTGGCGGTCCGGGGGCAGTTCGCTTTCGGTATAAACCCAGGCCCGGTCTGTCAGCCAGCCGTTGTCCTCTACCGCAGCGCAGGCGGGTTCCAGCAGCTCCTGCCTGAATGGCGGGTCGAGAAAGACCACATCGAAGGGTGACTCCGGGGTGCTGGCCAACAGGCTTAGGGCGTCCTGCTGACGCACTTCACCGTTGTCACACTCAAGCGTGCTCAAATGCCCGCGCAGCGTGGCGACGACCTCGCGGCTCGAGTCAGCACTTAAGGCGAAGCTGGCGCCGCGAGACAGTGCCTCGAGGATCAGCGCGCCGCTGCCGGCGAAAGGGTCCAGGCAGCGGGCGCCTTCAATTTCGCCGCTGAGCCAGTTGAACAGCGTTTCCCGTACCCGGTCCGGTGTCGGACGCAGTCCAGGCTGTTCGGTGAAGGTGAAGCGCCGGCTGCGCCAGGTTCCGGCAATGATGCGCAGCTGGCTCTGGCGGCCTTTGTCCTGCCTCATGGGGTCGCTTCCTCAGGCGCATCGGGCGCGGTTTCGGTATTAGTATCGTTCGGGTGGTCTTCCGGCGTCTCAAGCACAGGGCCGACGGTCACTACGAGCCTTTCGCCCTGTGCGAAGTGGCGTGCGAACGCTTCGCGGATCTCCTCGGTGCTCAGCGCCTGGATGCGGTCCATGAACAGCTGCATGTGGTTCAGCGGCAGGTCATAGAAGCCGATGGCACCCAGCTGGCCAACGATCGCCGCATTGCTTGCGGTGCTGAGCGGGAACTGGCCCATGATTTGCCGCTTGGTCCGCGCAAGGTCCGCCTCGCTCGGGCCCGTCTCGATGAACTCGTCCAGGCTGTTGTTGATGACTTCCAGTGCCTGCTCGACCTGATCAGCGCGGGTCTGCATGCTGATCATGAACGGGCCGGGCGCCTGCATGGGAATCAGGCTGCTGCCGACCGAATAGGACAGGCCGCGCTTCTCGCGGATTTCCTCCATCAATATTGAACCAAAGCCCGAGCCGCCCAGCATCTCATTGCCGACATAGAGCGCGGCATAATCCGGATCGTGGCGGCTGATGCCGCGCTGACCCACCAGTATGTGCGTCTGCTGCGCATCAAAGGGGATATGTGTGGGCTGTAGCGCGACCGGGTCAGGCTCCGGTGTTTTTGCGGCTGCGAGGCCTTCCGGCAGAGCATCGGCGAGGCGCTGTGCTATGCGTTCTGCTTGTTGACGGTCTATCGCACCGACCATTGCGATAACGGCATTGCCCGAGGCATAAAATTCCTGATGAAAACTGCGCAGTTGTGTCGGCGTGATCTGCTTCAGGCTTTCCGGGGTGCCCTCCGGCAGGCTGCCATAAGGATGATCGGGATAGAGTCCTGCCCAGAATGCTTCGCTGGCTAGTGCCGCCGGCCGTTGCAAGCGATAACGCAGGCTCGCCTGCAATTGATTGCGCAGGCGTTCGAAGGCGTCCTGCGGAAAGCTCGGGCGGCTGACGACTTCAGCGAACAATGCCAGGGCAGGATCCAGCTTGTCGGCAGCGGTCAGGCTGCGCAAGCCGGTTAGCGCCATGTCGCGGTGGGAGCTGTTGCTGAACTGCGCGCCCAGGCGCTCAAAGCCCGCTGCAATGGCTCCAGCATCCTTGTCACCCGTCCCTTCGTTGAGCATTGCATTGGTCAGTGTTGCCAGACCCGGCTGATCGCCGTCACGGCTGGCACCGGCGGCGAACAAGACCTGCACGTCGAGCATCGGCAGTTCATCCGCTTGCATGAAATACACCCGCGAACCCTGCTCCGTCGTCCAATGCTGCAGGTCGAGTTTGCGACGGGCCGGTGGCTTGTCCGCATCCAGCTTCTTCAATGACTCGAGATCGGGTAACGGGGCGTCAGCAGCGCCGCCCTGGGCGATGCTTTCAGTATCAACCGCGGCAGGGGTGGTATCGACCAGCGCAGCCGGCGCGGCTTTCGCCTGGGCCGGAGGATTATCTGCGCCGGACTTGAGCAGCGTGATGCCAGCGATCACAGCCAGCACGATCACGACGAGCAGCCAGCGCAGCGTTTTGCGGGAATGAGCGACAGCCATCAGCGAGTCTCCTGGTCCTGGGTGGCGGGCAATACGTGGGCGCGGGTCAGGCGTTCACGTGTCAGGTAGCGTCGTGCGACCTCGCTGACCTGTTCCGGCGTGATGGCTTCGAGCGTCTCGACGTCCTTGTCCAGCAAGGTCCAGGGCAGGCCGATGCTTTCCAGTTGACCGATACGGTTGGCCTGCTGGCTGATCTGATCCTGTTCGTACACCAGGCTGGCGATCAGTTGCGATTGCACCCGGTTCAATTCCACGGCATTTGGGGGCTGGTTTTTCAGCTCGTCGATCTGCTCCCAGAGAGCGTCTTCCAGTTGCTCCAGACTGATGTCGCGCGATTCGTTGGGTACGCCGCTGAGCATGAACAGGGAATCGCCCCGGTTGAAGGCGCTATAACTGGCGGAGGCCGATGTGGCGACCGATTGCGCACGCTCCAGGCGGCTGGCCAGACGGGCGCTGTATCCGCCATCCAGCACGGCTTCCAGCAGGCGCAACGCGTGGGCCTCCCAGGCGTGCTCGGAGGTATTCAGGCTCGGGACGTTGAAGCCCATGAGCAGGCTGGGTAGCTGCACGTCGAGGTGCATGACCATGCTGCGCTCGCCGCCGCCTGGCAGTTCCAGCGGTGCCTTCTGTTCGGGCACCGGGCCAGCGGGGATAGGGCCGAAATAGCGCTCAACCAGGGTGCGAACCTCGTCGAGCGTCACGTCGCCGACGATCACCAGTGTGGCGTTACCCGGTTGATAGTGCAGCTCATACCAGGCGCGCAGGTCTTCGACGGTGAGCCGGTCAAGGTCATGCATCCAGCCGATGACAGGCTGCGCATAGGGGCTGGCCATGTGCGCCTGGGTCATGAAACGCTCATAGGCGAGGCTGTTGGGATTGTCGTCGACACGCAGGCGGCGCTCTTCCTTGATGACCTGCATTTCACGCATGATCTCGTCTTCGGGCAGAGACAACAAATGCATGCGCTCGGCTTCCAGTTCCAGGGCAACGGCCAGCTGATCGCGGCTGAGGACCTGATAATAGGCGGTGTAATCGCGGCTGGTGAAAGCGTTTTCCTGCGCGCCGAGACTGCTGAGGATCTTCGATGCCTGCCCCGGCGCAATGTTCTCGCTGCCCTTGAACATCATATGTTCCAGCGCATGCGACATGCCGGTTCGGCCTGGCGGCTCGTCACTGCTGCCGACCTTGTACCACAGCTGCGATACCACGACCGGCGCGCGATGATCCTCTCGTACTATTACCTTGAGGCCATTGTCCAGACTGAATTCGTGAGTAGTCTGGCGTTGCTCCTGGGCATGGGCGAGGCCGGACAGCCCAAGCATCAGCAGCAGGATCGAAACGGGTTGCAGAAGGCGCGACATGCGATGGTCCTGGGTGGTCTTGGAGGGACGACGGTCATACCGCCTGTGGCGGAAGTGGGGTAGGATAACCCAACCTACAACGTGGCGGCCAAACCGCGTCGCCAGACTCTGATAGTGATCGTAAATGTTTGGTTCAAAAGACAAGTCAGATAAGCCGGACTCCAAGCGTTCAGAGAACGAGGCGTCCAAGCCCGAGAAAAGAGGCCTGTTCGGCTGGGCTCGGCGCAAGAGCGAACCGGCTCCACCTGCTGCCAGTGAGCCGGTGGTCGAGCCGGTTGAAACACCGGCTGAGCGGCCTGCCGAACAACCCGTCGCGCGCGATACGCCCCCCCCGGTGCCCGCCGAGCCGGATGCGGCTGGTTCGACCCCTGTTGTCTCCAGCCAGGATCAGGCCGCCCGGGAAGTAGCGGCCGAGCTGTTCGGTGGCCTTGGCCAGGTATCGGAACAGCCCGAGAAGGAGCCCGAACCGGAGAAGCCGGCAGCCGAACCCAAGGGCTTCTTCGCCCGGATGAAGGCAGGGTTGTCGAAGACCAGTGCCAATCTTGGCGAGGGCATGGCCAACATGTTCCTCGGCGAGAAGGAAATCGACGATGAGCTGATGGAGGACATGGAAACCCGTCTGCTGATGGCCGATGTCGGTATCGAAGCCACCACGCTGATCATGGAGTCGTTGCAGCAGCGCGTCAGCCGGCGCCAGGTAAATAACCGCAAGGCGTTATACGGTGCCTTGCAGGGCGAGCTGGAAAGCCTGCTGGGCAATGTGGCCAGACCCTTGGTCATTCCCGCCGAGAAGAAGCCGTTCGTGATCCTGGTCGTGGGCGTCAATGGCGTCGGCAAGACCACGACCATCGGCAAGTTGGCCAAACGACTGCAGGGCGAGGGTAAGCAGGTGATGCTGGCTGCTGGCGATACCTTCCGTGCGGCAGCGGTGGAGCAGTTGCAGGTCTGGGGCGAGCGCAACCATATACCGGTCGTCGCGCAGCATACCGGCGCTGATTCGGCTTCGGTGATCTTTGATGCGTTGCAGGCCGCCAAGGCGCGGGGTGCGGATGTACTGATCGCCGACACCGCCGGGCGTTTGCATAACAAGGACCACCTCATGGATGAGCTGAAAAAGGTCAAGCGGGTACTGGCCAAGCTGGACGACGAGGCACCGCATGAAGTGCTGCTAGTGCTCGACGCGGGCACCGGTCAGAACGCCATCTCCCAGACCAAGCTGTTTGATCAGGCGGTTGGGCTCACGGGTCTGGCCTTGACCAAGCTCGATGGTACCGCCAAGGGCGGGGTAATTTTCGCGCTGGCCAAGCAGTTCGGGCTGCCCATCCGGTTCATCGGTGTCGGCGAGAAGATTGATGATCTGCGTCCCTTTACTGCGCCGGAGTTCGTCAAGGCGCTGTTCGGGCGCGAGTAAACCATGATTCGCTTCGATCAGGTCAGCAAGCGCTACCCTAACGGCCACCAGGGGCTCGATAACCTCGACTTTCATATCCGGACCGGTGAGATGGTATTCATTACCGGCCACTCGGGTGCGGGCAAAAGCACGCTGCTCAAGTTGATCATGTGCATGGAGCGGCCAAGCGCCGGTCGGGTGCATATCGGCGGGCAGGATCTGCACGAGCTCGGCAGCGACGATATTCCCTATCTCCGCCGTCAGGTGGGCGTGGTATTCCAGAACCATCAGCTGCTGTTTGATCGCACCGTATTCGATAACGTCGCATTGCCCTTGATCATCAACGGCACGCCGCGGGATGAAATCGGCCGACGCGTACGCGCCGCGCTGGATAAGGTCGATCTGCTGAAAAAGGAAAATCTGTATCCCATCTCCCTGTCCGGTGGTGAACAGCAGCGAGTCGGTATTGCCCGGGCGGTGGTTCACAAGCCCGCCCTGCTACTGGCCGATGAGCCCACGGGTAACCTTGACCCGGCGTTATCGGCGGAAATCATGACGCTGTTCGAGGACTTCAACCGTGTCGGCGTGACAGTTCTGATCGCCAGTCACGATCTGCCGCTGATTGCGCGGCTGGATCATCGCATGCTTACCTTGCGCGAAGGTCGCCTGGTCAAGGACGGGGAGTAGGCATGGCCGAAAACAAGCGAAACCCGGGGCCGCGCACGCGTCAGCCTGCTGAAACGCCCGAGGTCAAACGCAGCAATACGCCGAAAGGCGCGGCCCGCTCGCAGCGCAACTGGAAACATCCGCTGCGCAGCTGGCTGGGCAGTCATCGTGACAGCGCATCTCAGGCGCTGCAGCGCTTGCGCAGGCATCCGCTGAGCAGTGCCATGACCATCCTGGTGATGACCATTGTGCTGGCATTGCCTACCGGGCTCGCTGTGTTGATTGGTCAGATCGAGCGCCTGGGCGTCGACTGGCAACGTGCGGCGCAGTTATCTGTCTATCTACAGGATGAAATGAACGGCAGTGCCGCCGAGCAATTACGCGACAGCATTGCTGCGCTGGATGAGGTGGACGAGGTTCAGTTGCTGGACAAGGCCCTGGCTCTTGCCGAGTTCCAGCAGCACTCCGGCATGGGTGATGCGCTGGAGCAGCTGTCCTACAATCCCTTGCCTTCGGTGATTCTGGTCACGCCGGCAAGCATCGAAGGCGGCGCCTCGGCGCTGCAGCCGTTAAGGGATCGCATTGCCGGTATGTCCGGGGTCGAGCTGGTGCAGATCGATCTGCTCTGGGTTGAGCGCCTGACCTCGATTCTAGCCATGCTTGAACGCTTCACTGGTGGCCTGGCGGTGCTGTTGATCTTCGCTCTGCTATTGGTAATGACTACCACCATTCGGCTGGCAATCGAAAGCCGCCGTGAAGAGATCCAGGTCATCAAACTGGTCGGTGGCACCGATGCCTTCGTGCGTCGGCCGTTTCTGTATATCGGTATGGTTTACGGGCTGGTCGCGGGGATACTGGCCTGGCTGTTGCTTGCCGGCGGTATCGCCTGGCTGAACACGACGGTGCGTCAGGTGGCGGCGCTGTATCAGAGCGGTTTCGAGTTATTGCCGATGCCGGCGGGGGACGGCCTGCTGCTGGTCGCTGGCGCTGTGCTGCTCGGCTTGCTCGGCGCATGGCTGGCAGTGGGTCGTCATATCCGTGACATTGAACCGCAATGAAAATGTTACATGGATGTAACATACTGTTTTATAAAGAATTAGTCTTGCTTTGATGAACTTCGTCAGGCGTTCACAGTCTCATCCAGCGGTGATACACTGAGCCGTCAATTTTTCGGAGTTCAAACATGAGCACTGCTTTGCAGCCCGTACATAACCTTGTTCCCGGTGCGAACCTAGAGGCGTATGTCCAGACCGTAAGCAGCATTCCGATACTCAGTGTTGAGGAAGAGCGCGAGCTGGCAGATCGTCTGTACTACCACGAAGATCTCGAAGCGGCCCGTCAGCTGGTGATGTCGCACCTGCGTTTCGTTGTGCATATCGCCCGCAGCTATTCCGGCTATGGTCTGGCTCAAGCCGACCTGGTTCAGGAAGGTAATGTCGGCCTGATGAAGGCCGTCAAGCGATTCAACCCGGAGATGGGTGTGCGTCTGGTGTCCTTCGCGGTCCACTGGATTCGTGCAGAGATTCACGAATTCATTCTGCGCAACTGGCGCATCGTCAAGGTCGCGACTACCAAGGCCCAACGCAAACTGTTCTTCAACCTGCGCAGCGCCAAGAAGAAGCTTGCCTGGCTTTCCCACGACGAAGTCAGCGCCGTTGCCGAAGATCTCGGCGTCGCAACCCGCGAAGTGCGCGAGATGGAGAGCCGGCTGTATGGTCAGGATCTCGGTTTTGACGGCGCGCAGGATGAGGATGACGACGCAGCCTATGCGCCAGTCCATTACCTGGAAGACAAGCGCTATGATCCCGCAACCCAGCTGGAGTCGGCGGACTGGACAGACAGCTCTGTCAACCAGTTGCAGCAGGGGCTTGAGCAGCTCGACGAGCGTAGCCGGGATATTCTCTACCAGCGCTGGCTGGCCGAAGAGAAAGCCACGCTGCATGAGTTGGCGGCCAAGTACCAGGTCTCGGCTGAACGCATCCGGCAGCTGGAAAAGAACGCGATGAACAAGTTGAAGAAGAATCTGGCGATCGAAGACGCGGCGTGACGCTGTTCGACCGCTAAAAAGGGTACCTTCGGGTGCCCTTTTTTGTTTCCGCTGCGCTAATCAGTGTCGCTTGCTGCGCCGCCAGGTAGCTGGCGGTAGACCATACTCACGCCGGAAGGCACGGCTGAAGGCCCCTTCCGATTCATAGCCGATATCAAAAGCTATCTGCGCAATACAATCTGAACTCTCCAATAAGCGCGCTGCGGCCTGTTCCAGCCGATGGCGTAGCAAATAGCCCATGGGCGCTTCACCGAGGGTGCGGACAAAATGGTCTGCAAAGGCGGAACGGGATAGGCCGACTTCCCTTGCCAGTTGGTCCGTCGTCCAATGGCGGGCCAGTTGACCGTGCAGCAGTTCCAGGGCGCGCGCCACCAGCGGGTCACGCAGTCCGGCAATCCAGGCTTCTGACTGATCTGATTGTGCTGCCGCGTATTGCTGAACGGTTTCGGTAAGCATGAGTTCAGCAATCTTCGCCAGCATGGCTGGGGATTGCCGTCGCCCTGTCGCCAGTTCATGGGCGGCAAATTGAAACAGATTCCTGATCCAGCCGGCCGGGCTGTCTTCCTGAACGCTCAACTTCAATGCGCGGGGTAGCAGGGCAATGATCGGGCTGCGCTTCATGTTATGTCCGAGAAAGCCGCAAAGCAGTGACGTCCGGTCGCCCCCCCGCGCCATAAACGAGGCGAGTCAGACCACCGTCAGCGGCCGGTTGCAGAAATTGTTCTGGGCAAACCGGGGCCAGCTCCGATGCACTGCTCAGGATATGCGGGTCGTTGCGCGGCAGTACCACGATGTCCCCGCCATAGGCCTGGAACGAAGGCATGCCTTCGACACTCACGAAGCAGTGACCGGCAAGCAGGTAGTGGTAGGCGATGAGATGGCGTGGGGGCGGCGTGAAAGGGCCGCAATCATCCGGCGTGACCTGGGCTTTGATGCACCAGGGTGCGCTGAACTCGGCATCCAGGAAGATGCTCCCGCTCAGGTGTAACGATCCGAGCAGCGATGAATCACCCACCTCCTTATCTCCAGGTCGGCGGATCGGTCATAAGATCCGGTGTTTTGCGCATTCTTTGCCGTGGCCCGGCTGAATAAGCTTAGCAGCAATCCACAGCGCCGATGGTAGCGGTAGCGCGCGGAGCGGGCAGTTCGGATGATTTAACGGAGAAAGAATAATGATTACTGATAGACAAGGCGAAGCATTGAGCGGCACGAACCCGGTGGCTGCGGAGTTGTATGATCAAGCGGTCGAGGCCTTCAATTTGTATCGCGGCGATCCGGTGGCGCTGATTGATCAGGCGATTGACGCAGCGCCTGACTGCGCCATGACGCAAATCTTCAAAGCCTATGTGTTTGCGCTGGCGACGGAGCCCGAAGCAAGCCGGCAAGCTGCCGCGCTGGTGAAAGAGCTCAAGTCCGGGCAATTGGCCGAGCGGGAACAATCCCATGTCGCCGCGCTGGAATACATTCTGAAGGGCAACTGGACCCGAGCAGGGCTACAGCTGGACCTGCACAATGCGGCGCATCCCAGAGATATGATTGGCGTGCAGGCAGGGCACCTGGTCGATTTTTACCGGGCTAACAGCCGTAACCTGCGCGATCGCATTGCGCGGGTATTGCCGCAATGGTCCACCGACACACCGGGTTACGCTGTGGTGCTTGGAATGCATGCCTTCGGGTTGGAAGAAACCGGCGATTATGCCAGGGCCGAAGACGCCGGGCGCCGTGCGGTATCCCTGCAGCCGCTGGATTGCTGGGCGCACCATGCTGTGGCCCACGTAATGGAAATGCAGGGTCGTGCCGAGGAGGGCATCGACTGGATGGTCTCGCGCGAGCCTCACTGGGCGGGCGACGATAATATATTCAAGGTACATAACTGGTGGCACCGCGCGCTATGCCATCTGGAGCTCGGTGAAAATGAGCAGGCATTGGCGCTGTATGACCAGGCCGTCTGGGGCGCGCCGAGTTCGATTGCGCTGGAGCTGGTCGATGCCTCTGCGCTGCTCTGGCGTCTGCATCTGGCTGGGGTGCAAGTCGGCCATCGCTGGCAAGCGGTGGCGGATAACTGGGCCATTCACGTCGAAGAAAGCGATTACCCCTTCAACGACTGGCACGCAGCCATGGCGTTCCTCGGCGCAGGCAGGGACGCGGCCCTGCAGCAACTGCTGGCAAACCTGAGGAGCCGGTGCGCCGGTAATTCGGAAACTGCCCGATGGGCGGGCGAGGTAGGCTTGCCACTGGTAGAAGGCTTTGTCGCCTTCTGGCGGGGCTCCTACACCCTGGCCGCGGAGCGCCTGCACCCGGCGCGCTTCATCGCAAATGCGTTCGGGGGCAGTCACGCTCAGCGCGACACTATCGATCTGACGCTGGCCGAGGCGGCGTTGCGTGGCGGCCTGCACAGTCTGGGTCGCTCGCTTGCCAATGAACGTCTGGCGCTGAAGCCGCGCAGCCTGATCAACCAGAGGTTCCTCGCGCGTGCGGCCAGGGAATATCGACCTGCGGAGCAGGCGGCCGCCGTGGGGCTCGCCGGTTAGCCGAATGGGCCAGAGTGCGTCAAAGCTCTGGCCCATTTTGCAAGTCTTGATCTGGCTCAATTGCACACAGCACCACATCGGTGAAAATAGGCCCTGGCTGACCTGAAGTCGCATGGCTGTTGCAATCGAGCCAGCCCCGCTCAGCCTTTCAACGAGGAGGGCCGGGCTGCATAATGATGCCGAATCCGCATTCTTGATGGAGTAACGGCATGTCCCTGCAAATGGGCGTTCGCACCCTGACCATTCTGGTTGTCGTGGTGCTGGGGTTTTTCGCCCTGGGTAACTGGATGGCTGAGCAAAACGCACCTGGCGAGATGCAGTGGCACGGTGAGTACCAGGACGCCCTGTGGCAACCCTTACAGCAACAGACGCTAACGCTGGCGGGTGTCGATGCAGCGCTTGGAACAGGTAGCCTGTGGCTGGTCAATGCTGAAAATCAACCCTTGCTGGTCAGTCGTTATCCGCTCGAAAGTGACGGCTTGGACTGGCGCGTGCAGGCAGTGATTGACCTGGATGTGGCACAGACCGAGAGCCTGGTACGTGCTCAGGCCTGGACAACAGACTCGCCGGAGCAGGCGATATCGCCCGGTGTGGCCGCCGCATTGGCGGGGCGCCTGGTAAGGCGTATCAGCCTGATTCCCGAGAAGCCGGTGGATGTCGTGAGCTTCCAGGGCTCGCTGGGCAATCCGGCCATGCGCATGGATGTGGGTGAAGGCAGGCAGGCCTGGGTCTATCCTGAACAGGGTGCGGTGGTTGCTGTGAGTGAAGACCAGGCTCATTCAATCATGTTTGGCCCCAGCGACGACTACGAATAGCGCTGTCGGCGGCCATACCTCGAACTGCGTATTGTGCCGGTAGGCGCGATTTCTGATCATTATTCGTTCTGTCTGTTGCCGGCAAAATCGAAGCCGCGGCAGGCGCTTAAAGTTGTGGAGTAGATATGGACCAACGGCTGAGTTTCAATCGTGATCTGATCGAGAAGTACGACCGGCCCGGACCGCGTTACACGTCCTATCCCACTGCGCCGCAGTTTCACAAAGCCTTTGCCATGGATGACTATCGGGCGGCGGCCAAGGCCAGTAACGAAGTGGCTTCGCCCAAGCCGCTGTCGGTGTACATACACATCCCGTTTTGCAAAAGCCTCTGCTATTACTGCGCCTGCAACAAGATCATCACCCACAAGACCGAGCGCGCCGTCGAGTATCTGGAATACCTCAAGCGTGAAATTGCCGAACAGGCGAGCCTGTTCGATTCCTCACGTCGCCTGACCCAGTTGCATCTGGGCGGCGGTACGCCAACCTATTTCACCAGCGAGCAGCTGGCTGACCTGATGCAGACGCTGCGCAACGCCTTCAATATGGATGACAGCGATGCGCATGAATTTTCCCTCGAGGTCGATCCGCGGACTGTCGCGCCGGTGCAGATCCATACGCTGCGCGAACTGGGCTTCAACCGACTGAGCTTCGGTGTGCAGGATTTTGACGAGAAGGTGCAGGCGGCGGTCAATCGGATCCAGAGCGAGCAGCAGACCCGTGATCTGGTCATGGCTGCGCGCGAGGCAGGCTTCAAATCAGTGAGTGTTGATCTGATCTACGGTCTCCCGCTGCAGACGGTTGCCAGCTTCGATGCCACGCTGGACAAGATCATCGATCTGCGTCCCGACCGCATCGCCGCCTACAGCTATGCGCATTTGCCCGAGCAGGTGAAGGCACAGGGCCTGATTCGCATGGAAGACATGCCGCCGCCCGAGCGCAAACTCGAGCTGCTCGAGCTGACCATTCGCCGCCTTACCGATGCCGGCTACGTCTATATCGGCATGGATCATTTCGCCCTGCCAGAGGATGAGCTGAGCCGCGCGCAGGCAAATGGCACGCTGCAGCGCAACTTTCAGGGCTACTCGACCCATGCCGACTGCGACCTGATCGGCATCGGTGTGTCGTCGATCGGCAAGGTGGGGGATAGTTATAGCCAGAACGTGAAAGAGCTGTCGCGTTATTACGCACGCATGGATGAGGGTATGCTGCCGGTGCAGCGCGGTTACAAGCTCAGCGAAGACGACCGTCTGCGCCGCGATGTGATTACCGACCTGATGTGTCACGGTCGGGTGGATTTTGCAAAGTTTGAGCAGCGCTATCAGATCAATTTTGCAGAGTACTTTTCCGACGCGCTGGCCCTGCTGCGCGAGCATGAACGCGACGGTCTGGTGGAGCTGCATGATGATGTGCTGGTTCTGCTGCCGCAGGGTCATCTGCTGATGCGCAGCGTCGCCATGACCTTTGATGCCTACCTTGGCGACGAGCAGAAGGGCAAATTCTCCCGCACTGTGTGACCTCAAGCCTGCCTGGTGCTCGGCGCCCGGCAGGCCTTTTGCTCACTTCAGCGAAACCCGTTCCCGCCAGTAGTCAATGCTCAACCAGTCGGGCGGTGTCCGGCTCGCTTCCATCTGATCCAGATAGTGCCTTCCACCGAGCTGGCGAGCCTGGCGCTGGATCCAGCTGGCGCGGCGTTGCACGTAATCCGAGGGTCGGGCCGCGCTCCAGCGGATCGGACTCGGCAATACGGCGGCCAGTTGTGCGGCCTGGCGATCAGACAGGGTGCCGGCACTGACGTTGAAATGGTGTCTGGCTGCAGCATCGATACCGAACACGCCGTTATCCCATTCCGCCACGTTCAGATAGATTTCCAGAATCCGCTGTTTCGGCCACAGGATTTCTATCCATGCCGTGAACCAGACTTCCAGGCCCTTGCGGATCCAGCTGCGTCCTGACCAGAGAAACTGGTTCTTCGCGACTTGCTGGCTGATAGTGCTGGCGCCGCGCAGGCTGCCGCCCTCCAGGTTATGCTCCATCGCCGCACGAATGGCCTTGAGGTCGAAGCCGTGGTGCTGGGCGAAACGCTGGTCTTCGCCAGCGATGACCGCCATCTTGATGCTGTCGGAAATGTTTTCGTAGGGTACCCACTGATGTCGGATGTCGACGTCACTTCCCTGCTGGCGAAACTCGACCCAGCGCTCTACCATCAGCGTCGAGCCGGGGGAGGGGATCCAGCGCAGCAGAATGACCGGGATCAGGCTCAGCACCATCAGGTACAGCAGCCAGCGAGCTGAGGTGCGTAACAGTTTTTTCAACATGGGCGAATCGGTGTCAGAGTTGGCCCGCAGTATAGACCGGGGGATTTAACCATGGCCAAGTTATTGCTTTTGCTGGCGTCCATCAGCGGCTTCTCCGGCGTAGCGCTGGGCGCCTTTGCCGCACACGGTTTACGCGGGAAGCTGCCAGACAATCTGCTAAATGCCTTTCAGACCGGGGTGCAATATCAGTTGTGGCATACCGCTGCCCTGTTCGGCATTGCGCTTCTATTGCTGCGCTGGCCGGATGTGGCGCTGTTCAAGACGTCCGGTGCGCTGTTCGCGCTCGGTATCCTGCTGTTCAGTGGCAGCCTGTATGCCATGGCGTTCACCGGGCTGGGCAAGCTGGGCATCATCACCCCCATTGGTGGCGTCCTGTTTCTCCTCGCCTGGCTGTGCCTCGGAGCCGGTGTCTGGCGCACGCTGTAACGCGCGTGGCGTGGCCAGCGGTGGACAAAGCAGGCTATCATTGATGCTTTCCTGACTACGTTCGAGTATCCCATGCAGATCCAACTAAATGGCGAAGCCTACGCTCTGGAGAACCCGATTACGCTGGCTGAACTGGTCGAGCAACTGGGTTTGAGCGGCAAGCGCCTGGCCGTAGAGCTGAATCTGGATATAGTGCCGCGCAGCCAGCACGCCGAGACCCGACTCGCCGACGGTGACCGGGTAGAAATTGTTCACGCCATAGGTGGCGGCTAGGGTTGCTGCCGTTTCTTCGGCCGGCCTTATCCCCCAAATCGGAGCTCTCATGACTGACCTGACTCAGGACGCGCTGGAAATTGCCGGCGTGCGTTACCGTTCCCGCTTGCTGGTAGGCACCGGGAAGTACAAGGACATGGACGAAACCCGCGATGCCATCGAAGCCTCCGGCGCCGAGATCGTCACCGTGGCCATACGCCGGACCAACATCGGCCAGAA
Source organism: Pseudomonas sp. gcc21 (assembly GCF_012844345.1). Taxonomy (NCBI): domain Bacteria; kingdom Pseudomonadati; phylum Pseudomonadota; class Gammaproteobacteria; order Pseudomonadales; family Pseudomonadaceae; genus Pseudomonas; species Pseudomonas sp. gcc21. Next base: position 2,632,442 of record NZ_CP051625.1, on the reverse strand, counting down.
CCCGGGCGAACCCAATTTGCTGGATGTTCTGCCACCGGATCGTTTCACCATACTGCCTAACACTGCCGGCTGCTTCACCGCTGAAGACGCAGTGCGCACCTGCCGTCTGGCGCGTGAGCTGCTGGACGGTCACAAGCTGGTCAAGCTTGAAGTGCTGGCGGACCAGAAGACTCTCTTCCCCAATGTTATCGAGACCATCAAGGCGGCCGAAACGCTGGTCAAGGAAGGCTTTGATGTCATGGTCTATACCAGCGATGACCCGATCATCGCCCGTCAGCTGGCTGAAATCGGCTGCGTCGCGGTTATGCCGCTGGCCGGTCTGATCGGCTCGGGTCTGGGTATCTGCAACCCCTACAACCTGCGCATCATCCTCGAAGAAGCTACCGTGCCGGTGCTGGTGGATGCGGGCGTGGGCACCGCCTCGGATGCGGCGATTGCCATGGAGCTGGGCTGCGCGGGCGTGTTGATGAATACGGCTATCGCCCATGCGCAGCAACCGGTGTTGATGGCTGAGGCCATGAAACATGCGGTCCTGGCCGGACGCGGTGCCTATCTGGCTGGACGCATGGAGCGCAAACTGTATGCGTCGGCTTCTTCGCCGCTGGCCGGCACTTTTTTCTGATTTCTTTTGAGTTCCAGACATGACTGACAGCCAGACCCCGACTGACCTGCCCGAGAACGACACTAAGGGCGAACATCCGCGCAGGGCTATCCGCAGCTTTGTCATGCGTGCGGGACGTATGACCGACGCCCAGAAACGCGGCATAGAAGTCGGCTGGCCCAAGTTCGGGCTTGAGCTGGAAAGTGGCCTGCTCGACCTGGATGCGCTGTTTGGTCGTCAGGCGCCGCGTACGCTGGAAATCGGCTTCGGTATGGGGCAGTCCTTGCTGGAAATGGCTGCCGCCGCACCGGAACAGGATTTCATCGGCGTGGAAGTGCATCGTCCCGGCGTCGGCTCACTGCTCAATGGCGTGCTCAATGCAGGGCTGAGCAACCTTCGCGTATTTGATTGCGATGCTATTGAAGTGCTCGACAAGACCATTCCTGACGCCAGCCTGGACCGTGTGCTGCTGTTTTTCCCGGACCCCTGGCACAAGAAGAAGCACAACAAGCGCCGTATCGTGCAGCTGGCGTTCGCCGAAAAGCTCCGGCTCAAGCTCAAGCCGGGCGGCGTATTCCACATGGCTACCGATTGGGAAGCCTACGCCGAGCATATGCTCGAGGTGATGAGCGCCGCCCCGGGATACCGCAATCTGGCCGAAGACGGCGCCTATGTACCGCGTCCCGGGGAGCGCCCGATAACCAAGTTCGAGCGTCGCGGCGAGCGCCTCGGTCATGGCGTTTGGGACCTCAAGTTCGAGCGGGTGGAATAGCCGCCAGCGCTGGTTCGATCGGCGTTGCCTATGGCTGTGCATTGGCAATGCCAAGTGTCGTAGCCTGCGCCGAGTCGGACTCTTACACTGTTTGGCCTTCCCATATTCGCAGGAGTGCCGCAGTGAGCTATTCAACGCTGGATTATCAGGTCGAGGATGGCATCCTCATTCTGACCCTCAATCGACCCGACCGCATGAACGCCTTCAATGCCGATATGCGTCGTGAGTTGCTCGAAGCCTTCGATGCCGCCGATGCGGACGACAATGTGCGCGTCATCATCATGACCGGCGCGGGCAAGGCCTTCTGCGCCGGTGCGGACCTTGAAAGCGGCGGCGACACCTTCAACCGTCACAAACGCAGCAACGCCGATCTGCGTGACGGCGGTGGCACTGTATCCCTGCGTATTTTCGAATGCACCAAGCCGGTAATCGGCGCGTTCAATGGCGCGGCCGTGGGCGTAGGCGCCACCATGACCCTGCCCATGGATATCCGTATGGCTTCGACCAAGGCACGGTTCGGCTTCGTTTTTGCCCGCCGTGGCATCACCATGGAGGCCTGTTCAAGCTGGTTCCTGCCGCGTCTGGTCGGCGTGCAACAAGCGGCAGAGTGGGTCTATACCGGCCGCGTTTTCGATGCTGAAGAGGCGCTGCGCGGCGGCCTGGTTCGCAGTCTGCACGAGCCTGAAGAACTGTTGCCCGCAGCCATGAAGCTGGCCCGCGAGATTGCCGACAACACTTCACCGATGTCCACATTGCTCAATCGTCAGATGCTCTGGCGCATGCTCGGCGCCGATCATCCGATGGAAGCGCATATCGTCGATTCCCGCGCGATTGCGTTCATGGGCGAATCCGCCGATGCGAAGGAGGGAGTGCAATCCTTCCTGGAAAAACGCCCGGCGCGCTTCACCCTGCGCCCCAGTCAGGACCGTCCGGACTTCTTCCCCTGGTGGCAGGAGCGGCCTTTCCGCTGATTGCCAGGTTGGTGCCTCGTCACGTGGCGAGGCGCCAACTGACTCTGAGATGATAGGCTCCGAGAAAGCTATTCAATGAGGAGCCGCTGTCATGTCACGCCATTTCGAAAGCGCTGAAGGTCTGTGTGAGAACCGCGACGCTGCAACCGAGGGCTTCGTACTCAATCAGACCATGCTGCGTATCAAGGATCCGGCTGCTTCGCTGGATTTCTACACCCGTATCATGGGTATGACGCTGGTCAAACGGCTGGATTTCGAAGAGATGCGCTTCAGCCTGTATTTCCTTGCCGCAATCGATGAACAGGATCTCGGCTACTGGTCGCAGGAATCTGATGTGCGACTGGTGCAGACCTTCGGACGCCCGGCCATGCTTGAGTTGACGCACAACTGGGGCACCGAGACTGACCCGGATTTCGCCTATCACAACGGCAATGACAAGCCCCAGGGCTTCGGTCATATCGGATTCGCCGTGCCCGATCTCGACGCCGCGTGCGAGCGTTTCGAGTCCCTCGGAGTGGAATTCGTTAAGCGCCCGAACGACGGCAAGATGAAGCGCATCGCTTTCATCAAGGACCCGGATGGCTATTGGATCGAGTTGTTTACGCCCGGGCAATTGCCTGAGGTGTTGGGCTGAGTCATACCAGTAGTTGTTCCAGAGCCGCGCGTGGTCCCGCAGGAATGGGGCAAGCGCGGTTGCTGGCGCGCTCGACGAATACATGTACGAAACGCCCGGCGGCGCAAGGCTCCGCTTCCCCTGTTTTGAATACCGCCAGTTCGTAATGCACCGAGCTGTTTCCCAGCTTGGCGACGCGCACACCCACTTCGATACGCTCTGGAAAGGCCACAGGCTTGAAGTAATCACAGGCGGAGCTGACCACAAAGGCCACCTGTTCTCCGTTGTGAATATCCAGCCCACCCTGTTCAATCAACCAGGTGTTCACAGCGCTGTCGAAAAAAGCATAGTAGGTGACGTTGTTGATGTGTCCGTACACATCGTTGTCGTGCCAGCGGGTGGTGATGGGGTGCAGATAAGGGTAATCGCTGCGTGACGCGGTGGTGGTTTCGCTCATGAATTGTCCTGAAAGCGGACCGCGAAACGACTCGCAGTCCGAAAGTCTTAAATCAGTAGGCTTTCCGGTAAATGGCCAGGGCGTCCGCTTCGGTCAACTCGCGGGGATTGTTGATCAGTAGACGTTGCTGCAGCATTGCATCGCGAGCAAGCATGGGCAGGCTGTCTTCGGGTACACCGGCATCGCGCAAGCGGCTTGGCAAACCATTGTCCGGGCTAAGTCTGGATAGTGCCGCGACGAGTTGTGCGGTCAGGCTGGCATCGTCGCCGGGTTGCAGGTCATTGCCAAGGATGATCGGTGCCAGTTCTGCGTACAGCGGCGCAGCATGCGAAGCGTTGTATTCAATAACTGCAGGTAATACCAGGGCGTTCGACAGGCCGTGCGGAATATGGAAATGCCCACCCAGGGGATAAGCCAGCGCATGCACGGCCGCAACCGGGGCGTTGGCAAACGCCTGACCGGCCAGCAGGGCGCCGAGGAGCATGGCCTGACGCGCTTCGCGGTTCTGTCCGTTATGCACCGCCTCGCTCAGGTTGGCTGAGAGCAGGCGCAGCGCTTCGCGGGCCAGCATATCGGACAGCGGATTCTTTTTGACCTTGCTGGTGTAGGCCTCGATCGCATGCACCATGGCATCGATGCCGGTGGCTGCGGTGACCGAGGGCGGAAGGCCCAGCGTGAGATCGGCATCGAGTACGGCCAGATCAGGTAGCAACAATGGCGAAACCACGCCCATTTTGGTGGTTTCACCGGTGGTGATGATCGCAATCTGGGTAACTTCCGAACCGGTTCCCGCTGTGGTGGGCACCTGAATCAGCGGCAGGCGGCGTCCGCGGGCATTGCCTACACCGTAAATGTCGGGCAGCTGTTGTGAGCACTCGGGGTGCGCCAGCAGCGCGACCAGCTTGGCTACATCCATCGAACTGCCGCCACCGAAGCCGATCACCAGCTCGGCCTGCATGGCACGCCCTTGTTCAACCGCAGCCAGCACAACCGCTTCCGGCGGATCGGCCTCTACCGCATCGAATATCTGGTACTGAATGCCGGCGTCTGCAAAGCCGGGAAGAAGATCGTTCAACAAACCTAACTGAATGATGCCGGGGTCGGTCACTATCAGCACGCGGTGAGCGTCACGCTCTTGGCAAAGCTCGGCCAGACGCAAGGCGGAGCCGGGTTCGCAGAGTATTTGTGCGGTAGTAGCGAAGCTGAAGGGGGACATGCTGACCTCGGTTCAGTTGAGACAGATAGCTGAACTGTACGGTGTATAGGGCAGCCGCATCAAGGAACAGGTGGCGGGCGTGACGCCGCTGAAAGCCAGCGGCGCCGCGATAGTGCTTACAGCGGTGTCTGGCTGCTGTCAGTGCCGGCCTGATGGGTAGTCTGGCTGCGTGGCTTGGTCAGGAAATAGGCGACCAGAGCGAAGGCACCGGCAGCAATCGCCAGCGTCACGACGGGATGTTGCTTGACCATCTGCCCGGCTTGCTGAAGTGAATGGGAGGCGCGGTGGTTGTGACCGCCGAGATGCATGTCGTGCATGCCATGGCGTGCACGTTTCTGCAGCTGTCTGAAGCCGTGGCTGGATTCCTTGGCGGTGTCCTTATAAAAGCGGCGTGCAACCGCACCCAGGTGGTGCGCTTCTTTTTCGGCTTCTTTGCGGGCAGCTGATACTTGCTTGCTGAATGACATAAGTGTGCTCCTTTGACCTGAATGCTCAAGGAACCGTGAAAATGATCGGCGCGGTCATGCTGCGAGTCGCTATTTCAGCTTGCTACCACCTGACTGTCGCGTTTTATCTTTTCACAGGTTCCAGCGGTTCCAAGTTATGGACTACAACTCAGAGCAAAGGTGCGGTGACGATTACGAATCGCCCGATATGGCGAGGCTGATGCGGGGCGAAGCCGGCTCAATGGTCCGGCTTCCCAAGCGCTTAATCGAGCATGTCGCTGAAGCGGTCATCCTTGCGGAATATAAGGGGCTGGTCAAAACCCGGCACTATCATCTGTTCTGTCGACATCTCTATCTGCCGGTCGTCGATCATGTCCTGCCCAAAGTTGTAGATAACCTCCAGTTGGCCTTTCAGGGCACGCTGCTCGTAAGCCAGTGCCGAAGCCCGGACTGCTTCGCGCCGGTCAGCATATTCGGCGAAACGCTCTTCGCCGTGACGCTTGCGAAGCATCCTCTCGACTACCTGGGGAGCCAACACCACCGCGCTGGCGTTATTGCCGCCGAAGCCCTTGGAGTTGATAAAGCACACCTCGAGCGGATCCTGCGCGCGGTTTACGTCACGGGTGCTGATGCGCAGATGCTGTTGGTGGACGTCGTCCGCCACTTCATCGATGGTCTTGATGCCGGGAATGATTTGGTATTTGAACGTGCCCAGCGCCGAAGCCAGCTGATCACCGCTGGCGCTGGCCAGTGAGTGCCCGACGAACGCCTTGACCGCCGCCACCGGCCAGTCGGCAATGCCAAAGGCATCGGCAACACGGTCCAGCAGTTCTGACTCGGTTACCCGGTTGGCCGGCGTGCTGGATCCGTGCGCATGCACGAAGCTGCGCCGACGCACCCTGTCTTCGCCGAGGATCTGCATGGCGCTGTGCACACACTTGGCCATGGTCAGGTAGTTGCCTGGCCCCGGCGCTGAAATCGATTTCTTGTAGCCGTCGGCGCTGACAAACACATCAGGAACTGAACCGTGGATATCGGCGCCCAGCTCCATCGCCAGTTCATCATCCATCAACAGGAAGAACTGGCTGGATTCTGCAAGGGTGAAACCGCAGTTCTGACCGAAGGGCCGGCTCGCGCGTCGGAAATCGACATCGGGTTTGCCCTCGATGTTACGCAGCCCTTCCTCGGTACCCAGCGCGCCCATCGCGCCGTAACCTTCAATACATTCCTGAGTGATCGGCGCTTCGCTGCTGCCGACCAGGGCGACCCGGGCGCGACCGCTGGTGATCATCTCGGTGGCTTTCTGCAGGTTGTACAGGAAGCTGGCGCAGGCACCGGTTATCGCGCCGGTAGTCCCGACGCTGCCAAGGATGTAGGCGTTGATAAAGTCCGCCGGCATGCTGTTCAGGCCCAGCGCGAGTTGCTTGGCGCTGACCCTGTTTCCCTTGAGCCGGGACTGCATCATGCCGCCGAAGCTGAATTCATCCAGCTGGCTCATGATGCTGCTGGCGAACACGGCGACTTCATCGGGCTGGATACGCTGGGTAATGTCATTCCAGGCTATACCGCTGGAACGCAGCGCATCGGTGGCGGCGACGATAGTCATCTGCAGGCCGCGCGGGTGGAAGCGCGATGCATATTGCTCGCCGGGCTCGAAGCCGCTGGGTAGCTGGCCAGCGGACTTGACCGCCAGCGGGCGGTAACTGTCGACCTTGATGTCGCAACCGTCATACATGGTGACCATCACTTCGGCCGCATTCAGGGGCTCGACCACCCAGTCCGATGGCAGCGGTTCGGGCAACTGTTTTGCCAGGGTAATGAACGAGAAGGGTTTGCCGGCTTCGCCGGTGACTGTCAGGTTCTTGTGCCAGTGCGCGGCGTCTACATCCAGGTGACGTTTTTCTACCCGGCGTACGAGGGTGCTGTCGAGTATCTGTTGACCAAAGCGCTCCTCGATATCCGCCAGGCTGAGCGGCTGCTCTTCATCGTCGAGATATTCATCGTCCTCTACGCGCACCAGTTTCATGAGCACGGCCAGTCCGGCCAGCGTCTGCTGCCGTTCGTCCGGGCTCAGAGATTCAATGATGGTGCGGCGAAAGCCATGGTGGAATGAGCTACGGCCAGCGGCGTTGTATCCGCCGAACCCGACAATGACTGGTAAACGCGACATCTCGCAGGACTCCTCACTGTACCCCGGCGCGCGCCCGCCACGCGTGACGAACAGGCTGAACTCGATGGTCGCCGGGCAAGTATCCCGGTCTGGCCATTAATCCTGAGGAAGCTCTGAAAGCCAAGGGACTCGACGGAAAAGGCGGTTCATACCACTGTTATGACCCCGCCATTACTCACAGAACGGGGTTGCGGTGCGGTTTGAGTGCGTTCCGTCAGGCCGGCGCGTGGCTGATTCTCGGAGCTTCCTTAACAAATCCAGGGAAAATTATGGTCTTGAATGCATTGGTTGACGAGGAATGTAACCCGTCAGTCACGTTTAGACCATGCTGTATCGGTAAGAAACATGCCCGAGGCTACGCCGAGCGGGTATCCGGCGCGCGTGCGCAACCGCCAGCAAGCTGGCGGCTGCGCACCTGTTGGCCGTTGCGGCCGCGGAGTGCAGAAGTATCTCAGGGCAGGGTGTGATTCTTGAGAAAATTCCAGCTGGCCTCGGCATCCCAGGCTTTGTGGCCGCCCCTGTTTGCGGTACACAACACTGCCTCGGTGTCGCCGTCACAGTTGCTATAGCCTTTGCAGTTATTGCCTATGTCGGTAGCCGTGCCGCTGCAGTTGTTGATGTCCGCCCATTTTTCCAGGCTGCCTTCTGCGCCGAGGAAGGTGATGGGATCCAGACGGTAGCGGGTCGGCGGAGTGGATTCACCTCCCTCAAACGGCACGATGGAGTCGCGGGTGCCGCGCGCTGCGAACACCGATACCGGACGTGATGGCTCGCAGGTGGTTTCCTCGAGCATGTCAAATGCCGCGGGTGCAACCGCTGCGAAAATGTCTGCCGCCCGGCATGCCAGGCTATAGGCCATGCCGCCGCCGTTGGAATAGCCGGTGGCGTAAATGCGTTTCTCGTCGACGCAGGCCTCGGCTGATACTTCTTCGACCACGGCGCGGGCAAAGCCGACATCATCCACGGCGCGCGATTCAGTGCAGCAGGGGCCCAGGTTCCAGGCGTTATTGATGCCCTGCGGATACGCAACGATGAAGCCTTCCTCGTCGGCGACTTCCCGCGTACCGGAGTTGCTGATCTGGTAATCAGCGCTGGTCATCAGCGCATGAAAATCCAGCATCAGGGGCGTTTCACTGGCGTTGTTATAGGACGCTGGCACGTAGAGTACATATTCGCGACGTTGGCCACCGACATTGATGGTGCGGGTAGTTTCGCCGGGGCGCAGCTCCTTGTCAGTGCAGGCTACCGGGCCATCCGGCGGCGGATCTGTCGGCCCGGGACCCGGTGTGGGTGGATTGAAAGCCATTGCCACAGGCGACATTAAGCAGACAGCAGACATTAACAAGCGGATCTTCACGATGTTTGTTCTCCGGATCTAGGGCCAGAGCGAGACGATCATCTAAAGGCGCCCCGGCGGATTTCGGTCCCGGCGCGCTCGAATCCAGCGCAGCGAAACCCTCACGCAGAGACAGCAGAACCCTGCAATGAACGATTGTTCATTATCAGGTTCGCCGGTTATCTGAGTAGAGGCAATCTGTAGCAGGGATTGTTGCGGACGGGTTCGCATCCGGGGCCGGTTTAACCCCGAATCCCCCTAGCCCCGTTTTTCAAAGGGGGAATTGACCGAGAGCTTGTTCGAGCGATGTGCGACGGATCGTACGGTGGAGAGTCTGGAATGACTCGGTTCCGCTGGAGGAGGCGCTTATGGCGTACGGCGGAGCACTTTTTCCAGCGTCTCGATGATGCGATCGATATGCGGCTTTTCGATGATCAACGGCGGCGAAAGAGCGATGATATCGCCGGTGCAACGTACCATCAGGCCTTCCCAGAAGCATTCTTCAAACACTTCATAACCGCGGGCACCGGGAGCACCTTCGCGCGCCGCCAGATGTATCGCGCCTACCAGGCCGGCGTTGCGGATATCAATCACATTGTGCAAATCCTTCAGGCTGTGCAGCGACTCTTGCCAGTAGATTTCCAGCTGTTGCGCGCGGGTCAGCAACCCATCGTTGGCATAGATATCCAGTGTCGCCATGGCTGCAGCGGCGGCAACGGGGTGACCGGAATAGGTGTAGCCGTGGAACAGCTCGATCACATTCTCCGGCCCCTGCATGAAAGCGTCCTGGATCTGCTCGCTGACAAACACGGCGCCCATGGGAATCGCGCCGTTGGTCAAACCCTTGGCGGTGGTGATGATGTCCGGGGTTACCTCCCAACGCTGCGCGGCGAAGGCGTCGCCAAGGCGGCCGAAACCGGTGATGACTTCGTCGAAGATCAGCAGGATGTCGTGTTTGCTGGTGATCTCGCGCAAGCGCTTGAGATAACCCTGTGGCGGAAGCACCACGCCGGCGGAACCGGCCATGGGCTCGACAATGACCGCTGCGATGTTCTCACTGCCGTGCAGGGCAATGATCCGTTCCAGGTCGTCTGCCAGCTCCACCCCGTGTTTGGGTAAACCGCGGGTGAAGGCGTTGCGCTCGATATCCAGAGTGTGCGGCAAATGGTCCACGCCGGGCAGCAGGCTCCCGAATGCCCGGCGATTGTTGACCAGGCCGCCGACGGAAATGCCGCCGAAGCCCACCCCGTGATACCCCAGCTCACGGCCAATCAGACGGGTTCGATTGGCCTGACCACGGCCACGCTGATAGGCAAGGGCGATTTTCAGTGCGGTATCCACCGATTCCGAACCTGAGTTGGTGAAGAACACGCGATTCAGTCCGGCTGGCGCAATGTCCGCCAGGCGTTCCGCCAACTCAAAGGCCAGCGGATGGCCCATCTGGAAGGAGGGCGCATAATCCAGCTTGCCGATCTGCTTGCTGACCGCCTCGGTTATCTCTTGACGGCCATGTCCGGCATTGCAGCACCAGAGCCCGGCGGTGCCGTCCAGCACTTCACGCCCCTGAACATCGGTATAAAACATGTCCTTCGCGCTTTCCAGCAGGCGCGGTCGTGATTTGAACTGGCGATTGGCAGTAAAAGGCATCCAGTACGGGTCTAGGCTGAGGTCCTGGTGGATGTCGAAGCGGGGCGGCATGCTATTCATTATGGGCTCCTGGCGCGGGCCGGTTTGTGGTGTGCCTGGATCGAGTCTATGTAAAAAATAGCAAACAAAGAAGCCTCGTCGAGCGAAATAAACCGGCTCTATGGTGGCTTCGTAAAATATATTGAATGGCGACGAGCTTTCGCATAGGCAGCATGAGTAGACCGCGGCTATCCGCCCTGCGTTAGTGGCGACAAGTTCCATATCGAGTGGGCGCTTGCCGGTTCCCAGGGATCACCGGTACTCAGAATGCGGCATCTCAGTGGTCGTTCCGATGCTATTGAGGCCGGTATCGCGCCCAGCTCAACGCCACTGATACTCCACACCCAGCCCCACCAGCCATTGCCTGTCCGGCGCCGGCTCATAGAAACGCCCGCCCGCGCCGTTGATGATGAGTGAGCCGATGTACTCCTTGTCGCCGAGGTTGTCGATCCGGGCGAAGGGCTCCAGCGCCAGCTGGCCTATCTCGTGCCGATAGCCGGCACGCCAGTTGAATACGGCGTAGCCCGGCGCCAGGGCGCTGTTATCATCCGTGGCATAGCGATGGCTCAGGCTCTGCGCCTCCACAGCGGTGGTGAAGCCGGTCCCTGGCGGCTGCCAGCTGAGTTCGGCAAACAGGCTGTGTTCCGGCACGCCGGGGAGCTGCCGGCCGGATAGGTCGTCGCCATCACTGTTGCGATAGCGGTCAAAGGTGGCATCCAGATAACTGTAGGCGAGGTAGGCTCCAACGCCGTGGGCGAACTGCTGATCGATCGACAGCTCCAGCCCGCGACGGGTCGAGCGGCCTGCGTTGGCATAGGTGGAACGGCCGGTGCCCAGTTGATCTGGACCGGTGACAATCTCATTCTTGACCCGGCTTTCGAACAGGGCGACGTTGACCTGGGTGCCGTCTTTGCGCAGCTTCAGGCCGATCTCTGCGTTGCGCGACAGACTTGGTTCCAGTCCGAAATTCAGCCCACTGCCCTCGGGTAGGTAAGCCAGCTCCTGAAAGGTCGGCGTTTCAAAACCCTGGCCGAGCGCAGCGTACAGACTGACCGTCTCGGTCCATTGATAACTGACACCTACCGCGGGATTGGTCTGGTTGTAGCGCACGCTGCCGCTGTCGTTCTGACCATCGAGCAGGAAGTCATCATCCGAATCGAATTCGATGCGGCTGTGTCGGACCCCGGCGGTCAGACTCCAGCGCGGATCAAGCTGCCAGGTGCTGATGAGATAGGCTTCCTGACCGTCGACCCGGTTGAATTCATCGCGCTTGAGCGCACCCTTGAAACCTTCATTGTTGACGAAGCCCTTGCGACCTTCGCCCTGGTAGTCGTAGGTCAGGCCAGCGGCCAGCTCCACGGGCAGGCCGAACAGCTCGGTGTCGCGCTGCCAGCCCAGTTCGCCGCCACCGAAACGGCGATCCAGTTCAATCACGCCGCCACCGGAGTATTCCAGTCCTCCGGCAAACGCCAGGTATTGCTGCACGTCGCGCTCGCCGCCGTAGATCATCAGCGTGATTTCATCGTCGTTACTCAGCCGTCGCTGATAGTTCAGGCCGGCCTGGTTGTGCGTGACCGACTTGCGAGTATTGAACCTATAAGCGCCCGGCACCGCCTGGCGGCGATCCCCCCGCAAGGCTTCGGCGGTGAGGCCCAGCGGGTCTTCCGTTTCCGGCTGATCGAGCAGGTTGACCAGTAACGTCAGGTTGGAGGCATCGTCAATATCCCAACCCAGGCGCAGATTGGCCAGGTCGCGGCGAGTGTCGCTGTGATCGCGATAGCCGTCGGTTTCCAGTCGCGACACATTGGCGCTGACATTCAGATCGCCATGCTGACCGCCATAGCGCAGACGCGAGCGGCGCAGCCCGTCGGGGCCGAACGCGGTCCGGGTGTCCAGCGTCGGATAGAAGGGCGCCTCGCCGGTGAAGCCCTGGATGATTCCGCCGGAGGCGTTGCCGTACAGTGTAGTCAGCGGGCCACGCAGTACTTCGATGCGCTGCAGACTGTCCAGATCGAAGAGCGCTGGCTGGCCCTGTCCGTCCGGCATGGTCAGCGGAATACCATCCTGCACCAGGCGCACACCGCGCACGCCAAAGGCGGCGCGAGCACCGAACCCGCGGGAGGATATCTGCAAATCCTGCGCATAGTTCTGCCGATTCAGTGCGACCACACCCGGCACGCGCTGCAGCGACTCTGAAATATTCGCACCCAGACTTTGGGGAGTGATCTGATCCCCTGCAAGGGTGTCACGCGCCAGGGGCAGGCGCACTTCTTCGTCGCCGCGCTCGCTGCCCAGCACCACCTGGGCGGGTAGACTCAGCTGTCGTTCCTGGGCCTGCAGTGTCGATGTCATAACAGCAAGTGCCAGACCGGCAAGGACCAGCGTTGGGAGATTTTGCATGGGCAGCGATACGCTCACGTATTGTTGTTGTCGAGGTGCCGGTTGGTTCCGGTCAATCGTTTGGTTTCTTCCAGCTCCGGAAGATCGCCGTCCATGCTCTCATGGGCGAACACTCTTTCCAGCGGCGGCAGGTGGGTCTCATTGTTGGACATGGTCTCGGGGTCGAGCTGGCGCTGGAAGTTTTCCCTTGGCGCATCGTCGCGTTTGTCGTGTTCGAATACCGGCGGGCTGAAAGCATAGGCCGTCAGCAGGCGAGCGACCGCTTCGAGGCTATCGCGATGGGTGCGCTCGTAGCCATGCGTGGCGTCTGTGCCAAAGGCGATCAGCGCGGTGCGGATATCATTCCCCGAGCGGATCGCCGACTCGGCATCGCTGTGGTAATAGCGGAACACATCACGGCGAACCGGTATTTCGTCGCGCTGGCACAGGCTGAGCAGATGGCGTGACAGGTGATAGTCATAAGGTCCGCCCGAGTCCTGCATGCACAACGACACCGCGTGCTCACTGCTGGTTTGCCCGGGAGCGGAGGGCGCGATATCCACGCCGACGAACTCGCTGACATCCCAGGGCAGCGCGCCGGCGGAGCCGGTACCGGTTTCCTCGGTAATGGTGAAAATGGGGTGCAGGTCCATCGGCAGCTGTTCGCCGCTTTCGACAATTTGCTTGATGGTGGTGAGCAGCGCAGCGGCGCCGGCCTTGTTGTCCAGATGCCGAGCGCTGATATAACCGCTATCAGAAAACTCCGGGAGCGGATCGAAGGCAACGAAGTCGCCAACGTTGACCCCCAGCGCCTCGGTTTCGGCACGGCTGGTGGTGACGGCATCAATGCGCAGCTCGACGTTATCCCAGCTCACAGGCAGGGCGTCCACTTCCTCATTGAAGGTGTGCCCGGAGGCCATGAGCGGTAGCACGCTTCCGCGCAGACAACCGTGGTCCCCGAACAGGCTGACCCGGCTGCCTTCGGCGAAGCGGCTCGACCAATGCCCGATTGGCGCCAGTTCGAGTCTGCCATTGGGCTTGATGCTGCGCACCATCGCACCGATGGTATCCAGATGCGCTGCGATGGCGCGGTCCGGGCTGTTCTGGCGCCCTTTGATGGTAGCGCGGATAGTGCCTCGCCGCGTCAGTTCGTGGGGCACGCCCAAGGCGTCCAGGTGTTCTGACACATATCGCACGATGCCATCGGTGAACCCGGTCGGGCAGGGTATGGCAAGCATCTCGAGCAGGGTGCCTTTCAGAAAGCCCATATCCGGGCCGTAATGCTTATAAGGCATAAAATCTCCGTTTTCGGGCTGTCGCGTCTGGCATCAAGGATGCGCGCGACTCAGCGGAAACAGCAAGTCGATGAAGCGCTCGGCGGTTGGCTGGGGCTCGTGGTTTGCCAGTCCGGGCCGCTCATTGGCTTCGATAATCACGTATTCGGGTTGGTCGACTGCCGGCACCAGGAAATCCAGCCCGACCACCGGATTTTCCAGCGCCTCGGCAGCACGGATCGCAGCCTGCTTAAGCTCCGGATGCAGCCGCTCGGTCACATCCAGCAGAACGCCACCGGTATGCAGGTTAGCGGTGCGCCGCACATACAGATGCTGACCGGCGGGCAGTACGTCGTCTAACGAATAGCCCTGGGATTCCACCGTGCGTCGGGTCTCGGCATCCATCGGAATCCGGCTTTCGCCGTCCGTGGCGGCCTGTCGCCGGCGGCTTTGTTTTTCGATGAGTCGAGAGATAGGGCTGCTGCCATCGCCGCAGATTTCAGCAGGCTTGCGGATCGCCGCCGCTACCACTTCATAGTTGATGACCAGTACCCGCAGGTCGTCCCCGGGGTGATAGCTCTCGAGCAACACTTCGGTGTCGTATTGCCTGGCTTCGGCGATCGCCTCTTCCAGCGCCTCGGCGTCGCGGATATTGACTGCCACGCCGTGGCCTTGTTCACCATTGTTCGGCTTGACGGCGAGCGCCTTGTGTTCGGCAAGAAACGTCGCGTTCTGCTCTGGCTCGCCCGCCAATTGAAACTGCGGCGTACGCAGCCCACGGCGCTGCAGGGTACGGTGGGTGAGCTTCTTGTCCTGGCACAGGGTCATGCTCACCGCGCTGGTTACGTCGCTGAGCGATTCGCGGCAGCGGATGCGCCGTGCACCATGGGTCAGTATGAACATCCCGGCGGGCGCATCCTCTATCACCACTTCGATCCCCCGGCGGCGCGCTTCACGGGTGATAAGGCGGGCGTAGGGGTTGAGCTCCTTGTCCGTCTCCGGACCAATGAACAAGGGCTGGTTGAAGCTGTTCTTGCGCTTGATCGCGAAGGTGCGCAATTTGCGGAAGCCCAGTTTGCGATAGAGTGTCTTGGCCTGGTTGTTGTCATGCATCACCGACAGATCAAGATAGTTGCAGCCACGGCTCATGGAGTATTCGACCAGATGCCGCACCAGCGCTTCGCCAATGCCTAGTCGCATGCTCTGACTGTCAGCCGCAAGGCACCAGAGGCTGGAGCCTTTCTCCGGGTCATCGAAGGCTTTGGCATGATTGAGCCCCATAACGGTGCCAATGATTTCGCCGGTATCTTCGTCTTCGGCCAGCCAATAGGTGGGGCCACCCTCTTCACGCGCGGTAATGCGCTCAGGATCGACCTTGACCATGCCCGCCGAGGCGTACAACACATTGATTGCGCTCCAGTCATTGGCATTTTGCGGTCGACGGATCTGGAAGCCATGCGAGCTCTGGTGCGCCGGGCGGTAGTCGCTGAACCACAGGCGCATCGTGTCTGAGGGGTCGAGGAACAAATGCTGCGGCGCATAGGACAGCACCACTTGCGGGTCCGCTACGTACAACGCGATATCGCGCTCGCCGGGGCGTTCTTCGAGCAGAGTGTTGGCCAGCACCTCGTAATCGGAGAAGGTCTGGCCTACCAGCAAGCGTCCCCAGCCGCATTGGATGGTTACTGGTTCAGTGCGGCGTGTTTCCAACGCACCCTGTTGGGCCTGTCCGGCGCGCATGCTTTCGTAGGTTGGCGCCTGGCCGCGCATCAGCCGGTGCTGGTCGGGATGCAAGTGCTTGGTCATTCGAGCGTTATCCTCTTCTGGCCCACTGACATGAATCGGGCTATTGGGTGATATGCGGCGTGGCCGCCAATGCTTTCCCTGTCCAATCCTGACTCCGGCGGTCGATCAGAGTTCGTGGGCCTCCAGCCATAATCCCAGGACGGCGAGCTGCCACAGCTTCGATCCGCGAAGCGGCGTGATATGGCTCTTCGGGTCTTGCAGCAGGGTGTCTACATAATCGGTATTGAACAGGCCACGCTCGCGGGCCCGCTGGCTGGTCAACGCTTCGCGTACCCAGTCCAGGGTGCCGCCCTCCAGATACTTGAGTCCCGGCACCGGAAAATAGCCCTTGGGCCGATCAATCACTGCAGCGGGAATCACCTTGCGTGAGGCTTCCTTGAGCACATATTTGCCTTCGTCCGGCAGTTTGTACTTACCGGGAATGCGCGCTGCCAGCTCGACGACTTCGTGATCGAGGAAGGGCACGCGTGCTTCGAGCCCCCAGGCCATGGTCATGTTATCGACGCGCTTGACCGGGTCATCCACCAGCATCACCGAGGTGTCCAGACGCATGGCCTTGTCCAGGCCGCTGGTCGCGCCGGGCTGGGCAAAGTGATCGCGAATGAACTCGCCAGCGTAATCCTGCTGTGCCCAGGCGGGTTGAACCGTACGGCGGTACTCCGCGAAGTCGCGGTCCATGAAGGCCTGTTGATACGCTGCCAGCGGGTCGTCTGCCTCATCGACCTTGGGATACCAGTGATAACCGGCAAAGATCTCGTCCGCGCCCTGGCCGCTCTGCACTACCTTGCAGTGCTTGGATACTTCCCGCGATAACAGATAGAAGGCGATACAGTCATGGCTGACCATCGGCTCGTTCATTGCGCGGAAAGCGCTGGGCAGCTCGGTGAGAATTTCCTGTTCGGGAATCATCAGCTGATGGTGGTCGGTGGCAAAATGCTCGGCGATCAGGTCTGAATATTTGAATTCGTTGCCGGCTTCACCGTTCACGTCAGCAAAACCAATCGAGAAGGTCTGCAGCTTGTCTGCACCGGCTTCGCGCAGCAGCCCGACCAGCAGACTTGAATCCACCCCGCCAGACAGCAATACACCGACATCCACCGCCGCCAGATTGCGCCGTTTGACCGAGGCGCGCAGGCTGTCGAGCACACGGTCCTGCCAGTCGTCGAAGGTCAGATCCTGCTCTTCGGCGCGGGCACCATATTGCACGGTCCACCAGCATTCCTGCTGCTGGCTGCCGTCCGCGTTAATCCGCAGCCAGTGCGCCGGTGGCAGTTTTTCGACCCCGGCCAGCATGGTGCGTGGCGCCGGCACCACGGCATGAAACGACAGGTAGTGATTGAGCGCTATCGGGTCGATGGATGTATCGACCCCACCGCCCCGCAGCAACGCGGGCAGGCTGGAGGCAAAGCGCAGACGCTCGTTGGTGCGGTTGAGATACAGCGGCTTGATACCCAGGCGGTCACGGGCAAGAAACAGACGCTGCGCATCGCGCTCCCAGATGGCAAAGGCGAACATGCCGTTCATACGCGGCAGCAGTTGTTCACCCCAGGCGTGATAGCCCTTGAGCACGACCTCGGTATCACCCCCAGAATGAAAGCGGTAGCCCATGGACTCCAGCTCGGCGCGCAATTCAGGATAATTGTAGATGGCACCGTTGAAGACCATCGAGAGGCCAAGTTCAGCGTCCGCCATGGGCTGACCTGAAGCAGCGTGCAGATCCATGATTTTAAGGCGGCGGTGGCCAAAACCCACCGGCCCCTGTGACCACAGGCCAGCGCTATCCGGGCCACGTTTGATCATGTGATGCGTGATTCTGTCCAGGGCGCCCATATCGGCGGGCGACCCGTCAAAGCGAAGTTCTCCAGCTATTCCACACATAGTCTCGTCCGTTGGAAAGAAAATGGGCCAAAAGCGCTTTCTCGGGTGTTTTGGCTATGTGATCGCCGATTAAAACAGCCAACTATTTTGAAGTCAAAATACTAATGTTGTAGCATTCCTGTTTCCGATGCGCTGAAAGCGCCGCTTTATAGGGTTTTTGGTTCTAATTAGCGCGTCGAAAAAGTTTATCTAGTTATTACTGTAATATTTAGGGTTTGTGGCAAAATGCCGCCTTTGTTCGACGTGCCGCCGGAGTCAACCACCATGCACATGATGCACGACCTTTACCTTTCCCTCAGACGACTGCAGCGGGCCAGCGAGATTCATGCCAAGCGCCTTGGCCGGCACAGCGGACTGACGCCTATCCAGCTATTGATCCTGCACAGCATCAAAGCCATGGGCGAGGGCACTCTGGGCCAGCTGGCAAAGCAGGTCAGCGTGTCCCAGGCGACGCTCAGTACTATCATTGACCGCCTCGAGAACCGAGAGTTGCTTCATCGTATTCGCAGCCAGCGTGACAAGCGCAAGGTGCATCTGGCCCTGACCGATAAAGGTCTGGCTGCGATCCAGGCAGAACCCGCCCTGTTGCCAAGCCAGTTCCTTGAACGGTTCGGCCAGTTGGCTGATTGGGAGCAACTGATGTTGTTGGCCAGTCTGCAACGGGTAGCCGGCTTGCTTGAAGCGGATCAGAACGGATCTGCCGCATGGTTCGAGAACGAGACTGTGGCCTGATCAAAGGAGCCGCCTCCGGGACTGGAGGCGTACGCGGACAGGGTTGGCTAACGATCAGAACGTAGAGAGGCCGGTGGCCTCCATCAGCCGGTACAGGGCATAGCGAGCCCACGAGTGATCGGCGAATGTTCCATAGGGCTGGCTGTATGTCGCGCCGTTAGCATTTGACCAGACCTTTTCAAATACCTGGCGGCTTTCATCCAGTGCGGGGTGCTGGCTGGCAACCAGCCGGACACTGGTCTCCTGATTGAGATCATCGAGGTTACGGCGGGTGAAGTTGGCCGAGCCGCTGATCAATTCGGCGGTACCGTTGGCCCGCTCCAGCCGGATCCATTTGCGGTGGCATTGCTCGCCCTGGGTAAAACACCAGCGCAACTCGATACCGGCTTTATGCAGATCCCAGGCAGCCTGGCGGTTCGGAATGCCATTCTTTTCGCGGCCGAAGGCGTCGCGGTTCGGATCCAGAATCGCTCTGATATTCACGCCGCGCTGGTGAGCGCGAATCAGCGCGCTGATTACCGGCCGGTGGGATAGATAAAACACTTCCATATCCAGGCGGTCGCCGCGTTCTGCCGAGTTGATCATGTCCAGTAAGGCGTCGCGAATCGCGCCTTCCGTCAACACCTGGATCGCGGGATCGATGACTTCAGATGCCGGTTCCGGTGGTTGCGGCCAACCAACACCAGCCGCTGCGTCGGACATCTCCAATACGGCACGCTCGGTCTGCAGCAGATCCAGCGCAGCGGCACCACTGAAGCGGATGGCGGTATTGCTGTGCCGACTGCTTGCATCCTGTGGGTTGGCCGAAGTGACCAGGCCAACCCAGTCATTTCCCTGGTCGACGACCAGCGTCTTGCGGTGGTTAGCGCGGAAATTAAGCAGATGTAGATAGGTTCGCAGTGTTACGTCCGTGTCGGCCACCGGGTTCGGCAGCCACCCGCCGTCAGGGTTGTTACCCACCCAGCTGCAACACAGCATCCACAGCCCGGACCAGACCGGGTTCGACGCGGGCAATTGGTTGATATTGCTGTACACAATCTGCACGCCGGCTTCATCAAGACGTTCTAGATGCGTTGACCGTATGCCGCCGTAGAGATGATTGAACGGGTCGGTGATCAATACCACCTGAATGTCCGGTTGAGTTTGCCGCGCTGCGATCAGGGCATCGGTCATCTGCCCTGTCAGCCCGCGATAGCTGTCCTGAGCGGAGAACTCATTAAACAGGAACATGTCGACCACGATGAGTTTACGCGCCTGGCCGATCAGCCTGAATACCTCGTCGAATATCTGCTGCTCGCTGACCGCCTCGCCTTCGGTTGAACGGTAGGTTTGGTCAGTCAGCAAAGCCAGGTCGCTAGCTGGGCGCAGCGGGCCGGTAAACGACATGCCGGGCGGCAATGGTCGTGTCGCCTGATACAGCGCCAGGGCGACCCAGGTCAGCAGAAATACCAGCGCGATACGGCTGCGCAGTCGGAGGTGGCGTCGCGGGCGGTTCAACCGCGCTAATGCATCCATGTATCAGCTCCAGGCCCAGGCGTGTGATATCCAGCGCCATGCTAACCTGACAACAGACATTTGGGGAGATGTAGGGTCTGTTGACGTTTCATCGCGGCCGCGACGGAGGCCCGTTTGGTGCAGAACAAGGCGAGAGGAGAGGGATTTGGTCATTCCAAATAAACGACGAGCAACGCAGTGCTGCGCCAAACGGGGTCCGTCCCTCCGGGTTGCGCGTCAAATACCGCCATGCAGTGTTGCAGGACTTGGCAAGGGGATAACCATTACCTGCGTCCCGCGCCTTGCCTGGCGGCATTTGACACAGCAACGCGGCCCGCTATGAAACGTCAACAGACCCTAATGCGGACTTCGCTCCGGATCCTGATCGTAGTGCTTGCATTAATAACGCTGGCCGGCATCTTTGCCGTGCAGTCAGCGCAGCGAGCGTTACGGGATGCCGGCGTCGAGCATCTCGACTGGCGAGGCGTAAGCTGGTCGGGCAGCACGTTGAGCGTGGCAGAAATCACTGGCCGGTACGCAGCCGAACAGGGTGATCTGGGCTTTGCCGCCTGGGGTGTTCAAGTCAAACTGGTGTGGCAAGCGGGGCCGCGTCTGCAGCTGATTGATGTCCGGGATCTGGATCTCGACTGGCGCCCCACGCCCGGTATGACCTTTGAAGATCCCATGCTTGATTCCAACCCGGGTTCGACGGCCCCGGCGTCGCTCGACCAACCGCCCGCTTCGCTGGATCCGCGCGACTGGCTGCATATGCCGCACTGGTTCCCCGACAAGGCTGCTGTCCGCGATTTGGATCTGAGCATGCCCTGCCAACAGGCAGTCTGCGAGCTCAGCGGTTCACTTGATGTACGCCGCGATCCCGCCGTTGCCAATTCGGTCAGCGGGCAGCTGTCCCTGCTGTCCGGCGCGGAAAGTCTGGCATTGAGCTTCGACTTGCGCGATGAGGCGGATGCCTTCGTGCTCAACAGTGAGCTTGCGCTCTCGGGCCAACACGCGCTGGCGCTACACGCGGATTGGCGCGGTGTCGGAGATGCTGCTCGATGGCAGGGCAGCTTAAGCGTGCCCGACTGGCCAGATGCAAACTGGTTGTTTGAGTTTGTGGACCCGTGGCTCGCGCCGGGCAGCTTACCTTTAGTGCAGTTGCCGACAGGTCTGCAGTTCGATGCGAACTGGGCGCTGCAGCCCGGTCGAACGCCGCATTATTGGAAAGATCTGCTGGCCGGAGCTGTGCGTGTAGAGGGTCAGTTCAATCTACCGCAGCCCTGGGTCATTGAAGATATCGGGGCCGTCAGCGGGGCGGCTGATTTTGATTTTGAGGGCGATCAGGGCAACTGGTTGTTGCACCAGGGCACTGCCACCGTACAGCTTGACCGGTTGAGCTGGCCCGGCTTGGCGAACCTGCCCGCCGACGTACGCCCGGTCTCGGTGCGCGCTGTAGTTGAACCTGAGCCCGGTTCCACGCAAGGCTGGCGAGCCGCGTTGCCGCTGACGGTCAAGGCAACTCTGGACGGTCCGGTTACCGGTACGCTCGATACCAGGCTTAGTCTGAGCAACAGCCCGGCGCTGCAAGCTCAGCTACATGAGGGTCGTCTGCAGCTGGCCGCCGACAATATCGAATATGCCGACGCCCGGTTCCATGACCTGCAGGCCGATATGTTTTTCCAGGGACTGGTCAATCAACAACTATTAAGCCTTACCCTGGGCAAGTCATCCGGTCTTGATTCGGCTGTGATGCAACTGAGCGGGCCAGGCGTCTCGCTGACCGATGCGCGGCTGGAGCTGGCCGGACTCAAACTTGATATGCCGCTCGACGGGCAGGGCGCGATACAGCTGGACGCACCCATCCGCCTTGCTGCGTCCAGGCTGGAACATGCCGTGCTACGCCCGCAAAGCTGGAATCTGGTCGGCAAGCTGGGCTATGGCGACGAGCAGCTCGATTGGGAGGGTGTGGCCGCTGCGGCTAGCGGACTGCAATTTGGCCTGAACATGACCTGGTCGGCGAACGCCGGCTGGCGAGCACGGCTGGCGCCTGACGCAATCTTTTTGCGTGCGGCCAATCCGCTCGCGCTTACGCTTGCCGATTGGCCTGCGTTGCTCGACCTGAGCGCAGGCCGGCTGATCGCCAACTTCGATGCCAGCGGTAATGCCTCGATTGAGCGGCTATCCGGGCGAATAAACCTTTCGGGTGGCAGCGGTATATATGACCGCATGGAATTCGACGGCCTCGAGCTGCCGCTGAGCGTAGAGCTGAGGGGTGAACAGGCTACTTTCACAGCGTCTTCTATAACGCTGCAAAGCCTGAATCCAGGCCTGCCAGTTGGCCCGGCCCGTATCGCCGGCCGCTACCAAACGACGCTTGAACAGATGTTGGCTGGTGAGCTGCGTATCGAACACGCCTCTACTGAAGTGCTGGGGGGTCGGCTATTGGTGCAACCGGCCACAGTCGATTTCTCGCAAGCACGCCAGAACCTTATGGTCCAGATGCAGGGCGTCGAGCTGACCGAGCTGTTTGAAGCCTATCCAGCGGAAGGACTCAGTGGCAACGGCATTATTGATGGTCAGCTGCCGGTCACCCTGACGGATAATGGCGTGATCATCGAGAACGGTTCAGTGAAGGCACGTGAGCCGGGAGGCGTCATGCAGTATCGCTCGGATAAGCTTGCTGCGCTGGGCGATAACCCGGGCATGCGAGAGCTGGTGCTGGCGCTGAATGATTTCCGGTACAGTGTGCTCGCGAGCGATATCGACTATGCCGAAAACGGTACACTCGTACTCGACCTGCGTCTTGAGGGGCATAATCCGGAATTGCAACAGGGGCGTCCGGTGCATCTCAACGTACGTCTGGAGGAGGATATCCCGGCGCTGTTGGCCAGCCTTCAGCTGAGCGGGCAAGTCAGCGATATCATTCAGAAACGGGTTCAGGAGCGGCTGCTGCAGCGGCGCTGACCCAGCAGAGGAGAGCCTCATGCGTTGGCGACTGTTTCCGATGGTGGCAATGGCTGCGGCGTTCATGGTGGGTTGCACGCCCACCGTAAAAGTGGAAGCGCCCAGCGAACCGATCAACATCAACCTGAACGTAAAGATTCAGCATGAGATCTACGTCAGGGTGGACAAGGAGCTTGATGAGCTCTTCAGTGAATCAAGTGGGTTGTTCTGACAATCCCGGGGGAATGACATGCGTATGAGTATCAGAATGGGCGGTCTTCTGCTGGCGCTGATGATGAGTCTGCCTGCACTGGCGATGAGTCTGAACGAGGCGATGTCGGCGTTGCCGGCGGCGAAAGCGGCCGGCCAGCTTGGCGAGCAGCCCAACGGTTACCTCGGAGTGGTGAACCCGGGCGGCAATGCCGCTGAGATTGCCAGCCAGATCAATCAGGCGCGCCGCAATGAATATCAGAAACTGGCCAAGGAAAACGGCATTCAACAGCGCGACGTCGAATCCATGGCCGGCAAGAAAGCCATCGAGCGTACAGCGTCGGGGCAGTACATCATGCTCAACGGGGTATGGATGAAGAAGTGACGGTTGGCACCGACCCTGAGTCTGTTGTGAGCCTTGTGAGTTGTCGCGAGGCGACAGGGCTGCGCCGACACGCTGCAAGTACATCCCTGTAAGCTCGTCGATGACATCCTTGTCATCGGACGGTCGGCTCAGCCTCATCGCCTCGCTTCGCGGGAACACTGAGTTGTTGGATGGCTCGTCCCAAAACGTCTTTTCTACATCACGCCGATGCCCAACCAAGCCCACCGGCGGTCAGGGTGGAGCAAGTGTTGAAAACAGGGATGTTTTCATCAAGCCCCCAAGGATGGGTTCACGGCGTCTTGCGTAATCCTGGCGGGCGGTGCGGCGATTTGCTTCGATCTGGTCTAGTGGATCACAGCTTTGAATCTCCCCTAACCCCTCTTTGTCAAAGAGGGGGATTGGCCGGAGTGGTGGCTGATCAGTGTTTCAGGCGTGAGCATGCTTGGTGCTGCCATCTCGCTGGTGCTAATGGCTCCAGATCACTCTACGAGACTGGCGGGAATAGCCTCAAAGCCTGTTAGCACCTATTTGTCAGCATCCGCGTCCTTCTGCCGTTCCTCGTCCTTCTTGAAGTTCTCCCAGTCTTCCCAATCATAGGGCGTGCCGGCCTTGGGGGGCTCGGGGTGGGTGGCGCGTTCCAGCGACTTGCCCTTCAGGCTTGAGTCCTTGAGTTCGTCCTTTTTGTCTTCTTCCAGTCCGTGCTTTTTCAGATATTCATCGGCGCGCATATAACCTCCGCAGGAGTCGGCAAAAAACCGGTGTGGTTATATCTCCGACAAGCCGAATCCGGCGCTGTTGCATTTTGCCTGATGCAGGCGGTGGGCGAGACAGCTTATCGCCACGACACTGTGGTGCAATCCCGCACGCACTCCATCGCATTCTGCTAGGCTTCCGCCTTTGACGGCATATCTAAGGGATGAGTTTGATGCTTACGATTGATCTGTTCAGCAGCTATGGCTTCTGGCTGGTGCTCGGTTTACTGCTGTTGATTTCAGAGCTGGCAGCGCCGGGCGTTATCGCCGTGTTTTTTGGAATCGGCGCGTTGGTGGTGGGTCTGTTGACCTTGGCTGGCGTGATCGAGAGCCTGCCGATACAGCTCTTATGTTTTTCGATGGTGAGCATTCTGGCGTTGTTCGGCTTGCGTCGGCGGTTTCGCCGATGGTTGCACGGTGACGTATCGGACCGGGCCACCGGGCCAGACCACGGCGATCTGGTGGGTGCTCGCGTGGCGGTACTGGAAGACTTCGAACAGGGCCAAGGCGCTGTGCAATTGAACGGGGCGAAATGGGATGCCGAGTCCGACGAGCCATTGAAAACCGGCGACGCGGCATGGGTATCAGCCCACCGCGGCATCGTTTTAAGGGTGACTGCGAAGCGCCCAGTGACAGCTAGATAACAACACAACGGAGTAACAGCATGGAAATCGCTACTATTGTTTCATTGGCCTTCCTGGCCCTAATTGTCATCACCATTGCCAAGACCGCGCAGATTGTTCCGCAACGGTCCGCCTACGTGGTCGAACGGTTGGGTAAGTACACCAAGACACTGGATGCAGGCTTCCATCTGCTGATTCCTTTTGTCGACCGGATCGCCTATCGCCATACCCTCAAGGAAGAAGCCATTGATGTCGAACGTCAGGCCTGTGTGACCAAGGACAACATCCAGGTCGTGGTCAACGGCGTCATCTATCTGCAGGTGGTCGATCCCAAGGCGGCCAGCTACGGCATCAACGATTACCGCTACGCCGCCATGCAGCTGGCGCAGACCACGCTTCGTTCGGTGGTCGGCAAGATCGATCTGGACAAGACCTTCGAGGAACGCGAAACCATCAACGTGCAGGTCGTCGATGCGCTGGACGAAGCCGCCCGTCCCTGGGGCGTGAAGGTCATGCGTTACGAGATTGCCGATATCGAGTTGCCTGCGACCATCCTCGATGCGCTTGAAAAGCAGATGCGTGCCGAGCGGGAACGTCGCGCTGTTGTGGCGCAGTCCGAAGGCGAGCGCCAGGCCAAGATCAACGTTTCCGAGGGTATCAAGCAGGAAACCATCAACCTGTCCGAAGCCGACAAGATGCGGCAGATCAACGAAGCCGAAGGTAAGGCGCGTCAAATCGAGCTGGTTGCTGAAGCCACCGCCCAGGGCTTGCGTCTGGTTGCCGAGGCGATCAACACCCAGGGCGGCAAGGATGCGGTAGCGCTGCGCGTGGCCGAGCAGTATGTGAATGAGTTCGGCAAACTGGCCAAGACCAACAACACCATGATTCTGCCAGCCGAGCTGAGCAATATTGGCGCTGCCGTCGCGGCGATTACCAAGACGCTGGATACGGTCAAACAGCCGAATATCTGATCGGTCAGATAACCTGACGCAGTGGCATTGCCGGTGCGTCAGGTGTTCAGCAGTACCCCTCGCTCGTGCGCGTCAACCTTATCCTTCAATCTCCGCCGTAGCGGCCTTGCCGCGATTTTCCTTGTATCCCTCGAGCACTGACAGCAACGCCGGAATGACCAGCAGCACCAGCATGGTCGAGAAGCCCAGACCGAAGGCGATCGAGGTCGCCATGGGGATCAGGAATTGCGCCTGCAGGGAAGTCTCGAACAGCAAGGGCAGCAGGCCGCCAATGGTAGTCAGGGAGGTCAGCAGCACGGCGCGCAGCCGCTGAACCACGGCCTCGCTGATTGCTTCGTTGATGGGCAGCCCGCGCTTGCGTTGATCCTGATAGAAGCTCACCAGAATGATCGAGTTATTGACCACAATGCCCGACAGGCCGAACAGGCCGAACATCGACAAAATGGTCATGTGCAAACCCATGACCCAGTGTCCCAGCAGCGCGCCGACCAGTGCCAGTGGGATCACCGACATGACGATCAGCGGTGTAGTCCACGAGGTAAACACCCAAACCAGCACTGAATACATCAACAGTAGGCCGATGATCAGGCCGGCTTTCATGTCTGCCATGGTCTCGCGCTGATCCGCCGAACGGCCTTCGAAGCTGTATCGCACGTTGTGTGCGGCGGCCAGATCGGGCAGCACGCCGTTGATGACTTCCATCACCTCGCCGGCGGTGGTTTGCGTCGGGTCGAGATCGGCAGTGACTTCCACCGCGAGATGCCCTTCGGCATGACGCAGTGCCTCAAAACCCTGCCCGGCGCTGAAAGTAGCAACCTGAGCCAGCGGTACGAAGCGGCCATCGTCCAGCCGAATGGTCATATCGCCGAGGCTGGCCAGTTGCTCGCGCTCCCTGCGCGGTAGTTGTACGCGTACTTCGATCTCATCCGAGCGCTGCTGATAGATCTGGGCGAGCCGGCCGTCATAGGCGGCGCGCAGTTGTCGCCCAAGGCTTTCGGTACTCAGTCCCAGTGCCTGCCCATAGGGCGTCAGGCTGTAGATCAGTTGTTCGCGGCCCCAGGCCATATCATCTTCAGTGCTGATAACGCCGCCGATCGACGCAATCATCACACCCAGCGCATCGGCAGCCTCTTTCAGCTGGACCGGATCGTCGCCGGTCAGGCGCACGTTGACATCCTTGCCGGGCGGGCCGCCGGTGCGTTCGTTGATCACCAGGCGGTCGATGCCTGCCGGAAGTCTGATGCGCTCGCGCCAGGCCCGTATGAATTGCTGATTGCGCACCTCCCGATGGTCCGGCGATGCCAGCTCGACCATGATTGATCCAAGCTGGTCTCCGGCCCGTCCGGTGCCAGACGGGCCGGTCACTTCACCCAGGCTCACCACAGCCGTCAGGATCAGATCTCCACCGAGCGCCTGCTCAGTGTCATTCAGGGTGTTCTGCAGGTGGATCAGAAACCGGTCGACCTGCTCCCGCGGCGTGCCGGCAACAAAACTGACGCTGGCGTTCAGCACCTGGGGTTCGGGGGTTGGAAAGAAGCTGAAGCCGATACGGCCGCCGCTGATAAGTCCGACGGTAAGGATGACACTGACCAGCGCGCAGGCGAGGGTGGCTCCCCGGTGGCGCAGGGATAACTCACTCAAACGCCGGAATCGCTGCTGGCGGAAGCGATCAAACCCCGCATCGAAGCGCGACCGCACAGCGTCCACTCGATTGCCGACGTTGCGTAGCCAGCCCGTACCGGTATCAATCTGCTTGGGTTGGAAGGCGTTGCGCAAGTGGTGGGGCAGAACCAGAAAACACTCCAGTAGCGAGGCGATCAGAATGCAGATCATCACCGTCGGGATGTCGCCAAGGATACTGCCGTAGATGCCGCCAATCATCAGCAGCGGCATGAACGCGGCGATGGTGGTGAGCGATGAGGCGACGACGGGCCAGAGCATGCGGTGGGCGGCGCCATCCGATGCCAGTCCCGGTTGCTCGCCACTGCGAAAATGCGCGTCGGCGTCCTCGCCGACCACAATCGCATCGTCGACAATTATTCCCAGCGCCATGATCAGGGCGAACAGCGAGATCATATTGATGGAGCCGCCGATCAGCCAGAACACTACAAGTGCAGCGAGGAAAGCGGTCGGAATGCCGACTGCCACCCAGAGCGCAACGCGACCCGGGAGAAACAAATAAAGCAGCAGTACAACCAGTACCAGGCCGCTAACACCATTATTGATGAGCAGACTGATACGCTCGTCGATCGCCTCCCACGCCTGGTCGTGGACATGCAGGGAGAGGTCCGGCGGCAGCGTCGGCCGCACCTCGGCAAGCCAGTCGTTGAGGATTTCCGCTGCTCTCAGCGAGTCGCCATTCTCGGCGCGCTGTACGATCAGCTCCACCGCCGGGTAACCCTTGAAGCGTAGCTCCGGCTGATTGCGCATGGCCTCCTGGCGAATGCTCGCCACATCGCCCAGACGCAGGTGGTTGCCTTCGCCGGGCTCCAGCGGCAGGTTGGCAAATTGCTCGGGCGCGCGGCGCTGCTCGACGGCCCGGAGTTCACGGGCCGCGTCAAACTCACCGGCGAGGCCGGCGGGTAGATCCCGGGATTCGGCAGCGACCCGTTCGGCTATCTGATCCAGCGACATGCCGAGTTCCTGCAGTCGCTGATTGGATATCTCGATACTGATCTGCTGTTCCGGCAGCCCGCGGATTTCGACACGGTCAACGCCGTGATCGAGCAGGTCGATTTCCAGACGGTTGGCGGCGCTGCGTAACTCATGGTCGGCCAGCGGACCATATAGCAAGATCTTGGCAACCGGTTCATAGCGGGCGATTCGAGTTACTTCGGGGCGTTCCGCATCGCCTGGCAGGTTGCGGAACTCATCCACCTGCTGGCGCGCATCGTCCAGTGCCACTATCGGATCAGTGCCTTCGCGAAATTCCAGGGTGATACTCGATACGCCCTGGGCGGACGTGGAGGTCATCGATTTGAGGTTTTCGACATTGCGCAGGCGTTGTTCCAATGGCTGGGTAATCGCCTGCTCTACGTCCTCCGCTGCGGCGCCACTCCAGATGACCCGCACGGTGACAAAATCGAGTGCGAAGGTGGGGAAAAACTGGATGTTCATGCGCATCAGGCCGAGCACGCCGCCACCGAGCATGATCAGCATCAGCAAATTGGCGGCGACCTTATGGCGAACAAAAAAACTTATCGCACTCGACTTGTCGCTCATCGGACCGGCTCCGGCGCATTACCCTTGTCCGCCTCGACAGCATCCACCTTCAGGCCCTGCATGGCATTGGGCAAATGGGTAGTGATGATCTGCATACCGGGTTGCAGCTCGGGCGACTGCACCAATACCCAACGCTCGCCCGACTCCATGAGGATTTCGCCGACCTGCTGGATGGCCAGGCGCTGCATGCGCCCATCGAGCAACTGATAGATGGTGTCGTTCCCGTAGATGGAGCTGTAGGGCAGCGCCACGCTGTTGTCACTGGCTGGTCGCGCTACGCTGATCGCCAGCAGGTTGCCGGCGCGCAAGCCGGGGTGCGGCTGGTCCAGTGTGAAGAGCGCCTCGACGCCTCGTGTATCGGCCTGGCCAGCAATGCGTTGCAGGGTCAATTGCACCGGTGGATCGGTATTCAATGCCGTAGCGGGCAGCCGCTTGCCGCTGTTCAATGCGTTGATGAACGCCTGGCTGTAGATCTGTGGCAGCGTGGCTCGCAGCTCCATGTCTCGCAGCGGGTAGAAGTCCAGCAATGCGGCGTTGGTTGCGACCTGGTCGCCGACAGCCACGCGCACGTCACCGACCACGCCGTCAAAGGGCGCTCGAAACCGGCTGCGTTCGACGTCCCGTTGTGTGCTTTCCAGTTCGGCACGGGCGCGCTCGACCCGCGCCTCCAGGCCGGCCATGCGGCTCGGGTAGCCTTCAATGTTTCGCTCGCGTATGGCCACAGTGAGCGCTGCGCGGTCCAGCGCGTCGGTAGTGGCATCCAGTTCGGCCTGTGGAGAGAGTCCCCGGTTGACCAGTTGCTGCATTCGTTCGAGCGCCTTATTGGCGTTGGCCTGAATGCGGCGCTCGAGAGTCAGTGCGCTTTGGTCATTCTTGTGGGCCAGACGTGCATTCTCCAGCTGCGACTCGGCATCGGCCAGATCGGCCCGGGCCTGCTGTAGTCTAGGCATGACGTCCGCCTCATCCAGCGCAACCAGCAGTTCGCCTTCCTTGACCTGCTCGCCGTCGCGTACCGGCAGTTCGGCGATTCTGCCCGGCATCGGAGCCACGCTGGTCAGACGCAGGGGGGATTCGAGTCGGCCGTACAGTGTCAGGCTGGGTTGAAAGGCGTCGGGTTGAATGAGCAGAGTCTCTACCCGCCAGCTACGCTCAGTCGGGGTAATGGGTTCGGGTACCGGTCTGGTCACTTTGAGCAGGATAAAGCCGAGAATGCCGACAGCAATAATTGTTATTGGTACGAGACGCTTGCGCATTGTAAATCTCAGGCAAAAAAATCAGTGGCTCTGTATAGCCTTTTGCAGGCATGCGTAGCAATAGCCGCAGTGACGCAGCTG
Source organism: Pseudomonas sp. gcc21 (assembly GCF_012844345.1). Lineage (NCBI taxonomy): Bacteria > Pseudomonadati > Pseudomonadota > Gammaproteobacteria > Pseudomonadales > Pseudomonadaceae > Pseudomonas > Pseudomonas sp. gcc21. The sequence goes on along the minus strand of NZ_CP051625.1, from coordinate 2,602,171 downwards.
TTTGGCCTGTGAACGAGCCGGCCCGCGAACCCTTCTGCTGCGGCTCAGCGGCGCCTATAACGTGATATATCGGCGGTGGATGCACGTTTCTGAAGTGCCAGCGTCAGGCTAGGGTCTGTTGACGTTTCATCGCGAGCCGCGTTGCTGTGTCAAATGACGCCAGGCCGGGCGGCGTTCCGCCAGGCGCGGGACGCAGGTAATGGTTGTTCCCTTGCCAAGTCCCGCAACGCCGCATGGCGTCATTTGCCACGCAACCCGTAGGGACGGGGCCCGTTTAGCGCAGCACTGCGTTACTCGTCGCTCATTTGGAACAACCACAAAAACGCCTGGAGCGTTTTTGCGCGCAAGCCCCGGAGGGGTGAAGCACATGGATGTGCTGAGCAAATTTCTCTCCTCGCGCCTTGTTCTGCATCAAACGGGTCTCCGTCGCGGCCGCGATGAAACGTCAACAGACCCTGGTTTCATACTTACAAAAACAATACGCGGAGTACTATTGTGAATAGCGAAATGCCCTGGTTGCGATCCTATCCGGATAATGTTGACTGGAACGCTGCGTTGCCGGCTCGACCGGTCAATGAATTGCTGGCCGATGCGGTACGCCATTTTCCAGATAACCCCGCCATCAACTTCCTCGGTCACCGCTTGAGCTACCGTCAGCTGGATGATCTGATCTCCCGGGCCGCAGCGGGACTGCAATACCTGGGCGTAGGCCCCGGCGTGCACGTGGGTCTGTATCTGCCTAACACACCGCATTATTACATCAGCTTTTTTGCGGTCTTGCGTGCCGGCGGAACTGTGGTGAATTACTCACCTCTGGACGCCGAGCGCACACTCGAACATAAAATCGAAGACAGCGAGACCGAAGTAATGGTGACGCTGGATCTAGCAGCCTTCTATCCAAAGATGGCCAGTCTGCGCGAGCGCACCCGTTTGCAAACCCTGGTTGTCGGCGGTATGACGGATTTCTGTGGGCCGGGCGTGACGCCCGGAGCTGACCAGCTGGGGCCTGCCGTAGAGGTGACGTTCGACGAGAGCTGCGTTGCGTTCAGCCAGTTGCTGGACAACACCGGCGAATATCGTGTCTTTGCGCTGGACGATGCCGAGTCGACGCTGGCCGTGCTGCAATATACCGGCGGTACGACCGGGGCGCCCAAGGGGGCGATGCTGACCCATGGCAATATCGCTTCTGCCTGCGCACAGCTGAAGGAAATTCTCGAGGTGGCGCTGACGCCTGGCCAGGAGCGGGTCCTGGCTGTGTTGCCGCCTTTTCATATCTATGCGCTGATGATCAACATGGTGTTTGGCCTGAGCATGGCCTCCGAGGTGTACCTGCATCCACGGTTCGACGCGCCGACAGTGCTGCGTGAAATCAGCCAGAACAAGATCACGACCTTCCCGGGCGTGCCGACCATGTTCATCGGCCTGCTGGGACACCCCGACACGCCGCAACATGACCTGACCTCCCTGAAGTTGTGCAATTCAGGCGGTGCGCCGTTGCCTACCGAAGTGCAGCAGCGTTACTTCGAGATGGCCGGCTGCAGTCTGCGCGAAGGTTGGGGCATGACCGAGACGACGACAACCGGGACCTTCTCGCCCATGGGTGCTGAACCACGTCCGGGCTCATGTGGCATTCCGATGCCGGGCACGCGTATTCGCATCGCTCCGCTGGACGGCTCCCCAGGCACCCTCGCTCCGGGGGAGCGCGGCGAAGTCTGCATCAGCGGGCCAAACGTGACGGTAGGCTACTGGAAACGTCCGGATGCCACCGCCGAGGCGATGACAGACGACGGCTATCTACGTACCGGTGACATCGGTTATATGAATGAGGATGGCTACCTGTACATCGTTGACCGGACCAAGGACATGATCCTCTGCAGCGGTTTCAACGTGTATCCGCGCACCATCGAAGAAGCGATTTATGAACATCCGTCGGTCGAGGAGGTCTCTGTTATCGGCGTCGAAGACGCCTATCGGGGGCAGGCACCCAAGGCGTTTATCAAGCTCAAGGCTGGCGCTGAGGCGTTCGATTTTGCTGAGCTGCAGGCGTTTCTCGAGCCACGTCTGGGACGTCATGAACGGTTGCAGGCAATGGCCATACGCGACGCCTTGCCGAAAACACCGGTAGGCAAGCTGTCGAAGAAGGAACTGTACGAAGAGGAGCGGCTAAATCTGGTCAGTCAAACCGCCTGATCGGCCTATGAATGGGCGCTCGCTTTGTCGGATAATGCCGGGCCTGTGAATGTGTCGTTGCGACAGCAACAATGCATCCACAGGCCTTATTTCATTCATAGAACGCAAGGTTTCATTTCATGCTGATGGCACTGCTCGCTGTAATCGCCGGACTCGCACTTCTTGTCTGGAGCGCTGACCGCTTCGTTGATGGCGCTTCGGCCACGGCGACACACGCGGGCATGCCGCCACTGTTGATCGGCATGCTGGTGATTGGCTTTGGTACTTCCGCTCCGGAAATGGTCGTTTCGGCGTTGGCAGCCTCGCAGGGCAACCCCGGCCTCGCACTGGGCAATGCCTACGGTTCCAATATCACCAATATCGCGTTGATCATCGGTCTGGTCGCGGTGATCAGCCCCATCGTTGTGCACTCCCAGGTTGTACGCAAAGAGCTACCCGTGCTGCTCGGCATTACCCTGCTGGCCGGTTATCAGTTGATCGACGGCAATCTCAGTCGGATGGATGCCTGGGTTCTGCTCGGCGCCTTCGCTTTGCTTATGGGCTGGTCGATCGTGCAGGGACTGCGCGGCCGGGGCGATACCCTGGAGAGTAACTACGACGAAGAGCTGAAAGAACACGCCATGCCGCTGAAAAAGGCGCTGTTCTGGCTGATTGTAGGGCTGGTGTTGCTGGTGGTCAGCTCCCGCGTGCTGGTCTGGGGCGCGGTCTTCATCGCCCAGAGTCTCGGCGTCAGCGATCTGATTATCGGCCTTACCGTGGTAGCGGTAGGTACCTCCCTGCCGGAACTTGCCTCCGCTCTGGTGGCTGTGCGCAAGAACGAGCATGACCTGGCACTGGGTAACGTTATTGGCTCGGGGATGTTCAATACGCTTGCCGTGGTGGGTATTGCTGCGGGCATCATGCCGCTGGCTGTCGAGCCGGTGGTGTTGTACCGCGACTGGATGGTGATGGCAGCCTTGACCGTAGCGCTACTGATCATGTGTATCGGGTTGAATGGCAAACAAGGCCGTATCAACCGTCTGGAGGGCGGGGCGCTTATGCTGGCTTACATCTGCTACACAGGCTATCTCGCCTTTACCATCATCAGTGCCGGCTAGCGGGCAGAGCTAAAATTCTGCCCGGTCGGGCTCTGTGCTGAGCGCGTTCCGTGTAACATGACCAGACCATCCGGAACTGCCTGAGCCATCATGACCGACGTAACACAAGAGAAAATACCGCAGCACAAACCCCGGCCGATGGTCGATCTACTGGTCAGTATCGTTATCCCATCGGTGATACTGATGAAGTTCAGTGGTGAGGATGACCTCGGCGCCGCGCAAGCATTGGTTCTCGCACTGGCCTTTCCCATCTGCTGGGGCCTGTTCGAGTTGGTGCGCTATCGCAAATTCAACTTCATCGCCATGCTCGGCGTGATCAGTGTATTTCTGACTGGTGGTATCGGCCTGATGGAGCTGGACCCCAAATGGCTGGCGATCAAGGAAGCGGCGGTGCCGGGCTTGATTGGTGTTGCCGTGCTGGTGTCGACCCGCACATCCTATCCGCTGATTCGTACACTGCTCTACAACGACAGGGTGTTGAATGTGCGCCGCGTCAATGAGCGGCTGGAAGAACGTGGGCTGATGGATATATTCGAATTGCGCCTGTTGAAAGCAACCTACTTTCTGGCGGGCACCTTCTTTTTCTCCTCTCTGGCCAATTACACCCTGGCCAAATGGATAGTGGTCAGCCCGGCGGGGACCAGCGCGTTCAATGAGGAGTTGGGGCGCATGACCCTGGTCAGCTATCCGGTGATAGCCATTCCTTCGATGGTCATGATGATGGCGATACTGTTCTATCTCTGGCGGACGATTCATGGCCTGACGGGCCTGAAGATGGAAGATATCGTCGCGCACCCGCCAAAATAGATCAGAGGAAGCCATTGCGGCTTCCTCTGTGTTTGTTACAGCCGCTCTAACGCTTCGCGCAGCCTGGCAACGGTTTGCTCAACATTGTGCAGCTTGTCCAGACCGAACAGGCCGATGCGGAAGGTCTTGAAGCTGGCCGGTTCGTCGCACATCAGTGGCACACCTGATGCGGTCTGCAGGCCATGCTCGATGAAGGCCTTGCCGCTCTGGATGCCATCGTCGGTGGTATAGCTGACGACCACGCCAGGCGCTTCGAAGCCCTCTGCAGCAATGCTCTTGAAACCCTTCTCGGCAAGCAGCGCTCGAACCGCCTTGCCCAGTGCTAACTGCTCCTGCTTGACCTTGTCGAAGCCGTAATCGCGGGTTTCCAGCATGGTGTCGCGGAACTGCTTCAACGCATCGGTGGGCAGCGTGGCGTGATAGGCATGGCCGCCGTTCTCATAGGCTTGCATGATCTGCAGCCATTTCTTCAGATCACAGGCGAAGCTGTTGCTGGCCGTATCGGCGATGCGCTCGAGCGCCAGCGGGCTGAACATGACCAGCGCGCTGCAGGGCGAGGCGCTCCAGCCCTTCTGCGGAGCGCTGATCAATACGTCGATGCCACACGCCTGCATGTCGACCCAGAGGGTGCCGGAGGCCACGCAGTCCAGTACAAACAGACCACCCACTTCGTGTACCGCATCGGCCACTGCGCGCAGGTAATCGTCCGGCAGAACGATGCCTGAAGCGGTTTCCACATGAGGGGCGAATACCAGATCCGGTTTGCGCTCGCGGATCGTCGCCACCACTTCTTCGATTGGCGCAGGGGCAAAGGGGGACTGTTCGTCGGTGCCGGTTTGCTGCGCTTTCAGCACGATCTCTTCGGCGGGCAACCGGGCCGCTTCGAAGATCTGACTCCACCGATAGCTGAACCAGCCGTTGCGGATAACCAGACAGCGCTTGTCCTGGGCAAACTGGCGGGCGACTGCTTCCATGCCATAGGTGCCGCCACCCGGCACGACCGCGACACCGGCGGCCTGGTAGACGTCCTTGAGAGTGCCGGAAATGTCCCGCATGACCTGCTGAAAGGTGGTGGACATGTGGTTGAGCGAGCGGTCGGTGAAAACCACAGAATATTCAAGCAGACCGTCGGGATCGACGCTTGGGTGCAGGCTGGACACGGCAGGTTCTCCAAATCAGGCGGAAGGTTGCGCCGAACACAGCCGGCGCGCCAAAGATCCTATGCTACCTGATCTGACCGATGATTTATCGGGGATGCTCAACCGCGCCGTTCTGGTTTGCCGGGCAATTAACGGACACGCCTGAGACGTGGTCGGTGAATCCGCGATCGCGCCGAGACGATGCGCGATACCTGCCAAGCCAGCCCTGTCGGCGCGCAGGCGCACGCCAACCCCAAGGAACCCCAGCCCCCAGCTCTCACCGCTCGACCCAACAGCAGCCCGCCGAGCCGGGCCGAAATATCACCCGGTACACAAGCTCCAGCAGGCATCCCGGGCGGCCTCGATATCGGCCAGATCCAATCGCAGGTAGCCGTCGCGCTCAGCCTTCATCATATTGACGAAGGCACCCCACACCAGCGCCATCAATACCTCGGCGCGGATATCGCTGCGGTAGGTGCCCTTGTTTTGCATGCTGCGGTAATAGGCCAGGACGGGGGCGAGTATCTTGCGTTCGAGTTCGCGGCTGGCCTGATCGAGATACGGCCGGTGGTCCTGTAGCTCCATGAAGCGATAGGAGTCGGGCGCTTCCCGGGTGAATTCGACCATGCGCTGCCAGATGACCGCAAACTGCTGCTGAGGGTTGAGGGTGTCGTCCAGCTGGCCATAAAGGCGTTTGCTCATCGCGAGCTTTTCTTCACGGAACAGCTCGTTGACCAACACCTCTTTGCTGACGAAGTAGCGGTAGATAGTACCGGTCCCGACACCGGCTTGTTCGGCAAGCGTAGGCATGGGCACGCCATTGACACCACCTTCGGCAAATACGGTCAGCGCAGCGCGAAGGATCGCGCTACGCTTGTCCTTTATCCGTGGCCGTGGTGCCTTGTTTCCCTTCGAATGACTGTTCATTTGCGCATTCTAAAGGCAAACACCCGATGGGTGCAGCCCCCACGTCAGCGCAGATGTGCATTGCCGGTCATCCACATCTGCGTGAGGCCGGTGGCAGCCGCATTGACGGGTCAGGCTCGCAGGTCTTTCCGTGCGCCGCGGGCTCGCCGGTCGGCGCTGCGTACAATGAGCCAGGCGAGCAGAGTGCAGAGCGCGACAGCCAGCAGGATCACGCTGGCGATGGCATTGATTTCAGGTTTGACGCCCAGCCGCACTGATGAGAACACCTCCATCGGCAGGGTGGTGGCGCCGGGCCCCGACACAAAGCTGGCGAGTACCAGATCATCCAGCGACAGGGAAAACGCCAGCAACCAACCCGCGGCAATCGACGGCGCAATCATCGGTACCGTGATCTGCAGGAAGGTCTTCCATGGCGGACAGCCAAGATCCAGCGCCGCCTCCTCCACTGACTGATCGATTTCCCCGAGTCGGCTGCTGACCACAATGGCCACATAGGAAGTGGCAAAGGTGGTGTGGGCGATCCATATGGTCACCATGCCTCGCTCAGCCGGCCAGCCCACGGCCTGGGCCATGGCCACGAACAGCAACAACAGCGAAAGACCGGTAATCACCTCAGGCATGACCAGCGGCGCTGTGACCAGACCGGAGAACAGGGTGCGACCACGGAAGCGCTTGATGCGGGTCATGGCGAAGGCCGCCAGGGTGCCCAGCGCCACCGCGGCGGTGGCGGTGAAGAAGGCAATCTGCAGACTGCGCTTCACCGCGTTCATCAAGGCGGTGTTGTCCAGCAGGCCGATATACCAGTGGATCGACCAACCGCCCCAGACTGTTACCAGTCGCGAGGCGTTGAACGAATAGATGACCAGGATCACCATCGGCAGATAGATGAACAACAGGCCCAGCCAGAGTACGCCAGTGGAGAATGCTGGACGCCGGTTCATGCGTTGCGCTCCATGGCCCGTGACTGGTTGTAATGAAAGAGGATGATCGGAATCAGCAGCAACGCAAGCATGACGATCGCCAGCGCGGACGCCACCGGCCAGTCACGGTTGTTGAAGAATTCCTGCCAGAGTACGCGGCCAATCATCAGGGTCTCCGGTCCACCCAGCAATTCGGGCACCACAAACTCGCCGACCACCGGAATGAACACCAGCATGGAGCCGGCAATGATGCCGCTCCTGGATAGCGGGACGGTGATCTTCCAGAAGGCCTTGATCTTGCCCGCGCCGAGATCCATGGCGGCTTCGAGTAGCGTGTTGTCATGCTTGATGAGGTTGGCGTAGAGCGGCAGGATCATGAATGGCAAATAAGCGTACACAACGCCGATATAGACCGCCGCGTCGGTGTTGAGAATCTGCAGCGGCGAGTCGATCAGGCCGGCCCACATCAGCGTCGAGTTGAGCAATCCATTGGTACTCAGGATGCCCATCCAGGCGTATACGCGAATCAGTATGGCAGTCCACGTCGGCATCATGATCAGCAACAGGTAGATCAGCTGTTTGTCCCGCGGGGCGCGGGTAATGGCATACGCCATCGGATAGCCCAGGACCAGGCAGATCAGCGTCGAAAACAGGGCAATTTTCAGCGAGCCAAGATAAGCCGCGTAATACAACGAGTCCTCGCTGAGGAAAATGTAGTTACCGAGGTTGATCGCGATGCTCAGCGACTGTTCGGCGTACTCCAGCAAAGGCTGATAGGGCGGTATGGCGATCGCCGCTTCAGAAAAGCTGATCTTCAACACGATGGCGAAGGGCAGCAGGAAAAACAGGCCCAGCCACAGGTAGGGAGCGCTGATAACCCAGAAGCGACCGGTTGGCAGAAGGCGGGACGTCAGCTTGCTCATGAGGGCAGGACGACCCCGCTATCGTTTTCCCAGCTGATGTAGACCTTGTCATCCCAGGTCATGCGCGTCATGCGCCGTTCGGAGTTGGCAAAGAACGCTTGCACGATCAGGCCGCTGTCGAGCTTGATGTAGTACACCGAATGTCCGCCGAGATAGGCGATGTCATGTACTTCGCCGTGCGCCCAGTTATATTCCTGGTCGGGCTTGTCAGGGCTGACCCAGACCTTCTCCGGACGCAGGGCAAAAATGGTGTGCCGGTCTTCTGCCCGGGTACTGATGCCGTGGCCGATATAGATGGGCCGGTCCAGTTGCGGACATTCGATAATGGCGTGGTCTTCCATGTCGACCGTCAGCTCGCCCTCGAAAATATTCACGCTGCCTACAAACTCGGCCACGTGACGACTGGCCGGACTTTCGTAGATATCCATCGGCGTGCCGACCTGGGCAATCCAGCCCTGATGCATGATGGCGATACGCTGAGCCATGGTCATGGCTTCTTCCTGGTCATGGGTCACCATGATGCAGGTTACGCCGACGCGCTCGATGATCTCGACCAGCTCCAGTTGCATTTGCGAGCGCAGCTTCTTGTCCAGTGCGCCCATCGGCTCGTCCAGCAGCAGCAACTTGGGGCTTTTGGCGAGCGAACGCGCCAGGGCCACGCGCTGACGCTGACCGCCCGAAAGCCGGTGCGGTTTGCGTCCTGCATATTCGCTCATGCGGACCAGCTTGAGCATTTCGGCCACGCGGTCCTGGATGTCAGCCTTCGACATCTTGTCCTGCTTCAGACCAAAGGCAATGTTCTGCTCGACAGTCATATGCGGGAATAGCGCATAGGACTGGAACATCATGTTGATTGGCCGCTTGTGCGGCGGCAGATCGGTCAGATCCTGACCATCGAGGATAACCCGGCCTTCGGTGGGCCGCTCGAAGCCGGCAAGCATTCGCAGCAAGGTGGATTTGCCGGAGCCGGACCCGCCGAGCAAGGCAAAAATCTCGCCTCGGTTGACCGTCAGGCTGACGTCATCAACCGCCAAGGCATCATCGAAGCGTTTGCTGATCCGCTCGATCTTTACGAATTCGTCAGGTTTGGCCTTGGCCATCGCCTGCTTCATGGCCCCTGCAGCGCCAACCATAGTGTTCTCCGTGCTCGGTATCGAATAAAGGCGTTACAAGGTCGAGGCCTGGCGTTTGTGCACCAGACCTCAACACTGCCTGTGCTGACTCAGCGACCGGATTTGATCCGGTTCCAGGAGCGGGTGATGATCCGTTGCGCCGCCAACGGACGCGGTTCGGCAACATACAGCTTCTGCATGACTTCCTCGGTCGGATAGATGGCCGGATCATTGAGGATTTCGGCGTCGATCAACTCGTTGGCAGCCTTGTTCGGGTTGGCATAGGCGACGTAGTCAGTGATCGGCGCGACGACGTCAGGGCGCAGGATGTAATTGATGAAGGTGTGTGCGTTGTCCGGATTGGGCGCATCCTTCGGAATCGCCATCATGTCGAACCACAGCTGTGTGCCTTCCTTCGGAATGGTATAGGCGATATTCACGTTGTTGTTCACTTCTTCTGCACGGGCAGCGGCCTGGAATACATCACCGGAAAAGCCGACAGCCACACAGATGTCGCCATTGGCGAGGTCACTGATGTAGCGCGAGGAATGGAAGTAGCGAACCGACTCACGCACGCTCAATAGCAGATCTTCGGCCTTTTTCAGGTCGTCCTTGTCGGTACTGTTCGGATCCAGGCGCAGATAGCCGAGCGCGGAGGTGATCATGTCATCGCCGGAGTCGAGCATGGTAATGCCGCAGCTGGCCAGTTTGCTGGCCACCTCAGGCTTGAAAACCAGATCCCAGGAATCGACAGGCGCATCGTCACCCAGCACGGCTTTGACCTTCTCGACGTTGTAGCCGATGCCGTTTGTGCCCCACATGTAGGGGATAGAGTGCTTGCTGCCCGGGTCGATGCTTTCTATCTGTTCCATCAATAGCGGGTCGAGGTGCTTCATGTTCGGCAGCTTGTCATGATCCAGCTCCATGTAGACGCCGGCATCAATCTGTTTGCTGAGAAAGTGGTTGGAGGGCACCACCAGATCGAAGCCTGAGCGGCCTGTCAGCAGACGGGCATCAAGCACTTCGTTGGAGTCATAGACGTCGTAGCTGACGTCAATGCCGGTTTCCTTCTCGAAATTGGCGATGGTGTCTTCGGCGATATAATCGGACCAGTTGAAGACTTTCAGTTGTCCGTTCGCCTGCGCAGTCGCAGCGCCACCAAGCAGGGCAGCAGTAGCCAGGGCCAGAAACGTTTTTTGTACCGAGTTTTTCATAGCGCCTCCTGTGCAGGCTCCAGCCACAGTATGTTGCCTGCCTTGTTATAAGCCGGGCAGCTGCCCTGGCTCGATTATCAATTCCTTTCCACCGCTTCAGTTTGCACGCTAACCGAACCAGTAATGAGCAGATTAGCTGCTCCGTGCTTTTTTACAGTGCCTGGCCGGGCGGCGAATTCTATTCGACGCGTCGGTGTTCGGATAGTCGACGGCTTATATCAACCCCCTAATTGTTCGGCCGTCAGATCCAGACAGCGCCAGATCAAGCCTACCAGCTCGTCGATCTCGCCAATACTGATCACCAGCGGTGGCGACATGATCATGGTATCGCCCACGGCGCGCATCACCAGGCCATTACTGACACAAATGTCCCGGCAGAGCGAGCCGGTGCTGCCTTTGTCGGCAAACCGCTCGCGAGTGGCCTTGTTCTTCACCAGCTCGATAGCTCCGAGCAGGCCTGTGCCGCGCACTTCACCCACCAGCCGGTGCTCGGCCAGCTCGGCGATCTTTTTCTGCAAATAGGGTGCCGCTTCGTTTTTCACGTAATCGACGATCTTCTCGTCGCGCAGGATGCGCAGATTTTCCAGCGCCACCGCAGCAGCGACCGGGTGGCCTGAATAGGTGTAGCCGTGGAAGAATTCGCCGCCCTCGTCGATCAGGGTGCGTGCGACCCGGTCACCGACGACCACGCCGCCCATCGGCAGATAACCCGAGGTCATGCCCTTGGCGATTGGCATCAGATCAGGCTCGAGATCGAAATGCTGACTGCCGAACCATTCACCGGTGCGCCCGAACCCGCAGATGACTTCATCGACCACCAGTAGAATGTCGTGTTCGGCGAGGATGCGCTTGATCTCGGGCCAGTAGGTTGCCGGTGGGATGATTACGCCGCCCGCGCCCTGAATGGGCTCGGCGATAAAGGCTGCGACCTTATCCTCGCCCAGCTCACGGATCTTTTCCTCGAGCTGCCGCGCGGCCCAGATCCCGAACTCGTCCGGCGTCATGTCGCCGCCTTCTTCGAACCAGTACGGCTGGGGAATATGAACGATGCCGGGGATCGGCAGATCGCCCTGGGCGTGCATGGGCGCCATGCCACCCAGGCTTGCGGCCGCAACGGTCGAGCCGTGATAGCCATTTACCCGGCCGATGACGGTCTTTTTGCCGGGCTTGCCCTTGAGATCCCAATAACGCCGAACCATGCGCAGCACGGTGTCGTTGGCTTCTGAACCTGAACCGGTAAAAAACACGTGGTTCATGTGCTGCGGCGCCAGCTCGGCAATCGCCGCAGCAAGTTTCACCGCGGGCGGATTGGCGCATTGGAAGAAGCTGTTGTAATAGGGCAGCTCTATCATCTGCTTGAAAGCGGCTTCGGCCAGCTCGGTACGGCCGTAACCGATATTGACGCACCACAGACCGGCCATGGCGTCCAGAATCTGGCGGCCTTCACTGTCCCACAGATAGACACCCTCGGCGCGCTCAATGATCCGCGTCCCGCGCTCGCCTAAATCCTTGTGATCGGTGAAAGGGTGCAGATAGTGCGCAGTGTCCAGCGCCTGAAGTTGCGCTGTGGTGTAAGTGTTTTCAGTGCTCATGCGACCCCTCTACTGCGTTGCTAAGCCCGGACCATCGCAACCGGGCGCCTCGATGACTGAATAAAGACTTCTTCAGACACTCAACAAAAGGAACTCGCGTTCCCAGGAGCTGATAACCCGTTTGTAGTTTTCATGCTCCACGCGTTTCACCGACACGTAACCCCGGCAGAACTTCTCACCCAGCACTTCGGAGATATCCTTGCACTGTTCCATGCGTTCCAGCGCGGCCTCGAGAGAAAAGGGCAGGCGCAAGTTGCGTCGCTCATAAGCGCGACCCTTGACCGGAGCAGAGGGATCGATCTTGCCGACCATGCCCAGATAGCCACACAGCAAGCTGCCGGCGATGGCTATGTAGGGATTGGCATCCGCGCCCGGAAGGCGGTTCTCGATGCGGCGATTCTGCGGACCGGAATCCGGCACCCGCAGCCCGGCAGTACGGTTCTCCTCACCCCATTCAACGTTGACCGGTGCGGAGGTGTCGGGCAGAAAACGGCGGAATGAATTCACATTGGGCGCAAACAGCGGCAGGACTTCAGGGATGTACCGTTGCAGGCCGCCTATGTGATACAGGAACAGCTTGCTCATCGAGCCATCGGCATTGGAGAACACGTTTTTGCCGGTTTTCAGGTCCAGAATACTCTGGTGCAGATGCATCGCGCTGCCGGGCTCGTTGGTAATCGGCTTGGCCATGAAGGTAGCGGTAATGTCGTGCTTGAGCGCTGCTTCGCGCATGGTGCGCTTGAACACCAGTATCTGATCGGCCAGATGAAGGGGATCGCCGTGACGGAAGTTGATCTCCATCTGCGCGGTACCTTCTTCATGGATCAACGTATCCAGATCCAGCCCCTGGGCTTCGCACCAGTCATACATGTCTTCGAACAGCGGATCGAATTCGTTGGCTGCATCAATGGAGAACGATTGGCGGCCAGTTTCCTGGCGACCTGAACGGCCAATCGGCGGTTGCAACGGCAAGTCAGGATCCTCGTTGCGCTTGGTCAGATAAAACTCCATCTCCGGCGCAACGATAGGTTGCCAACCCTTATCTTCGTATAGCTTGAGCACTTTCTTGAGCACGTTGCGCGGCGCCATCTCGATCGGCACGCCTTTCTTGTCGTAGCAGTCGTGGATGATCTGCGCGGTCGGCTCGATGGCCCAGGGCACCAGGTAGATAGCGGTATGGTCAGGCTTGCAGATCATGTCGATATCGGCGGGATCGAGCAGATCGTAATAAATGTCGTCTTCGACATAATCACCGGTCACAGATTGCAGCAGAATGCTCTCCGGCAGACGCATGCCTTTTTCCGAAATGAACTTGAGAGTCGGTGCGATCTTTCCACGGGCAATGCCGGTCAGATCGCTGACCATACATTCGACTTCGGTGATCTTGCGTTCCTTCAACCAGCTTTCGATGTGATTCATAACTTCCTCAGAGTTGCCGGGCAGCATAAGCCCGGCAGGCGTCGCCAAACGCATTGAATATAGCGGAGTAGAAAGTGTTCTCGGTGACTTTCCATTCCGGATGCCATTGCACGCCCAGCGCAAAGCCGGACGCATCAATAACGGAGAAGCCTTCAACCAGGCCGTCGGGTGCGTATGCTTCAGGCCGCAGCCCGGGCGCCAGATCCTTTACGCCCTGTGTATGCAGGGAGTTGACCTGGGCCGTGCTGCGGCCAGAGATCCGATGTAGCAGGCCCCCCGGCTCGATGCGCACTTCGTGTGCCGGACCATACTGCAAATCCACCGGCTGGCTTTTGTCCTCGCGGTGTTCAATATAGCCGGTCACTTCGTGAAGGCATGGATGCAGGGTGCCGCCGAAGGCGACGTTCATTTCCTGGAAGCCTCGACACAGCCCGAGCACCGGAACGCCACGCTCGATGGCAGCTTTGATAAGGGGCAGTGTCGTTTCGTCGCGCTGAGGATCATGATGGGTACCCTCCATGCTCGGAGCCCCCTTATAATGATGCGGTTCAACATTGGACGGTGAGCCGGTGAACAGCAGACCATGGAAAGTATCCAGCAGTCGACCGGTATCGATGCGATTACCGAGCGCGGGAATCAGTAGTGGTAAACCGCCGGCTCCATTGACGACTGCGAGGATGTACTTCTCGCCGGCGATGTGAAATGGGTGCGGCCCCGTCTTGTCCGTGCAACAGGAAATACCGATAAGAGGCGTGTTCTGAGACGACATGGTTAGGCTCTAAGCTGGATGGCCGTGTGCGGATTGTTGTTCGATTTTTCATACAATAGCAACAAAAAATAGCCGGTACAAAAGCCCTCTTGCACGCCTAGTAACAATACTCGAAACACCTCTTTAAGCCCGCGAAAATAGCGGGAAAAGCAGTGCGCCGCGCTCTAATCCTAGGGCTTCGGCTCGCTTGACTCGATCTGGCCTTTCGGATTTACTCTGACCCTATAACCACTGTGGTTGATATATTTTACAAACAACAGGTGACAACCCATGCATCCCCAACCCGGAGCGGATACTGTGATACCGATAACCAGGACGGTAGACAGTATCCAGGAAGCTGAGGCGTTCCTCGCCGAGCATCCGGAAGTTCATTTTATTGATCTGCTTATTGCCGATATGAACGGCATCGTCCGCGGCAAACGCATCGACCGCTCTGCTCTGATGAAAGCCTTCGAACGGGGTATCGCTTTACCCGCGTCGGTCTTCGCGCTGAACATCCAGGGCACAACTGTCGAAGAAACCGGGCTTGGGCTTGAGATGGGCGATGCCGACCGCATCTGCCTGCCGATCCCCGGCACGCTGTGCATGGAACCCTGGCAGAAGCGCCCCACTGCGCAGCTGTTGATGACCATGTATGAGCTGGATCGCAAGACACCCTTTTTTGCCGATCCGCGCTATGTGCTGCAGCGTATCGTTGAGCGGTTCAGCGAGCTTGGCCTGAAGCCGGTCTCGGCCTTCGAGCTGGAGTTCTACCTGATCGATCAGGAGAACATCACCGGCCGGCCGCAGCCGCCGCGCTCGCCGATGTCCGGCAAACGGCCGAACTCGGTCCAGGTCTACTCCATGGATGATCTGGACGAGTACGCCGAATTCCTGCAGGACGTCATCGAGGCTGCCCACGAGCAGGGCATCCCCGCTGACGCCATTGTGGCCGAATCCGCACCGGGCCAGTTCGAGGTCAACCTGCATCACGTCGACGACCCGGTGGTGGCCTGTGATTACAACGTCCTGCTCAAGCGAGTGATCAAGAACGTCGCTTACGACCATGAGATGGACACCACCTTCATGGCCAAGCCGTATTACGATCAGGCCGGCAATGGCATGCACGTGCACATCAGTCTGATCGACAAGGACGGTGTGAACATCTTTGCGCCGAACCCCGACGGCAGCCTGAGTGACAGGTTGCGTTGGTCGATTGGTGGCCTGCTGCAGACTCTCCCGGAATACATGGCGTTCCTGTGTCCTAACGTGAACTCCTATCGGCGTTTCAGTCCCAGTTTCTTCGTGCCCTGCGCGCCGACCTGGGGCATCGATAACCGCACTGTTGCTGTTCGCGTCCCGGGCGGCGAGCCGGATGCCATGCGTATCGAGCATCGTCTGGCGGGCGCTGACGCCAACCCTTATCTCCTTATGGCCGCGCTACTGTCGGCGATCCATTACGGCATCACCAACAAGATCGAGCCGCCTCCGATGACCGAAGGCAATGCCTACGACCAACATGAGGCTTCGCTGCCGACCAACCTGCGCGACGCGCTGCGCTTGCTGGAGCACTCCGAGGTCATGCAGGAGTACATCGGCGAGGAATATCTGGATGTGTTCGTGTTGTGCAAGGAAAGCGAGCAGGAGGAGTTTGAGCGGACCATCTCCGACCTTGAATATATGTGGTATTTGCACACAGTCTGATCGTTGAAACGCGCGACCAAGATCCCGCCACCGTGGCGGGATTTTTGTTCCTGCGTGTTATTGTCGCTGCGAGAAAACTGGACGGTCGATTCCTTGATTATCAAAGACATGAAATCGGCGCAGCGCCCGCCGCCAAGAGTCTGGCGAAGGCTGGGTACGTGGCGGGAAGACAGGCAGCTTCGACGATTGAGCATTTCCGCCGGTGACTGGCAGCGAGCGTTGGGCGACTGGTCCGTATACCGTCGTTATTCCGAGCTGGAGCGCTGTTGGCTGCATGAGGCGGCGCTGCGGCTGCTCCTGCGCAAACATTTCGTCGGTGTGGACGGTCTGGAAATCAGCGACGCTATACGTCTTCGTATTGCGGGTATGGCCGTTGTGCCGGTGCTCGGATTAGGGCTGGACTGGTACGACGGCTGGCAGACGCTGATCCTGTACGACGGCCCTTTTGTTGCCAATCACAGCTGGCAGGACGAGTACGGCATTGTTCATCAGGAAACCAGCGAGCGCAGCGGAGAAGCCTGGGAGCACGGGCCAATTGTTCTATCGCTGCGGGACGTGCTGGATGCCGACCAGCACGACGGCTACAACGTGGTGATTCATGAACTGGCGCATACTCTGGATATGCGTAGTGCCTCTGCCAACGGCGCGCCGCCGCTTCATTCGGGTATGGACGCGGTAGCCTGGAAGCGCGACTTGTCGGCCGCCTGGGACGATCTGGCACGCCGTGCCGAGCTCGGCGAGCGGTTGCCTGTAGATAGTTACGCACTCGAGGACCCCGCCGAATTCTTCGCTGTTTTATCCGAAACCTTCTTCGAGTCACCGCGTTCACTGCAATCCGCCTGGCCGGCTGTGTACGGTCATCTGGTCGCGTTCTATCGGCAGGACCCGTTGGCGCTGACTTAGCAGAATCGGCTGTAAACGTTGGGTCCGGGTGACTGCTAACTGAACAACTCCTAACAGAGCAGCAATGGCGCGCCGATCACCAGCGGGTCCGTGATATGGCGCTTTTTTACCAGCTGTCGAAGGGGATGCCGTGGTCATCAATGTATTGCTGGGCTGCCGGCGCTAAGGGTAGAGCGTAACGGCCGTTGGTCTGACCTTCACTCGGCCCATCAGGGCTGATCGTGCCTTCGAAGCGCCCGACTTCGAGCGGCTCTAGACAGTCACCGCTCAACCAGGCCTTGGCAATGCCGCCTGGCGCCAAGCCGATCGTGATGATTTTTCTGTAGTCCTGAATATGCTTGCCGTCAAAACGGCAGAAAGCGGTGTAGGGGGTGAGCATCTCCTCTCGATTTTTTTCGAAGATAGGAATCGCTACGCGGTAAGTTTGCGGTTCAGCTAGTGATTGCCAGCGTACAAATACGATTTCTGGTAAATCAATTCCGGTCATCGGGCGTGTCTTTCCCGCCCCTGGCCGGAGTGGCCAGCCCTTTGGATTGCCACGATTGTCCGGAGGGTTCTGAATGGCTGAAACGCCCCCGTGTACTCGGAAATAGGCCAGCCCTCGCTGGTCCAGCACATCGACGCTTTCGACCCAGACCTCCATATAATTGGGTGCTAACAAGCCTATCTCCCAGGTCCGGTATGGCAGCTCAGGTGGTGGCGGTCGCAGGGGGTCGGGTGCGAGATTACTGGCGCAGGCGGTCAAGGTGATCAGGAGCCCGACTACAAGTGACAGCTTTCTCATGCTGGGTAGCCCCGCTGTGGCCGGTCTGGATAGACGGCGCGTTTATTCTGATTTCTAGGTTTGTTCACCAGTAATCCACTGACTGAGCTCCAGTTGGCGGAGCTGTGTATATACCTGCTATGCAAAAAGCGTCTTTCCGTCTCATTTAACACTGCACTTTGCCCAGTCATCGTAGATCGCATAACCTTGTTTGCGATTGACTGAAGATCCTCTGGGATAGCGAATACGGGTGTTTCAGGAATAAGTTTGAAAGGGGCACGGCTTTCACTCGCTTTTGCGTGCATTACCCGCAACGCGATTCTTGATAATTCGCCGCGTACCTCTCTATCCAGCCCCAAAGCCAGGAGCATGTTTTCTGAACCTTGACTGCTTTGGCCGTGGCCTGATACAGGTATAGAAAAATTCAGAGGAATCAGTTCACCTTCGCCCGGAAGCCCTTTCTCCAACAGCTGCCGCTCTTCTTCTGCGCGCGCCCGCCACTCTCTGGAGCGTTCAAGCTTCGCCTTGTCGATGCTTTGCATTGAATAATAGGCATCGCGAAAAAGACGGGGCCTGCCGATTAATATGCGTTCGCGAACGAGTAACGGATAGCCGCCACCGAGGTTCGAATGCACGCCAGGCAGCGCAAGCTCTTCGTGCGCGTCTTCCACGCGGTTAAGGCTGAAATTGTGCCGATGTTCATCGGCTGCAGTCAGATGCACAACTTTTCGAGCGCAACCGGGCGGCAAATAGAGGTTCACTCCCGGATTTCGGCTGTCCCCAACGCTGATATTGCCACGTAGAGGATCGGCGATGGCCGCTACGGTATCAAAAAGACCGATGAAATTGATGCATGCGTGGGTCGACCAGTCGAACTCGGGGGCCAGGGCTGATAAGTCATGATTAATATGGGTGGCGAGTATCCCACCATTCGGTTTAAGCACTTCGTTTGCGAAATGCCGTGCTGCAGCGGCGCCCCGACTGAAGCCGAAAATATCGAACTCGATTCGTTCAATTAACAGCTGAGGATTGCCATTTAAAAGTCGGCGCAGTTCCGCGACTAGTAGCGATGGGCTTTTTTGTACCTTGGCCACCACGCCCGTTCTGCCTTGCCCCGCAGCTAAGCCCCAGGTGGAGTCCTCGCTACCACTGCTGGTGCCTATGCCGTCCATATAGACTGCAAGGCTTGCCTCGTTGGCAACTTCTTCTACCACCGCATCACTTTGGTCCTCATACAGGTCATACAACAACGCGACATTGCTCTGCTCGTTCCCGTAGCTGCTACCGGGTAATTGGTCGTAGTGACCGTCGCCAGTGGTGTCACGGTAGTCATGGGATTCGCAAAGCTGGCGGATATGGCTCAGTGTCTCTTCATCGAACTCCTGCAGATCCTGGCGTCGGCACTCTGCGGTAAGCGCCGCGTTGCCAAGATTGTTCCCCGTGCCGTCGAAGAACATGCCCACGCGCAAGGTGATGCGCTGTTGAAGAGGTAACTCGCGCTCTTCTTCCTCCTCTTCTTCTTCCAGAGAATAGAGCGTGCCGTCGATAACAGTACTTTCCGTGGGGTGTTCTGCCGTCTCGTTCAGGCTCGTGGCAAGCAGGCTGGTAGTGCCAACAGTGACCGATGAAGCCGAGGCTGTCTGGCTCTCGCCATTGTTAGTAATGGCCGCGCTGACGTTGCCGCCAATGATAATGGTGCCGGAGCCGCCAATCACAACGTCGCCATGATTGCCGGAACTGCCCAATACCACAGCCGGACGCCCGTTGATCAACACTGAGGGAATTACCGCCCCTTCGATGGCACTTCCGCAAGCGGTCTGATCGCCCTGGCGGGCGGCGGGCTGACCGTCGAAGAGGACGTCTGTCGAGCCGGTGACGATGGCATTGGTGCCGTGACCGTCTTTTGGGCACTGGGTCGGGTCGCCCATCCGGGCAGCGGGTTTGCCTGACATGCCAAGCTCCTTTTGGCGGGTAGTACTGCAGAAACCTAAACCCTATGGCTATTGGCTGGCACGGACAATCCGCTTGATGCTCGGGTGTGACGCGGTGCCCAGCATATTCGATAACTACAGCAGCGGAGCCCTGTGCCGACAGCCGTGCAAGGATGGAATCGATACCGCATCTGATCGTGGCAGCCTCGGTTCTTTCGGGCCCGATGGGTTATGCTTTGCTCATTCAGTCATTTGCCGGAGAAAGCCATGTCCCGCCTTGTAACCGTCGCCGCCACCCAAATGAGCTGCAGTTGGGATCGTCAAGACAATATCGCCAAGGCAGAGCGTCTGGTGCGCGAGGCGGCAGCCAAGGGTGCGCAGATCATTCTGATGCAGGAGCTGTTCGAGACGCCTTACTTCTGCCAGAAGCCCAATCCGGAATACCTTCAGCTTGCAACAGAAGTCGATAAGAACCCTGCGATCAAACATTTTCAGGCGCTGGCCAAGGAGCTGGAGGTGGTGTTACCGATCAGCTTTTTCGAACTGGCCGGGCGCGCGCGTTTCAACAGCATCGCGATCATCGATGCGGACGGCCGCAATCTGGGCGTGTATCGCAAGAGCCATATCCCCGACGGCCCCGGTTATCACGAGAAGTATTACTTCAATCCCGGCGATACCGGATTCAAGGTGTGGAAAACCCGCTACGCCGCCATTGGTGTGGGTATCTGCTGGGATCAGTGGTTCCCGGAAGCGGCTCGGACGATGGCCTTGATGGGTGCGGAAATCCTGTTCTACCCCACCGCGATTGGCAGCGAGCCACATGACCCGACGATCAGCTCGCGCAATCACTGGCAGCGGGTGCAACAGGGGCACGCCGGCGCGAATCTGATGCCGCTGGTGGCCAGTAACCGCATCGGGCTGGAAGAGCAGGACGGTTACGACATTACCTTCTATGGCTCGTCCTTTATCGCCGATCAGTTTGGCGAGAAGGTGCAGGAAGCCAATCAGACTGACGAAGCCGTGCTGGTTCAGCAGTTCGATCTGGATCAGCTGGAGCATATCCGCAGCGCCTGGGGGGTATACCGCGACCGCCGTCCGAATCTGTACGGGCCGATCAAGTCACTGGATGGTTCACTGGAGTCCTGATCGCCTATGTACAGTTTGCACAGTACGCCGCGTCACGACGGTTACCACATGCCGGCCGAGTGGGCGCCGCATGCACAAACCTGGATGATCTGGCCCGAGCGCACCGACAACTGGCGCATGGGCGCCAAACCAGCCCAGGCTGCATTTGCTGAGGTGGCCCGGGCTATCGCCAGTTTCGAACCGGTTACCGTGTGCGTGTCCGCGGCGCAGTATGAGAATGCAAGCCTGCAGCTGGACCACCCTGGCATTCGGGTAATCGAGATCAGCTCGGATGATGCCTGGATACGCGATACCGGTCCTACCTTCGTCATCAATGGGCAGGGCGGTTTGCGCGGTGTCGATTGGACATTCAACGCCTGGGGCGGCTTCAAGGGCGGGCTTTACTGGCCGTGGCAACGTGATGACCAAGTGGCCGACAAGATTCTCGGCCTGGAGCGCTGCCCGCGTTACCGCACCGAGGGCTTTGTGCTGGAGGGGGGCGCGATTCATGTGGACGGGGAAGGAACGGTACTGACCACCGAGGAATGCCTGCTCAATCCAAACCGCAATCCGCATCTGGCGCGTCAGGAAATCGAGCTAATGCTGGCGGATTACCTGAATATCGAGAAGGTCATCTGGCTGCCCTATGGGCTGTTCAATGACGAGACCGATGGCCACATCGACAACTTCTGTTGTTTTGTGCGGCCGGGCGAGGTGCTCCTGGCCTGGACCGATGATGAAGAAGACCCGAATTTCCAGCGTTGTCAGGCTGCCTTGAAAGTACTGCAGGCCAGTCGCGACGCGCAGGGCAGGGAGCTGGTCGTGCATCGCATGCCCATCCCGGGGCCGCTTTATGCCACGGCTGAGGAATGTGTTGGGATTGACCGGGTCACAGGCACACAGCCGCGTGATCCATCGATCCGCCTTGCCGGCTCATATGTCAATTTTCTGATCGTGAATGACGGGATTGTTGTACCGGGTTTCAATGATCCGCAGGATCAGCCTGCGTTGGAGATACTCCAGGAGCTGTTCCCGGAGCGGCGTGTCGTCATGGTCCCGGGCCGGGAAATTCTGCTCGGGGGTGGGAACATACACTGCATTACTCAGCAGCAACCGGCGCGTTAGCACCGGGCTGGTTGTAAGCGACGTGCGCGTGGTGGCTTGCCACCGGAAAATCCTCGCTCTGGTTATACGCTGGGCGGGATCCAGTCCTCGATTCGTAAGCCCGGGACGCGCTCAAACTCGCGCCGATTGTTGGTAACTACGATCAGCCCCTGCGAGCGGGCGTGACCAGCGATCATCTGGTCGTAGGGGCCGATCGGCGTGCCTGCTTTGGCGAGTTCAGCACGGAGCTGGCCCGTGTGTGCGGCGGCTGCCTGGTCGTAGCTCAGCACTTCCAGACGCGTTGCAAACCCTTCTATGACGGCCAGGTTGCGCTCGGGATTTGAGGACTTCTCCGCACCGTAGATCAGCTCCATCAGCGTTATGGTGCTTATGCACATCTGACCGTGATGTTGCGTAAAAGCCTCGCGTACAGATTGAGGCCGGTTTTTGATGGTGAAAATGCATATATTGGTGTCGAGCATGAATTTCAGCATCAGAACGCCTCGCGTTCCTGCTCTGGTGGTTGCTCGCGACCGATCATGAAATCGGCAGTGACGCCTTCTCCTTCAAACCAGCTATCCCAGGATTCCCCGGCTGGCGTGATGAGTCGAGCTCTACCGAGCCTGACAATATCAACTCGATGCACGTCATCAGGCAGTGCGGCAGCCTTGGGCAGTCGTATCGCCTGGCTGCGGTTGCTTTGAAAGACAGAGCCTTGTTCCATCGAGCACCTCCAAAGGTCTATAAAACACACAGCCAATAATAGTCAGGTCTAGGGATATGTCAACGGGATATACATGCAGATCCGGCTGCTTTATTACGGTTACGTGGTGCTTGAAAGCAACCCAGTAAAAAGCCCACCATACGAAGCGCATGGCGGGCTTGGGTTGTCAGTGGACTACCTGATCTTTTCCATGGCAGCTTTTATCGGCCCGGCGCCACCAGCTCCCGGCCGCGCTGAACGGCTGCCAAAACCTGGGCCGGTGCAGTGCCACCAATATGATCGCGGGCGTTTACCGAACCTTCCAGCGTTAACACGTCGAAAACGTCCTGCTCGATCTGGTCGCTGAACTGGCGCAGCTCGTCCAGGCTCATTTCGGCCAGATCCTTTTTATTGTCTACGCCATACTTTACCGCGTGCCCGACAATCTCGTGGCAGTCGCGGAAGGGCAGGCCCTTGCGCACCAGATAATCGGCCAGGTCAGTTGCGGTGGAGAAGCCGCGCAATGCCGCTTCGCGCATCGCCTCGACCTTTGGCTCGATTGCCGGAATCATGTCGGCAAAGGCGCGCAGGCTGTCGCGCAGCGTATCGACTGCGTCGAACAGCGGCTCCTTGTCTTCCTGATTGTCCTTGTTGTAAGCCAACGGCTGGCTCTTCATGAGTGTCAGCAGGCCCATCAGGTGACCGTAAACGCGGCCGGTCTTGCCGCGCACCAGTTCAGGCACGTCGGGGTTCTTCTTCTGCGGCATGATCGATGAGCCCGTGCAGAAGCGGTCAGGCAGATCGATGAAGTTGAACTGCGAACTGGTCCAGAGCACCAGTTCTTCGGAAAAACGCGACAGGTGCATCATCGCCACGCTTGCCGCTGCGCAGAATTCGATAGCGAAATCACGATCGGAGACGCCGTCCAGCGAGTTGCCGGAGATCGCGTCAAAGCCCAATAGCTCGCAGGTTACGCTGCGGTCGATGGGGTAAGTCGTGCCGGCCAGGGCGGCGCTGCCCAGCGGCATGCGGTTGACCCGCTTGCGGCAATCCAGAAGACGCTCGCTGTCGCGGGCCAGCATCTCGAACCATGCCAGCAGGTGATGCCCGAAGGTCACCGGCTGGGCGGTCTGCAAGTGGGTGAAGCCCGGCATGATGACAGCGGAATGCTTCTCCGCCTGATCAAGCAGCCCGGTTTGTAGACGCTTGAGCTCAGCAAGAATGATATCGATCTCATCGCGCAGCCAGAGGCGGATATCAGTGGCGACCTGATCGTTGCGCGACCGGCCGGTATGCAGTTTCTTGCCCGTGATGCCGATACGGTCAGTAAGTCTGGCCTCGATGTTCATATGGACGTCTTCGAGTTCGACGCTCCACTTGAACTCACCGGCTTCGATTTCGCTGCGGATTGCCTGCAGACCATCAATGATGGTGTCGCGCTCGTCCTCGGTGAGCACGCCAACCCGGGCGAGCATCGTAGCGTGAGCAATAGATCCCTGGATGTCATGCTTGTACAGGCGCTTGTCGAAATCCACCGAGGCGGTGAAGCGTGCTACGAAGGCGTCGACCGGTTCGCTGAAACGGCCACCCCATGATTGATTGGTAGTCTGATCTTGGCTCATGTGTCGGATCGATCCGCTGACAATTTAAAGACGCATAGCATACCATCCCAGACTGGAACGATGCCGGTCGGCTAATGGTTGATGGTCGATCGCTTATGGAGATACAACGAATGAATGGAATCTGGTCGCTGCTGAATAAGCCCCACGAAGGGGAGGACTTTTTCCTCCCGGATCTGTGTTCATCGGTGGCCGTGTTTACGCTGGTGGTGCTGGCCGAACTGGTGGTCATGCTGTGGGTGCTGGCGCAGCCGGGGGCTGGTGGGTTCGACTGGTTGCAGCTGGCTATGGCATCGCTGTTTGTGCAATGGATTGTGCTGCTGTCCGCCGCGCTGCTGTGCCGGATGCGGCCGTGGATGCAACGTCGCCCGTTGTGGCTGGCGATATCCGCATGCTATGCGGTGGTCATTGGCCTGACGTTGCTGTTCACCGTCCTCGCTGAGTGGGTATTGCAGCAGGGCATGGCCGGTGCGCCACCGCTGCGAGTCGATCTGCTGCTTCGCCACGGCCTGATCGCTCTGATCATGACCAGTCTGCTGCTACGTTATTTTTACCTGCACCAGCAGCGTCAACTACAGGTTCAGTCCGAGCTGCAGTCGCGCTTGCAGTCGTTGCAATCACGCATCCGGCCGCACTTTCTGTTCAATAGCCTCAATAGCATTGTCAGCCTTATAGGAAGCCAGCCGCAGCAGGCGGAGAATGCGGTGCTGGATCTGGCCGATCTGTTCCGTGCGAACCTGTCCGAAGCCGGCGGCGTTGCCACCTGGGCACAGGAGAAGCGCCTGTGTGAAGGCTATCTGCGTATCGAGAAGTACCGGCTCGGCAAACGATTGGAAGTGCAGTGGCACACCGAGTCGCTGCCGCCGGACACGCCCATGCCGCTACTGACCCTGCAACCGCTCCTGGAAAACGCCATTCTGCATGGCCTGTCACCGCAGCTGGAGGGAGGTGACATCAGCATTTATGCGGCCTATGTCAATGGTCGGGTTGAACTGGAGGTCTCGAATAGTTGTCCAGAGGTACTAGATAGCCACCAGGGAGCCCGCATGGCGCTACACAATATAAGAGCACGGCTTGCTGCACTCTTTGGTCCACAGTCTCGAGTCGAGATCTGGCGAGACGGTCCGCGCTTCTTCAGCAAGCTGGTCTATCCTTGTATAGAACAATCGCCAACTCACCAGAGAAGTCATTGAGGCATGAAAGTACTGATCGCCGATGATGAACCCCTAGCCCGCGAGCGTCTGGCCCGATTGGTCGCCGCGCTGCCGGAGTACAGCGTGGTGCCGGAAATGGCCGCCAATGGGCAAGAGGCGCTGAAGCTCATCGAAGAGCATCATCCGGATATCGCGCTGCTTGATATCCGCATGCCGGGGCTTGATGGCCTGCAAACAGCGGCGAAACTATGCGAACTCAATGATCCGCCGGCTGTGGTGTTCTGCACCGCCCATGGCGAATACGCGCTGGATGCCTTCGCCGTCAGCGCGGTGGGTTATCTGCTCAAGCCGGTGCGTAGTGAGGATCTGGAAAGCGCGTTGGCCAAGGCGCAAAAGCTCAATCGACTGCAGTTGGCGAATCTGGGGAAGGCCGGCGTAACCGAGGCGACCAACCAGGCGCGCAGTCATATCAGTGCTCGCACGCGCCGTGGCGTGGAGTTGGTGCCCATTGAAGACGTGTTGTATTTCATCGCCGACCATAAATACGTGACCCTTCGTCACTGTGAGGGCGAAGTGCTCCTGGATGAACCGCTCAAGTCCCTCGAAGATGAATTTGGCGATTACTTCGTGCGCATCCACCGCAACGCCTTGGTGGCGCGCAACCGTATCGAGCGGCTGCAACGCAGTGCCATGGGCCACTTCCATCTTCAACTGAAGGGTTTGCCAGACGAGACCTTGACCGTCAGTCGGCGCCACGTGCCGGGTGTGCGCAAACTGATGGAGCAGCTGTGACGCGGATCGCTACCGCATGGATGCCTGTACAGCCATGGCGTATCATGCCGGCTGGCAATGAAAGAGAATCCCATGAGTCGACAACTGCGAATCGCCACCCGCAAGAGCGCACTGGCCCTGTGGCAGGCCGAATACGTCAAGGCGCGTCTTGAAGCAATACACCCCGGACTGAGCGTATCGCTGGTTCCCATGGTGAGTCGCGGCGACAAGCTGCTGGATTCGCCGCTGGCAAAGATCGGCGGCAAAGGCCTCTTCGTCAAAGAGCTTGAAGCAGCACTGACCGCAAACGAAGCCGACCTCGCCGTCCACTCCATGAAGGACGTACCAATGCAGTTCCCGGAAGGGCTGGGTCTGTACGTTATCTGTGAGCGTGAAGATCCGCGCGATGCCTTCGTTTCGAACAACTTCGAGTCGGTTGACGCCCTGCCGCACGGCAGCGTGGTCGGCACGTCCAGTTTGCGACGCCAGGCCCAGATCATGGCGCGCCGTCCCGACCTGAAAGTAAATTTCCTGCGTGGCAATGTGAACACGCGTCTGGCCAAGCTGGATGCCGGTGACTATGACGCCATTATCCTTGCTGCTGCAGGTTTGATGCGGCTGGGCTTCCACGATCGCATTCGATATGCCATGCCGCCGGAAGAGAGCCTGCCAGCAGGTGGTCAGGGCGCAGTGGGCATTGAATGCCGTACAGATGACACCGAATTGCATGCCCTGTTGGCTCCTTTGAACGACGAGGACAGCGCATTGCGGGTGCGCGCCGAGCGCGCGCTCAATCACCGTCTGAACGGCGGTTGTCAGGTACCGATTGCCTGCTACGCGGAGCGTCAGGATGGCGAGATCTGGCTACGCGGCATGGTTGGAGATCCTGACGGTACCAAAATGCTTACAGCCGAGGCCCGTGGCCCCGAAGCTACGCCGGAAGAGCTGGGGATTGCCGTTGCTGAAGACCTGTTGGCACAGGGGGCCCAGGCCATCCTTGATGCGGTCTATCTGGGGGCTGCGCCGGAGTGACTTCTGCGGTGCTGCTGACCCGCTCGGATGCTGATAACCAGCGTCTGGCAGGCAAACTGGCCGGGCTGGGTATCCCTGCGCTCAGCGTGCCACTGCTGCGTATAGACGAGCTGGACGAGACGCCGGATCAGCAGCGACTGATCCTTGATATCGACCGCTATCACGCGGTCATGGTGGTGAGTCCGGTTGCAGCCCGTCTGGGGCTGGAGCGTCTCGACGCTGCCTGGCCGCAACCGCCGGTGGGTATCGACTGGTTCGCTGTCGGTGAGACAACGGCAAGCGTACTCAGAGAGTACGGACTGCCAGTGCACACACCGGACTCGGGGCAGGACAGTGAAGCACTGTTGCGTTTGCCGATCTGGAGTGAGCTGCTGGCGCGTCCGGATCTCAAGGTCCTGGTCTGGCGTGGCGTCGGTGGCCGCGAGCATCTGGCCAATCACGTTCGGGCAGTGGGCGGGCAAGTAGATTATCTTGAACTGTACCGGCGCGAGCCGCCTCAAGGTCTGGCTGCGGCGCTCGAATCGGCTAGCCAGGCCGATATCCGCGGCATTGTACTGGCAAGCGGTCAGGGGCTCGAACATTGGCACGCTGCTGCAGGCAGGCGCTGGCCCGAGCAGAGTACCTGGCGTTGCTGGGTGCCGAGCCAGCGCGTCGCCGAGCGAGCGCAAGCGCTTGGCTGCACCGACATCATAGTATGCGAAGGCGCGGACGATTCCGCAGTACTGACGGCAGTAGCCGCTCATCCGCTGACGCGATAAGGGGAATAGCGTGGAACCGACAGGACCTAACAAGAACGACCGGAACGATAAAGCCGGGACAAACAAGCCAGACGCGTCTCACACATCGATATCCGGGAAACCCGGCGAATCGACTGTCGAGAACGGCCAGCCTGCGGTATCTACTCCGGGCGACGCGGCGGCGCCGGTCACGGCTTCCGAGGCGTCTGTTACGGCCACGCCCGCAACAGAGCCAGGCAAACCTGCTTCCGATAAAGCCGAGCACTCCACGAAGGACAAGCCCGCCACCGAAAAGCCTGGCGCGGCCAAACAGTCCGAAGCCAGCACGCCACCAAAGACTGCCGGAGCTGGCACGCCACCGCCGGTCAAGCCGCGCGACAAGTCAGCGTCCGGTTCAGGCGGCGGGCGTGGGCTTTCTGCTCTGGCGCTACTGATTGCGCTGGGCGCACTGGGTCTGAGCGGCTGGCACTGGTATCAGCAGCAATCAGAACCGGATGTTTCCGCGACGCTGGATGCACGCTTTGATGAGCTGGCCGCTAATCAGGAGCAGTCGCTTCGCCAGGCGCGCGAACAGATGCAACAGCAGTTGCAGGATGTTCCCTCCAGTTCGGACGTCGATGAGACGCGGCGTCTGGCAGCGGATCTGCAGCGCAGCCAGCAAGCGCTGTCACAACAACTCGATGAAATGCGGGGCGATACGGACGCAGACTGGAAGCTGGACGAAGCTGAATACATGCTCAGGCTGGCATCGCTACGTTTGCTTGCAGCGCAGGATGTCGAGTCAGCCGGCGAATTGCTGCAATTGGTCGACCGGATTCTGCGCGAGCAGCCGGACAGCGGCGTTTTCGCCGTGCGGGAGGAGCTTGCACGGTTCCAGACACAGCTGGAGAACCTGCCTGAAATCGATCGTCCGGGTGTGTATCTACGGCTGGCCGCGTTGCATGACCGGGTGAACGATATCGTTGCTCTGCCGGTACGAGAATTCAGTGCAGAGGAGCCGGGCGCGGAAAGCTCTGATCAGGAGGCAAGCCGGTTCGATCGGGTCATGGCGCGTCTCGAGCGTTACGTGCGGGTCGATTTTCAGCGCGGTAAGGTCATCACTCCGCAACTGACTGCAGCGGAAATGAACCGGGTCCGACGCACGCTCCAGCTGGCTATCGAGCAGGCGCAATGGGCTGCGCTTCGGGGCGAAGCCGAGATATTCCGGTCCAGTCTCGAGCAGGCCGACTCGGTATTACAGCGCTTCTTTGAAGCCGACAATCCCGAGGTCAGCATGCTGCGTGAGCAGTTGGCGAATGTGGCCGAACAGGACATATCGCTCGACCCGCCGGATATAGCGCCCGTTCAGCAAGCCCTGGCAA
Organism: Pseudomonas sp. gcc21; assembly: GCF_012844345.1. Classification (NCBI taxonomy): domain Bacteria; kingdom Pseudomonadati; phylum Pseudomonadota; class Gammaproteobacteria; order Pseudomonadales; family Pseudomonadaceae; genus Pseudomonas; species Pseudomonas sp. gcc21. The sequence continues at coordinate 2,573,176 of NZ_CP051625.1, read as the reverse complement.
CCTACATGCAGAGTCGCCGCCAGTCCAATGGTCAGCGCGGCGGCAATGGCGATAGCGCAGGGGAGACTGGTAATGAGTAAAAGCTACATTGCCATCCTTATCGTATTGCTGGTGGCTGCGCTGCTCGGCATGGCGGTGGCCGAAGACCCAGGCTATCTGCTGATTGCCTGGCGCAACCTGTCCATCGAGACCAGTGTCTGGGTCGGTGTCGCTTTCATCATCGGTCTTTGGGTACTTGTTGCGTTGCTGCGCACCGTGGTCCGGCTATTGGGCGCATCGGGTAGGCGTATCAATCCCTGGTCGCGGCACAACCGCCATCGTCGCGCTGGTGTGGTAACCACCCGCGGGCTGCTTGAGTTTGCCGAGGGGCATTGGTCCAATTCATTGCGCCTGCTCAAACGTGCTGCGCCCCATGCGGAACAGCCTTTGATCAACTATCTTGCTGCAGCCCGCGCCGCCAATGAGCTGGAGGATTTCACCGAGTGTGACGACCTGCTGCGTGAAGCCTACGAAACAACCCCCCGCGCTGACGTGGCCATTGCGGTGACACAAGCCCAGCTACAGATGGCACGCGGTCAGCTGGAGCAGGCGTTGGCTACCCTGACGCGCGTACGCAAGGACCACCCTCGTCATCTTTATGCGTTGAAACTGATGAGCCAGCTGTACGCCCGCCTCGAGGATTGGCAGCGCTTGCAACACCTGTTACCCGAGTTACGCAAACACGAGGTGCTGCGGCCTCAGGAGCTTAAGCTGCTGGAATACCGTGTTTATACCGAACTGCTGACTCAGGCGGGGCTGCGTGGCATTCATCACGAGCCCGGACAGGACAACCCACTCAACGAGATCTGGCAGCAGATGCCCAAGCCGCTGCGCCAGGACCCGAGACTGGTTGAAGTCTACGCCCTGCAGCTTCATGCCATGGGCGACGGTGCTCGGGCGGAGGAGGTGCTGCGCACCGCGCTGAAGCATGCCTTCAACGACCGCCTGGTTCATCACTATGGACTGGTGTCCGGCAAGGAGCCGGCACGGCAACTGGCGACGGCCGAGCAGTGGTTGGCGCAGCACCCTCACGATGCCACATTGCTGCTGGCGCTGGGCCGCTTGGCGTTGCGCAACAATTTGTGGGGCAAGGCGCGAACCTATCTTGAAGCGAGTTTTGCCAGCAAGCCGGATATTCAGACGTGCGCCGAGCTGGTGCGATTGCTGGAGCATATGGGCGATGACGCAGCGAGTCGGCTGGTCCAGCGCAAGGGCTTCGGGCTGATGATGCATGATCTGCCAGCGCTGCCCTTGCCGCAGTTGAGCAACAGTACGGCGGAATAAAGGGAATGCTCCAGCAAAACAATTCCGCCGCCATTGTGCGGCGTGCGGTACGCCGTGGACTGATCATTCTGGCGGTGTTCCTGCTGCTGGTTGGCTCGTGGGAAAGCCGCCAACGTATCGGTTATCAGCCAGTGGAAGCGAGCGTGATAACGGAGCGCTGGGTGCCTGGCGAGTGGCTTGGTGAGGTGCGTGAGCTGGGCGTTCGCTACCGCTGGCAGGCCAGTCAGTATCTGGTATTCATTCCGGTGGGCATGCTGGATGCCTTGAGCGGGCTGGATGAGCTTGCCGAAGGCGATCAGGTCGCGCTGGCGATTGACCCTCAGGAGCCGCACCAGGCGATATTCGACCGGCTGACCCAGCGCTACCCGGTAACGCTGGCGACTGTTGGGCTGTTATTAGTGGCGCTGCTGATATTGCTTGCTCTGGCAGCGCTGCGGCGCAGACGTCGCCGCAGCTAGCTCAGGCTCGGTCTTAGTTGCGCGGAGCGTAGGCAAACACATCTGAGTGCATCTGTTGCGCCGGCATGCCCGCAGACGTCAGTGCATCCAGGGTCGCGTAGACCATCCCGGGCGAACCGCTGACATAGAACTCATAGCGCTCCAGGTCAGACAGATCTTCACATACCGCCTCTGGCAACAGGCCTTGACGACCTGACCAACCCGGGTCATCGCTGACGACCTTGTGCAGATAGATATTGGGTTCGGCCTGCCACTGTTGCCAATACGGGGCCTGGTAAAAATCCGCTGCACTGCGCACGCCCCAGTACAGATGGATGGGATGCGTGAACCCGATACGGATGCTGTGCTGGATCATGCTCTGCATTTGCGCCAAGCCGGTACCGGCGGCGATCATCACCAGGGGGCGATCAGGCAGGTCGGCCAGATGCGAATCACCGAAGGGTATTTTCACGCGCGCCATGCGCTCTCGACGAATGTGTTCTACAAGGGTCCAGGCAGAATGCTCACGCACCAGGATATGCAGCTCAATCAGGCGGTCTTCACCCTCTTCGGAGGCGATGGAAAAGGCAGAGGCCTGTTCGTCAGGTCGTTCCAGTAACAAGTACTGGCCGGCGTGATAGCGCAGCGGCTTTCCCGCCGGCGGGCGTAGCCGGATGCGCCAGACATCGCCGCCCAGCTGCTCGGCATCGATCAGCTGGCAGGACAGGTTGCGCAGCGGCAGCTCGCCCGGCCCCAGCACGTTTTCCCAGTACAGTTCGCAGTCGTTCAGTGGCTCTGTCACGCAGGTATACAGCTCGCCGCTGTGCTGTTCCGTAGCGGCGCCGGTCTTGCGAACGGTGCCGCTGATAAGGTTGGCGGCACAGATATGGCAATTTCCGTTTCGGCAGCTCTGTGGAACGTCGAATCCCAGACGCCTTGCGGCATCCAGGATGCGTTCACCGGGCAATAACTCCAACACATGCCCCGAGGGCTGCAGCGTTACTTTCATGTATCGATTCCCAACTCGGCCCATATTGCATCCACGCGCTGCACAACAGCTGGATCCTGGCTGATAGCGACGCCCCACTCCCGGGTGGTTTCGCCGGGCCATTTATTGGTGGCATCCAGCCCCATCTTGCTGCCAAGGCCTGACACTGGGGACGCAAAGTCCAGATAATCGATGGGCGTGTTGTCGATCATCACGGTATCGCGTTTTGGATCCATGCGCGTGGTGATTGCCCAGATCACATCATTCCAGTCCCGGATATTGATGTCGTCATCGGTAACGATAACGAACTTGGTATACATGAACTGGCGCAGGAACGACCAGACGCCCAGCATTACGCGCTTGGCATGCCCAGGGTATTGTTTCTTCATGGAAACCACGGCCATGCGATACGAGCAGCCTTCCGGCGGCAGGTAGAAGTCGGTGATCTCGGGAAACTGCTTCTGCAGGATGGGTACAAACACTTCGTTAAGCGCCACGCCCAGAATAGCCGGCTCATCCGGCGGACGGCCGGTGTAGGTGCTGTGGTAGATCGGCTTCTCGCGACGGGTGATTCGCTCGACAGTGAACACCGGGAAGCGGTCCACCTCGTTGTAGTATCCGGTGTGGTCGCCGAAAGGCCCTTCCTCAGCCATTTCACCGGGATGGATAACGCCCTCAAGCACGATCTCGGCACCTGCCGGAACCTGCAGGTCGGAACCGCGGCATTTGACCAGCTCGGTGCGCTGACCTCGCAGCAAACCGGCAAAAGCATATTCGGACAAGCTGTCAGGCACAGGTGTGACCGCGCCGAGAATGGTCGCAGGATCCGCGCCAAGCGCTACCGCAACCGGGAAAGGTTGGCCGGGATGTTTATCGCACCATTCCTTGAAGTCCAGCGCGCCGCCGCGGTGGCTAAGCCAGCGCATGATTACCTTGTTACGGCCGATGACTTGCTGGCGATAAATACCCAGGTTCTGGCGATCCTTGTTCGGACCTTTGGTCACCACCAGGCCCCAGGTGATCAGCGGGCCGGCATCGCCCGGCCAGCAGGTCTGCACCGGAATCGCTCCGAGATCCACGTCATCACCTTCCAGCACCACCGCCTGGCAAGGAGCGTCCCGCAGTACCTTGGGCGCCATGGAAATGACTTTCTTGAAGATCGGTAACTTGGACCATGCATCCTTCAGGCCCTTGGGCGGATCAGGCTCCTTGAGGAACGCCAGAAGCTTACCGATTTCACGCAGCTCGCTGACATCGTCTGCGCCCATGCCGAGGGCGACCCGCTCGGGCGTACCGAACAGGTTGCCCAGCACGGGCATATCAAAACCGGTCGGGTTTTCGAACAGAAGAGCGGGGCCGGCTTTGCGCAGGGTGCGGTCGCAGATCTCGGTCATCTCGAGCACGGGCGATACGGGAGTCTGGATACGCTTGAGCTCACCGCGCTCTTCCAGGCCTTTGATGAAATCACGGAGGTCGGAGTATTGCATATAAGCCTCAAGCTTCAAGCTTCAAGCGGCAAGCAGTATGGAGAGCATTGCGGCCTGGGTGGGCTGGTCAGGCTGCAGCGTGCTGATAGAGCCTGTCGTGTCACAGAAGCCTCAAGCCGCACCGCTTGCAGCTTGAGGCTTATCGCTTGTAGCTTAGTTTTTGCTGCGCTTCATGGACTGGAAGAATTCGTCGTTGGTCTTGGTGTCCTTCAGACGATCCAGCAGGAATTCAATCGCAGCGATCTCATCCATGGAGTGCAGGATCTTGCGCAGGATCCACATGCGCTGCAGCTCATCTTCGCTGGTCAGCAACTCTTCGCGACGGGTACCGGAGCGGTTGATATTGATGGCGGGGAAGACGCGTTTCTCGGCAATCTTGCGATCCAGGTGGATCTCCATGTTGCCGGTGCCCTTGAATTCCTCGTAGATCACTTCGTCCATCTTCGAGCCGGTATCAACCAGTGCGGTAGCGATGATGGTCAGGCTGCCACCTTCCTCGATGTTCCGCGCAGCGCCAAAGAAACGCTTGGGCTTCTCAAGCGCATGGGCATCAACACCACCCGTCAACACCTTGCCGGAGCTGGGGATTACGGTGTTATAGGCGCGCGCCAGACGGGTGATGGAGTCCAGCAGGATGATGACATCCTTCTTGTGCTCTACCAGTCGCTTGGCTTTCTCGATAACCATCTCGGCGACCTGAACGTGCCGGCTTGGCGGCTCGTCAAAGGTAGAGGCGACTACTTCGCCGCGCACGGTGCGCTGCATTTCCGTCACTTCTTCCGGGCGCTCATCAATCAACAGAACAATCAGATGGCACTCGGGATTGTTCCGCGCGATGTTAGAGGCGATGTTCTGCAACATCAGCGTCTTACCGGCTTTGGGCGGTGCTACCAGCAGTCCCCGCTGACCCTTGCCGATGGGTGCGCACAGATCAATGATGCGCGCCATGAGATCTTCCGTGGAGCCGTTACCGGCTTCCATTTTCAATCGCTCATCGGGGAACAGGGGGGTGAGGTTTTCAAACAGAATCTTGTTCTTGGTATTTTCGGGGCGGTCGAAGTTGATCGAATCAACCTTGAGCAGCGCGAAATACCGTTCGCCGTCCTTGGGAGGGCGAATCTTGCCAGCGATCGAATCACCCGTTCTCAGATTGAACCGGCGGATCTGGCTTGGTGAAACATAGATGTCGTCCGGCCCGGCAAGATAAGAGGAGTCAGCCGATCGAAGGAAACCAAAACCGTCTTGTAGAATTTCCAGAACACCATCGCCGTGGATATCTTCACCACTCTTTGCGTGCTTCTTCAAAATGCCGAAGATGACATCCTGCTTCCGCGATCGGCCCATGTTCTCGAGGCCCATCTGGTCGGCAATTTCTAACAGTTCGGTAATTGGTTTTTGTTTAAGTTCGGTCAGGTTCATAGGTTCGATGAGTATGATGTCTTTCGGCAGGACGGTTAGTAACAGGCCGCCACGTGAGGATGGGGCGATGGATTTGGCTGAAGTAGGGAAGCCATTGCCGCGGGGTGCGACAGGGAGTTGGAATGCAAATCTAGCACTGCAACACGGTTGCGTCTAGAGAAAACGCAGAGAAAAAACCCTCCCTGAACCGAAAAGTCCAGGGAGCGGGAACATCAGATGTTGCTATCAAGAAACGCCGACAGCTGAGACTTGGACAGGGCGCCGACCTTGGTCGCTTCTACATTGCCATCCTTGAACAACATGAGAGTCGGAATGCCGCGCACGCCGTACTTCGGTGGAGTATCAGTGTTTTCATCGATGTTCAGTTTGCAAATCTTCAGTTTGCCGTCGTAGTCCTTGGCGATTTCATCCAGAACCGGGGCGATCATCTTGCATGGGCCACACCACTCAGCCCAGTAATCGACCAACACGGGGCTATCTGCCTTAAGCACTTCAGTCTCGAAGCTGCTATCGGTGACATGCACGATCAAATCACTCATGAGTCTCTCCAGGGAGTTTTTAGTAAGCAGGCAGGAATGGCAGACATGATAGCACCACCGCGTGACATAGCAAAAGCCAGCGGGCTGGATCGCGTGACGTGATCGCTGGCCAGGCAAAAACACACTTCGGGATGCTAGAATTCGCAGACGACAATCCGAGGTGCCGCATGGCAAACAAGCAAAGGTCCGATTTTCCGCTGGTGGCCGCGATTGATCTGGGTTCGAACAGTTTCCACATGGCGCTGGCCCGGGTTGAGCATGGCGAGATGCGTATCCTCGAGCGGCTGGGCGAGAAAGTTCAGTTGGCGGCGGGGTTGAATGACGAGCGCGAGCTCGATGAGGATGCCATGCAGCGCGGGCTCGACTGCATCCGGCGCTTCGCTCAGATGATCAACGGGCTGCCGGTGGGTGCGGTAAGAATAGTCGGCACCAGCGCACTGCGTGATGCACGTAATCGCAGCCAGTTCATCAATCAGGTGCAGCAACTGCTTGGGCATCAGGTCGATGTGATTTCCGGTCGGGAAGAAGCGCGGCTGATCTACCTTGGCGTTGCGCACACCTTGTCTGATGACGAAGGTAAGCGCCTGGTAGTCGACATCGGCGGTGGCAGTACGGAATTCATCGTTGGCGAACGTTTCGAGCCGCTGCTGCGCGAAAGTCTGCCCATTGGCTGCGTCAGTTATACCCGCAAGTTCTTCGCCGATGGCATCATTTCCTCCAGCAACTACTCCCGCGCCTATACGCTTGCACGTCTTGATCTGATGCAGATCGAGCAGAACATTCAGCGTCTTGAGTGGCGTGAAGCGGTTGGCGCCTCCGGGACTATCCGCTCGATCGGCCAATGTCTGCAGGCTGCCGGGCAGGGACAGGGTGAAGTCACCCGGGAAGGCTTGCAACGCCTCAAGCGCAAGCTGATCAAGGCTGGCGATGTGGAGCAGTTGTCACTTCCGGGTCTGAAGACCGATCGCCGTCCTATATTGCCAGCCGGCGTGGCCATCCTCGAAGCGATATTCGATGCGCTGGATGTAGACCGCATGGATCATTCTGAAGGTGCGCTGCGCGAAGGGGTGCTGTATGACCTGTTGGGTCGGCACCGCCATGAGGATGTCCGTGAGCGGACGCTTGGTGCGCTGGCAGAGCGGTACCATGTGGATCCGGGTCAGGCCTGTCGGGTTGAACGCAAGGCGATGAGTCTGCTCGGTAAGGTTGCAGAAGCCTGGGGGCTTGAGGATGCCAAGCATGCCGACCTGCTGGGTTGGGCGGCACGCCTGCACGAAGTGGGCAAGGGCATCGCGCATAACCAGTACCACAAGCACGGCGCTTATTTGCTGGCGCATTCCGATCTGGCCGGTTTTTCGCGTCAGGAGCAGCACGCGCTCGCCCTGCTTATCCGCGCCCAGAAGCGTAGCCTGCCGGGCAAGGATCGACTCAGCGAGTTCGGTGAAGAAAGCGTATTGATGCTGCGGATGTGTATGCTGCTGCGTCTGGCTATCCTCTATCACCATATCCGCGGTTACCAGGAAATGCCGGCGCTCAAGGTGCAGGCCGGCGATGCTTTTCTGGTGCTGGAGTTTCCGCCTGGCTGGCTGGATCGCAATCCGTTGACCCAGGCTGACTTCGATCAGGAAGCGCAGTTCTGGGCCAAGGCGGGTTATACGCTGACGGTGCGTTGAGGCGAATTACTCAGTTTCTCCAGCAGCGTACTTTGCGCACTGCGTGGAATCTGGTTGCCGGTCGGGGTGCTGCGCACGTAGGTGCCGTCCGGCTGCAGGATCCAGCTCTGGGTATTGTCAGTCAGAAATACCTGCAGTTCCTGCTTGGCTCGGGTAATCAGCTTTTTGCCTTCAAGCGGGAAGCAGGTTTCCACGCGGTGATCGAGGTTGCGTTCCATCAGGTCTGCGCTGGACAACCACACCTGTTCGACCCCGCCATTCAGAAAGTAATACACGCGGCTGTGCTCAAGGAAGCGACCAATAATTGAGCGTACAGTGATGTTGTGAGACACGCCCGGGATTCCCGGACGCAAACAGCACATGCCGCGCACGATAAGGTCGATTTTCACGCCCGACTGCGACGCCTTGTACATTGCCTTGATGATCTTGGCGTCGGTCAGCGAATTAACCTTGGCGATAATATGCGCAGGCTTGCCGGCCTGGGCCGCAAGCGTTTCGCGATTGATCAGCTCCAGCAGGCGTTTCTTCAGCGTGAAGGGTGCCTGCAGGAGCTTTTTCATACGCAGCATCTTGCCCATACCAATCAACTGGTTGAACAGCTTGTGTACGTCCTCGGTCATCGCAAGGTCAGATGTCAGGATGCTGTAGTCGGTATATAGACGAGCGTTCCCGGCATGGTAATTACCCGTGCCCATATGTGCATAGCGGCGCAGGATTCGGTCTTCACGGCGCAGGATAAGCATCATTTTAGCGTGCGTCTTGTAGCCCACCACGCCATAGATCACCACCGCTCCGGCCTGTTGCAGGCGGCTGGCCAGCTGCAGGTTGGATTCCTCGTCAAAGCGCGCACGCAGCTCGATCACTACCGTGACTTCCTTGCCGTTCCGGGCCGCTTCGACCAGCGCGTTGACGATTTCCGAGTTCGCCCCTGTGCGGTAGAGCGTCTGTTTGATTGCCAGAACATTCGGGTCCTGCGCGGCCTGGCGCAACAGATCAGTTACCGGGCTGAAGGACTCATAGGGATGCAGCAGCAGAATGTCCTGTTTGCTGATCGCCTGGAACAGGTTGTCCGCGCTGGACAATATCTTCGGCAGGCCAGAGCTGAACGGGGGGAACTGCAGTTCCGGATGATTTTCCAGCGCCGTGACCGAGAACAGCCGGGTCAGGTTGACCGGGCCCTGAACCTGATACAGCTCCTGATCGGTCAAGCCAAACTGCTTGAGCAGAAAGTCGGTCAAGGGCTTAGGGCAGTTGCTGGCGACTTCCAGCCGCACCGCATCGCCATAGCGGCGTGACAGAAGCTCGCCACGGAGCGCGCGAGCCAGGTCGTCCACCTCGTCGGGGTCCACAATCAAATCGGCATTGCGCGTCAGACGGAACTGATAACACCCCAACACCTTCATTCCGGGGAACAGGTCGTCGGCGTGCGCGTGAATGACCGATGAGAGGAAAACGAAGTCGTCTTCTCCGGTGGATAATTCCTGTGGCAGGCGGATAAGCCGGGGCAGGGAGCGCGGGGCCGGAATAATCGCCAGGCCCGAATCGCGGCCGAAGGCGTCCGTGCCTTCAAGCTGGCAGATGAAATTGAGACTCTTGTTAACCAGCAACGGAAACGGGTGCGTAGGATCCAGTCCGATGGGGCTGATGATCGGCGCTACTTCCTGACGAAAATAGCGACGCACCCACATGGTCTGCTTGTGGGTCCACTGATGTCGGCGTACGAAGCGGATGCCCTCCGCAGCCAGCTGCGGGAGAAGCACGTCGTTGAGAATCGAGTACTGACGGCTAACCTGCTCATGGGCCAGTTCACTTATCCGGCTCAGCACCTGCTGCGGTTGCAGTCCGTCGGGACCGGTCTGCTCACGGGCGAAGGTGATCTGCTTCTTCAGGCCCGCCACACGGATTTCGAAGAACTCATCCATATTGCCGGAGAAGATAAGCAGAAACTTCAGCCGTTCGAGCAACGGGTAGGACTCATCCAGAGCCTGCTCCAGCACCCGGATGTTGAATTGCAGCTGCGACAACTCGCGATGAATGAACAGTTCCGGTGCGTTGATATCCGCTGCGAAGGGGGTCGGCGTTGGCGGCTGTACGACCGGCATCAGCCGCGCCTCGTCGCTTTCTGACTCAGGAATGACAAAGCTTTCCTGCGGGGTGTGATCGGACGCGGCAATCGGATCATCTTCGCGTGCGCGGTTGGGCTGCTGCATTGTTTCCTCTTAGCCGCGCTCGCGTAACTGGCGGGCTGCGGTCTTGGCGTAATAGGTCAATATGGCGTCGGCGCCGGCACGTTTGAAGCTGATCAGTGATTCGAGGATCACTGCATCGCTGAGCCAACCGTTGGCGATGGCCGCCTGGTGCATGGCGTACTCGCCGCTCACCTGATAGACGAAGGTGGGGACGCCGAAGGTATCCTTCACCCGACGAATAATGTCCAGATACGGCATACCAGGCTTGATCATTACCATGTCCGCGCCTTCGGCCATATCCTGAGCGATTTCCTGCAGGGCCTCGTTGCTATTGGCCGGATCCATCTGATAGGTCGCCTTGTTGCCCTTGCCGAGGTTCCCCGCCGACCCGACAGCGTCTCGGAAAGGCCCGTAGTAGGCGCTGGCGTATTTGGCCGAATAGGAAAGAATCCGGGTGTGTACATGCCCGGCGGCTTCAAGCGCCTCACGCATGGCGCCAACGCGGCCATCCATCATGTCCGAGGGCGCCACGATGTCGGCACCGGCTTCGGCATGCGACAGCGTCTGTTTGACCAGCGCTTCAATGGTTATATCGTTTTGTACGTAACCATTGTCGTCGATGATCCCGTCCTGCCCATGCGTGGTGAAGGGATCGAGCGCGACGTCGGTAATGATGCCGAGCTCAGGGAAGCGTTCCTTCAACGCACGGGTCACACGTTGCGCCAGACCGTCGGGATTCCAGGCTTCGGCAGCGTCCAGGGACTTGCGATCCAGAGGCGTGACGGGGAATAACGCAATGGCCGGTATACCCAACTCGACGATCTCGGCAGCTTCTTCCAGTAGCAGATCAATGGACAGCCGCTCGATACCAGGCATCGAAGCGATCGGCTCGCGCTGTTGTGTGCCTTCCAGAACGAATACCGGATAGATCAGGTCGTCAGTGCTCAGCTGGTTTTCGCGCACAAGCCGGCGCGAGAAGTCATCCCGACGAAGACGACGAGGACGGCTGAGTGGATATTGACGGCTGGTGTTGGCAAAGCTCACGTGGACTCCCGTGGCGCAGACAAAGCGCCCATCTGGTTGACATTTATACGTCCAGATTATGACGGAATTGAGACAGTAAGCGTAATGCCATTTGATCCTGGAGATTTTCGGCCGGCTCGGGCGCGAGCTCCACGCGGTTGCGGCCCAAGGCTTTGGCCCGATATAGGGCCGTGTCAGCGGCCGCCACCAGCGTGTCGAAGGTGAAGCCTTGCTGGTCGGTGCACGCGATGCCCAGGCTGGCGCTCAGTTTCACCGGTGCGTTGGCTGACTGCCACGGCTCGTCACACAGACCCAGTCGGATACGTTCGGCTACCTGGCGGGCACTTTCGGTATCCAGGCCGGGCAATATCAATATGAACTCTTCACCACCGAAACGGCCGAGCAGATCGTTCGAGCGCATGTGCTGCCGGATGCGCGCTACCATATGGCATAGCGCGGCGTCACCAGCTTGATGACCGAATTCGTCGTTGATACGTTTGAAATGATCGGCATCCAACATCAACAATGTCACCGGAAACGACTGCTCTCTCGCGACCTGGAGAACCCGCGTTGCTTGCTCCTGCAGGCTGCGCCGATTGAGCGTGTCGGTCAGTGCGTCGCGTTGGGACAAGGTGTGCAACGCCATGGTAGTGCGGTAGTGGGTCATGAGGATAAAGCCGCTGGCCAGGCCAATCTGGGCGACCATGGCGCCGAGCAGTGTCACGCTCTGCATCGGACTGTTGACTACAACGTGATCAGCGCCCAGTTTCAGGCTGGAAAGCGCCCGCAGGGTCAGACCGACAGCGCAGAACAGCGCGACGCCTCCGGTGAACCAGTAAGCCGTGCGCAGTGGCCGTTCAGCCGGGATCAACAGCTCTCGGGCGCAGAGCATGCTCATGCCGGCGAGTATGATTGACGAGACGCCGAGACGGGCTGCATAGCTTTCCTGCTGAAAGCTGAAGATCGACATCAGTAATATCATTGTTGCAGCAGCGGCGATCGGACCAGTCTGAGGTTGGCTCAGTCCTTTGAACGCGCGTATACCGAGCCATGACACGCCGATGCCTAGCGCCATCAAGCCGTTGGCAATGACGACGGAAAGGCTGTCGTGGACGACATCCAGATTGGTGTTGAGTAGCAGGCCGAGCATCAGGGCGAAGTTGCCGACGGCCCAATGACGTAATCCTTTATCGGCGCCCGCATGCCACGCGGCTATCGTCAATAGCAACGTCATGCACAGGGTAACCAGTGAGAGGGTTACGCCCAGAGTGATGAGGTCAAGTTCTGCGGGCATGTGAGACTATCGTCCTTGTCCGGCAGAAAGCGGCCGGCTACTTCGAATATCCAAGTTAGGATCCGTTTGGAATTACAACCATACCAGCAGACCATTAGCGTCTGGATCGGTTCCATTTGGAAATGTGGTCAAGTCGGCAGTTAAATTTTCGCCCCAGTGCCGCGAACGGTGTCGATCGTTCGCTGCACCGCTTAATTGGGTGAGGCTTGAATGAACAGCCGGCCCTGCTGGCCTTTTGAGATACCCGGGAATGAAAAAGGTTCATCGTAATCTGGTGGTGGTATTGCTGGTGGCATGCTGGGGGGCGGGGCTTGTATGGGCGCTGAGCTGGTACGAGAGTCGCTACGTAAGAACCTTCGAACGGCCGGCCTTCTTTGACGGGCTTGCTGTGCCACCACCATCTGATACGCCACGCGTGCAGGTCCTGCATGTCTGGCAGGCCGGCTGCCCCTGCAACGGAGGACATCAGGCCTATGTGAACGACATGACCGAACGCTTTGCTGCCCAGGGGGTAGTCTTTGCGCGTGCCGGTGCTCGAGATATCGATGCCTTGCCGCGAGCGTTGCGGCAATTGCCTTACTGGTCGATGCCGGAGGCGTGGTCTGGCTGGCCAGGTGCGCCTGCTGTGGCGATCTGGGGAGCGGACGGGCGTCTCGCTTATGTGGGGCCTTATAGCGACGGGGCGAGTTGTAGTGAAGAGAGCAGCTTTGTCGAGCCGGTGATCCAGGCTTTACTGGCCGGCCGCAAGGTCGACATCACCCGGCAGGACACGCTGTCCTGCCTGTGCGAACTTGACTGACTACATCCTGGACAGGAGCCGATCAAGAGAATTGGCAAAGGCTTGCTTGTCCCGGTCGTTATAGGGCGCTGGACCGCTGCGACCGGCCAGGCCGGCTCCGCGCAGCTCGTCCATAAGATTGCGTACTGCCAAACGTTCACCGACGCTCGATTCGTCGTAGATCTCGCCACGAGGATTGATCGCGGTTACCTTGCGTTCAACCAGACCGGCCGCCAGCGGAATATCCGCAGTGATCACCAGATCGCCGGGGCGCGAGTGATCGATGATGTATTGGTCAGCCACGTCCGCACCGCTTGGTACTATCACCTGACGAACACCTGGTCCGGGAGGAAGCTGCTGTGCACTGTTTGCAACCAGCACCAGCTCGATCTGCTGGCGCTTCGCAGCCTTGACTACGATATCCCGAACCGGGCGAGGGCAGGCGTCGGCATCAATCCATAACGTCATGCGGTTACCTTTGAAAGGATAAGATCAGGCGGAATGGCTTTCGAGTTCTTCACTTGCTTCCAGCCATTGCTCTTCCAGTTGTTCTATTGTCTGGCGACAGGCAGCCTGCCGGCTTAGCAGCGTCTTCAGCTGATCTTTCATGTCTGAGGAGTATATTTCGTTATCTGCCAGGCCGGCTTCGATATCAGCCAGCTCGGCTTGTGCTTCACTCATTTGTTTTTCCAGCTTGTCGACCTGTTTTCTGAGCGGTGCCAGGCGTTTGCGCTCCTCCGCCGCGAGGCGCCGCTGGGTTTTCGCATCGATCCGTTCGCCTTCGGCTCCGGCGTCTGCCGGTGCATTGGCAAGGCGGAGATCTTCAGCCTGTTGCTGCCGGAACCGCGCCAGCCAGCGAGTGTAGGTATCCAGGTCTTCTTCGTACGTCTGCAGTTTGCCGTCGGCAACCAACCAGAGTTCATCGGTCGTATCGCGAATCAATGCCCGGTCATGTGATACCAGCAACATGGCCCCCTCGAAGGCCTGCAGGGCGAGCGTCAAGGCGTGGCGCATCTCCATATCCAGATGGTTGGTCGGCTCGTCGAGCAGCAGCAGGTTGGGTTTCTGCCAGGCAATCAAGGCCAGCGCCAGGCGGGCTTTTTCGCCACCGGAAAAGTGTAAGACCGGCTCTTCTGCGCGGGCGCCGTGAAAGTCGAACCCACCCAGGAAGTTGCGTAGTGATTGTTCGCGTTCCTGGGGCGCTATGCGTGCCATGTGGAGCAGCGGGCTGGCTTTGGGGTCAAGGCTGTCCAGCTGATGCTGGGCGAAGTAACCAATCGCCAGATGCTCGCTGGATTTCAGCTCGCCATCCATCAGCTCCAGGCTGCCGGCGAGCGTCTTGATCAAGGTTGATTTGCCGGCACCATTCGGACCCAATACGCCTATGCGAGCCCCTGGCACCAACTGCAGCTTCACCTGCCGCAGAATCGCCTGGTCGCCATAGCCCAGCACGCCTTCACGCAGATCGATCAGCGGACTGGGTTGTTTGTCCGCCTCGCGGAAGCTGAAGGAAAAGGGCGAGTCGAGGTGCGCCGGGCTCAGCGTTTCCATGCGTTCCAGCGCTTTGAGCCGGCTTTGCGCCTGCTTGGCCTTGGTCGCCTGAGCGCGGAAGCGCGCAATATACTTTTCCATGTGCTCGCGCTGCGCCTGCTGCTTCTCGAACGCGGCTTGCTGCTGTGTCAGGCGCTCGGCACGGGTGCGCTCGAACTGCGTATAGCCGCCCCGGTACAGAGTCAGCTGCTTGTTTTCGACGTGAACGATATGCTCAACCACTGCATCGAGGAAATCGCGATCGTGAGAGATCAGCACCAGCGTGCCCTGGTAAGACCGGAGCCAGTCCTCCAGCCACAGGATGGCATCCAGATCCAGGTGGTTGGTAGGCTCGTCCAGCAGCAACAGGTCAGACGGACACATCAGCGCCTGCGCCAGATTGAGTCGCATCCGCCAACCGCCGGAGAAGTCGCCTACCCGGGCTTCGCACTGTTCGGAGCTGAAGCCCAGGCCTGCGAGCAGAACCCGCGCGCGGGCATCGGCACTGAAGCCATCGTGGGACTCGAGTTCAGCGTACAGCGAACCAAGCGCATGGTTGTCATGCTGCTCCTCGGCACGCTGCAGTCGCTGCTGGATCTCGCGCAGGCGCTGATCCCCGTCAAGTACATAATCGACCGCCACGCGATCCAGGGTGTCTATTTCCTGGAGCATATGGGCAATGCGCCAGTCGGCGGGTATTGTGCAACTGCCAGCGTCCGGCGTGAGCTCGCCGCGGAACAGCGCAAAAAGGCTGGATTTGCCGGCACCATTGGTACCGAGCAAGCCGGCTTTCTGGCCTGGATGCAGAGTCAGGTCGGCATTTTCGAGTAGACGCAGGGCGCCGCGCTGAAGCGTCAGAGATTCAATTTTGATCATGCGCGGGAGTATATCAGCGCACCGGGACACGTGAGCCGTTCGGTGGTTGTGATAGCGGCGTCGCCGTTGAATTCGGGCGACAGAAAGCCGCTCTAAGGGGGCGAAGGTGAACGATATTGAACAGGTTGATGCCGGCGTGATGTTGCGCCAGTACGCCGAAGCGGTATATGAGCGGCCCGGGGTGGAGCCGCTGTTGCTGGATCTGCAGGATAACTACGGCTGTGATGTGTTATTGCTGCTCTACGCCTGTTGGCTTGGTCGGCGCCGCGAAGCAGCTTCTTACTCGCGCTGGGAAGCCATTGTCGATTGGCATTGGCCATGGCAGGCCCAAGTCGTCACGCCGTTGCGAACGGCCAGACGCTTCCTAAAAGGGCGTGAAGCGTCGGTTGAGCTGTATAGACAGGTCAAGGATTGCGAGCTGGAGGCGGAGTTACTTCAGTTAGAGCGCCTGGCGACCCATGACCGCGGTGTAGCGATGGATATCAGGCAGGATGACTCAGTCGCAGAGCAGCTCGCGGCCTGCTGCGATGCGCAGGGTGTTGAGGTGAATGCGGTGCTGCGTGAGCAGCTTGATCGATTGGCGATGCTGGCGACGCCTTGATAGGTACGCCGCCAGTGCTTTTTATCAGGCGTTGGTAGTGGCGCCGGCAGTGGCTGGCTTCTTGGCCGGACTCTTCGAGCGCCCCCGGCGTTGACCGTTACGTGGCCGCGACGGTGGAGCCTGATCGGGGTTGTCACGTTTCTCGATCGCCTGGCTGACTTGCCCGTCGATCCGCTCGAAGCCCTTGGCCAGGCGTAACGTCTGGCGGATATCAAGGCGCAGCTGCTTGACGTAGGCAGCGGCTGCGTTTCGCGCTTTATTCAGTTCCGCTAGCGCTGCTTCCAGCTCCTCAACCCGGTTCTGGGCCTTGTTGACCGACTTATGCTCTTCGCCGCTCTGACGTGCAGCCAGTTTATCGCGCGCCTCGGTAAGCTTGTCATCCAGCTTGGCTTTCTGGCGTTCGAGTTTCTCCAGCGCCTTGACGGCGTCATGTTCGGCTTGTTGGCAGGCTTCACCCAATTGCTCGTTAAGCGTGCGGGTCAGGGTCTGCAAAAGGTGCAAGGGTGTTGGCACCCGAGAAGATTTCTTGCCTTGGCTAGTGGCTGTCACAATTACTCCAGTTTTTCAGGGGCGCTGAGCATGTCCTGATGGCAGTTATGCAACACTTCGATGAGGCAGTCCTCGAGTTCGAAGCGCTCGTGCAATAAGCCGCCCAGCACCTTGAGGTCCTTCTGCATGGTTTCTTCGTCGAAATCGGTCGTGTCGCCGTATCGGTCGTTGAACGTTAGCGCGGCCTGGGTAATGGTTTGAATACGGGGATAAACCTGGCCTGCCAGATCCAGGCTGCGAACGTCCTGTAGTTCCTCAGCCTCGCGGGTCAGCTGTTCGTAGATTTCAAAATGCCCGGCGCAGACATAGTCGATCAGGATGGTGCAAAAGGAGCCAAGTGCCTGCTCGGAATTGGCCGCAGACGGAGCGCGGTCGCGCAAAGCGCTGAACTCCAGGACAACTTGTTTACGCTCGGCCAGCCAGCGATCGACCATTTCATTAACACCGCCCCAGCGTTCCTGGGCTGTAGTGCAGCTGTCCAGCATTTTACACCTCATCAGTGAGCGATCGTCTTACCGGCGACCGAGATCCGGAGTGCTTGATTCGTTGTTGTGGCCACAGAATAGGCCAGTCCGGTCTTCGGCATCAAGAGCTGAGGCTGTCGAAGAACTGTCGCCGCATCTCACTACAATGTGCTTGTGTCAGCGAATCGTCTCTCGCGCAGATCTAACCGTGCTTACGCAACAGCTGTAACAGACCGAACAGTGCAAAACCGATAAAGGCAATCAATGTGTATTCGGCGATGCTCAATCCAAGGAACGTCCAGGTGACCGCTGCGCAATCGGCGGTGCCGCTGAATACCAGACGGAGCATTTCCTGGAAGGGCAGTACGTCCATCATGTAATCGAGGCTCGGCAGGCAGGAGGGCAACTGGTCCGCTGGCTGATGCTGCAGCCATACCTGGCGGCCGGCGATCGCGACACCGAAGGCTGCTGAAAGGGTAATCAGCAAACCATAGATACGTGCGGCAACGGGCCGTTTTCCGGTCGTAGCGCTGGGTACAGGATTGTGCAACACCGCAGCGAGACTGATCAGGCCGATAACGATGAACACGACACGCTGGACTATACACAGCGGGCAGGGCTCAAGGCCCATGACGTGTTCCATATACAACGCAACCGCTAGCAGCACCAGACATAGAATGAAGGAAAGCAGATAAAGCAGGCGGGAGGCGGGTTGGGTCATGCGTGCATCCGTCAGGGGGGGGTGGGCGGTGGCCTACCTTAGAACAAGGCTTGTGAGCTGACAAGCGGGACCCGCGCTAGCGGAGCACACCGACCACAATACCGGTCGGCATGTCTCGCGAGCAGGTCGTGTCTGCAGTAGAAACCTGTTCAGGCAATGCGGCTCGCTGGGAGCCATTCCGCCGATCAGATCAGGCAGTGCCAGCGGCTTCCTGTTGCCGACGCTGTTCGTTCTGTGCGTAAAGCGCATCAAAATTGACGGGCGATAGCATCAGCGGAGGGAAGCTGCCACGGCCGACCAGGCTGTCGATCGCTTCACGGGCATAAGGGAACAGGATGTTGGGGCAGAAGGCGCCGAGTGTGTGACGCATCGCTGCTTCATCCAGCCCGCTGATGGCAAAGATACCCGCCTGCTGGACTTCAGCAATGAAGGTGGTTTCGTCTTCGCCGTTGGTAACGGTAGCGGAAAGACTCAGCACGACTTCATGGATACCGTCCTGAAGCTGGGTATGGCGGGTGTTCAGGTCGAGATTGACCTTGGGGTTCCACTGAGTCTGAAACACCGCCGGCGACTTCGGCGACTCGAAGGAAAGATCCTTGACGTAGATACGCTGCAGGCTGAACTGCACGGCAGGCTGATCCTGGCCTGCGCCGTTGGCAGTTTGATTGTTCTGGTTGTCGTCGGCCATATTCGGTCCTTAAGTATGTTGTTTTTGATGTGGTAACGGCGGAATCTTTGCGGGTTATTCGCCCAGCATGGGATCCAGTTTGCCGGAGCGTTCCAGTGCGAGCAGTTGATCGCAGCCACCAACGTAGGTGTCGTTAATCCAGATCTGCGGGACCGATGTGCGCCCGCCGGCAAGGCGAGTCATTTCGGCCCGAACTGCTGGTTGACCGTCAACCACGATCTCCTTGTACTGAATCTTCTTGCTGTCCAGCAACTGCTTGGCGCGAATGCAGAAAGGACAATAATTGCTGCTATAGATAGTTACTTCAGACATGTCATTTCACCAGTGGAAGGTTGTCGGCGCGCCATCCGCTGATGCCCCCGATCAGCCTGTGCACATTGTTGTGCCCGGCTGCCTTGAGCTGTTTGGCGTAAGTCCCGGCATGCTGACCATTGGCGCAAACCAGGATGATTGGCTTGTCCTTGTACTTGTCCAGTTCTACCAGACGCGTTGGCAGGCTGTCATGGGGAATGTTGATCGAGTCGACGATATGGCCAGTCGCATAGTCCTTCTTGGGACGGATATCGACCACCTGGGCATTTTCCCGGTTGATCAGGTTGGTGGCTTGCTGCGTGGTGATGGACTTACCCGCCTTGCGACCCTCAGTGATGATCAGCAGAGTCACCACCACCAGAAAGGCGAGCGCGAGCAGATAATGGTTGCCGAGAAACTCGGTGAATCGTTCGATGAACTGCAAAAGAGCCTGCATTGGACGTGTTCCGGGGTCGATAAAGTCCGCCAGTATACACAGCACGTCTGGGTCACAGAACCTCCCCCGCGCATGACAGCCCGGTGCGCTACAAGTAAACTGTCGGCAACATGCCTGTCGGGTCTTGCGAGGCCGCCGGCGGGTACGCTTTCCACGAAGACAACCTGCGAGCCTACTCCGTATGACAGCTGCCCCAAAACCACTGGTACTGATGATTCTCGATGGCTTCGGTCACAGCGAATCACCCGAATCCAACGCCATCATGGCTGCCCGGACCCCGGTCTGGGATCGGCTCTGGTCGACCGCGCCGCACACGCTGGTGTCGGGCTCGGGCATGGATGTCGGATTGCCGGATGGTCAGATGGGCAACTCGGAAGTTGGCCATATGAATCTGGGCGCTGGCCGCGTCGTCTACCAGGATTTCACGCGCGTCACCAAGTCGATCATGGAAGGAGACTTCTACGAGAACCCGGAGCTGTGCAAGGCAGTTGATGCTGCGATCAAGGCGGACCGGGCTGTGCACGTCATGGGCCTGCTGTCCCCGGGCGGCGTGCATAGCCATGAAGAACAGCTGGTGGCGATGGTCGAGCTGGCTGCGCGCCGTGGCGCCAAACAAATCTACGTGCATGCGTTTCTCGATGGGCGTGATACGCCGCCGCGCAGCGCAGCGCCCTCGCTTGAATTGCTGGAAGAAACCTACCGGCGCATTGGCAAGGGCAGAACGGCTAGCTTGATTGGTCGCTATTTCGCCATGGATCGGGACAATCGGTGGGAGCGCGTCGAAGCAGCCTACAACCTGGTCGCTGAAGGTCAGGCGAGTTTCTCCGCCGTGGTCGCGGCTGAAGGGCTAGAAGCAGCCTACGAGCGCGGCGAGAGCGACGAGTTCGTCAAGGCAACCACGATTGGCACACCGGTGCGGGTGGAAGACGGCGATGCGGTGGTGTTCATGAACTTCCGCGCCGACCGCGCCCGTGAACTGACGCGCGCGTTTGTCGAACCTGATTTCAACGGATTTACCCGCCAGCGCCAGCTCAAGCTGGGCGGCTTTGTCATGCTTACCCAATACGCGGCGAACATTCCGGCGCCGTGCGCATTCCCGCCGTCCTCGCTGGACAATGTGCTGGGGGAGTACCTCGCCAAGCAGGGCAAGACCCAGCTGCGGATTGCCGAGACCGAGAAGTACGCCCACGTCACCTTCTTTTTCTCCGGCGGACGCGAAGAGCCTTTCGAAGGCGAAGAGCGCATTCTTATCCCGTCTCCCCAGGTGGCAACCTACGACCTGAAACCCGAGATGAGCGCGCCGGAAGTGACCGATCGTATCGTCGAAGCGATTGAGCAGCAGCGGTACGACGTCATCATCGTGAACTACGCCAACGGCGATATGGTGGGGCATACCGGTGTGTTCGAGGCGGCCGTGGCTGCGGTCGAATGCCTGGATGCGTGCATCGCACGAATCACCGACGCGCTGGGCAAAGTCGGCGGCGAGGCTTTGATCACCGCTGACCATGGCAACGTTGAACAGATGTCCGATGACAGCACGGGTCAGGCGCATACCGCGCACACCTGCGAGCCGGTACCTTTCGTCTATGTCGGCCAGCGCAACGTTACTCTGCGCGACGGCGGCATTCTGTCCGACGTTGCGCCGACCATGCTGACGTTGCTCGGTCTGGAGCAGCCGGCTGAAATGACAGGTCGGTCCATTGTCAGTCTGGTGTCCTGAGGGAGCGGCGGCGATGCGAGTCAGCCAGCCGCGGCGAAGTGCGCCTTGGCGTGCCGGGGTGCTGGTCGCGCTGATGGCATTCGGCGGCGCGCTGGCGCTTCCGGCTTTGGCGCAGGATTCGCGCGAAGCCAAGGCAGAACTCAAACAGACCGAACAGGAGATCGCCCGGCTGAAGAAAATGCTCGGCGAACTCAAGCAGGATATGTCCGGGCTAGAGCGGGAACTTAAGCAGAGCGAGTCGGAAATTGGTCGCCTGCAGGAGGAAAGCGAAGCCCTTGAGCAGCAGATCGAGGAGGGCGAAACCCGCATTGATGACCTGCGCGGCCAGGCCGAAGCGTTACAGGTGGCCCTTCAGGAGCAGGAACAACAGATCGCCCGTCAGGCGCGTTCTGCCTATATGGCCGGTCAGCAGGATTACCTGAAGCTCGTTCTGAACCAGGACGATCCCGCCCGCGTCGCACGGATGATGCGCTATTACGAATACGTCAGCCGCGCGCGTATGGAAGAAATCACCACCTACAATCACACTCTGGCGCAGATCCGGCAGGCCAGCGCGGCGATTGCGCGCGAGCAGGCGCAGCTGCATGAAAATCGCGAGCAATTGGCCGAGCGGCAGCAAGCGGTGGAGGCAGAGCGCGAAACGCGGGCGGAACTGCTGGCCAGTCTCAAAAGCGAAAGCCGCACCAGCGAACAGCAACTCAAACAGCGCCAGTCCGAACGGGCTGAGCTGGCTGCACTGATCAAGAAGCTTGACGAAGCCATCACCAGTATCCCGACCCCTGCCGGCAGCCTGCCGTTTGCGGACGCCAAGGGCAAATTGCCGCTGCCGGTCAAGGGCAGTATCCAGTCGAAGTTTGGTAGCCAGCGGGGCGACGATGCGCGCCTTAAATGGGATGGTCTGGTTATAACTGCCGAAGCCGGCACACCCGTACATGCCATTCACGGTGGCCGCGTAGTCTTTGCCGACTGGCTACGGGGTTCGGGTCTGCTGCTGATTCTCGACCATGGCAATGGTTATCTCAGCTTGTACGGCCACAATCAGACGCTATTGCGCGACGTCGGTACATGGGTCCAGCCAGGCGAGGCCATTGCCACCGTGGGTAGCAGCGGTGGGCTGTCCAGCTCGTCGCTGTATTTCTCTATCCGCAAACAGGGCCGTGCACTGGACCCGTTAGCCTGGTGTATGCTGTCGAGCTAATGAGCACGCCATGAGCACTACGCCCTGATCTGGCGTAGTGATTCACCGGGGTTTCTCAGATCAAATCAATCCTGTGTTCGGAGAGTTAGATGACCGCTGCGCGTACCTTGTCCGCTATCTGCCTGAGCCTCGCTCTTGCTGTCGTTCCGGCTCATGCCCAGCGCCAGGACGAGGCGCCTGCTGCACCTCTGCCTCTGGACGATCTGCGTACCTTTGCTGAAGTACTCGAACGCATTCGCGCCGCCTACGTTGAGCCGGTGGATGACGCCACGCTACTGCAGAATGCCATTCAGGGCATGCTCGAAGGGCTGGATCCGCATTCGTCTTACATGGAGCCCGAAGCTTTCCGTGGGTTGCAGGACACCACAACCGGCCAGTTCGGTGGGCTAGGCATCGAGGTTGGACAGGAAGACGGCATGATCAAGGTCATCTCGCCGATCGATGATACCCCCGCAGCCAAGGCTGGCATCCAGGCCGGCGATCTGATCGTCAAGATCGATGATCGGCTGGTCAAGGGTATGACCCTTATGGAAGCGGTGGAACTCATGCGCGGGGACGCGGGCACCAAGGTCGTGCTGACGCTGGTGCGCGGTGAAGGCCGACCCTTTGATGTCGAGCTGGAGCGCGCTGTGGTCAAGGTTGCCAGCGTGCGCACCGAAGATCTTGGTAAGGGTTACGCCTATCTGCGGATCACCCAGTTCCAGAACAACACGGGTGACGAAGTACGCCGCACCCTCAACACGTTGACCAGGAACGATGAATTCAAGGGGCTGGTGCTGGACCTGCGTAACAACCCCGGCGGTGTGTTGCAAAGCGCCGTGGAAGTGGCGGACAGCTTCCTCGATAAAGGTCTGATCGTGTACACCAAGGGGCGGCTCAGCAACTCCGATATGCGCTTCAATGCCACCAGTAACAATCCAAGCAAGGACGTGCCCGTGGTGGTATTGATCAACGGCGGCTCGGCCTCGGCTTCCGAGATTGTCGCTGGCGCGCTGCAGGACCATTCCCGCGCCGTGATCATGGGGACTGACAGCTTTGGCAAGGGCTCGGTGCAGACGGTGCTGCCGCTCAACAATGACCGCGCGCTGAAGCTCACTACCGCGCTCTATTACACTCCCAATGGGCGGTCGATTCAGGCACAGGGCATCGTTCCGGATATTCGCGTCGAGCGTGGCCATCTGGTTCGGGATGAGCAGGAGGCTGGCTACCGCGAGGCGGATCTTGAAGGTCATCTGAATAACGAGAATGGTAACGAGCGGCCGACTATTCGTACGCCGGTGAGCCAGGGGGATAACCCCGAGGAAGCCGATTATCAACTCAGCCAGGCGCTTAACCTTCTCAAAGGTCTGAATATCACTCGCGCCAAACAATGAAACCGTTGGTTTTGGGGCTGCTGGCAATAGTGCTCGCAGCCTGCAGCGACCCTGCGCCCGAATTCCCTGCTAGTGAGCAGACTGCCAGGCAGCTCGGCAAATCAGTCGAAACCCGGTCGCCTGCTATCCGGCCGGCTACACCCGAGGCGGATCACCTGCGCGCGGAGTGGATGCGTATCGAGCATGCCGGCTGGGAAACACTGGCCCAGCAGGATGAGCCGCCGTTAGAACCAGCAACGGCGGCCGGGCGGGATGATCAGGGCGAAATGCCTGCGCTGGGTATTATCATCGACGATCTGGGGCATAATTATGCGCGCGGTCGCCGGGTTATCGATATGCCAGCACCCGTCACGCTGGCGATCCTCCCACATACTGCCATGGCCGCCCGGCTAGCTAAAGAAGCCAGCGCAGCGGGACGCACCGTCATAGTGCACCTGCCCATGCAGAACGGCGCGAACCTGTCGCCTGGCCCGGGTGCGCTCTTTGCCGATATGGACCGCGATACGTTCACCGCCACGCTGGAAGACAACCTGGAGGATTTCGGGCCAGTAGCCGGTGTCAATAATCACATGGGCAGTTTGCTGACCACGCTGCGCCCGCAGATGAACTGGTTGATGGCTGAGCTGCGTGAACGTGATTTGTTCTTTGTGGATAGCCGGACCTCAGCGCAGACACAGGCCGCATTCGCTGCCGAAGAACATGGCGTTGCGCATATTTCCCGGGATGTGTTTCTCGATAACGAGCTCTCGCCGGTAGCACTGCAGAATGCTTTCGGTCGTGCTTTGGCAGAGGCGCGGGAGAAGGGTGTGGCGGTTTTGATTGGGCACCCGCATGAGCAGACGCTGGCGTTTCTTGAACGGGTATTGCCGGGCTTGGAAGAGCGAGAAGGGGTGCGGGTGGTGGCGATTGGGGAGTTGCTGGGGCAGGGTAGGCGCTGAGTGTTATGGTCCGAAAACAAGGCGTCCTGCGGACGCCGTCGCGCCGGGGGCGACCCTCCCACAAAATGCAAAACCGTCGTCAGCGCCGTTCTGTTTTTGGGAGGTCGAGAGGCACCGCGATCTAGCCATAGCTCAATTTATCGACAGTATGCACTTACCCGTGGGAGGGTTGCTCTCCCACAAATGCAAAACCGTTGCCAGCGCCGTTCTGTTTTGGAGAGATCGAGAGGCACCGCGATCTAGCCATAGCTCAACTTATCGACGGTATGCACATACCGGTGGGAGGGTCGCCCCCGGCGCGACGGCGGCCGAAGGACGCCCTGGGGTTGGTTTACAACCGCATCTCAATCCCGCGCTCAGCCATATACGCCTTGGCTTCCGCGACGGTGTATTCACCAAAGTGAAAAATACTTGCCGCGAGTACCGCATCCGCCCCGCCTTCCAGTACGCCATCCGCCAAGTGCTGCAGATTGCCGACGCCACCGGATGCAATAACCGGAATATGCAGCGCATCGCTGATGGCGCGGGTGACGCCGAGGTCGAAGCCGCTTTTCATGCCGTCCTGGTCCATGCTGGTCAGCAGGATCTCGCCGGCGCCGAGGGCCTGCATCTTGCGCGCCCATTCAACCGCGTCCAGCCCGGTGGGTTTGCGGCCGCCATGGGTAAAGATCTCCCAGCGCGGTGTTTCGCCTTCGGCTGAGACGCGCTTGGCATCAATGGCTACAACAATGCACTGGCTGCCGAAGCGGTCAGCCGCCTCGCCAACAAACTCCGGATTGAACACCGCGGCGGTATTGATCGACACCTTGTCAGCGCCGGCATTCAAGAGGTTGCGAATATCGCTGACGGTGCGCACGCCGCCGCCCACGGTCAGCGGAATGAAGACTTCGCTGGCCATGCGCTCTACTGTATGCAGCGTGGTATCGCGTTCCTGATGGCTGGCGGTAATATCCAGAAAGGTGATTTCGTCCGCGCCTTCTTCGTTATAGCGCCGGGCAATCTCCACCGGGTCTCCGGCGTCACGGATGCTCTCGAACTTTACGCCCTTGACCACGCGGCCGTTATCTACGTCCAGGCAGGGGATGATTCTTTTTGCCAGTGCCATCTTCATATCTCCATTAGAACAAAGCCGGCTGCCGGCTATTAGCCTCGGGCCGCGTCGCAAAGCGCCTGGGCTTCGGCGACGTTCAGCGTACCTTCGTAGATTGCGCGCCCGGTGATGGCACCGACAATTCCCGGTGCGCGGGCATCCAGCAGGCTCTGAATGTCGCCCAGGTTGTGGATGCCGCCAGAAGCGATGACGGGAATCGAGGTAGCGTTCGCCAGCGCGGCAGTGGCTTCAACGTTGCAGCCCTGCATCATCCCGTCCTTGGCGATATCGGTATACACGATCGCTGATACGCCGTCGGCTTCAAAGCGCTTGGCCAGATCCGTAACCTGGATTTCGCTGACTTCAGCCCAACCGTCGGTGGCGACGAAGCCATCCTTGGCATCCAGTCCGACAATCACCTTGCCGGGGAATGCGCGGCAGGCCTCGCCAACGAATTCTGGCTGCTTGACCGCCTTGGTGCCGATGATCACGTAGCTGACGCCGGCGCGAACGTAATGTTCGATCGTCTCCAGTGAGCGGATGCCACCGCCAATCTGGATCGGCAGGTTCGGATAGCGGCGCGCGATAGCCGTAACCACTTCACCGTTGACCGGCTTGCCTTCGAAGGCGCCGTTCAGGTCAACCAGGTGCAGACGGCGACAGCCGGCCTCAACCCACTTGGCTGCCATGGCTACCGGGTCATCTGAAAATACAGTGGCGTCATCCATAAGGCCCTGGCGCAAGCGCACGCACGCGCCGTCCTTGAGGTCGATAGCGGGAATGATTAACATGGAATGTGTTCCTTGAATTGCGGCGTCGCTGTAGACAGAAGGCTTGGGTTGGCAGGCTGGTCACCGAGCGGTTTATCCTGCCTGCTGACTCAAGCGGTATGTTCGGGTTTACCAGCGTCCATCCCAGGCCAGAAAGTTCTGCAGCAGTTGCAGACCATTGGTGTGGCTCTTTTCCGGGTGAAACTGGGTGGCGAAAACATTATCCTGGGCCAGCGCCGCAGCAATGTCGACGCCATAATGACAGCGGCCGGCCAGTTGTGTCTGCCGCGCCGGAACGCCGTAATAGCTGTGCACGAAATAGAAGCGCGCGTCCTGTTCAATACGGTGCCACAGCGGGTGATCAAGCGTTTGCTTGACCTGATTCCAGCCCATGTGGGGAACCTTCAGGCGAGTGCCATCCGCTTCGCTTAACTCATCGCCGAAGAACTTCACCTTGCCGGGAAACAGTCCGAGACCGTCCACGCCGCCGTTCTCCTCGCTGTGCTCAAGCAGCATCTGCATGCCGACACATACACCCAGCAAGGGTTTCTGCGTAGCGACCTGGCGCACCACCTCGTCCAGGCCAAGTTGGCGCAATTCACTGACGCAGTCGCGGATCGCGCCGACACCGGGCAATACCACGCGGTCGGCGGCCAGGATGATCTGCGGATCGCTGGTCAGTTCAACGTGGCGCGCGCCGACGTGCTCGAGCGCCTTGGCGACCGAGTGTAGATTGCCCATGCCATAGTCGATAACGGCTACGTGAGTGTTCGCCATGGATTAGAGGCAGCCTTTGGTGGAGGGCATCATGCCGGCCATACGCGGGTCTTCTTCAATGGCCATGCGCAGTGCGCGTCCAAAGGCCTTGAACACGGTTTCGATCTGGTGATGCGTGTTGGTGCCACGCAGCGTGTCGATGTGCAGGGTCACTAATGCGTGATTTACGAAGCCCTGGAAGAACTCCTGGAACAGATCGACGTCGAAGCCACCAACCGTTGCACGGGTAAAAGGCACGTGCATCTGCAGGCCGGGGCGTCCGGAGAAGTCGATCACTACGCGCGACAGTGCTTCATCGAGCGGAACGTACGCGTGACCGTAACGACGAACGCCTTTCTTGTCGCCCATCGCCTGGGCGAATGCCTGGCCGAGGGTGATGCCGACGTCTTCCACAGTGTGGTGGTCGTCAATATGCAAATCGCCACGACAGTGTATCTTCATGTCGATCAGGCCATGCCGGGCTATCTGGTCCAGCATGTGCTCAAGGAAGGGAACGCCGATATCGAAGTCCGCCTGGCCGGTACCGTCCAGGTTGATGTCGACTTTGATTCGCGTTTCCAGCGTGTTGCGCTCGACGCTTGCCTTGCGCTCAGCCATGGCAGTTCTCCAGTAATACGATCAAGGCCGAGCATTATACGTACAGCACGGGGTGCGGGCTACATCAGGGCTCAGGAATGTGGAACAGGGTAATTCAGCAAGGGAACCGCAATGAACGATTGTGACGTAGTGGTAGCAGGGGCCGGTGTGGTCGGCCTGGCAATAGCGCAGCATCTGGCCGCGGCTGGCCGTTCGGTAATGGTGCTGGAACAGGAAAGCTGGCCAGGCCAGCACGCATCAAGCCGCAACAGTGAAGTCATTCATGCGGGTATCTATTATCCGCCGGGTTCGTTGAAAGCGGCATTGTGCAAACAGGGGCGCGACCTGCTGTACGACTGGAGTGAGCGCCATAACGTACCGCATCGGCGCATCGGCAAACTGTTGGTGGCAGTGGAGCCCGGTGAGATAGCCGCGCTGCAGGCGCTGCACGACAACGCCTCGGCCAACGGCGTCGAGCTGCAATGGCTGAACGCCGAACAGGTGCACGAGCTGGAGCCGGACGTAAAGGCGGTCGCCGGGCTGTTCTCGCCGTTGACCGGTATCATCGACAGCCATGCGCTGATGCAATCATACGAAGCGGCGTTGCAGTCCCATGGCGGAACGCTGGTCTGCAATGCACGTATTGAAGCTGTCGAGCAGACTCCAACCGGCTTGCGAGTCTCAGGCCACAGCGCCGGCGAATCCTTCGAGCTGAGCACTGCCTGGTTGATCAACGCAGGCGGGTTGTTCGCGCAACAGCTCGCAGCCCACGTGCAGGGATTTCCGATTTCGGCGATACCGCCTGTGCACTACTGCAAGGGCAGTTATTTCGCTTATAGCGGGCCGTCCCCCTTCCGGCATTTGGTTTATCCTATGCCTGAAGCCAATACCGCAGGGCTCGGTGTGCATGCGACGCTGGATATGGGCGGCCAGCTGCGCTTCGGACCGGATGTGCTGTATCAGGACGATCTGAACTATCAGGTAGACCCTTCGCTGGCGCCGAGCTTCGCCCGGGCTATTCGCCGTTATTGGCCGCAATGCGAGCCTGAGCGTCTGGTGCCGGGCTACGCTGGTATCCGCGCCAAGCTCAGTGGTCCCAGTGAGGTGGCGCGTGATTTCACTGTGCAGGACGCGCGCGCTCACGGTGTTTCCGGGCTGATCAACCTGTTCGGGATTGAGTCGCCGGGCCTGACATCCAGCCTCGCTATCGCAGAGAAAGTAGCCATGCTGATGGACAGGCTCTAAGGTAATGCGTTTTACGAAACAAACAGCGGGCCGAGGGTCCGGGAATGAATAACAAGGGGTACCCATGAAAGCGCTGAAAATAGTTGGTCTGGTGGTGTTCGGCTTACTGGTGCTGGGGGTGGGGCTGCTGTTTTTCCTGACTCGCATATTCGACCCGAACGACTACAAGGAAAACATTCAGCAGGCTGCGCGTGAGCACGCCAACGTCGAGTTGACGCTGGAAGGTGACATCGCGTGGTCGTTGTTTCCCTGGTTGGGTATCGAGCTCGAGCAGGTGGGTGTCGCGCCGCTCGATCAGCCTGATCAGCAGCTGGCGCAGGTCGGCTCCATGGGTCTCGGCGTCAAGGTACTCCCGCTGTTGCGCAAACAGCTGCGCATGGATGATGTGATCCTCGACAGCGTCACGCTTAACCTGGTTCGCAACCAGCAGGGCGTTGCTAACTGGGAGTCAATCGGTGCCAGCGAAGAGGTGGTGCAGGAAGAAGGCGCTACCACCGAGGCAGAGCCGGAGCAGGGCGGTACGGATCTGGACATTGCCATCGAGAGCGTCCGCATTACCAACGCCAACGTACGTTACACCGATGAGCAGGCCGGCCAGAGCTTGCAGATGGAAGACATCAATCTGACCACCGGTGCTCTGATTGAGGGTGAGTCGTTCGATGTCGAGTTTCTTGGACTGTTGATTGTCGACGATCCGGCATTGCGCGTGCGGATGGATCTGAACAGCGTGGCGCGTTTTGACCTGAGCCAGAATCGCTATGAGCTGGAAGCTATCGATCTCAAGGTCGATGCCAGCGGCACGCCGTTTTCAGGCCGTGCGGTCAATCTCGAGCTGCAGGGCAACGCACTGGTGGATCTGACCGAGCAGATCGCCGAACTCAACGAAATGCGCCTCACCGTCGCCGACATGCGTGCTACCGGTCAGCTCAAGGCCACTGACCTGGATGGTGAAATGAAGCTCACCGGCAATCTGGATGCTGCAGAATTTGACGGCCGCAAGTTCATCCGCTCGCTGGGTCAGGAGCTGCCGGAAACCTCCGACCCCCGCGCTTTGGAAGCGGTGGCGCTATCGGCCAACATCGATGGCTCCGCCAACAGCCTTATGCTCAACGATCTCAAACTGGTCGTCGACGGTAGCGAGCTGACCGGCAACGCAGGGCTGGCTGACTTTGAGCGTCAAGCGCTGCGCTTCAATCTCACCGGTAACACTTTGAACATCGACAAATATTTGCCAGCTGAGGAAGAGCCGAGCGAGGACGCAGCTCCGACGCCGGTACTGCCTTCGGGCGGTAGCCGCACCGGCGTAGCGCCGCCGGCCTGGAGCGACGAAGCAGTGCTGCCGCTGGAAACGCTCGCTACACTGGACATTGACGGACAGCTGAGCTTGCAGGAAGTCATCGTTACCGGTCTGACCATCAGCCCCTTCGAGGTCAGCGTGCTGGCCAATGACGGCGTCGTCCAACTCCGGCAGTTGAGTGGTGGCGTGTTTGGCGGCGAGTTTTCTGCCCAGGGCGAAATCAACACCCGCAGCACGCCCACTACCGTCAGTATCGAACCTGTTTTGACCGGCATCGATTCGCTGGCGCTGCAGGAAGCTTATGAACAGCCGCCGCAGATACGCGGGCTGGTCGATCTCAACGCGAATTTGCAGGCGCAGGGCAACAGCATCTACCGCTGGATGGATACGCTCGATGGCAACGCCAGTTTCACTGTCAATGATGGCGCACTGGTCGGCGTGAACCTCGAGCAACAGTTGTGCCGCGCCATCGCGCTGGCAAATCGCAAGGCGCTGTCGGAGTCGCGCGGCGGGCAGGATACGCCGTTCCGCAGTTTGCAGGGCAGCTTCAATATCGAGAACGGGCAGGTGCGTAACGAAGATCTGGTCGTAGCGCTACCGGGCATTGCAGCCAAAGGTCGTGGCAGTGTGAATCTGCCGCAGCAGAAGATGGATTACCGCATTGGCCTGGAGATTCAGGGCGACACCCGTGAAATGCCGGATCCGGCCTGCCAGGTCAATGAGCGCTACGCCGGTATCGAATGGCCAATCCGGTGCGAAGGCTTTCTGCACAACGCTGCGAGCAGCTGTGGTGTGGATGGCGATGGCGTAGCCAAAATCGCCGGTCGATTGATCGGCGATGAGGCAAAGCGCAAGGTCGAGGAAAAGCTTGAAGACAAATTGGGTGAGCAGGCTCCGGCAGTGCGTGATGCGTTGCGAGGTCTGTTAGGCCGGTGAGTCCTACAGCCTTTTCGCAGGCGGTACTTGAATGGTATGACCGCCACGGGCGCAAGGATTTGCCCTGGCAGCAGGATATAACGCCCTACCGTGTGTGGGTGTCGGAAATCATGCTGCAGCAAACTCAGGTGGCGACGGTTATCCCGTACTACCAGCGCTTCATGCAGGCATTGCCTGACGTTAACGCGTTGGCCGCTGCCCCCGCTGATGAGGTGCTGCACCTGTGGACCGGACTTGGGTATTACAGTCGCGCACGCAACTTGCATAAGGCAGCGCAAACCGTCGTCGAACACTTTGATGGAGAGTTTCCCGCCAGTGTGGAAGGGCTCACCCAGCTGCCGGGGATAGGTCCATCCACTGCGGGGGCCATTGCCAGTCTGAGCATGGGCCTGCGCGCCCCTATTCTCGATGGCAACGTCAAGCGGGTACTGGCTCGTTACCAGGCGGTCGAAGGCTGGCCGAGTGAGCGCGCCGTGCATGACCGGCTCTGGCAATTGGCCGAGCATTTCACACCCACAGAGCGCGTCAATCACTACACTCAGGCCATGATGGACCTGGGCGCCACGCTGTGTACCCGTAGTAGGCCTAGCTGCCTGGTATGTCCGCTGCAAGCCGGCTGCCAGGCGCGACGGCTCGGCGAGCCCACCCGTTACCCGAACCCGCGCCCGAAGAAAGTGTTACCGGTGCGCCAATGCGTGATGCCAATGCTGGTCAACCCGGATGGTGATGTGTGGCTCGAGCGGCGGCCCGACTCGGGCCTCTGGGGCGGCCTGTGGAGTCCTCCGCAGCTGGATGACTTGAACGGGCTTGAGCTGCTCGTCGAGCGCCTGGGCTGGCAGTCAGCAGCGCCGCAGGCGCTCGAGCCGCTACGGCACACCTTCAGCCATTTTCATCTGGATATTCAGCCGTTGATTGTGCAGGTCGAGCCCGGTCATGCCGTGACCGAACCGGGGCAGGTCTGGTATAACCTGCGCCAACCTACCCGCCTTGGACTGGCTGCGCCGGTCAAGAAACTACTCAAGCGGGCCGAATTGCTCATTTAGCCGACTTATTCATCTTTCTGAAGGAGTAGTCCATGACTCGCACGGTAATGTGTCGCAAGTACAAGCAGGAGCTTCCGGGACTCGATCGTCCCCCTTACCCGGGTGCGAAAGGGGAGGCCATCTATAACGATGTTTCGAAAAAAGCCTGGGACGAGTGGCAGGCTCATCAGACCATGCTGATCAACGAACGTCGCCTGAACATGATGGACGCCGAGGATCGACGCTTCCTGCAGGAAGAAATGGAAAAATTCCTTTCCGGCGATGATTACGCTCAGGCCGAGGGTTACGTGCCTCCGGCGCAATGAGCGACAGGTAAGCGGCTGAAAAAAGGAATTATTTTCCAGGCTGCGCTTGACACATAACCTCTTAAACCGTTTAATAGCGCCCCGTTGCCCAGATAGCTCAGTCGGTAGAGCAGAGGATTGAAAATCCTCGTGTCGGCGGTTCGATTCCGTCTCTGGGCACCATTAATTTGAACAAAAAGGCTCACCTCCGGGTGGGCCTTTTTGTTTTCCGCCTGCCGCACGATGTCGCACTCCTTTCTTCGTATTCCACTATGCGGTCGGTGGGGTTCGCTGCGTCTAGTACGCGGTTTTTAAGCCGTTTCGATAAATGTATCCTTATGTTTCTGTAACAGCGGGTCACCCATTTGTGGTGTACGTTGAATAAACCACCCTTTGGCAGTAGTGGCCCTATGACCTATAAAAACAAGCTCAAACCCTGTGCCTGGCCTAGATGTGACGGGCTGACCTTCGGCCGTTATTGTGCCGACCATCAGCCTCTGGCGGCGGCCGCCTGCGCCGAGCCTGAAGAGAGGCGATCTGATACGCGCTACCCGGAAGACCGAAGCAGGTGACCGGGCCCCTGAGCAGCGGCTGATCCCTCGTTCGTTATAGCGTTACGCTCATCCCATCTTGATATGCGCCACGCGTCCGTCGTGTTGCATTCCAGGACGCTCATTGCTCCAATCGGGTGCGCTTGGCATGCTTGGAGCACGTTACAGTCACGCTGAATCTGATTCGGAGTACTGGTTATCCGCGCTTATCTTTACTTACTGCTCGCCGTGTTGCTCTATGCCGGCAATATCCTGGTGGGTAAGGCGGTGGCCGGCACGTTGCCGCCCGTTACGCTGGCCCTGGGACGGGTGCTGGTTGCGTTGATCGCGGTGGTCTGTCTGTTCGGTCCTGCTGCGTATCGGCAGCGTCAGTTGCTGATTCAGCAGTGGCGAGGTCTGCTGGCGGTCGCCGTATCTGGCGTCGCGCTATTCAACGTCTTCGTTTATGCCGCGCTCCAATACACCAGCGCGACCAACGTGGCGGTACTGGAATCGGGCGTGCCGGTCATCACTGCGTTGTGTATGGCGGCATTTTTCGGTGAGCGCCTGAGAGGATCCCAGTGGCTTGGCATTGTCCTTTCGGTTGCAGGCGCGGCGTGGGTGGTATCTGCCGGACAGCTGAGTGCACTACTGGAGCAGGCGAACCGGGGAGATGTGCTAATGCTCCTGGCCGTATGTGCCTGGGTCGGCTATTCCTTCACTATCAGGCGCTGGCTGGTCGGGATGCCCGCTTACGCTACCCTGGTCCCGCTGATGGCCATCGCTGCGCTGATACTGGCGCCGATGGCACTGGCTGAGAATCTATTGTCGGAGCGGGTCTGGAGCCTTGATACAGAGGCCTTCCTGGCCTTGCTCTATCTCGGTCTGGGCCCCTCGCTGGTCGCCTTCGTGGCCTATAACCGCGCTGTGCTACTGGTGGGACCCTCGCGTTCAGCGGTACTGCTGAATCTGCTTCCGCTGGTCACCATGGCTGGCGGGTTCTGGTGGTTGGGCGCTCCGATTACTCTGGTGCAGATCATTGGTGCAGTGGTAGTGGTGGTCGGCGTCACGCTGGTGGTGTTTGAACGGCGGTAAATGGGCTGCGGCCGGCGAGCAACAACGCGCTCTGAATGTCGATCATTACGTGGTTTATGGAAAGACTTTTGCATGAATATTCTATCCATGACCCGATGAGTGCTCTTGGTCATGTAAGTGAGCTGTGCTAGTTTTGCGCGCATGACAGACTGATTGCAGATTCATTGCGTGGTCTATTCGGGCGACTCGCCCAAACTTAATGTATACGCGTCTGCGGGCGCATGGATCGGAAAGCCTTACGTGACACCGCCAGCTTTGGAAGTGCGTGACCTGCACAAGCGGTACGGCGACCTTGAGGTACTCAAGGGCGTGAATCTCACTGCTCGCGACGGTGATGTTATCTCTATCCTGGGCTCCTCCGGGTCGGGTAAGAGCACGCTGTTGCGCTGTATCAACCTGCTCGAGAATCCCCATAAGGGACAGATCCTGGTAGCTGGCGAAGAGATGAAACTCAAGCCCGGCCGCGACGGTGCGCTGGTCGCAGCCGACAATAAGCAGATCAATCGCCTGCGTGCCAATGTCGGTTTCGTCTTCCAGAGCTTCAACCTGTGGCCGCATATGAGCATTCTCGACAACATCATCGAGGCGCCACGGCGCGTGCTGGGGCAACGCAAAGCTGATGCCATTGCCGCGGCCGAGCTGTTTCTGGAGAAGGTGGGCATCGCCGACAAGCGCCATGCTTTTCCCGCGCAGCTCTCGGGTGGTCAGCAACAGCGCGCCGCGATTGCCCGCACGCTGGCCATGCAGCCACGCGTCATTCTGTTTGACGAACCGACTTCTGCCCTGGACCCGGAGATGGTCCAGGAAGTGCTGAACGTGATCCGAACGCTGGCCGACGAAGGACGTACTATGCTGTTGGTCACCCACGAGATGGGCTTTGCAAGGAATGTGTCCAGTCAGGTTGTGTTTCTGCATCAGGGACAAGTCGAGGAAATCGGCACGCCCGAACAGGTCTTCGATAATCCCGTGTCCGAACGTTGTAAACAGTTCATGTCCAGCCACAGGTAAGGAGTTGTAACCATGAAAAGCTACAAGAAGGTTTTGCTGGCCGCTGCTATGTCCCTGTTCATGGGCGCCCCGGCGATGGCGGAAACGCTGCGCATCGGCACTGAAGGCGCCTATCCGCCCTTCAATATGATCAACAGCAAGGGGGAGGTTGTCGGCTTCGATATTGATATTGGCATGGCCCTTTGCGAGGAAATGGGCGTCGAGTGCACCGTGGTCACCTCCGACTGGGACGGCCTGATTCCAGCGCTGAACACCCGCCGTTTCGACTTCCTGATTGCCGGCATGTCTATCACTGACGAGCGTAAGCAGGCTGTGGATTTCACTGAGCCGTATTACACCAACAAGTTGCAGTTTGTCGCGCCGAAAAAGTCTGATTTCAAGGTGGATGAAGCCAGCCTGGAAGGTAAGACCATCGGCACCCAGCGCGCCACGCTTGCGGGTCAATGGCTCGAGGAAAACTTGGGCGACGTGGTCGATATTCGCCTGTATGACACTCAGGAAAACGTCTATCTCGAGCTGAACTCAGGCCGCATCGATGGCGCCCTGGCGGACAAGTTTGTTCAACATGACTGGCTGGAATCTGAAGCCGGCCAGAACTTCGAATTCAAGGGCGAGCCGGTATTTGATGACGACGAAATCGGCATTGCCGTGCGCAAGGGTGATCCGCTGCGCGAGCGTCTGAACAAGGCACTGGCAGCCATCATCGAAGACGGCACCTACGAAGAGATCAACGCCAAATACTTCCCCTTCAGCATTCGCTGATCTCACGGCCGGGTCCTGCGAGACCCGGCGCGACTGAAAAATGCCCATGTTTGATTTGCACGGTTTTGGTCCAGCCCTTATCGACGGGACCTGGATGACGATTCGTTTGTCCCTGGCGGCGGTAGCGCTGGGGCTGTTACTCGGTCTGCTTGGTGCCAGCGCCAAGGTCTCAGGCAACGTACTGCTGCGCGGCGTTGGCGGCCTGTATACCTCGGTTGTGCGCGGCATTCCGGAAACCCTGTGGGTGCTGATGGCTTACTTCGGCACCGTATCGCTGATGAACGCGCTAGGCAGTTATTTCGGCAATCCCTATCTGACGCTGAGCCCTTTCCTGGCTGGGACGCTGGCGCTGGGGTTATGTTTCGGTGCCTACGCGACCGAAGTATTCCGCGGTGCACTGCTGTCGATATCCCCCGGACAGAAGGAGGCCGGGTTAGCGCTGGGCATGTCGAACATGCGCATCTTCTGGCGTATCACCCTGCCGCAACTATGGCGAGTCGCTCTGCCGGGGTTGGGTAACCTGTATCTCATTCTGTTGAAAGACACGGCGCTGGTATCGCTGATTACCCTCGAAGAAGTGCTGCGCAAGGCACAGGTTGCCGCCAACGCTACCCGGGAACCCTTCACATTTTACTTCACCACCGCTCTGATCTATTTGGGCCTGACAGTCATCATCATGGCCGCGCTGCACTGGTTTGAGCGCAGGGCCAACCGCGGTTATGCAAGGACGGAACTATGACCTGGGCCGAGCGTTGGGCAATGATTCAACCCTGGCTGCCGCAGCTCTGGGAAGGCACGCTGGTAACACTGGAACTGGTCGGTCTGGCTGTATTGATCGGGCTGATTCTTGCTATCCCGCTGGGATTAGGCAGGGCGTCGCGCCACTGGTATATCCGCGCAGTGCCTTATTCGTACATCTTCTTCTTCCGCGGCACGCCGCTGATCCTGCAGCTGTTTCTCGTCTACTACGGGCTGTCTCAGTTTGAAGTAGTGCGCAAGAGTAGTCTCTGGCCTTACCTGCGCGAACCTTACTGGTGTGCGTTGATTACCATGACGCTGCACACCGCCGCGTATATAGCCGAGATCCTGCGCGGTGCGATCCAGGCAGTGCCGCCAGGTGAAGTCGAAGCAGCCAGAGCGCTCGGCATGTCGCGGAGCCAGGCATTGCAGTACATCATCCTGCCGCGGGCAATCCGCATTGGTCTGCCGGCCTATGGCAACGAGGTCATTCTCATGCTCAAGGCCAGCGCGGTGGTTTACACCGTCACGCTGATGGATCTGATGGGCGTGGTGCGCACCATCAATTCGCGCACCTATCAATTCGAACTGTTCTTCCTGGTAGCGGGCCTGATCTATCTGACCATCACTATTCTGTTTACCCAGCTGTTCAAGCTGGTTGAACACTGGCTCAAGATCGAGGCCAGCCGCAAGCGCTGAGTCATGGACTTTCTTGAGCGCTTTCAGCAACTGGACGCCTGGTTAAATGAGCACCAGGCCGTCTGGCGCGCACGGCCTTTCACGCAACTGCAGCTAGCCTGGGAGCAGGATTGGCCAGAGCTTTCAGCCTTTCTGCGCAGCCGCTCGCTGGAGCAGGCCGAACACAGCCACAACCAGCCCCACCTGTTAGACGCGCCCGCGCCCTTTGCTGAACTGGCAGCACAGTCGCAATTACTCAGCCGAGTGGAAGACTGGTCGCGCGAGCCGCCGATGCAGCTGCCCGAGCTACTCACCCGCAATGTGCCGGGGCGCAAATGGCAGCAGATCACCCGCTTCGCCGATATCTCCAAACAGCGATTGCCGCAGCCCGCGCAACACTGGCTGGATTGGTGTGCCGGTAAGGGGCATCTGGGGCGACTCCTGGCCTTTACCAGCGGGCAGCCATTGAGCTGCCTGGAATATGACGCTGCGCTCAATGAGCAGGGCAGGGCGCTCAGCCAGCAGTGCGGTATTCAGGCGTCCCATCTGGATGCCGATGTGCTCAGTGCCGACTCGTGGCTGCATCTGCAACCGCATCACACGCCAGTTGCCCTGCACGCCTGTGGTGAACTGCATATGAGCCTGCTGCGCCAGAGTGTCGTGCGGGGCTGTGGTCAACTGGTGCTGTCGCCTTGTTGTTACAACCGGATCGAAACCGACCGCTATCAGCCACTCTCGACCGCAGGCCGCAGGGCGCGACTCAACCTCAGCAAGGACGATCTCGGGCTGCCACTGTTGGAAAGCGTTACAGCAGGGCAGCGGGTGCGGCGGCTGCGTGATCAATCGATGGCGTGGCGTCTGGCCTTTGATCTGTGGCAGCGCGAAGCACGCGGTGTGGATAGCTACCTGCCGACGCCCGCCAGACCGCAAAGCGCTTTGAATGCCGGTATATCCGACTTTTGCCGCAGCTTTGCCGCGCATCACCAGCTTGATCTGCAAGAGCCGACAGATTGGAGTGCGCTGGAAAGACGCGGCTGGCAGCGCTTGGCTCACGTGCGTAACCTCGAGCTGGTCGGCGCACTGTTCCGGCGTCCTCTGGAAATATGGCTGCTACTCGACCGGGCTCTTTTTTTGCAGGAGTCAGGCTACTGTGTACAACTCGGTCAATTCTGCCCTGTAAGCCTTACGCCACGTAACCTCATGCTGCTCGCCCATAAAATAACTGA
The DNA here is from genome assembly GCF_012844345.1 of Pseudomonas sp. gcc21. NCBI lineage: Bacteria > Pseudomonadati > Pseudomonadota > Gammaproteobacteria > Pseudomonadales > Pseudomonadaceae > Pseudomonas > Pseudomonas sp. gcc21. Next base: position 2,534,565 of record NZ_CP051625.1, on the reverse strand, counting down.
ACAGCCCGCTCCCAGCCTGTGAACGGCTTGCACACAGAGTTATCCACAGATTTGGGTTGTGCGCGGTTATCCCCGACTACTGTGCATAATCATGTTGACGACAGCTTGATAGAGTTCCAGGAGCCTTTAATTACGCGGCCTGTAGCGTGCCGATCAAAAAATAACCTGAGTGGATAGTTTCACAAAAACAAGAGGTTAACCCTGCTTTGTCAAGTGCTGCGACAGAAACCATACACAAGTGCGATTAATCGTCGCATCGGCAAAAAAACAGTGGATAACCCGCTACAGGGGTTTACAGATCAGCCCGCATCTATATAATTCACCCCGCGCCGGTATAGCTCAGCTGGTAGAGCAACTGACTTGTAATCAGTAGGTCCCGAGTTCGACTCTTGGTGCCGGCACCATATAAATCAAGAATTTAGGCCCGCCCTTAAAAGCGGGCCTTTTTTCTTTCTGGTGTTTGGGTACCACTTTGGATACCACTTTTCTCCGCGATCATGCGTCTTCCCGCTTCTTACACCTTTCGCTAAAAAAACCGAAACTCGGTGTTTTATCGCACATTCTCCATCTCGCTTTCGTATTTCATAGGTATCGCCAATTCACGTAGGAGACGAAGGCGATGACTTTTATTTCGATTTGCAAAGGTGGACATGTATGAATATCGAGCTCATGTCGACCGTTTTTCCCTTGGAGTGTGACCCCCGCGACAAGAACCTAATGCTGTTTTTAGCGTTTCGCAGCAATGCAGAGGGGTTGGCTTGGCCCGGAGTGGCTCGTATAGCGGAGGCAATTTCCCAGTCCCTGCGGTCGACACAAAGAAGGCTTAAGCGTCTTGTCGCCCAAGGGTTGTTGGAAATTATCCCTCGTACGGCTGCGGGTGGCCGTCAGACATCAAATTTTTATCGTTTGCTTCCCGCGGTGTCTCAAGCCTCCGCCACTGAGACCAGCATAGCCGGCAACGGGTCGGATTTGTCACTCTCGAGGGTGACAGCATGGGTGTCGCCCCAAGAATTAACAAAAGAAAGAAAATCTTCAGGGGTGGCATCTGGCGGCGAAGTTGGCAAGTACCACCTGCAACAGCTGCAGCAAAGGCTGAGGGGGAGATTCAGTACTAAGGTGGTCACAAACGGAGGCGATCAATGATTACTAGCGAGGTGCTTAAGACCACCGATGAAATTTGCGCCATATTACGTGTCAGCCGTCAGACTCTTTGGCGGCTGACGAAAGAAAACCCATCCCTTCCAGGAAGAGTCAGAATCGGCCGGTTAACGCGTTGGTCTGAGAAAGAGCTGATAGGGTGGCTCAGCAGTCAGTGAGGCGATGGGAAAAGACGTCGTCCATCGACGGAAATGTTCTAGGCGGGCAGACAGCTGTCCGTCGCGAAAGGTAGGTGTCGGCTCGAAACGGGTCATGACCACAGTTCCCAGCGTCAATGATGCGCGCCCATTGGGCCGAGACGGCTCTTCGGGCTCGGTGCGCAGCCAGCTCGACCGGCCCAGCCGGGTGATGCCGATTCGTTTGCTCTTTTGCTCTTTTGCTCTGGCTCACACCTGACGGGTATCCTCTCAACTAAACCCCACCGCGACCTCATGCACCTACCTACGCTAGTAATTTGCCGCTACAGTGCCGATAGCCCCTTAGTCTATTGCAAGGATTTCTGTCCGGATGGCTTTACCTTTTCAACCCAAAAGCTTGATCTTCGATCTGGAAGTCGGCCCGGCCAGAGCGGGCCAATCCGACCGAATATTCATGGCCGGCGCCTTGCGCCCTGACACGGGCAAAGAGCTTGAACACAAGGTCGACAAGGACCTGTCAATTGCCCTCGGGCTAGGTACAAGTGTGAGTGGTGGGAGGTGGTAATGCCGAGGCTTGTAGGACGGCAGACTCATCGTATCAATGTAACTCTGGAGGCCGAGCCGTTTGATGCTGCGGCCGCATCATTACTGATGGGCCGATAAAATGTCTCAGCTCTTTCACCTGCGAAGCCACGTTGCCGTGCAGGCTGCGATCGATGAGTTCGTGCAGCTTGGCCGAACCAAATTTCTGGCGCGCTACGGCTTCGGCAAGTCGCGCGATTACCTTGTGCGTGACCCGAAAACCGGCACTGACTGCGATTCCAAAGCCATCGCCGGCGTAGCATTCGGCAAGCAGTTTCCTGACCAGGGACCGCTAGCTGCGGACAGCTTTTCCGGTGGCGAGGCGACTGTCGTTCCTGCATTGACCAGCCTCGGGTTTCGCATCATTCGCATAGGCGAAGACTGGTCCGAAGCGGAGGTGGAGGCCACGGTCACCGACTACTTCGACATGCTCCGTGCCGAGGCCGGCGGCGAGCCGTACAACAAGTCCGAGCACAACCAAACACTGCGCCGCCTACTGAACGGCCGCAGCAAGTCCTCGGTCGAGCTCAAGCACCAGAACATCAGCGCCGTGCTCGATGCGCTGGGACTGCCTTATATCAACGGCTACAAGCCCAGAAGTAACAGTCAGCTATTGCTCCGTAAAACCGTACAAGCGTATGTCCTAAAGCACCAGCAACGGATCGGCTCAATCGTCGATGCCCTGGAGGAGGTAAGGTTGCCGGGTGACAGAACATATCTGGCCGCTCTGGTCGAAGCGCCGAAGCGTGAAATACTCGTGCGCGGCCCCACGCCCACACGGCAACGCCTACCACGCAAATTCGACTATGCCGCCCGCGACGAGGCCAACCGCAAGCTGGGGCGGGCAGGGGAGCAGTGGGTAATTGGCTACGAACAGCAACGCCTTAGCGAACTAGGCCACCCAGAACTGTTCCAGCGACTGGATTGGGTGGCAGACATACAAGGAGACGGTGCTGGCTTCGACATCCTCTCGTTCGAAGACGATGCCCGTGAACGCTTCATCGAGGTGAAAACGACCAATGGTGGCGTAGCCTCTTCATTCCTAATCAGTCATAACGAATTGATGTTTTCCCAAGAAGTAGAGGAGCAGTTCCATCTGTACCGGGTGTTTCAGTTCAGGGACGGACCACGCCTCTATACCCTGTCTGGCGACCTAGCGCAGCACGTACATTTGAAACCGACGGACTATCGGGCGAGTTTTCGGAGCGTAGTGGGGTAGAGCCTGGATGGACTAGGGTTGATAGGCTGCTATCGGCCAAAGGCAGTCATTCCCACTCGTAGTATGGCAAGACTTATTGATGCACCGCATGCATCTATGAAGTGCAAATCACCAACATTGTTCATTCTGAATAGCGCTCTCATACTGTAGCCACATTCAGCCAAGCGCCTTTACGTCATGAACTCCGAGCTGCTCGACAATCGACACAGCGATGAAATAGCCGCACTGCTCGCAGTCGCCGACGAAGGCTCGTTCGTGGCTGCCGGACGCCGCTTGCAGCGTCATCCTTCGATTGTTTCGAAGCGCGTAGCGGCGATGGAGGCTCGCTTGGGCGTGCGGTTGATCGAACGCTCCACTCGCCAGGTTCGTCTGACGCATGCAGGCGCGCAGCTTGTAGAGCGCCTGCGTGCTGCGCTGGCGTTGATTTCGCAGGCTCAGCAAGAGGCGGCGCTGGGTGCGATGGAGGCGCGTGGCACGTTGCGCCTGGCGCTGCCGGCGACCATGGGTAGAGTTTGGCTCGCGCCGCTGCTGCCGGAGTTCCTCAAGAGCCACCCACAAATAGAGGTGGTGGCGGACTACAGCGATCGCTTCGTCGACATCATCGCTGAGGGTTTCGATGCCGCTATCCGGATCGGTGAGCTTAACGACAACCGGCTGATCGCCAAAAAGCTCAGCGATCACCGGCGCATCCTCTGCGCCTCTGCCGATTACCTCGCGCAACACGGCCGTCCCGCTACACCAGAGGAACTTTCCAGTCACAACTGTCTGCGTTTCAGTGGCTTTGCCAACTTCCCCGAATGGCGTCTGTGCAACGGCAAGCGCCAGGAGCGGGTGGCGGTAAAGGGAGCGCTGACAGCGAATGACGGCGAGTCGCTGCTCGCAGCCGCCCGCGCGGGCGTGGGCATATTGGCTGCGGGTGAGTGGTTGATGAGTCGCGACCTGGTCGAGGGCCGTCTGGTTCGCGTGCTGCCGCAGTGGTCACTGGATGGCCAAGGCGGGATTTATCTGGTAAGGCCCTCGGCAAAATTTTCCCCGGCCACCACCCTGGCCTTCAAGGAGTGGATCGAACGCAAGTTCGCCAACGGCCCACCCTGGGCGCTCGCGTAACCCTGAGTTTTCTCCCCATCGTCCACTGACTCGCTACACGGAGGCTTCGTGTACAAAGGCATCGCTTTGTCTGTTGCATCGTCCTGCATGTTTGCTGGCCTCTACTACTACGCGACCCTGCTAGCGCCCTTGAACGGCGAGGAAGTATTCGCTTGGCGCATGCTGCTGACGCTGCCCTGCGTCACCCTGTTTATGCTGATCGGTCGGGAGTGGAAGCACGTCGTGGCGTTGTTCGCCCGCCTCCGCCAAACCCCGTGGCTGATCCTCGGCCTGTGTTGCAGCAGTGCGCTGCTCGGCACCCAGCAGTGGCTTTTTTTGTGGGCACCATTGAACGGTCGGGGCCTGCAAGTTTCCCTGGGCTACTTCCTGCTGCCGCTGAGCATGCTGCTGATCGGCCGGGTGTTCTACCGCGAGCGCCTTTCTACGCTTCAAAAGGCCGCCGGATTGGCCGCCGCACTGGGCGTAGCCCATGAGTTGTATCAGGTGGGCGGTTTCTCCTGGGAAGCGCTGCTGGTTGCTTTGGGCTTTCCCCTGTATTTCGTCCTGCGCAGCAAGCTGGGCACTGCTCATCTAGGCGGACTCTGGTTTGACATGCTGCTGACACTGCCATTCGTTGTCTGGTTTATAGTCGCGCAGCAATCGACCACCAACCACTTCGCGCAAGCGCCGAGCCTGTTCTTGATGGTCGTCGTACTGGCGGTCATCAGTGCCGCCGCTTTCATGTGCTACACGGTCGCCAGTCGCATCCTTTCATTCAGCCTGTTTGGCCTACTGGGGTATGTGGAGCCTGTGCTGATGGTCGCAGTGGCTCTGCTTATCGGTGAACAGATCCAGACGCACGAATGGCTGACCTATATCCCCATCTGGCTGGCGGTCGGCTTGTTGGTTCTAGACGGAATGCGCCATATGAGGGGTGGGTTAGAGCCGCTCAGGGACGTTGCATAAGGTCACTAGGCAACCCGATTCTGGCCAATATCCAACGCCTGCTCAGGGGCGAAAGGTAACCTGGCGTAAATGGCTGCTCTTGGCCGAGAGCGGCCTACTGTGAACGGCGCTATTCGTCTCCATCTCGATTCCACTGGGCGACCAGCTCATCGGTATGATCCGGGATCTGTGGTGTCTTGCTGAGTACGAGGCACCGGAAATTGCCGACGTACTCCTCGACCAAATAAAGAGCATGGTATTGAAGTCGAAGGCGGTTGACCTGCCCGCTGGTATGGCGCATTAGCAATAGGAAAGCCATGTGCTAGGTGAGGAAGGCTATCTCCCGTCCAGCACCCTTGCACCAAGCCCTCATGTCGCCAGGCTCTACCAACTGAATCACACCGGGTTTCGTGGAGGCCTCAACTCTTGAGAGAATGAGGCATGACAAAATCCAACAGCTACTCCCCTGAAGTCCGTGAACGTGCTGTGCGCATGGTTCTGGAGAACTTGAAGGACTACCCCTCCGAGTGGGCAGCCATCGAATCCATTGCACCCAAGATTGGTTGTGTCCCGCAGACGCTGCATGGCTGGGTGCGCAAACACCAGACCGACAACGGCCAGCGACCCGGTCAGACGACTGAGGAACGGGACCGTATCAAGGCTTTGGAGCGCGAGAATCGTGAGCTGCGTAAAGCGAACGAGATCCTCCGCCTGGCCAGTGCTTATTTTGCCCAGGCGGAGCTCGACCGCCGCAACAAACCCTGAACGCCTTCGTTGACGAGTACCGTGACCGTTACGGGGTCGAGTCGATCTGCCGCGTGGTGCAGATCGCTCCGTCTGGTTACTACCAGTATGCAGCCAGAGCGCGCCAACCCGAGCTACGAAGCGCACGTGCTAAGCAGGACGAGCTGTTGAGCGATGAAGTCCAGCGTGTCTGGGATGACAACATGCAGTGCTACGGCGTCGTGAAGGTGTGGAAGCAACTCAAGCGAGAAGGCGTTCACGTCGCCCGATGTACTGTGCAACGGTTGATGCGCCGGCTTGGTCTACAGGGCGTTCGGCGCGGTCATGTGATCCGTACCACGATGCCTGATGAGAAAGCGGTTTGCCCGCTCGACAAGGTCCAGCGTCACTTCCATGCTGGTCGACCAAATCAACTGTGGGTCTCAGACTTTACCTACGTTTCTACGTGGCAGGGCTGGCTCTATGTAGCCTTCGTTATCGATGTCTTCGCTCGACGAATCGTTGGCTGGCGTGTGAGCAGCAGCATGAAAACAGACTTCGTCCTGGATGCGCTGGAACAGGCCCTCTGCGCCCGACAGCCAGGCCAAATGGACGGTCTGGTTCACCATAGCGACAGGGGTAGCCAGTACGTCTCCATCCGTTATACGGAGCGTCTCGCTGAAGCTGGAATAGAGCCCTCTGTTGGCAGCAAAGGAGACAGCTATGACAACGCCTTGGCTGAAACCATCAACGGCTTGTATAAGGCTGAGCTGATTTATCGTCAGTCCTGGCGCAGCCGAGAAGCAGTGGAAATCGCTACCTTGAAATGGGTTCACTGGTTCAACCACCAGCGCCTACTGGGTTCGATCGGATATATACCGCCGGCAGAAGCTGAGGCAAACTTCTACCAGCAACACAACGGTCAGGCTATGGCGGCCTGACTTAAATCAAATGGCCTCCACGAAACCCGGTGTGATTCAATATGTCGCTTTGCTCCTCCAATCTCCGGGTGGTTACAGAGCGTTGGCGGAAAAAACAAAGGGTGTTGCCCAACGAGGGATTAACCTCGCTGACGTAAAACGTCTCGTCACACCGTTGCCAACGCTAAGCGAACAAACCGAAATCGTCCGCCGAGTAGACCAACTCTTCGCCCACGCCGACCGCATCGAGCACCAGGTCAACAGCGCCCTGGCGCGCGTCAACAACCTCACCCAGTCCATCCTGGCCAAAGCTTTCCGGGGCGAACTCACCGAGCAATGGCGTAAAGCCAATCCAGAGCTGATCAGCGGGGAAAACAGTGCGGAGGCGTTGCTGGAGAGGATCAAGGCGGAGCGGGCGGCAGCGCCCCAGGGAAAGCGTGGGCGTAAGGTTTCAGCCTGAATAGCGCAGACAACTTTGAGGGTGCTGCGTCTGCAACGGCGGTCCAGCGCCAATCTTTATCAAGGAGCAATCCTATGGCGATTCCGGATTTTCAAAGCCTGATGCGACCGGTGTTGGCCGCAGTGGCCGACGGTGCGCCTTTGGCGCTGAGTAGTCTGCGTGAGCAAGTCGCCAACAGCTCGCAGGCCACTGAGGCCGAGCTGCATGAACGCGTGGCGTCCGGCAAGCAAACGGTCATCAATAACCGCATTGGCTGGGCACGCACCTACCTGAACAAGGCTGGCCTGTTGCACATACCGGCCAAGGGGATGATGCAGATTACCGAGCGGGGACTTGAGGTGCTCAGCACAGGACCCGAGCGCATTACCGTCGGCTGGCTCAAGCGTTACCCGGAGTTCGCCAGCTTCCATACCGCGCGTCCGGCCGATAGCCCAATCGCGGCAGAACAGAGTGAACCGGTCGAGCAGGCCACCCCCGATGAACAGCTATCCAGCGCGCATCAAACCCTAATGAAGTCGCTCGCTGATGAATTGCTTGAGCAGGTGCGTGCCGCCACGCCTACCTTTTTCGAGCGGGTGGTCGTAGATCTGATGATCGCCATGGGCTACGGCGGCTCGCGTAAGGAGGCCGGTCAGGCGACTCAAGCCACCAGTGATGATGGCATCGACGGCATCATCAAAGAGGACAAACTGGGGCTTGACGTTATTTACCTGCAGGCCAAGCGCTGGGCAAACACGGTACATCGCCCGGAAATTGATAAATTCATCGGTGCGCTAACCCGTCGAAGAGCTCGTAAGGGCGTCTTCATAACTACTTCGGACTTTTCCGTCGGTGCCCGTGAAGCAGCGCTGAGTCTGGATATGAAAGTGGTGCTGATTGATGGTGTTGAGCTGGCCGCTTTGATGGTAGAAAACAACCTAGGCTGTAGCGTCAAGCATGTTTACGAGGTCAAGCTGCTGGATAGCGATTACTTCGACGAAGATTAGAATTTCTTTTTCGATTTCACCTGCCTGCCGGTGTGGCGGCATTCGGCATGAGGGCCAGGATGGCCCACAACGAGGAGGGTCGGGATTTAACCTCCTCGCGTCCCTCAGTTATGCGCAGCGCTCGGCTTGATAGGCTCGGTACTTGGCGTAACGACCTTGGGTAGTTCAAGCGTAAAGGAACTGCCCTTGTTCGGACCTTCACTCGAAACACTTATGGTCCCGCCGTGCAGCTCAACCAGCTGTTTGACTAGCGCAAGGCCGATCCCCAGCCCGCCATGGGCATGCTGAAGATGGTCTTCGACCTGCTCGAACATGTGGAATATCGCTGTGGAAGCTTCCAGCGTCAGGCCTAATCCGTTGTCGGTAACAGTCAAGCTGGACGCGGTCGGCGTGCTGTCGAGCGTGATGTCGATGTGTCCGCCGCTGGGAGTGTATTTGGTTGAATTGTTGAGAAGATTGGCGATGCACTGGGTGATGCGCACCTGATCGGCCAAGAGCTCGACCGGGTGGTCGGGCAGATTCACGCTAAGAGTATGGTTCTGCGCCTCGATCGCCGCTTTAGCCATCTCGACTGCCGACCATACAGCCTCTCGCAAGTCACACACCGCTAAGCGAAGCTCGATTTTGCCCTGCGTGACGCGCGACACGTCCAGAAGGTCGTCGACCAGTCGGACGATATGCGACATCTGGGTTTCCATCAGGCTTCTGATCTTTCCTGCCTGCGGTTCAGCTGGTTTGCGCACGAGCAGTTCCAGCCCGCTCTTGAGTGCGGTCAGTGGGTTGCGGAGCTCATGTGCCAGCACGGCAAGAAACTCATCCTTACGCTTGTCGGACCGTTGCAGAGCCTCTGCCTGTGCTTGCAACAGGTCGCGTTGCTCGGCGAGCAGCTGACGCTGAAGGAAGAGTTCGAAAAAGACGTCGGTCTTGCTGCGCAGAATGTCCGGCTCGATCGGTTTCTGAATGAAGTCGACGGCACCGGCTTCGTAGCCCTGAAACCGGCGTTCAGCGCTATGGGTTCCTGCCGTGACGAAGATGATAGGGATCCGTCGTGTGCGCTCGTTGCCGCGCATCAGCTCGGCCAATTCGAAACCGTTGAGCCCAGGCATCTGAACATCGATCAATGCCAACGCCACATCGTGATCGAGCAGCAACTCCAGTGCTTCGTCGCCGGATTGCGCCTTCAGAAGCATGAGACCTTCGCGTCGTAAAAGTGCCTCCAGAGAAAGAAGATTCTCGGACAGGTCATCGACCAGGAGAAATTTGACTGGTGTGCTCATTCGGAGATCCTCGACAGGTAGGCGGCAATATCGGGAAGCGACATAACCTGCGCTTGCGGACATGCCGCTATGGCGGCTTCGGGCATGGCCCTGGCGTAGGCCCTCTCCGGGCTTTGCACGATTGCCGTGCCGCCTGCTGCGGATATGGCCTGCAACCCTCGGGCGCCGTCCTGATTGGCGCCCGTCAGGATGATGCCGATCAACTGATCACCCCAGACATCGGCTGCGCTTTCCAGCGCTACATCGATTGAGGGGCGCGAGAACAGCACTTCTTCCTCGTTCGATAGGGCTATGCTCTGCCTGTCTTCCAGCAGCATGTGGTAGTTCGGCGGGGCGAAGTAGATGACGCCGGGCATGACGGGTTCCTTGTCTTCCGCTTCGATCGCCCGCAGATTGCATTTGGCGTCGAAGATGTCAGCGAGCACGCTGGGTTTGTCCGAAGGGACATGCACGACCACAAAAATCGGCAGTGGGAATGCGGCGGGAAGCGGCGGCAGGAGGACTGACAGCGCCTCAAGTGCGCCTGCTGATGCGCCGATGATCACGGCTCCCTTCGATGCTCCGGTCATGAATCCGTCCTTTGATAAATTTTCTCTGTGCGCACGAAATCACGGAAGGCATTGGCGTGCGTCGAGAACCTCAGACTCTCCTTGGCGCCGAGCCCGAGAAAACCCTGTCGCGGCAGCGAATCCTTGAACAGACCCACCACGCGATCCTGCAGGTCACGGTCGAAGTAGATCATCACATTGCGGCACGATATCAGGTGCATCTCACCGAAAACCTGGTCTGTAACCAGACTGTGGTCGGAAAAAACCACGTTTCGACGCAGGCTCTTGTCCAGAATGCAACGGTTGTAATGGCTGTGATAATAATCGGACAGGGACGTCTTGCCACCGGCCTGGCGATAGTTTTCCGAAAACTGTCGAACGCGTTCCGCATCGTAGATACCGGCTTCGGCCTGATGCAATGCGTCCGGGTTGATATCCGTGGCGTAGAAAAGCGTGCGCTCTTCCAGGCCTTCTTCGCGGAAGAGGATAACAAGCGAGTAGAGCTCCTCGCCGGTACTGCAGCCTGCCACCCAGACCTTGAGCGAAGGGTAGGTCCGCAGATGCGGGATGACCTGTTGCCGAATGGCCAGAAAATAGCTCGGATCACGGTACATTTCACTGACCTGGACCGTAAGGTAGCGAAGCATCTGCGGCAACATGTCGGGATCATGCAGCACGCGCTCCTGCATGGCTGAAATGGTCGCAAGACCCATATTCTCTTTCGCTTGCCTCAAGCGCCGTTTGATCGACGACATGGCGTAGTCGCGAAAATCGTAATGGTACCGGTGGTACAGGGCTTCGAGCAGCAGGCGGATCTCGATGTCTTCGATCTTTTCGAACGTCTCCATTATTGCGGCATCCACACCCGGACCAGCGAGAGCAGCTTCTCTACGTCAAGCGGCTTGGCCATGTAATCGTTGGCGCCGGCTTCGATGCATCGCTGTTGATCGTCCGGCATGGCCTTGGCTGTCAGTGCGATAACGGGCAACTTCTTCCAGTGCGGATTTTTGCGGATATGGCGGGTGGCCGTCAGACCGTCCATGACAGGCATCATGACGTCCATCAGAACGAGATCGATGTGGCGCTCCGGCTGGTCGAGTGACTGATCCAGTTTCTGCAGCGCCTCTGCGCCGTTGCGCGCAATCTCGATCAATGCGCCGCGGGGCTCGAGGATATTGGTCAGCGCGTAGATATTGCGCACGTCATCTTCCACGATCAGGATGCGCTTGCCTTCCAGCAGCGCATCACGATTGCGAGCCTTGCGGATCATTTTCTGTTGCTCGTCCGGCAGTTCCGAGACCACTTGATGCAGGAATAGCGATACCTCGTCCAGAAGCCGCTCCGGCGATTTCGCACCCTTGATGATGATCGATTTGGAATAGCTGCGCAGCGTCTGTTCTTCTTCGCGAGTCAGTACGCGCCCGGTGTAAACGATAACCGGCGGGAAGGCGTGTGCGGCGTCCTGGCTTATGGTTTCCAGGAGGTCGAAGCCGGAGGCGTCCGGCAGCGACAGGTCGAGCACCATGCAGTCGAATGTCTGCTCCCTGAGCAAGGCCAGGCACTCGGCCGCGGTGCCAGCGCCGACCGTTTCGACGTCGTGCGAGCTGATCAGCTCGCTTACTGCCTCACGCTGGACCTGATTATCTTCGACGATCAGCACGCGCCGCAGGTTCTGCGAGATTTTCGCTTCGAGCGCTTGCAGCACCCCGATCAGTTGTTCGCGTTGTACCGGCTTGAGTGCATAGCCGATGGCGCCCAACGACAGAGCGCGCGCTGAATAGTCATCGGCAGAGATGATATGCACAGGGATATGGCGAGTGCGTGTATCGCGCTTGAGGCGATCAAGGACCGACAGACCAGACTGATCGGGCAAGCCCACGTCCAGCACGATGGCGCTTGGCAGGAACTGGCGAGCAAGCTCCAGCGCTTCATGTGCTGTTTCTGCAACCAGCGCCAGGAAGTTGGACTCGCGCGCGAGATCACGCAGGATCAGTGCAAAGGATCTGTCGTCCTCGATGATTAAAAGCCTGCGAGCCGTGTCGTCACCCTTCAGGCGATCGTCGTCGACCACGCCTGTGCTCTGCAGCTGGGTTCTCGGCTGCAGTGCCGCAGGCGGAGTGGCGAAACCCGGTACCAGCGGTAACGCCTGAACTTCGGGCGCCGGCGTGCTGACGATAGCGCCATGGTACCGCTGCGGTATGACCACCGTGAAGGTGCTACCCGACCCAGGGTGGCTTTTCAGCTGAAGGGTACCGCCCAGCAACCTGACTACTTCGCGGGAGATCGAAAGGCCCAGGCCGGTCCCGCCAAACCTGCGGCTGATGGTGCTGTCAGCCTGATGAAAGGCCTGGAAGATGTGCGCTTGCTGATCCTGTGCGATACCGATGCCGGTGTCGATTACCGAAATGGCGATCTGGTCGTCGCTCAGCGAGCGCAAAGTCAGCGTTACGCTGCCTTTGTCGGTGAACTTGATGGCATTGGCAATCAGGTTCTTCAGCACCTGTTCCAGTCGCTGCGGGTCGGTTTCGATGGAGGGCGGGGCATCCGCTGCGACCTCCAGTGAAAAGGCGAGGCCCTTGTCGTTGGCTAGCGGATCGAAAAGATGGCGCAGGGAATTGACCATCCGTTCGGTCGATACCGTTTCGGGCTGAATCTCCACATGACCCGCCTCGATTTTCGACAGATCCAGAATGTCGTTGATGAGGTTCAGCAGGTCGTTGCCCGAGGATTGAATGGTCTGGGCGTATTTCACCTGCTCGGGCGTGAGATTGTCTTCCGAATTGTCGGCAAGCAACTTGGCAAGAATCAGCGACGAGTTGAGCGGCGTACGCAGTTCGTGGGACATATTGGCCAGGAAATCCGACTTGTAGCGGCTTGCCTGCTCGACCTCCTGGGCCTTCAGCTGAATCGCCACGTTGGCTTTTTCCAGCTCATCGCGCTGGCCTTCCAGCTCCTGCGCCTGTTCTTCGAGTTGTGTGTTGGTCTGTTCCAGCTCGACCTGCTGTTGCTCCAACCGCGCCTGGGATTCCTTCAGTGCTCGGCCTTGCTCTTCCAGCTCCTCGTTGGAGACCCGCAACTCTTCACTTTGAACCTGCATTTCCTCGGCTTGACGCTGCGTTTCGGCAAGCAGCGCCTCGAGCCGGGCGCGAAACTCGGCTGACTTGATCGCCGCGGCGATGGTCCCCGACGAGTGTTCAAGCATGGCGAGCACGTTATCGCCGACGGGATTGAGAAACCCGAGTTCGAAGAGCGCTTTGACTTCGCCGTCCGTCGTTGCAGGTCCCAGCGCAAGGAAGCGCGGCGTCTGCTGGCCGAGACTGGAGCCGAAGCTGATATAACCCTCTGGTAGCTCGCCGACGGTAATCGGGCGCTGGTCTTCCAGTACATGGGCAAAAAGGCTGTCATTGCCCTTGAAATGAGCTGGAAGATCGCCGTTTTCAGGGACGCCATATCGCGCCAGCAGCGAGTACCGGCCGTTGTCCTGCGAATAGATGGCGCCTGCCACGGCACCGAGATGATTGCTAAGGAAACGGAGTATGTTTTGTCCCAGCTCCTCGGTTGACTGCTCGCCCATGACCACCGACGCCAGACCCACCTGCGCGCCTTGCAGCCACTGTTCACGTCGACGCTCCAAAGTCGCTTTGCGGATCAGGGCGGCGATGATCAGCGTCAGGATTATTCCGAGCGCGCCGGACAACGCGCTGGTGATGAACGCGACCGTATAGGCCTTGTTCATGGCTTCCATCCGCTGAGTCCGCAACACGCCTTCTTCTTCGCGCAGCTCCGAAATCACCTGCCGAATGGCATCCATTTCGGCCTTGCCACGCTCAAGGTTCGCACCGGCAATCGCTGCTTCCCGTCCTTCGCGCGCATAGATGCCCAATATGATTTCCAGTTCCTGGAACCGAGTGGTGACGTACCCCTGAAGCTCCTCAAAACGCCAGCGTTGCGCCTCGTTGTTCGCGAGCAGATCCTCGACCACCTGCATCCGGTTTCTTACCTGGGAAACCGCTCGGTTGTAGGGTTCGAGGTAGCGCTCCTCGCCCGTGAGCAGAAACCCCCGCTGACCGGTTTCGGCATCCTGCACCTCCACCAGCAGACGATCGATGGCGACAATGACCTTATGCGTCTGCAACACTTTCTCGTTGCTCGATTTGAGAAGCTGCGTGGTGTAGATCGCAACCGCTGTGCTCAAAACGAAGAATACGAAGGCGGCCGCCAGGCCCGCAGCAACTTTCAGGTCGAGGCCAAGTGTGCCCTTGGTACTCGCACCCGCACTTTTTCTATGCATTTGATGTACGCAAATTCAAATCAGCGCGATGTTTCGGACGGTTCAGGCAGTGGATTGATGACTGCCCGCACGGAGTCACATATTGCGCTGTCGATTAAAGTTTGGCTGGAACGCCCGGATTGAACGACCCAGCATGGGTTGGCGTGGCCACTTGTTACCGACCGGACCGGCGGAGTGTAACATTGAAGGGAGATAGCGGCGAAAGCGGTGGCAGACGGTAATCCAGAGCCATCCACAGAAGGCCAGCTATCGCGCTATCGCCGAGTGACCTGTCAAGGATAGCGACGGAAAGGGGAAAGTCGATTGATCCGCTGTGTAGGGCGTGGCTTGGCAAAGGCGCGCCCAGACCACAGGCGCGCCAGAGCCTAGCTGTCTATCAAGTGTGTACGTGCTCGCGTGCTGTAAGCCCGACGCTACCATGCTGGCAGTGCCGCCAATGACGCGACCAATAGCGGTCGTCAGCAACATGAACATAAGAATGGTTACCACAGTCCAGGTAGTTAGGCCGTGCAACGCGCGGTCACGGCGGTCCTGGATCATGGCCAGCGCGCCGGCAACATAACCACCAACAAAAAGCGCAATAAGCGCGCTGATGACCAGATAGATGGCGGAGCCTGTACCAAGCCCGGCTTCGGTGCAGGCCAGGGGGCTGTCGGCGGGGCTGCGGCCTTACCGTCTCCATGCGCTGTGCCTATGCTAGGCTTGATGCTCAGGAGGGCGTTGCCGAGATAAGCAGCACGAACACAAACCGAAACAAAAATGTGATGATGGGCGCGAATTTTGCTCACCGTAACTCATCTGAAACTGGCTACAATCGGCGGCTTCTAAGCCACGATGGTCTTGTATGACTCTCCTGATAGCGTTCGCTATTCTTTCAATTTCAGTTTCCTTCCTTTGTTCGATTCTAGAAGCAGCGTTGTTATCGATGACGCCCAGCTACATTGCTAACCAGAAAGCGGACAAACCACAGCTGTACGAGCGGTTGAAGCATCTGAAAGAGAATGTGGACCGGCCGCTTGCTGCAATCCTTACGCTCAATACCGTCGCTCACACCGTGGGTGCCACCGGCGTCGGGGCGCAGGTTACGGTGGTGTTCGGGGATGGTTATCTGGGCGTTGCGTCGGCGGTCATGACGCTGTTGATCCTGGTGCTCTCGGAGATAGTGCCCAAGACCATCGGCGCTCGGTATTGGCCGAGCCTGGCACCGATTCTGCCGACGCTGCTTGGCGGTATGATCTGGATACTGAAGCCCTTCATATGGTTGTCGGACCTCGTCACCCGTTGTTTTGGCGGGCAGCCGCCGACGCATGACATTCGCCAGGAAATCAAGGCGCTTACGCTGCTCGGCCGGGAGCTGAACGAGCTGGATGACGACGAGCAGCGCGTCATCGGCAATATCCTGGATCTTCATACGATCAAGGTGCGCGACATCATGACTCCCCGCGTTGTCTGCGAGCATGTAGGGCCGGAGGTTGCGATCAGCGACTTCATCGACAGGGTGGCTGTGAGTCAGTTTTCCCGTTACCCGGTTATTGACCAAAACGAGCAGCCGCTGGGCGTGGTGTTCCGGTATGACCTGGTAGGAGCCCAGCAAAGCGATGCGCCTATCGAAACGCTGATGAAGCCGGTCAAGGTTGCTCAAGACACATTGAGTGTAGAGGCCTTGATGAGTCAGATGATGAATGAGCAGCAGCATATGTGTCTGATCTACGACGAGTTCGGCAGTTGGGGCGGGTTGGTCACGATGGAAGACATTATCGAAACCATTCTAGGTAAAGCGATTCTGGACGAAACAGACGATATCCCCAATATGCGCCGGTTTGCGAGACGCTTGTGGGAGAGCCGCCTCAAAGCAGCTCGCGATTAACTGAGGCTCTCAGAGCCCTGACTTGAGCGGCGCTCGGCCGGATCTGTTCCGGCCAGCGCTGTCAGGTGTCACCGCTAGCTCGATCATGAGCGCAGATCTTCGTCGTTGTATTCCCCTCGCTTGTATACAATGTGGCCCGCCCTTACTGTTTTGCCCTGCATAAAAGAGACACCATTACATGAAGGAACGCCGATCGGCGCCCGCCGCTAATGACACTGATGCTGTCGCCCCGAAAAAGCCTGCCCGAAAGGGCTCCGGACGCCACGAGTCGATTTACCAGGCCATCAGCAACGCGGTGATTGAGCACCGTCTCAAGCCCGGCGCGCGCCTGCGTGAGGATGCCCTGGCCGAGGTGTTCAGTATCAGCCGCACAGGCATCCGCAAGGTATTGCAACGGCTGGCGCTGGAGCAGTTGATCACCCTGACCCCGGGTAAAGGTGCAGCTGTGGCGCGCCCATCGGCGAAAGAAGCGCGTGAGGTCTTTGACGCACGGCGGATGATCGAGAGTGCGCTCATGTCGCGCCTGGCCAGTCGGGTGACGGCTGCGCAGATCAAAGAGCTGCGCGATCTGGCCCGGCAGGAATTACAGGCGCTGAAGGGACATGAGCAGAGCGCGGCAATCAAGGCGTCGGCGGCTTTCCATGGGCGTCTGGCTGAGCTGGCGGGCAATCAGACCCTCGCACGTTTTGTCGCGCAGCTGTGTTCGCGCTCTTCACTGATTCTTGCTGTATACGGGCATCCAAATGATCTGGGATGTGATTGCAACGATCACAACCAATTGGTTGATCTGCTCGAGGCGGGAAATAGTGACGGTGCGGCTGCATTCATGCAGTCCCATCTGCATGCGATCGAAGCGTCGTTATCCATCGATGGCGTGGAGGATGAAACGCCTGATCTGCACGATGTGTTTGCCGTATATCAGGGCGAAGAGAGCGAAACGCTCTGAGGCAGGGACGCTGGCGTAAGCATGCCGGAGAAGGGGCGGCTGACCTCGGAATTACCAAGATCAGCCGCCTTCAATCGCTGTTACTGACGGAAGCGCTGGCAAGGCGCCCAGTGTTTCATGAGCAGGAAGTAGGTCAGTCCTGCCGGAATCAGGCTGGCATACCAGGAGACTGACGAGAACGTCAGCGCCACCACCGCGCCCACGGCCGTCGCGACCAGTGCCGCGTAATTCAACCCGCTATAAGGTCCCTGAGCATCGTAGAGATGCTGCAGATTCAGCGTGCGCTTGCGGATCAGATAGTAATCAACCACCAGAATCGCAAAGATTGGCCCGAGGAACGCCGAGTACGTCTGCACGAAGAGTTGCAGGCCGGCCGCGGATTCTTCGGTAACCAGCTTCCACGGGAAAGTAGCGAAAGCCAGCAGGCCGACGATGATGGTTGCCGGGCGAAACTTGAGCTTGAACACATCCATCAGGATGTAGGTCGGTGGTACCACGTTGTTCAGTACGTTGGTTGTGACCTGGGCGAAGGCGATGAACAGCAGCGTAGTCATCAGCAACGGCGTGTTGTCCACTGCGTTGGCGAAAACCTGAATAGGATCAGCCACACCGGTTGCTTCCGAAACCATGTATCCAATCAGACCCATGAACAGCGTGCAGGGCAGAATCGACATCGAATACAGCGTGGTCAGCAGCGACGGACTGGAGCCGTGCTTGTGCTCGCGAGAGTAATCACTGACGTTGAGAATCATGGTGCTGTAGATGCCCAGGAACAGCATGGTCGCGCCCCAGAAAGGCAGGCCCCAGGAGCCTTCCATGGTCAGCAGATTGGCCGACAGCTCATCCCCGTAGCGCTGCACCGTGCTGTAGAACATGTACACCAGCGACGCGAGAATGAACGCGCTGCCAATGTTCTCCAGCCATTTGATCCCCTGAAAGCCCATGACGGACAGTCCGATCTGCAGGAACTGAAAGGCAATGAAGAAGAAGATCAGGTTGTCGAAGCCGAACAGCGTGGCAGAGACCATATTCAGCGCGCCGGCACCGATCCAGCTCTGAAAGCCGTACCAGACGATCGCCGGCACCGCGCGGACCAGGCCCGGCAAACGGGTACCGGCGAAGCCGAACGCGCTGCGCGCCTGAACCATGAACGGAATGCCGTATTTATAGCCGGCTGCACCATTAAGGGTCAGCGCGACCCCGATGACGAAGCAACCGATGGCGATGGCCAATGTTGCTTGAATAAGGTTGAGGCTGCCGACGACGCTGGAGCCCATGGTGAAAGTGCCGATCGAGACGCAGCCGCCAAACCAGGCCAGCAGATAGGAAATCCGCCCCATGATGCGGGTTTGTTGGGGCGCCAGTGATTCCTCGCCCGGGGCTTTGGTTGCGCTCTCGCCGACGGGTTCGGCTGATGTGCTGGTCGCTAGGCTCATGAGGCTGACTCGCTGTCCATGTTGTTTTTCATTGTTTTGCTCCTGGCTAGGGTTTTGAATTTTTTTAAAGCAAGGTTCAGTCCAGCTTCAGGTTGGAGTAGCGCTCGAAGCGTCCAACGAAGGGCTTGGGCCGGGGGAACGCGAGATCACCGTACTTGCTGGTGTTGAGTCCAAGCCCCACCAGCGCTTCGGCCAGCTTGATGGCAGCGGTCACGCCTTCCACCACGGGCAGGCCGACGGCCTCGGTAATCTGGGGCGTCAGGTCGGCCATACCGCCGCAGCCGAGCACGACGGCGCCGATGTTGTCCTCGTGCTTGGCACGCAGGCATTCCTCGATGATGAGTTCCAGCGCGCGGTCAGGGTTGTCTTCAAGATCAAGCACGGGAATGTCCGCCGCGCGAATACGCCGGCAGTTATGGCTGAAGCCGTAACTTTCCAGCAGATGTTCGGCGATGATCATGGTGCGGGGCAGGGTCGTGACAATCGAAAACCGCGTGCTGATCAGGCTGGCCATATGAAAGGCCGCCTCTGCGATCCCGATTACCGGCGCGCGCGTCAGCTCCCTGGCCGCGTAGATGCCCGGGTCGCCGAAGCAGGCGATGACGTAGGCATCGGTACCTTCACGTTCGCCTGCGAGAATCTCTTCGACAACGCCCATGACGCTGACGGCTTCGTCAAAATGGCTCTCGATCGAAACCGGGCCGCTGTCGGGTTGGGAGGCCGTGATGCGCGTACCGGGCGAGGCGACAGCCCTGGCTGCTTCGCCGATGGTCTCCGTCATGGCTTGGGTGGTATTGGGGTTGATGACGCGGATGTGCATGGCTGTGGCCTGTAGCTGGATTTGTACACAAAGTTTGAGTTTAATTGTATACAATCAATCCGGTCAAAAAAGATACGATCTGTTTATCGGAGCAGATAAGTGGCGGGTGTCCAGACGCCACAACGTATTCACCATGTAAAAAGGTCAACAGTCATGAGTATCAGTGCCTCTTACCCACGGAATCTCGTCGGCTACGGCAGAAATCCGCCCCACGCCAACTGGCCTGGACAGGCCCGTATCGCCGTTCAGTTCGTGCTCAATTACGAAGAGGGCGGAGAAAACTGCGTGCTGCATGGCGACAGTCATTCGGAGAAGTTTCTCTCGGAAATCGTGGGTGCTGAGGCCTTTCCCGCGCGGCACATGAGCATGGAGTCGATCTACGAATACGGTTCTCGCACTGGCGTCTGGCGGATTCTCAACGAATTCGAGAAGCGTGGTCTGCCGCTGACGGTGTTCGGCGTGGCCATGGCTCTTGAGCGGCATCCCGAAGTGGCGATGGCGTTCAAGGAGCTGGGCCACGAGATCGCCTGTCACGGCTGGCGCTGGATTCATTACCAGGACGTGCCGGAAGCTGTCGAACGCGAGCACATGCAACGCGCCATCGAGATATTCCAGCGTCTGTACGGCGAGAAGCCGCAGGGCTGGTATACCGGTCGCGACAGCCCCAATACGCGCCGGTTGGTGCTGGATGAGGGCAGCTTCCTGTACGACAGCGACTACTACGGCGACGATCTGCCGTTCTGGACCCGCGAGGCTGACAGTCAGGGCGAGCTGCATGATCACCTGATCGTGCCCTACACGCTGGACACCAATGACATGCGCTTCGCCGCGCCGCAGGGATTCAACACCGGCGATCACTTTTTCACCTACCTGAAGGATGCATTTGACGTGCTCTACGCCGAAGGCGACGAGCAACCGAAAATGCTCTCGGTCGGGCTGCATTGCCGCGTGATCGGGCGTCCCGCACGCTTTCGGGCGTTGCAGCGTTTTCTGGATTACATCGAGGCCCATGATCGGGTCTGGGTGACACGCCGTATCGACATTGCCCGTCACTGGGCCGAACATCATCCTGCTCCAGCCGCCGTATAAGGAATCACCATGGCCCAGCGTCCAAACGAACCCAGAACCTATTTCGCTCCCACGGGTGGGCATCCGCCGCAAACGCAGCTGCTGACTGATCGCGCGGTATTTACCGAGGCCTATGCTGTCATTCCCAAGGGCGTGATGCGTGACATCGTCACCAGCCATCTACCCTTCTGGAGTGGTACTCGCCTGTGGGTGTTGTCGCGGCCTTTGACCGGTTTTGCCGAGACCTTCTCGCAATACATCATGGAAGTGCAGCCAGGCGGCGGCAGCGACAAGCCGGAAACCGACCCGCAGGCCGAAGCCGTGCTGTTTATCGTCGAAGGCGAACTGGCGCTGACCCTGAACGGCGAGCAGCACGTCATGCAGCCGGGTGGCTATGCGTTCATTCCGCCGGGCAGTGACTGGACGGTGCGCAACCGCTCTGACGCCGCGGTGCGCTTCCACTGGATTCGCAAGGCCTACGAGAAGGTGGAAGGCGTCGACGTGCCGGAGGCTTTCGTGACCAACGAGAACCTGGTCGAGCCGATTGTGATGCCCGACACCAACGGCTGCTGGAGTACCACGCGCTTCGTCGATACGCAGGACATGCGCCACGATATGCATGTGAACATCGTCAACTTCCTGCCCGGTGGTGTGATCCCCTTCGCTGAGACTCACGTGATGGAGCACGGTCTTTATGTGCTCGAAGGCAAGGCTGTCTATCTGCTGAACAAGGATTGGGTCGAAGTCGAAGCGGGTGACTACATGTGGCTGCGCGCCTTCTGCCCGCAGGCCTGCTATGCCGGTGGTCCAGGACCCTTCCGCTATTTGCTGTACAAGGACGTCAACCGCCATATGAAACTGCCGACCTACGGCCGCTGAGCGAGCGAGCAGATGAGCGAACAACCATTACAGCTGACGGCTGAACCCCTGACGCCCGAGGCCTTCGTGGCCTTTGGCGATGTGATCGATCACCGCCACGCCGAGTTCTTCATGATCAACAGCGGGCGCACCCGCCGTTACCACGATCTGGCAAAGGTTGAGACGCTGGGCGACGACGCTCGCACGCTGATCAGCATCTTCGTCAGTCAGCCCGTACAGATGCCGCTGGAACTGACCTTCCTCGAACGTCATCCGCTGGGCAGTCAGGCTTTCATTCCGTTGCGCGGGGAGCGTTTTGTGGTGGTCGTCGCGCCGCGCGGCGACGTGATCGATCCAGCCCAGGTGCGCGCCTTCGTCACCGACGGCAGGCAGGGCGTGAACTATCACGCCGGCACCTGGCATGCGATCCAATCCGTGCTCGAGACTGAAGGCGAGTTTCTGGTCGTGGATCGTGGCGGCGCAGGGCACAACTGCGACGAGCACCCGCTTGAGGTACGGGTGAGCCTGGCGTAAACGGGCTGACTATTTGATCTTCACCGTGACTGGTTAGGCAGGGTTCTCGTCACCCAGTCCGCGAAATAAGGATCCTCCACCTCATAACGGCCTTGCCCTACGGGTGCAATTACCGTGTTGCGCATGAGCCGGTTGACTGCGTTCTGGATAGGATGAATGTTGATCTTATCCAGGCCCAGCCGTTCAGCGATGAAGGCTCGCGCGTCCTGGCTATAGATTCCCTGCGGATTGCGAGAGAGCACCCATCGTACGACGGCCTGATCGACGGGCTTCATCTCTGTCCAGGTGTCGGAATAGGTTTCGTCCTGACTGTTTTCCTGGATGTATGCGCTGGTCGCGGCGCGAATATCAGTACCTCCTCCCAGAATGAGCTGGTCCAGTACCTGGCGATAGTCAAAAGGCACCTTCTTGATCATCTTGAACGCGGCCTGGCACGCATTGATATCCAGCGTGCGTCCGGTAGCCATATTGAAAGCCGTCGCCATATGCTCAAGGTACCCACGGCCGAATTCAGGCAGTTCAATCTGTTGTGCGCTACTGAATAAAGGCGCATTTCTCCTCTTGAACAGCTTTTGCAGCCCGCTGCGACTAGATCCGGTGTAGATCACCCTGACCTGCTGCCTGTTGGTATCGATCATCCCTCTGAGCGCGAACACCAGGGGCTCGAATGCCGAGTTGGTAGCCAAGTGCTGTACCTCATCCAATGCCAACAGGACGCGGCGACCGTCATTCATCAATGCATCGAACATTTCCTGAACCGCTTCCAGCTTTTGACGCCTATCGGCCTCTGCTAACTCGAGACGTAAGCCCCCGACTGGCGTATCAATCCCGCCCCCGCGCAGCCTGGAGAGCACTTGCTTGGCCTTGGTTGTGAATCTGAACTGTCTCGAGGCCTTTTGCAGACCGAGGATCATGCTGTCGACAGGGTCGGCCATTCGGTCCCAGAAGTTCACGTATACGGTCAAATAGTCTTGCTGCTCTGCAGCCATGGGCAAGAGATCTTCCAGCAGGAACTCTGTTTTTCCCATTCGGCGAGGGGCAAACAAAGTCAGCGCAGTGGTGGCCCCAATATCGAACCGGTCCAGAACCTGTTCGGCCAAGTCAGTGCGAGCGTAATGCCACTTGATAGTCGTGGTAGCCATACTTAGTATCGTTTAGTAAAGGTGGTTACTAACTTAGTACGTTGGTCTACTAAGTGCAACTAAAGGCGCTTGCTTACGGTTGAGAATCCTTCGTTTTTGTTATCAGGGACGGGTGTCCCGTACTGTCATGCCCATTGAAGCGCACTGATTTGCCATCCAGCTCGCCCTTTACTTCCTCACGCAAAACTCCTAACCTTCCGGCTGCTTCAGGTTCCTGCCAGTAATTGGCGGGTGAAACTGGGAAGCCGGTGCGTCTGTTCCAGACAATTCCGGCACTGCCCCCGCAACGGTAAATGAGTGCCGGCCACTTCGGTGTGCCAGGCGGATGATCCAGCAAGACCACTGTGCTTCGCATGGGAAGGTCGGGTCATCGGAGTCAATCCACTCATGAGTCCGGAGACCGGCCTGTCGCATGTCACAGTAGTGCGGCGGGCACTGCGGGTGGAGCGATTTCATCTGTGTCGAAACCGTTTGCCCCTGTCCGTCGCGGCTGCTTTTAACCAGCCATGCCGTACGGGTGAGTACGGTGACGGAGCACCGATGAAATTTGCACGCACAACCCTGGCGCTGGCCCTGACGGCCGTTGCCTGCCTGTCCCATGCAGAATCCCTTTCCCTGAACCATCAGGTCGTTACCGCCACGCGGACCGGCCAGTCCCTTGGCGCCAGTCTGGGTGCGGTTACCCGCATTGATCGCGCCGATATCGAACGTCTTCAGCCCACCGATCTGCCGGATCTGCTGCGCCGTACGCCTTCGGTAAGCATCGTCAACAATGGCGGCCCGGGCAAAGCCGGCAGCATTGGTATCCGCGGTAGCGGTTCGGGACATGTGTTGGTGCTGATCGATGGCGCGCGTATTGGTTCAGTGACCAGCGGCGATGCGGCGCTGCAGAATCTGCCCGTAGAGCAGATCGAACGCATCGAGATCGTGCGTGGCCCGCGCTCCAGTCTGTATGGCTCCGAAGCCATTGGCGGGGTGATCCAGATCTTCACTCGCCGGGGCAAGGGTGGGGAAGCCAAGCCCTGGATGTCGCTGACTGCGGGCAGCCGGAATCACCATGCCGGTAGCGCTGGCGTATCCGGTGGAGTGGGTGATGGCTGGTACAGTCTGGGTGTTACCAGTCTGTCGACCCGAGGTATTAATGCGCGGCCGAGTCATGGCGAGCCGGATCATGACGGGTATCGCGAGCTGTCTGGTAATGTCCGCGCGGGTTACCGTTTCGATAATGGTCTGGAGCTCGAAGGCCATGTGCTGGAGTCCCATTCCAGCAACGACTACGACTCTGGCTTCAAGGCTAATTCCGACGCGGTACTGACCACCCATGGCGTCAATGCCCGTTTTGCGCCGCTAACGCCATGGCGCGTGTCGCTGCAGGCTGCACGCAGCGAAGACAAGAGCGACAACTTTAACGGCAGCACTTTTTTCAGTCGCTTTGATACCCGCCGCGACACACTCGGCTGGCAGAACGATATCGATCTGGCGCCCGGTCATCTGCTTACGGTGGGCTATGACTATCTGGCCGATGAGGTCAGCAGCACCACCGAATACAGCGAGTCCCGGCGCAGTAACCACGGCTATTACGCCCAATATCTTGGCCAGCGCGGTGTGCACGAATGGCAGGCGAGCCTGCGCTACGATGACAACGAGCAGCACGGCGAGCACACCACCGGCAATCTCGGCTATGGCCTGACCCTGTCTGACAACCTGCGATGGGTGGCCAGCTACGGTACCGCGTTCAAGGCGCCCACTTTCAACCAGCTGTACTACCCCGGCTTCGGCAATCCGGACATCAGCGAAGAGACCTCCCGCAACCTGGAGACGGGCCTGCGTGGTCAACACGACTGGGGTCAGTGGTCGGTCAATCTGTTCCGCAACGAAGTGGAAGATCTGATCGCCAGCGTGAACCTGGGTGGCGGCATCTATCTGGCGGAGAACGTCGACAAAGCCGTGATCAAGGGCATTGAGTTCGAGATGGACAGCCAGTGGCTTAACTGGGACTGGCGCACCAACCTGACTTTGCAGGATCCCGCGAACCGGTCCTCCCGTCCTGGGCAGGGCGATCTGCTGGCACGCCGCGCCGAGCAGCTGTTCAATCTGGATATCGATCGCCGCTTTGGGCGTATCGGTGTCGGCGCCAGCCTGCATGCCGAAGGCCGCCGCTGGGATAACGCATCCAACACTACCGACCTGCACGGCTATAACACCGTCGACCTACGTGCCACCTACTGGTTCAGCCACGCCTGGCGGCTGCAGGCGCGGGTCAGCAATCTGTTCGACACCCAATACGAAACCGCCGCCAGCTATCAGCAGCCAGGCCGGGCCGGTTATTTGACTGTGCGCTACCAACCACTCTAAAGGAGAAAACTATGTTGGCACTATCCAAACGCAGCCAGATGGCTGTAGGCGTTGTACTCGTACTCTTGATGGCAATCAGTCGCGGCAGTCACTTCAGTGCAGTGAATCTGCCCAGTGCGTCCTGGGCGGTGTTCTTCCTGGCGGGGGTGCTGTTGCGTCCGCGCTGGGCATTCCCGTTGTTGTTTTTGCAGGCGTTGGTTATGGATCTGATGTCGACCGGTTGGGCCAGTGATAGCCATTGCATGACGCGGGCCTACTGGATGCTGGTGCCGGCCTATGGCGCGCTCTGGTTTGGCGGTCGGTTGTATGCCCACTGGCACCGTGAGCATGTCTCCAGTCTGCTGATTCTGGTGCCCACGGTGGCGATCAGTGCATTGGTGTGTCAGCTGTTTTCCAGCGGTGGCTTCTATTGGCTGTCGGGTCGGCATAGCGCGCAGACCATGACCGGCATGTTCGAACGCATAGCCACCTACTATCCACAATACCTGAGCACCCTGGCGCTCTATGTAGGTTTGGCTGCGCTGGTGTACGTAGCGTTGCGCCTGCTCACTGGTCAGCAGGTTGCGGCCGGAGATCACAAGGTATGAGCGAGATTCCCGGCCGCGACGAGCGCCATCGCCTGCGCATGCAACGCAAGAAGGCGCTGATGGACGAAAAAATCGCCCAGGCGCAGGACGAACACGGCCTGCTGCTGGTGCTGACCGGCAACGGCAAGGGCAAAAGCAGCTCTGCCTTCGGCATGGCGGCGCGGGCTTTGGGCCATGGCATGCAGGTCGGCATCGTGCAGTTCATCAAGGGCTCGAGCAGCACCGGGGAGGAGACCTTCTTCCGGCGTTTTCCTGATGAGGTGCGCTACCACGTGATGGGCTCCGGCTTCACCTGGGAGACCCAGGACCGCCAGGACGATATCGCCAAGGCGCACGCTGCCTGGGAGGTGGCGGTCGAGTTGATGAGTGATCCGGCGGTGGGCCTGGTGGTGCTGGATGAGTTGAATATCGCGCTCAAGTACCGCTATCTGGATCTTGAGCAGGTGCTGCGCGATATCGCCTCGCGGCCGATGCATCAGCATGTGGTGGTGACCGGCCGCGGCGCGCCGGATGAGTTGGTTGAAGCAGCGGATACGGTGACCGAGATGGGCATGGTCAAGCATGCCTTCAAATCCGGCATCAAGGCGCAGCAGGGGATCGAATTTTGAATACCCGTTCCTGCCCGGCCTTGTTGATCGCCGCACCTGCCTCGGGCCAGGGCAAAACCACTATTACTGCGGCGCTGGCAAGGATGCATAGCCGGCAGAGGCGACGTGTACAGGTATTCAAATGCGGCCCGGATTTCCTCGATCCGATGATCCTGCAACGCGCCAGTGGTCGCCCGGTATACCAGCTTGATCTGTGGATGACCGGGGAGGCCGATAGCCGTCAATTGCTGTGGCAGGCGGCGGGCGATGCCGACCTGATCCTGATTGAAGGCGTGATGGGGTTGTTCGATGGCACGCCCTCGGCGGCGGATCTGGCGCGCCGTTTTGGCGTGCCGATTCTCGGGGTTATTGACGGTTCCGGCATGGCGCAGACCTTCGGTGCCATGGCCCACGGACTGGCGCATTACCAGCCCGATCTGCCCTTTGCCGGCGTGTTGGCAAACAAGCTTGGCAGCACCCGCCATGCTGAAATCCTGCGCGACTGTCTGCCCCAGGGTATGCACTGGTACGGCGCCTTACTACGCGATGCGGCGCTGGCGTTGCCCAGCCGGCATCTGGGTCTGGTTCAGGCTGACGAGGTGGATGACATTGACGTTCGCCTCGATGCCGCTGCGGACGCGTTGGAAGCCAGCGCAGGTGCGCGGTTGCCCGAGGCGGTTCGCTTCGCAGGCGAGCCGGTTGCAGAGCTGGAGCCGCTGCTCGCCGGTGTGCGTATCGGCGTCGCCCGCGATGCAGCCTTTGCGTTTCTGTATCAGACCAACCTCGATCTACTGAAGCGTATGGGCGCCGAGCTGGTGTTCTTTTCGCCGCTGGCCGACAGCGTGCTGCCCGATGTTGATAGCCTGTATCTGCCCGGCGGTTACCCGGAGCTGCATCTGCAGCAGCTGTCGGCTAACACTGAGCTGGCGGAGGCGATCCGCCGTCATCACCGCGCCGGCAAGCCGATGCTGGCTGAGTGCGGCGGGATGCTCTATCTCTGTGAGACGCTGACCGATGCCGAAGGTCTATCAGCCGAGCTGGTCGGGTTGCTGCCTGCGCAGGCAGTCATGCAAAAGTGCCTCGCCGCGCTGGCCCTGCAGCAGGTTGCGTTTCCAGAGGGCGTGTTGCGCGGTCATACCTTTCACCATTCCTCGCTGGATTGTGCGTTGGAGCCGCTGGCGCGTGGCGAATGCCCGAACTACCGGCGCACCGCCGAAGCGGTCTACCGCGTAGGGCGGCTGACGGCGTCCTATATCCATCTGTATCTGCCAAGCGATCCCAACGCCGCGGCAGCGTTGTTTCGGCCATGAATAGCCAGGCGTTTTCTGCCGCCGAGCGCGAGGCGGTTTATCGCGCCATCCGCGAGCGTCGGGACATGCGCCACTTCAGCGGCGGCAGCGTTGCGCCGGAACAGCTGGCGCGTCTGCTCCAGGCAGCGCATCAGGCGCCCAGTGTTGGTCTGATGCAGCCCTGGCGATTTGTCCGGGTGCTGGATCTCGCTGTGCGGCGGGTCATTCATGGCCTGGTTGACGCCGAGCGCCGTCTGACTGCCGAAGCGCTGGGTGAGCGCAGCGATGATTTTATGCGGCTCAAGGTGGAAGGCATTCTCGAATGCGCCGAGCTGTTGGTTGCGGCGCTGCCGGAAGGCCGGGAAGCGCATGTGTTCGGCCGCCGTACCTTGCCGGAGATGGATCTGGCCTCGCTGTCCTGCGCCATTCAGAATATGTGGCTGGCCGCCCGCGCCGAAGGCTTGGGCATGGGCTGGGTGTCGCTGTTCGATCCGCTGGCACTGGCGCGATTGTTGAACATACCTGCTGGCGCACGGCCCGTGGCGGTGCTCTGTCTGGGCCCGGTCGATGCGTTTTACGCGCGCCCCATGCTGGAGGAGCTGGGATGGACGCAGGGTAGGCCGTTGGATGAGCTGGTATTCACCGACCGTTGGGGCCAGTCATGACACAGCCCCGACACATGCCTGGCTGTGAGCGGATGTGCTGATGGCGCCGATCATGCTGGCCGCGCTGCTGCTGGATCAGTTGCTCGGCGAGCCCCGGCGCTGGCATCCGCTGGTCGGGTTTGGCGCTTTTGCATCCATCCTCGAACGGCGCTTCAATCGCGGCACATCGAAGCGTTTGGCTGGGTGTTTCGCCTGGACGTTAGCGGTATTGCCACTCACGCTGATGGCCTGGCTACTCAGCCTGATTCCCGATATCGGCTGGCTGGTCGAGCTGTTACTGCTGTATCTGGCCATAGGGTTGCGTAGCCTGTCCGAGCATGCGTTACCGGTCGTGCGCGCCTTGGCCACGGGCGATCTTCACGCCGCCCGTGAATGCGTTGGCCGGATCGTCAGCCGTAATACTAGCGGGCTTGATGAAACCGCCGTGGCGGCAGCGACCACCGAGTCGGTTCTGGAAAATGGCAGCGATGCAGTCTTTGCTGCCTTGTTCTGGTTTGCCGTGCTGGGCGCACCGGGGGTGGTGGTGTATCGACTGGCCAATACCCTCGATGCGATGTGGGGCTACCGCAATCCGCGTTATCAGCAGTTCGGCTGGGCCGCGGCGCGGATTGACGATGTGTTGAATTTTGTCCCGGCGCGGCTGGTCGCGCTGACCTATGCCCTGTGTGGTAAGACCCGGCTAGCGCTGCGCTGCTGGCGCGAGCAGGCACCACGCTGGGACAGTCCCAATGCCGGTCCGGTCATGGCCGCAGGTGCGGGCGCATTGAGTGTGCAACTAGGCGGGCCCGCGATTTACGGCGGCGTCTTGCATGAACGTCCTCTACTCGGCGCCGGGCCGGCACCCGGTGCGGTAGATATTTTTCGGGCAATGCGCCTGGTGCGCTGCGGCGTCGTGTTATGGGTGCTGATCGCACTGGCATTATGGGGATTGAACCTTGCTTGAACACGGCGGGCGCCTGCGTCAGGCAGCCATCACCTATGGCATTCCAATGGATGACTGGCTGGATCTCTCCACTGGACTGGCACCCTACAGCTGGCCGTTGCCCTCGATACCCGCTGAGGCATGGCAGCGTCTCCCGGAGAGCGATGACGGTCTCGAGCAGGCTGCACGCGATTATTATCAGGCCGAGAGCCTGCTCCCCATAGCCGGCTCCCAGGCGGCTATTCAGGCGTTGCCGGCGTTATTTCCGGGACGGCGGGTTGGCTTGGTCGAGCCGTGCTATGCCGAGCATCACCATGCCTGGCGACGCGCTGGGTTTGCACCACTGGCTCTGGCCGATGACGAGGTCGAAGAGGTGCTCGACCATATCGACGTGCTGGTGGTGGTCAACCCGAACAATCCGACCGGCCGTCTTTTTGCGCCGGAGCAATTATTGGACTGGCACGTACGACTGGCCAGCCGTGGTGGCGGCCTGATCGTGGACGAAGCTTTCATAGATCCCACCCCGGAAATCAGTCTGGCGCCCTACACCAGCGCACCCGGCCTGATTGTGCTGCGCTCGCTGGGCAAGTTTTTCGGGCTGGGCGGCGCGCGGCTGGGCTTTGTGCTGGCCGAACAATCGCTGCTTGTTTGCCTCGCAGAGATATTAGGCCCCTGGAACATCAGCGGGCCGGCTCGGCATGTCGGGCGGCATGCGCTGGCAGACAAACCAACCCAAAGAATCTGGCGCGAGCAGATGCATACCGATAGCCAGCGCCTTGCGAGCTTGCTCACTGCATATGGGTTGGCACCGCAGGGCGGCTGCGCATTATTTCAATGGATACCGCATATCCGGGCTGCTGCGCTGCATCAGGCGTTGGCCGAACAAGGAATACTGACGCGGCCGTTCGATCAGCTGTCGGCACTGCGCATCGGCCTGCCGGGTAGTGAGGCCGGCTGGAGACGATTCGAATCTGCACTGGCACAACTTTCCCCGGAGATGAGATGCCCACGTTAATGGTCCAGGGCACCACCTCGGATGCCGGCAAGAGCACGCTGGTGACGGCGTTGTGTCGATGGCTGGCTCGGCGCGATATCAAGGTCGCGCCGTTCAAGCCACAGAACATGGCGCTCAATTCGGCGGTAACGGTCGACGGTGGCGAGATCGGCCGCGCCCAGGCGGTGCAGGCTGAAGCCGCAGGGCTGGCTCCGCACACCGACATGAATCCGGTGCTGCTCAAGCCCAACACCGATGTCGGCGCGCAGGTCATCATTCAGGGTCAGGCGGTCGGCTGCATGGATGCAATTGAATACCACGCCTACAAAACCACAGCCATGCAGGCGGTGCTCAACTCACATGTTCGGCTCGCCAGCCAGTATCGAGTGGTGATGGTCGAAGGTGCCGGCTCACCGGCCGAAATCAATCTGCGCGAGGGCGATATCGCCAATATGGGCTTTGCCGAAGCGGTGGATTGTCCGGTGCTGCTGATTGCCGATATCGACAAGGGCGGTGTGTTCGCCCATCTGGTGGGTACGCTCGAGCTGTTATCGCCGAGTGAGCGTGCGCGGGTAAAGGGCTTCGTGATCAATCGATTCCGTGGGGATATTACGCTGCTGCAACCCGGTATCGACTGGCTGGAGCAGCGCACTGGCATTGCGGTGCTGGGCGTATTGCCCTACCTGCATGATCTGCATCTCGAAGCAGAAGACGCCATCAATGCCCGGCAACCGGACAAATGCGAACACACGCTCAAGGTGGTGGTGCCGGTGCTGCCACGGATGAGCAATCACACCGACTTCGATCCGCTGCGCCTGCATCCGCAGGTCGACTTGCAACTGGTGTGTGCTGGGGAGCCGATTCCGGCAGCCGATCTGATCATACTGCCGGGCTCCAAGAGCGTTCGGGCTGATCTCGAAATCTTGCGTGAGCAGGGCTGGGACAGCGCAATCAAACGGCATCTCCGCTATGGCGGTCGGCTTCTAGGCATCTGCGGTGGCTTTCAGATGCTCGGCGCGCAGATCCATGATCCGCTGGGGCTGGAGGGGCCGCCCGGCAGCGCCGACGGTTTGGGACTGCTGGATTTCAGCACGACTCTGTACGCGAACAAGCGCCTGGCGCAAGTGAGCGGACATCTGACGCTCGGTCAGGCGACCGTACGCGGTTATGAAATACACGCCGGCGTGAGCACCGGCCCGGCTCTGGATTCGCCTCTGGTTAAGCTCGAGGGTGGAAGACTCGACGGCGCGCGCAGCGCTGATCAGCTCATTGCCGGCACCTATTTGCACGGTCTGTTTGAGTCACCCGACGCCAGCCGCGCGCTTTTGCAATGGGCCGGTCTCGATGCGCCGGTAATACAGGATTACGCGGCCTTGCGAGCACGCGACATCGACCGCCTCGCCGATCTGGTCCAGAACCATCTCGACACCGAAAGACTTGATGTCTTGTTAGGAATACATCCTTGATTGAGCTGATACTCGGCGGCGCCCGCTCGGGCAAAAGCCGGCTGGCTGAACAGCGCGCCCGCGCGTCCGGCCTGCCCGTTACCTACATCGCTACCAGTCAGGCACTGGACGCATCCATGGTCGAGCGCATCGCCATGCATCAGCAGCAGCGCCCTGCGGAATGGGCGTTGGTTGAAGAGCCATTGGCACTGGCTGATGTGTTGCGCCGCGCCTGCGCCAGCGACCAGTGCGTGCTGGTCGATTGCCTGACGCTCTGGCTGACCAACCTGTTGCTGGACCCGGATCCGCAGCGCATGGCCAATGAACAACAGCAACTGCTCGATATTCTCCCCGGGTTGACCGGACAGGTCATTCTGGTGAGTAACGAAACAGGGCTCGGCGTGGTGCCAATGGGTGAGCTGACCCGCCGCTATGTTGATGCCGCCGGCTGGTTGCATCAGAGTCTGGCGCAATTGAGCGATAGGGTGACCTTCTGTGTGGCCGGTTTGCCGATGACGCTGAAGGGGAAAAGCCATGACTGAGATATGGTGGCAACGCGACGCTCAGCATGTGAATGTGCAGGTCCAGCAGCAGAGCCTGGCGCGTCAAAGCCAGTTGACCAAGCCCCCCGGCTCGCTGGGCCTGCTTGAGGAGCTGGCCGTTACGCTGGCCGCATTGCAGAGTCGTTCGCGCCCGGCGATCGACTATCCGTGTATCGATATCTTTGCCGGCGACCATGGCGTGGTGGAGGAGGGCGTGTCGGCTTTTCCCCAGGCTGTTACCGGCCAGATGCTGCATAACTTCGCAGGGGGCGGCGCGGCGATCGCTGTGCTTTCCCGCGCGCTGGATGCCCAGTTACGGGTTTATGACCTGGGCCTGGCGCAGCCGATAAAGCCCCCGCCTGGCGTAACCCAGCGTCACATCGCCCCCGGCACGGCCAACTTCACCCGTGGGGTGGCCATGACCACAGCGCAATGTCAGCAGGCATTGAATGTCGGCAGAGACGCGCTGGTGGAAGCGGCTATTGGTGGCTGTTGCGATCTGTACATTGCCGGGGAGATGGGCATCGGCAATACCACCAGCGCCTGCGCTCTTGCCAGTGCGTTGCTTGACATTGCGCCGCAGCAACTGGTCGGCGCAGGGACCGGTCTCGACGTTGTGGGCGTGGCGCATAAGCTCGAAGTGATCGAGCGTGGATTGCAGCTGCATGCGGCGCGGCTAGCCGATCCCTTCGATGCGCTGGCCTGTGTTGGCGGGCTGGAAATCGCAGCGTTGGTCGGTGCCTATATCGCGGCCTCGCAGTACGGCGTGCCGGTATTGGTGGATGGCTATATCTGCACGGTCGCGGCTCTATGCGCGGTACGCCTCAACCCATCGTGCCGGCCCTGGTTGCTGTTTGCCCATCAAAGCGCAGAACCGGGCCATGCGGTATTGCTGACTGCCCTTGATGCACGGCCGCTGCTTCAATTGGGCATGCGCCTGGGTGAGGCCAGTGGCGCGGCCATGGCGATACCGCTGCTGCGGCTGGCTTGCACCCTGCACAATGAAATGACCACCTTCGACGAGGCGGCGGTTTCCGGAAGCACCAAGGCATGATTGTCGATCTGCTGCGCCACGGCGAAACCGAATCCGGCGGTGGCTTCCGCGGCAGTCTGGATGATGCACTGACCGAGACCGGCTGGGAGCAGATGCGCCAGGCGGTTCGCGAAAACCTCAAGTGGGATCTGATCGTCAGCTCGCCTTTGCAGCGCTGCGCAAGGTTCGCTGCCGAACTGGCGCAGCAACGGGGAGTCGCATGGGATATCCAACCTGACTTGCGCGAGCTGCACTTCGGCGAATGGGAGGGGCGACACCCACGAGATCTGATGCAGGATCAGGCAGATTTGCTGGCACGTTTCTGGGATGATCCCTACGCCTTCACGCCCCCGGGCGGAGAGCCGGTTGCAGCGTTCAGGCTACGGGTACTGAACGCCATGGCCGGGTTGCAAGACGCGTATGCTGGCCGGCGTGTTCTGATCGTCAGCCATGCCGGTGTCATGCGTCTGTTGCTGGCCCGGGCCCGGTCATTGCCGGATCGTGACCTGTTACAGGTTGAGGTAAGCCACGGCCAGTTGATCCGCTACACCTGTTGACCCGCGTTACGGAGAGTTCCGCATGACCCCAATGATGATCGCCCTGCAATTTTTGACCATCCTGCCGATCCGGCTGCGACGGCCGCCGCAGGGGGAAGAATCGGGGGCCTCGCTGCTCTGGTATCCGGTGGTGGGGCTGGTCATCGGCTTGCTGTTGATTGTGCTGCAGTGGCTGCTCGCAGACTTGCCGATTGCCTTGCAGGCAGCCCTGCTGCTGAGTTTCTGGGTGCTGATTACCGGTGGGCTGCATCTGGACGGGTTGGCCGACACTGCTGATGCCTGGGTGGGTGGGCGCGGTGATCGCGAACGCACCCTGGCAATCATGAAGGACCCTAATTGCGGTCCGATGGGTGTATTGGCGCTATTGCTGGTTCTGCTGGTGAAGTACGCAGCGCTGATCACCGTTATCGAATCCAATCTCTGGTGGGTGCTGCTGGTAGCGCCCTGGATAGGGCGCTGGCTATTGCCGGCACTGTTGCAGACCACTCCCTATGTGCGCCCCGGCGGCCTGGGGGAATCCATATACGAGCACATGCCGCGTGGCTGGCTGCCGGCGGTGCTCTTCGTCCACGGCTTCGCCATGCTGATCATCGGTGGATTCACCTGGCTGGTCGTGGTGTTGTTGTTCGCTGTGATCTACCGCGCTCTCCTCAAACGGCGCATCGGCGGGACTACCGGTGATACCGCCGGCGCTCTGGTCGAGCTGGGTGAGGCGCTGGCGCTGGTGGCTCTGGTGTGGGCCAACGGGCCCTTTGGATTATGAACGAGTCGGCTCAGTTCTGACGCTGCCACTGCACAACCAGCGTTTCCCGGGACGCAAAGCGCACCAGATGGTCGGCCATGACCTGTTCAGTGCGGTCGAGCGCTTCCTGGTCGTTTGCTTCGATTGTCATCCGCAGCAGCCCGTTGGTCGCATCCAGTAATCCTTTGCTGCCGAAGGGGAATAGGACCTCGCCGTGCGCGTCGTCGAAGGTCACCTCGACCTTGTGACTGAGGTGGCGACACAGTTTCTTGAGGTTGGTACTGGCAGAGGCGGTGCTGACTTCGCTGATTGAGCTGAGCATAGGCTGTCTCCTGAAAGAAGAGGGCCGGCACGCATCGACAAAAGGATTTCGGCCAGCCATAAGCTGTAAATGATAACCCTTCTCAACAAGAACGGCAATGACGTCTAGCGTGCACTCCGGCTCCACTCATGGATGGTTCAGTCTGTTTGCATCTCCCGCACCAACACTTCGACCAGCTCCGCCGCTGGCATGGCCCGTGCCAAGGGAGCGCCTTGCCCCGCCCATTGCACGGCAAAATCGTAGTCGCCCTGGTTGTTGGCCGCTGTACTCAGCGCTTTGGTCGCGACGTACGCGGTGGGGTAGTCCGGTCGTGTGGGTGCGTTAGCGCCGCCAACTTCCGTGAACATCCGGTTGATCATTCCGCGTGCTGGCCGACCTGAAATATCCATGCTGATAGCAGTCCGCTGGGTGCGTTCACTTTGCAGCGCCTGCCGGTATTGCTCGTTGGCCGAGGACTCCGGGCAGGATACGAACGCCGTGCCCATCTGCACAGCGCTGGCGCCCAGGTTCAGCGCGGCGACAATACTGCTGCCGTTCATGATGCCACCGGCGGCGACAATCGGCAGATCGGTCATCCCGGCCAGTACCGATACCAGGGCGAAGGTGCCGATCAGCTGGTCATCCTCCGGGTCAAAAACGCCTCGGTGTCCGCCAGCTTCGGCTCCCTGGGCAATCAGCGCGTCGACCTTCGCCGCCTCGGCCAGCCTGGCTTCGGCGGCTGTGGTGACGCAGGCAAAAGTCTTGATTCCGGCGTCTTTCAGTTGCTCGATCCAATCGTTCGGCGGCAAGCCGAAGTGAAAGCTGGCAATGGCAGGGCGCTCTTCCAGCAGAACCTTCAACATATCCTCCGACGCAAGAAAGCTGGGGTAGGGCTCGCTAATGGAAGCGGGCGGCTCGGCGCCATATTCAGCAAACAGCGGGGCCAGATAATCCAGCCAGGCTTTCTCGACCTCCGGCCTGGCTACCGGCGGGCGGTGACAAAACAGATTGACGTTGAACGGCGCATCGGTCAGCGCACGGGTTTTCTGGATCAGCTCGCGAGCCTGTTCTGGCTTGCTGCCACCTAAGCCAATCGAACCCAGCGCGCCAGCGTTGGACACCGCAGCCGCCAGCTCCGGCGTTGAAACGCCGACCATCGGTGCCTGGATAATCGGGTGTTGAATGTTCAGAAAGTTGAGGATGTCTGCGCGTTGAGTCATAGGTCACCGGTTGGCTGCGTGGGGGTGGCATCGATTGTAGGAAAAATTCGTCGTGGCGACACGGCGCGATATAGGTATGCGCAAAAAAGTCGTCTGGGTTGAAACCGGTTTTTTTTCGTCAGTTTGATGTTTCCACGGAGCTGGTGTAGCGCAAGGCGCACTACACGCCCGGGGAGCGGCTGGCCGCGCGAGGTTGGTTGGCGTGCGGCTCGGGCCGGGTTCGGACGCGCCGACAAAGGCTGGGTTTCTTTCTAAATCAAAGCCCTGTCACGTAATTGCAATTGGCCACTGTTTTAATGCTCGACTTGTCATCAATAGGGGCAGTACGTGTCGGCCAAAAAAGATCTGTCCCGCCTGCTCAAGCAGGCGGACACCCTTCATCCTGAGATGAAGATAAGCGAGGTTGCGGAACGCATATTGGTTTTGAGTAACCAGCGGTTTCTCTCCCTCGCGGTTGTCGACTGCGCCAACCGTCCGCTCGGAACGGTGAGCCGTTACCGGCTGCAGGATATTTTCCTGCAGCGCTATGGCAGGGAGCTCTGGGGCCGCAGGCCGGTGACCGATGTCATGAACAGCTCTCCATTGCTGATCCCCTTGTCCCTGAGCATCGAGGAGGCCGCTGGCTCCGTGACCACCCACGTACAATATCCTGTTACTGAAGATTTCATTTTTATCGACGAGCATGGTCAATACCAGGGGCTGGGCATCGTGCTGGACCTGTTGGATGCGATGTCGAAAGATCTGGCGGAGAATCGCCGGGCCCTGTTACGCGCCCAGCAGATCGCCGGGCTGGCCAGCTGGGAATGGAACGCGCAGGACGACAGCCTGCTCTGG
This sequence comes from Pseudomonas sp. gcc21, assembly GCF_012844345.1. Taxonomy (NCBI): domain Bacteria; kingdom Pseudomonadati; phylum Pseudomonadota; class Gammaproteobacteria; order Pseudomonadales; family Pseudomonadaceae; genus Pseudomonas; species Pseudomonas sp. gcc21. Next base: position 2,497,489 of record NZ_CP051625.1, on the reverse strand, counting down.
TCACACCAGCTCAATCGCATCCTGCAGGTCGAGCACGCACTAAGCGAGGCTCCGCTGGCAAGTCTGGTGAAGGTATTCGACGCGGAATCCCAGGCACGTTTGCGAACCTTCTTCAGCACGGATTACGAAGCCGTTCCGCAAACCCTGGAGCTGAAAACGAACGTTCAGGGTGGCGAGCAGCGCCTGATCGAGTTTCAGGGCGAGCATTTTCTCGACCCCGAGACTCGGGACCACCGGGCGGTAGGCACCATTCGCGATATTACCGAGCGACGCCTGACCGAGGAACGGCTGGCCCATCTGGCCAACTACGATCACCTCACCAAGCTACCAAACAGGTATCTGTTTCAGGATCGTCTGCAGCACGCGATCAGCCATGCCAACCGCAGCGGGCAATCCGTGGCCCTGCTGTTTCTGGACCTGGATCGCTTCAAATGGATCAATGACGCGCTGGGCCATGCCGCCGGGGATGAGCTGCTGATTCAGGTCGCGCAACGGTTGACCAGCCTGCTGCGCTCCTCCGATACGGTTGCACGCCTGGGCGGTGATGAATTCACCATCATTCTCGAAGACATCACCGACACTCACCAGATCATCCACGTGGTGGAGCAGCTGCTCAAGGGCTTCGATGACAAGTTCAACCTCGGCGCCCGCGATGTATCGGTCTCAACTAGTCTGGGCATCGCGCTGTATCCGGGCGATGCCAAGGATGTCGACTCCTTGCTCAAGAGCGCCGATGCGGCCATGTACCGGGCCAAGGAACATGGCCGCGATGGTTACAGTTTCTATACTGAGGAACTCAATCGCCAGGCGGATCGGCGTTTCCAGCTGGAACACGGGTTGCGCAGGGCGCTGGAGCGCGGCGAATTCGAGCTGTATTTCCAGCCGCAGCTGCATACCGAGTCCGGTAGGCTGAACAGCGCCGAGGCTCTGCTGCGCTGGTTTCCCGAGGGCGAAGAAGTCAGTCCGGTTGAATTCATTCCGCTGCTGGAGGATTTGCGCCTGATCGTCCCGGTTGGCCGCTGGGTACTGCAGCAAGCCTGCGCAGCGGCTGCCAGCTGGCAAGCCAACGGCTTGCCCGGGGTCCGCGTGGCGGTCAACCTGTCGGTGCACCAGCTGCGTCATAACGATTTCGTCGCAACGGTGAAGGACACGCTGAAGTGGACCGGACTGCCACCCGACCTGCTGGAAATCGAAGTGACCGAAAGCGTGCTGGTCGATGATCGCGGCAGTGCTGCGGCCTTGCTTGAGCTCAACGATCTTGGCGTGCGGGTTGCCATTGATGACTTCGGCACCGGTTACTCATCACTGGCCTATCTCAAGCGGTTCGACGTCGACACGCTGAAGCTGGATCGCACCTTTGTCAGCGACCTGACGCTGGATGAAGACGATGACGCCATTGCTTCAGCGGTTATTCGACTGGCGCACACGCTGGGTATCACCGTCACGGCCGAAGGAGTGGAGACGACCTCCCAGAAAGATTTTCTCAGGGAGCGTCATTGCGATCATATTCAGGGCTTTCTGATTAGCCGTCCGGTGCCACAGGATGAATTTCTGCACTGGGCAGCCACAGTGGCGAAGGTAGCCGAGGCGGAACGCCCCGAGCCGATCACCGCTTGAATATCTCCTGCGCCGGTTTGTTCTGAATGGTGAAGTCGGTGTCATTCACGCCGCCGGCGTTCGGGTCGGTATACCAGGCCCAGATTGCCAAACCATCTATCTTGCCGGTTTCGTCCAGGGCATCGCGCCAGCTGGTCAGTACCTCGTTCTGCAAGCCGAGATCGACGGGCAACTCGCGCTCCTCGGGACTTTCCCAGGGCGCGGAGAGGCTACCGGTGGCGGAGCGCAGGCCGAGCTCTGCGACCCAAACCCGGCGCTGGGCACGCTGGCCCAACGTGTACAAACGGTCAGCCATCTTGCGCATCTCCTCGCCGCGGGTTTCCTGGTCGGTCGATAGCTCTGCATAGAGGCTGGTGGCGACGACATCGAACAGCGTCCAATAACGGAATTGCTCAGCGCTTTCCAGACTATGTGTCACGTAAGCGATGGGGCCGGAATATACCTTGCGTACCGCGGTCACCACCGGTTGCCAGTAACCGGAGTTCTGCAACTGGCGCAGTTCGCTGCCGACCACCAGCGCTTCAGCGCCTTCATCCTCTGCGACCTTGGCCAGTTTCAGCAAGCCATCCCGATAGGCATGGAACCAGGCCATGCGGTCGGTGGGAGCGGCTTCGCCGGCCCAGCTCTCGGGAATCCACAGGTGCACCTTGAGGATCGGATCGAGCCCGGCGTCGCGCATCTGTCGCAGGCCCGCTGCAACCAGCTCGGGGCTGCTGTCGCCGCCGATCACCGGATCGTTCGAGTCGGGCTCGGCCTGCCACATGAAGGCAACCAGCAGGGCTTTCTCGGCTCCGCTTGCAGCGAGGCGTTCCAACGACTCCTGAGCCGCATCGCTGCCCCACTGGGCGTCACCGGATATCTTGACGTTGGCGCCCATCCACATTTCGGTTTCCTGTGCAAAACCCAATGCAGGGAGCAAGATCAACGCAAGCGCGATAAGTTTTCTTTTTGCCATACCCGCCATGCCCCTCGTTCATACGCTAGTTGATATCCCGGACGGCCGTGGGCCCAAAGCCCGGGGAAATGTAGGTTGCTTGCATCTTCCATCGTCTGCTGGCTGCCCGGTTCGGCCACCACGATCTGCGGCGGCATTCGATCGGGTGTCGCCATCGCCAGTTTGTATCGATCGCTGAAAGGCAGGATCAGGTTGCGGCCGTTGCCGCGCGCAGCGATGACCGCGTAACCTGTCTGATCATCAATAAGCGTGGGCAGGGATGAATCCGCCAGCCATACGCCTACCAATGCCTCGTCAGTAATGGGCGCCGGTACGCGCTCGCGCAGCGCCTGGGTCCAGGGCTGCATATCCGGTGACGGCATTTGTTGCATGACTATCCAGCCAAGGGGAATGCCGGCCAGCAGCAAGGCGGTAACGACCGTTCGCTGGCGCTGCATCTCACGCAGTCCCAGCGCTGCGGCGGCCAGCAGCAGGGCGAGAAATTCCACCGGTTCGGATGTGTACCACACCAGTGTCGCCATGGCGCCGGCGCAGACAGTGACGCAGGCGATGATCACCGGACCGACCCAGGCGCGGGGCCGGACATTCCAGGGTGCCAGCAACAGCGAAGGGAACGCCATCACGCCTGCCGCTGTGAGCCATATCAGCGGCACCCACCACTGCCCGCCGAACTCCAGCAGCCAGGGTAGATAGGGCGTTGATTCGAATCCGCCACGGAATGCCGAGCCGGTCTGCTTGAGAAAGATCAGCGCATCGTTGAAGAACAGCCAGTTCAGATAGGCCCAGCCGAGCACCGCAAACACAAAGGGCACATAGCAGACCAGATAAAACGCCAGCGGTGCGCGCCTCAGCAATGAAGGCGGTGCGATCAGCACCAGCCAGGGTGCCAGCGCCACGGCGATAAACATGGCGCGGGTATCGACAAAAAACAGCAGGCACAGCCAGCCTGCGAAACGCAGATAGCTGAACACTTCAGGATCGTTGCGAAAGCGACGCAGTGATCGGCTCAGTCCGTAAAAACACAGCAGCCCCAGCGCCAGATCCTGACCGGATAGCGCGGTCCAGAGAAAGAACGGGTGCGCAGCCAGCAGTGCGGTCCACAGCGTTGCGAATATAAGACCATGGGACTTGTTCAGATCACGCCAGACCAGCGTGACAAACAGTGAAGCGACCAGGATGTCGAGCAGATAGGGCACACGCGTCAGGCTGATGCCCGGGATACCGCTGAGCAACAGGGTCAGGTAGGGCGAGACCTGCGGCGAGAGAAACCCCACATCTTCAATATAGAGCTTCGATGCGTCGCGCATGATCAGCACGCGGGCGTAGCGTGCCAGCGCGTCGCTACCCTGGTATCCGTTGCCGAGTATGTGCGCGCACAATGCTGCCAGCGCCAGTAGCGCAAGCAGAAAGACCAGCAGGCCGCTCGGAAAGCCCGCGTTACTCTTCCAGCGCGGCCTTACGCTCGTCAGCCATGTACTTGCTGATGCCATGGGTCGTCTTTTCCCAGTAGAAGGGTTTGCGAATGAGCTGCCAGAGCCCCTTGTACGCCGCGATGGATTGCAGCATCCAGTACACAGGGACCGTTAGTGCGTAGGGCGTCAGGCGGTAATAGTCATGCTTGAAGCCCGCCACCAACGTCATGTAGATGAAAAAGCCGTTACCCAGCAGCAGGTTCAGTACGCTCAGGTAGAGCAGGGCCGGCGGGAAGGCCACGTCAAACAGACGAATCCCGGCGAACAGCCAGACGAAGTAGATAGCCCATAGCAATGGTGCGGCCAGGGCGGTGAGAAAGTTGCCGCCAATAAAGAACTGGAAGCCCCAGAAGCCGCGAAAGCCGGTTGACCGGTAAAGATGCACCGGGTCGCGCATGTGCACCAGCCAGGTCTGCATGTAACCCTTGAACCAGCGCGAACGCTGGCGGATCCAGTTGGGCACGCTGACGTTGGCTTCTTCGTAGGTGGTCGAGTTGACCACGCTGACGCGGTAGCCGCGTTGGGTCATGCGCACGCCGAGGTCGGCGTCCTCGGTAACGTTGTAGGGATCCCACGCATTCACGCCGCGCAAGACTTCGAGGCGGAAATGGTTGGAGGTGCCACCCAGCGGAATGGGGATGCGAAGGTGTTCCAGCGCCGGCAGGTAGAAGTCGAACCAGAGGGTGTATTCCAGCGCGAACATGCGGCTCAGCCAGTTCTCGTGCGCGTTGTAGTAATTCAGGCGGGCCTGGATGCAGGCAACGTTCGGGTCAGCCTTGCGGAATGCGAGAACGGCGCGCTTGAGCTGATCGGGCTCGGGTTTGTCTTCGGCATCGTAGATGGTGATCAGCTCGCCGCGGGCAAACTGCAGCGCATAATTACAGGCCTTGGGCTTGGTCTTGGGGTGTGAAGGCGGTACGCGGATGATCTCGAATATCGCCTCCAGTCCCAGCTCCTTGGCGGCCTCGATGGTGTCGCTGTCATCCTCTTCAAGCACCAGCTTGATATCCAGCTTGGAGGTTGGATAGTCAAGATTGCGCAGGGCGCTGGTAATGATCGGCAGTACCTCGGGTTCCTTGTACATGGGCACCAGCACCGTGTACACAGGCAGATCATCCTCCGGCAGCTCGGCAAGCTCCTCGTCGGTGATCTTGATATCGATGCGCCGTTTGGCGCCAAACCATACCAGCGCAAAGCGCAGACCGAAGGTGGCCAGAAAGGCCACAGTGATCAGTGCGTTGATGGTGATGATGGTGCTTACCGGAAAGAACGCCAGACCCAGCAAGGTCAGGCTCGCCAGCAGATAGAGCGCCAGCAGTTGAGGCTGGGTAATGACCTGGCGTGCGGAATGCTCGGGCGTGCGCTCAGCCAGCAGATTCAGGGCGTCGCTGGTCAGTTGGTGCTCTGCGCCCTGTTGCAGACTCCAGAGAATGTCGAACTTGGAGGTGCCGACAAAGAGCACATCTTCGCCGAAGGTCTTGCGCGCCCACTCGAACACCTCGGGGGTCGGATCGGCTACTGCGATCACCAGATTGCCGTACTGACGCCGCCACGGAATAGCCAGACGCTGCGCGAACTCGGGGAACAGCGCACGGTCCACGCTCACTTCCACCGGCTTTTCCAGCAGATTCACGAAGCTCAGACCAAACTGCGCGGACAGCAAGCGATAGAACGAGAAAGCGCTGACCCAGCGGTGCGCGAGGACGATGTCACCCAGCCGGGAGTTCCAGCGTTTCTGCAGGCGCAGCGCGGTTTCCAGCTGCTCGGGTTGCAGCAGTCCCGCGTCCAGCATGCTCTGCCCGATCGGCGTATGCAGCGCAGCGGAATCCGGCACGCGTCCGACGGCAAAAGCGTTACTGCCGAGAGACATTTCTAGAATCTCCACCATGCGGCAACGAAGGGTCCACCCGCAGCACCGGTGTTACGGCCATCAACCGGCTGCATATAGCCAGCTTGTAGTTGGAAGCCGTCTGTTATCGAATAGAGACCGGACAGGGACAGCTTGGTCAGGTCGTAGTCGGTACTGTTGATGTAGACCAGATCAGGGTCGCGTGCTTCCTCGGGTTCGTTATTACCGCTGTCATTGCCCAACCCTTCGATATGGTTGAACTCGCCAATGAGCATCAGCTTCGGTGTGAGCGACAGCCCGACCGTTGCATCTGCACGAATTTCATCTGCCGGGTTACCGGTACGCTTGCGACCGGCAATACCGGCATCGATATAGCCGGAACGCTCCCCTAGCATGAAGCCCCGGCCAATGCTGTAGCGCAGCTCGAAGTGATAACCCCCCTCGCCCAAGGCGACGTCGGCGTCTTCGCTATAGGTAGGCACGCTGACAATGGCTTGCAGGGAACCCACCCAGTCCTCGCTGAAGCCTGGGTTCAGACGGTAACGCACGCCGAATTCCTGATCGCCGAAGCCGCGCGTGGTGTCATTGAAGTCGTCCGGGAGGTTGTCGCTGCGGTAACGCACCTCGTTGAAGTAGAAATTGCCGACCAGCGTCAGATCGGGAGTCAAACCGTGCTCAACATAGAGATTGATCTGGTCCTGGCGACTGCGGCCGTTGTCATCGAAATGCGTATGATCGCCGCTGCTGTCGAACACGTCGGTATCATCGGTATGGCTTAACTTCAGGATCGCCAGCGTCTTGCCTTCTTCCTGCACCCAGGCGTTCGCCAGCACCGGCGCGGCAGCCGGCAATGTCAGCAGGGAGGCAGCAGCAATCCTGCACAGGGCAGGTCTGAGAAAGGAGAGGGTCTTCATGATTTTTTCCTTATTCTTCGGGAGACCACAATGGCCACCAGAGTCAATACCACCCAACCAATGACGAACAACCAGCCGCGATAGCGCGCGACACGTTCCCACCAGGTCGAGTAGTCCGGATATTCCACCTTCATCAGGGCATAGTCCCTGGTATCCAGGGATACCAGCACGCCCCGTTCATCACCAAACACCAGGTCGCCGGTGCTTTGCTCGAGCCCCGGCGGCACCTTCGGCAAGCCATCGTCCAGCGCGCGCAGCCAGATGCCCCGCTGGGCGCCGCTGCGCAGCAAACTGGTGAAGCTGGTCCCGGGCAGCTCGCCGGAGTCCAGCAGGATTCTGTCCTGGTTATCGCGTATCCGCACTCGACCTTGGTCTACCGCAATCGAGGAGTCGAAACCCTCGGGTGGCTGCGAACCCAGCCATATGAAAGGGCGGTTGCCGCTGGGCGCCATCGAGGTGCTGACAAATTCTGCCATACGCGGATCCAGCGCCAGGCTACGGCCCAGGGACGCCAGCACACTGATCCATTCGTGGGGACGCCCCAGCGCATCGGGCGGCAGGTGCACGAAATAACGGTCCGCCAGTTCATAACCGAAGGCTGCCACACTTTGTGACTGGCCTCCGGCGGGTCTGGTTTCCACGGCTGATGAAGTAAGCAGTTGTGCGTAACCCGAGGGTGGCGCGGCGGTACAGTCAGCGCCCGGGCGGATCAGCAGTACACGGATCGGCTCGGAGGCGGACGGTTTGACCTCGTTCAGGCCGATGCGCACCGATTGCGGACCGCCATCGGCTGAGAGCTGCTGAACGGCGCGCAGCATGTTGTCCTGCATTACATAGAGCGTTAGGGGTTGCTCAGCCGAGCTGGGCGGAACGACCAGATTGAGATTCAGTGCGGTAGGCAGTCGTCCTGCGGGCAGCGCATTGATATCGATGGCCCATTCAGCGCGATCAGCGAAGGGGCGCGCATTGCCGTCGACTCCGAGCTGTGTCAGCTGCACCGAATCACTGGACGCGGTGGGAGCCGGCGAACTGATGCTTTCCGGGTAGCCGGAGCTGGTCAGCAGTGCGCCCCAGGGGTCGGCCAGTGCGTCGATAAAAAACGGCTCAGTCACGGCCAGCAATCGCGAAGTAGGTCGTTGCGGGTCGGGCGCAACTACATCGATATTATGCCCGGCTGCCAGGCGCACCCCGATCTGCGCGAGCTCCCTGCGCGAGGCGATAGCGATGTCAGCGCCCGCTTCAAGACCGGTGTGTTCGACGTCATGGCCGCGCTCCTGCAACTCGTGGGTCAACAGCCAGGCGGCACGCAGAGCCTCAGGGTCGGGGGCGGGCTGGGAAATGGCGATACGCACTTGGTGTGGCAGCGTGCTGATGTAGCCACGCACACTTGGCGCCGGGCCCTGGTCGAGCTGATAAGCGACAGCGGTGTCAGGCTCGATGGTCAGATAAGTCTGCTGAGCGCGCGGCGATGTGCAACGGTCCATCGGGACACTGGATCTGGCGCGCACCCGCACCTGCAGATAAGGCAGGCGCAGGTCTTCTTCCTGCAGCGGGATCGAAAGCATGCGGGTCTGCGCCATCTTGCCGTTCCCGGTTGAGGCCGAGGTGGCGTCCTCGCTGATATCCGCCACGCCGATGTTTTCCCGTGGCGTACCGTTGAGTAGCACCTGCAAGGAGGCATCCGGCCCCAGCCAGGCGGCGGGTGAATAATGCAGTTCGAGCCTTGGATCGCTGACCTGCGCATCGAGTGGCATGGGCATGTAGAAAGCCACGCTGCCTTCGGCGGTGATCTGTTGCAATCCCTGATAGTGGCCCAATGAGCCTAGCGTGCGGGTGATGTGTTGCGCAGCTGGCGCCTCGCTGGCAGGCGCGGTGTCAGGTGTGTCTGAAGGTTGTTGAGCATGGGTCGGAACCGACACAAGCATTACGCAACATAATAATAGCCAATTCGGCATCCAGCCGAGTGTCGGTCTCATTGTTAGCTTGCCCTCGCAGGAAGCCCGTCCAATGGGCAGACATTCAGATAATCAGCGGCGTGTACGCCGGGAACAGACCCTAAGAAAATAGTCGCGATTCGGCGACCTGTACAACGATTGCCAGCAATCTGATGGCTTAGCTCGTACTTGGTTCCACTCGGTTGTCAATTAACTGGATGAGAGCTATGTCGCAGGATGAAGCATCATGTTTTCCAGTTGTTGACGTAGTGCTGCAGGGATCGGGACGGGGCGGTTCGAGGCAATATCGATCACGACCATGACGCTGTTGGCGGTTGCCTGCATGCCCTTGTCGTTGGCGGCATAACCGGTGAATACGAATGAGCTGTTGCCGATACGGTTAACAGTCGAAGCGAGGTTCATGATGTCGAAGCTGGGACGGTAGTGTTCGAAGGTAATGTCCACGGACGCCACCAGCACCCCGAGGCCGCCAAAATCCAGCTGCCGGACGGCATTGTAGCGAGCCTGTTCCATGTACTGGGCGAGCGCTGCCTCGCTGCGCTGAGCGTCAACATCCAGATCACCGTAACGGGGCGTCAGCTGGCAGGTCACCGGAAATTCCGCAGCGCGCTGCAGCACATCGCGGTTGCCCGGGTCTGGCAGCGGCTCAGGCTCGCCCGCGATCATGCCGGCCAGCGCATCGCGCACATCGGCGGGCAGCGCAACCCGCTCATGTTTGTTGAAAGCGCCCATCAGACAGTCCTGACTGCCTACATGGTTGCCATTCTGGAACAGGTCACTGCGCACCCGATAGCAATCTTCTTCAGACGCCAGCACGCGCACCTGTGCCTGCACGTCGCTGCCATACCAGGTTACCAGCCGATACTGGGTGGTGCTGCGCAGCGGACGTAGGCGCACCTCATCCGAGAACCAGGCATCCGGCCCGAAGCGCTCAAGGTGAGCGCGCATGCGGGCTTCCTGATGCAGCTGATAAATGCGCGAATTGTTAACGTGCCGCCAGGTATCCAGGTCGGTAAAGCGGGGCGAAAGCGAACATTCGAAGAGCGTATTTGTGGTCATGGGCCTGGTGATTCCTTGAGTGCAGCGCAAAAGCATGAAGACATCACCCATTTGAGGCAAGCAGTACGCCCCTCTATAGATAGTTCGTATATCCGGTTATGAACGTGAGCGTCAGCCGAGGCTCCAATGATCCGTTGGCGTCAGATTTCCCGGTATTGCCAGCCTGATCGGGTACGCCGGACGGCGGTTGTCCATGTGCGGAAAAGTCGGCAGGAGCTTATGTATAAAGCAGTAGTTCATCGGATCTGTATCTTGATGCTGATGCTCGGCCCGGTTACGGGTTGGGCCGCGACGACGGCTGACGCGGAGATAACTGCACCGGAAGCGCGTCGCGCACTGCAAACCCTGCAAGACGAAACGCAGCGTGAGGAGGTGGTGCGTACGCTGGAAACCATTGCCGCTGGCGCGGACGCTGGTGACGAGCCGGCTGGCGAAGAAAACGGCGAGGGCGCTGCGGCAGAGGAATCCCCGATTGCGCAGATAGTACCGCTGGAAGAGGGCGGCCTGATCGCCCGGACCCTTGAGCAAGTGGGGCAATGGGCGGATAGCCTGGCCGAGCAGCTGGCACGCCTCGGCAATGCGCTTACGGAGCTGCCGGCCTGGTTTGAGGCCACCTTTGTCAGCGAGGTGGGGCGGGCCCTGCTTGCCCAGGTACTGACTGATCTGGCTATCGTCTTCGGCATTGGTCTGGGGCTGGAATGGCTGCTGCGCAGAGTTTTGCGCAAGGGCGCGCAGACGCTCATCGACAGCGCCGACGAAGCAGATCAGCGACCGGCGATTCCGCGCAGGCCCGCCGCGCCCATCTCCAGTGAGGATCTGGCCGAACAGGCCGTAGCCGGACTGCGCCCGATTCAGGACGGCACCGCTCTGGTGCATGTGCAGCGCGACGGTGTCGAGCAGGTCGAGTCTGTAACGGTCGGCGTAGTCAAGTCCGGCTCCGACCCGGTGATTGAGCCTGGCACGGGAGAGCAGGTCAGCGGGACATACGTGCCGGTCAACAAGGCCAGCAAAGCCGAGCCGGAGTTGACGGCGTTGCGTCACCTGCCGTTTGCGTTTGCCAGCTTCGTGCTGGATCTGCTTCCGTTGGGACTGTTCTTCGGTATCGCTGCGTTGACCCTGCATTTTCTGCCGGGGCTCGATTCACGCACGCACGAAGTAACCAGTGAGTTCGTCATGGCCTACGTGATCACTCGGATTACCATGGCCGTGGTGCGATTGTTGGCCTCGCCGACCCGTTACAGCCTGCGGATCGCGCGGATCAGCGATAACGCGTCACAGTTGTTGCACCGTTGGGCCAGAGGGCTCGTGGTTTTGGCCACCTTTGGCGTGGCCATTGCCAACGCCGTGGAGATTCTCGGTACTGGACCGTCAGCGCGCTTGCTGATCATCAAGAGCGTTTCCCTGCTGGCGCACATTGCGGTGGTGATTCTGGTGTTCCGCATTCGTCATCGGGTCGGCGCGCTGATCGCCGGTCCGCAGGAGCGCTCAGGTACCTGGGCCGTGTTGCGGCGGTGGCTGGCGCGGATCTGGCCCTATCTGGCGAGTGCGCTGGTGCTGGGCTCGTGGTTGATCCGGACCATGCATATCGAGGACGGCTTTCCCCGATTGATCGAGTTTGTCGGGGTGTCCGGCGCGATTATTGTGCTCGGGCGTCTGGTGGCGGTCCTGGCTCTGGGCGCACTGGGTCGGCTGGTGGATGAAGACGAAGAATCGGAGCAGGCCAACGGATTGCGCCACCGGCTGGCTGAGGATTATTACCCTCTGCTGCGCGCGCTGGTGATATTCATCATCGCGGCCGCCACCTTGCTGGCGTTGCTGCAAGCCTGGGGGCTGGATGCACTTGCCTGGTTCGCGCCTGGCACGATTGGCGGCAGTCTCGCCTCGGCGGCGCTGACGATTCTGGTCGCGGTGATCCTCGCCATCATCGTCTGGCAGACGACCAATGCGGCTATCGACAGGCGCATCAAGCGTTGGCGAGAGCAGGGCGATACGGTACGGGCAGCGCGTTTGCGCACCCTGTTGCCCATGCTGCGCTCGGGGCTGATGATCATTATCGTGCTGGTGGTCGGCTTCACTGCGCTCAGCCAGATCGGGATCAACACCACGCCGTTGTTGGCGGGCGCAAGCATTATCGGCGTGGCCGTCGGCTTCGGGTCGCAGAAACTGGTGCAGGACTTCATCACCGGCATCTTTTTGCTCATGGAAAATACCATGCAAGTCGGCGATTGGGTCACGGTGGCGGGTGTGTCAGGCACGGTGGAAAACCTCTCCATCCGCACGGTTCGCCTGCGCGCCGGCGATGGATCACTGCACATAGTGCCGTTCAGTTCAGTATCAACGGTCAATAACACAACCCGCGGGCTGGGCAACGCGGCGGTGCGTATCAGCGTTCGTTACGACACGAACATCAATCAGGCAATCTCGGAGCTCAAGGCCATTGGCGCCGGGCTGCGCGCCGACCCGGCATTCGAGCAGTTGATAATTGCTGATCTGGAAGTCTGGGGCGTGGATGCGGTAGACGGTTCGATGTTTACCCTGGCCGGCCAGATGCGCTGCGTGGACAAGGGCCGCTGGGGCGTGCAGCGTGAGATGAACCGGCGCATTCTTGAGCGCTTCCGCGAACTGGGGATACATGTGGCTGACCCGCGAGAGCGGCTGGTGGGGAGCATCAAGACGCGGTAGCGGTGATCGTGAGACTCGACATGAGCTGGAGTAGTAACACCGAACGCTCCACGGCGTCTGCAGGGCGCCCCGGGATTGCTGAAAACGACATGGCTGGCTTGGCGGCCAGCGTGGTGCCGGGGGCGACACTCCTGCGGGGCGGTGCAAGCTGCTTGCGCTGGTTTCGTCTGGCAGCACCGCTTCGCTGCAAGGGCGCTATCGCCCCGAGTCGGGCCTCCCACATTTGGTTCTGCGTGGGGGGGAGCGCTCGAGAAGACTGAACGCCAGGGTTCCCCCAACGGAGCTCTATCGCTGTCCCAGAAAGTCCTTCAAGGCATCCATGAACGCAGCTGGCCGGTGGTGATGCACATTATGTCCTGCACCCTCCACGCTGATGATCTGCGCGTTGGGGAAGTGCCTGAAGCGGCCATCCTTTTCGGGGTTCGAGGCCCAGCTTTCCTCGCCGTAGATCAGCAGGACGGGGCATTCGATCGTCTGCCACAGATCGCTCGGCTCAGGTGAAGCAACCTCGGCCGCGCCACCGCCGCGTATCTTGGCGTCGTATTTCCAGCGCAGCTGACCATCGTCGGCAGCGGCCAGCCCATGGCTGCAAATGTGCAGCGCGGTGGCGCGGTCGACAAGCGGGTCGTGGCTCATCAGCCGGTCGACTGCCGCCTCGATATTGGGATAGCGGCTGGTGGTCTTGTTGTCCAGCTTGCGCGCCTTTTCCACCCAGGTGCGCAGCTGGCCATGTCGGGGGGTGATATCGCGTTCAGCGCGTACTTTTGGCGACGACCCCAACCCTTCGATCACGCAGAGCCGTTTAACCTGTTCCGGAAACGCTGCGGTGTAATGGATGGCGATGTTGCCACCCAGCGAATGGGCTACCAGCGTTGCCGACGGGTTGCCCAGCTCGTCCATCAGTGCGGCGATGTCCGGCACATAATCGGGAATGGAGTAGGCGCAGCCGGTGCTCCAGTCGCTGTCTCCATGCCCCCGCAGATCCGGAACCACTACGTGCCAGTGTTCACGCAATTGCAGCGCTACCTGATCCCACACCCGGCCGTGCTCCAGCCCGCCGTGCAGCAATACCAGCAATGGCGCATCGGGGTTGCCCCAGTCGAGATAATGCAGACGCAGGCTACGCGAAGAGTAGAAGTGGCTTACGGGTAGATCGGAGCTGTTCGGGTCGGGCATTTTAATCGGTCCAGTTTTGTGGCGCCGGCGCTGTAGTGAACCTTCCAGGCCGGGGCTGTTCTTTATTGGAAAGAGCGAAGTAGAGGTGTATTCATGGCGGCACTCGAGGAATACAACCGCAAACGGGACTTTGCTGCAACGCCTGAGCCGTCCGGCGCGAGTAAATCGAAGCGGGCGGGCAAGCGTGGAAAGGCGAATCACGCGTTGCAGTTCTGCATACAGAAGCACGACGCCACGCGCCTGCATTATGACTTCCGGTTAGAGCTGGACGGTACGCTCAAGAGCTGGGCGGTGCCAAAAGGGCCGAGCCTGGACCCCAAATCCCGCCGCCTGGCTGTGCATGTTGAAGACCATCCGCTGGACTACGTCACCTTCGAAGGCAACATCCCGGAAGGGCATTACGGGGCTGGCGATGTGATCGTCTGGGATCGCGGCGTGTGGCTTCCCGAAGGTGATCCCCACGAGGCCTACCAGAAGGGCAAACTGAAGTTCGAGCTGCAAGGAGAGAAGCTTGCTGGCAGCTGGAATCTGGTACGCACCAACATGGATGGCAAGAAGGAACAGTGGTTTCTGATCAAATCCAAGGATGACGCCGCACGGCCGGCAGCTGAATACGACGTAACGGAAGAGCAACCACACAGCGTACTGAGTGATCGCACCATTGTTCCGAAGCAACGTGGCGGTAAAGCGGCGAAGCCACAAGCGGTGGAAAAGGCTCCAGCGAAGACGAGCCGCAAGAAGCGATCATCCGGACTCAGCGGTGCGTCGAAGGACGCTTTGCCTGAGATGTTGAAGCCGGAACTGGCGACTCTGGTCGAGAGCGTGCCGGATGGCGACTGGCGCTACGAGATCAAGTTCGACGGGTACCGCATCATGGCCCGTATCGACGATGGCGACGTGCGGCTGTTCACCCGCAACGGACACGACTGGACCGCGAAAATGCCGCGTCAGGCCGAAGCCCTGGCCGCGCTTGGGCTTGAAACCGCCTGGCTGGATGGCGAAATCATCGTCGCCAATGATGACGGCGTGCCGGATTTCCAGGCCTTGCAGAACGCCTTCGAGACCAACAAGAGCGGCGCGATTGTTTACTACCTGTTCGACATGCCTTACCTCAACGGCATGGACCTGAGAAAGGTGCCCCTCGAGCAGCGCCGCGCTGCCCTGGCCGAAGTGCTGGAGCGCAGTGAAGACGATATTCTGCGGTTTTCCGAGGATTTTGAGGAATCCCCAGAAGCGATGCTCAACAGCGCTTGCCAGATGAAAATGGAAGGGCTGATCGGTAAGCGTGCTGGCAGCAGTTATGTGTCACGTCGCAGCAACGACTGGATCAAGCTCAAATGCAGTCATCGCCAGGAGTTCGTGATTGTCGGCTTCACCGATCCGAAGGGCAGCCGCAGCGCATTCGGCGCTCTGTTACTCGGCCTGCATGATGAGGACAGCGGTGAGCTGCGCTATGCCGGCAAGGTCGGCACTGGTTTCAACGAGGCGACGCTACGCAGCGTGCATAAAGCCTTGAAGCCGCTGGAGGTGAAGAAAGCCTCGGTCGTGAATCCGCCCACCGGCGCCGATGCGCGCGGCGTTCATTGGCTGAAACCCCAGCTGCTGGCCGAAGTCGCCTATGCCGAAATGACCAAGGACGGCAGCGTGCGCCATGCCGTATTCCACGGCTTGCGCAGCGACAAGCCAGCCGAAGACATCACCCGCGAGCGACCGGCTACGACGAAAACGAAAAAAAGCGCAGCAGACGAGTCCGACACACAAGCGACCTCAAAGTCCAAAGGACAATCGACCGCGGCTAAGGCCGGCAAAACCAAGGCCAGCGGTAACTTCCGTATCACTCATCCGAAACGCGTGATCGATCCCTCAAGCGGGGCGACCAAGGGCCAGCTGGCGGAGTATTACGTCCGCACCGCAGAGTGGATCCTGCCGCACCTGGCCAACCGGCCGGTGGCGTTGGTACGTGCGCCGGAGGGTTTGTCCGGTGAGCTGTTTTTCCAGAAGAACCCGGACCGTCTGTCCATTCCGGATATCCAGACCATGGGCAGGGAATACTCCGGGCAGCCGGTGATGATGATCAATAGCCCGGAGGCGCTGATCGGCGCTGTGCAGATGAGCACCATCGAGTTTCACACCTGGAACGCGACGTCTGCAGATCTCGAGCGCCCTGACCGATTCATTCTTGATCTTGACCCGGATCCTGCGCTGCCGTGGAAGGCGATGGTGGAAGCGACGCAGCTCACCCTGACCGTGCTTGATGAACTTGGTCTGATGGCGTTTCTCAAAACCAGTGGCGGCAAGGGTATCCATTTGGTGGTGCCGCTCAAGCCCAAGGACGATTGGGCGCAGGTGAAGACCTTCAGTCAGGCCATCGTCAAACATATGGCCAAGTTGCTGCCGGACCGTTTTACGGCGGTATCCGGCCCAAAAAATCGCGTCGGACGGATCTTTATCGACTACCTGCGCAACAGTCAGGGGGCGACCACAATCTGCGCCTATGCCGCACGCACGCGGGAGGGCATGCCGGTATCGGTGCCGATTTACCGCGATGAAATCAATGAACTCAAGGGGGCCAACCTCTGGACCATACATAACCTGCACGAACGTCTCGGCGAGCTGGGATCGGATCCGTGGGACGGCTATGAGAAGGCCCGCCAGACAATCACCGCGGATATGCGCAAACGACTCGGACTCAAGACTAGATAGGAGATTGCGATGGATAACTACCACGTGAGTCAGACGGACAACGGCTGGGAATTGAGAAAGGAAGGCGCCGCACGGGCTGCTCGCACCGCATCGACCAAAGCCGAGCTGCTGGCGCTGCTTCCGGGTTATATGGAAGGTAAAACCGCCTCGGTGAAAATTCATTTGCGGGACGGCACTATCGAGGAAGAGCGAACCTATCCGCGGCGCGCGGACCCGTCCGAAAGCCCGGGATGAGTGTGCGGTCCCTTTTGTGCCGAAACGGGCGTCAAAATGTCCCGAAAAAGAGAACAGCCCCAGTCGAGTCAATTGCTACAATCCAGGCTGGTTTACCGTTGAAGGACATTCCTGCACCGATTGGCGTTGCCCATCGGGCCCGCCCGATAACGACTCGCCTGGTAAATGTGTCTGGCCGATGCAGTGAAAGCAAGCCGCGTTTGGCGTTTTCGTGACGCCGGTTCGGTATACAGTCTTTCGATGTGTATCATGAACGGCTAACGAACATATTGCGGGTATAGAGCGATGAACAAGGTTGAACGGCTGGAAGCTTCGCTGACCGATGAAGGGCGATATCGATTGCTCATCGATGCGGTGACAGACTACGCCATCTATATGCTGGACCCTGACGGCATCGTCGCCAGTTGGAATCCAGGAGCTGAACGCTTCAAGGGGTATTCCGCTGACGAAATAATCGGTTGTCACTTTTCGCGCTTCTATCCCGAAAGTGAGCAACGTGCCGGGCGGCCGCAACTTGGACTCGAGACAGCGGCCCGTGAAGGTCGCTTCGAAACAGAAGGCTGGCGCATCCGCAAGGACGGCACGCGTTTCTGGGCGAACGTCATTATCGATCCGATCAGAGATTCTACCGGCGGAATCCTTGGGTATGCCAAGATCACCCGCGACCTCACCGAGCGCAAGATGGCCGAGGAGGCGTTGCGCGAGAGTGAGCAGCAGTTTCGTCTGCTCATAGAAGGCGTGACGGATTACGCTATATATCTGCTCAGTCCGGGTGGCCTGGTCACCAACTGGAATGCCGGCGCCGAGCACATCAAGGGTTATAAGCGGGAAGAAATAGTCGGTCAGCATTTCTCCCGTTTTTATACGCCAGAGGACCGTGCTGCCGGTAAGCCCGCAGCCAGTCTTGCAACGGCCGCACGCGTTGGACGCTTCGAAAGTGAAGGCTGGCGAATGCGCAAGGATGGCAGCCGGTTCGTTGCTCATGTGATTATCGATGCGATATACGATCCTGAGGGCAACCTGACGGGATTCGCCAAGGTCACCCGGGATATCACCGAGCGGGTTGAACGGGAGAAAGAACTCGAGCAGGCGCGTGAAGCACTGTTTCAGGCGCAAAAAATGGAAGCCGTGGGCCAGTTGACTGGCGGTATTGCGCACGATTTCAACAACCTGCTGACCGTGGTGCTGATGAGCCTGGAAATGGCACGCAAGCGGCTCCCGGACGACACGCGGGTGATGCAATTCATTGAAAATGCGATCGAAGGAGCGAAGCGAGGGGCGACCCTTACGCAACGCATGCTCGCCTTCGCGCGAAAGCAGGAACTGCGGATCGAAGCGGTCTCCGTGCCTGAATTGGTCGGAGGCATGTCCGGCTTGCTGGAAAGCTCGATCGGACCTTCAATCACTATCAGCACGCATTTCGACTCGGCATTACCGTCGGTCAAGGCCGACGCCCATCACCTGGAAACCAGTTTGCTTAATCTGGTTGTCAACGCGCGCGATGCGATGCCGGACGGCGGGACCATCGCGATTTCCGCCAGCGCGGAATATCATGCCGGTGGCGAGACGGGCGAGCTGGAGCCGGGCGAATATGTCCGACTCTCGGTGACCGATACTGGTGAGGGGATGGATGAAGCCACCCTGGCGCGGGTCACCGAGCCCTTCTTCACTACCAAAGGCGTAGGCAAGGGGACCGGGTTGGGCCTGTCCATGGTTCACGGTATGGCTGGACAGCTCGGCGGTAAGCTGGTGATTACCAGCGGGAAGGGCAAAGGCACAACGGTCGTAGTATGGCTGCCGGTAGCGGTGAGCGAGCCGGAACCCACCCATAAGCTGGATCCGGATACTGTCGCTGGGTTCAAGGGGCCGTTGAATATCCTGGCGGTGGATGACGATCCGCTGGTGCTCACCAACACGACAGCGATGCTCGAGGAGCTGGGGCACAACGTGATCGAGGCCAATTCCGGCCCGCAGGCGCTTGAACTGTTGCGCGAACGTAATGTGGATCTGATCATTACCGATCATGCGATGCCGGTTATGACCGGCTTGCAACTGGCTGAGATTGTCCGGGCCGAACGTCCGGGTCTGCCAATCGTGCTGGCTACCGGCTATGCAGAATTGTCGCGCCGGGTCAGGATTCCCCAGAAGATTCCACGCCTCGGCAAGCCCTTTGGCGAGGATGCACTGGCCGAGGCAATTACCCAGGCGCTGATCTTTGTTGCGCCGAATTCGCCCAGCGAGCCCGCTGATACAGCTTCTGCCTGACGTTTCCCCTGCAATATCCCGGCGTTACTCTGCCGTCTAGCTTCCTTGAGTGCTCCCGTCGCGTATCCACTTCCATGCTGTAGCATCTGAATCGAAACCAGGTCTGCTGTTCGACCGGCTTTGCCGGTAAAACGCTTGAGTTAAAGGTTACAGGATCAGCAGGCAGGAGCAGTGCGCACCGATGCTCAGGCGAGCACCGGTGTGATGGCAGCGGTCAGAAGTGTACTTTTACCAGTAGATTGGTGACGTTCTGGTTGGTGTCGAAATCGCGGCTGTTTCGTATGCCGTACTTGTCCTTCCAGTAACTGTATTCGATACCGGCATAGAATTGTTTGGCTTTCCAGCCCATCGCCTTGCCCAGATCGTATTTGATCTGAGGGTTGAAATGGAAATTGGCGTGGGGCCCGTCTCCGTCGTTATCCACCACCCAGTCGATATAGCCATCGATCAGAATATCTGACTTGCCAGCGGGCAGGGTCAAGCCCCAGACGGGCGTAATCTGCCAGCTGCCCCGGTTGCCGTCGGGCGTATCTGCGTGCCGATAATAGGTGTTGAGCTGGAAATAATCGAAGCCGGGAAGATCGAGGTCCACTGCCGGACCAAGCAGGTAGTTCTTGATGTCGCCACGTCCGAACTCGTATGCGCCCGCCAGCAGTACATCCTTCACCGGCCCGAAACTGATGGATTGTCCGCTCAATTTGCCAAGGGACAGGCGCGGTGCGATCTCACCGTAATAGGTACTGTTGTTGCCTGCTGCGTCCTTGCGACCGTTGTAATGAATACTATCGATGAACATGAACAGGTCGCCGGCGTTCCAGCCACTGGCGTGCTCCAGGGTGAAAGTCTGCTGGGTTTTCGGATCGATCTCGAAATCGGTGCCGTAGAGGTAGGTCAGGCTGTTGTCCTGCCATTGTAAGGGGGAGGCCGCAGCGAGGCCGCTGACCATAGCGAGACTGCCCGCAACGGCGGCCTTTATTCCTTTGCGCATCAGAATTACTCCGGTAAATGGTAAAAAGCCGCGCCATATTAAAGCCTTTACGGCAAAAGGAAACACGCGGTAACGCTCCGACAGCGGTTGCAGCAATCTCGCCATTTCGTAAGAGGCAACCGCGCGCTGAACTCACCCTCTCGATGCCAGTCGAAAATGAACAGTCTCTGCATTCGGAGTTTATATGCTCAAGTTTCTCGCCAGTACGGCCGGCATCATATTCCTGATTGGTCTCGCAGTAGTGATCGGCTTTTTTATGCTCATTTTCTGATCCCCTCGGCATCCACTTCTTCGTTCTGCTCGGCGCTGGCTTCTTCTGAGTCGACCGGCGTCAGAGTGACCCTCCTGTTTTCCGCTCCGCCGGTACCCGTTTCGGGATGACCGCTCGTCGTCTGCTGCGGTTAGCTCCCTTCAATAAGTCATTAATTTACAGAATGTTTCGGCCAGGACTGCGAAAAGGTAGCGGACTGATGTCACAGATCTGGCTCGGTCTGAAGGAACTTTGCATTGCCATCCGTATCATAGGACCAGTTAAAACAAGTGTTTAACGCTATAAACCGCAACCAGCCTCGCTTGGCGCAAGGAAGGCCCTATGAAAATTCTCGTCCTCGGTAACCTCGGTTATGTTGGTCCCTCAGTCGTCAGAGAGCTGGCATTACGCCATCCTGACGCTGTAATTCACGGGTTTGACAATGCCTATTTCGGCCACTGCCTGACCGGCGCAGTGGCTTCCCCGGAACGTTACCTCGATCGCCAGTTTTATGGTGACGTCCGCACTATTTCAGCTTCAATGCTTGAAGGTTATACAGCCGTAATAGAGCTCGCGGCTGTCTCGAATGACCCAATGGGTAACCGCTTCGCAGCCGTAACCGAAGCGATTAACCAGAAAGCTACTGTCTCCATAGCGCAACGCGCTGCACAGGCCGGTGTTCGCAATTTCGTGTTTGCATCCAGTTGCAGCGTATATGGCGTCGCGCACGGTGCTCCACGCTGCGAGACCGATCCTGTCGCGCCCATGACGGCCTACGCGAAGTCCAAGATCGGCGCTGAGGAAGAGCTGGCGAACATTGAGAGTGACATGGTGATCACCTGTTTGCGATTCGCCACGGCCTGCGGGATGTCCGACCGGCTGCGGCTTGACCTGGTACTGAATGATTTTGTCGCCTGCGCCTTGAGCGAGGGCCGCATTACCGTGCTGAGCGATGGCTCGCCGTGGCGTCCTTTGATCGACGTGGCTGATATGGCCCGCGCTATCGATTGGGCCGTGCAGCGCCCGGCGAGCAATGGAGGGCGGTTCCTGCGGGTGAATACTGGTTCAGACGAGCGCAACCATCAGGTCCGGGATCTGGCGGCTGCCGTGGCGGACGCAGTGCCTGGCACGTCGGTCAGCATCAATACTGACGCGCCGGTCGACAGTCGGTCATACAAGGTGGACTTCAGCCTCTTTGCGAAGCTGGCGCCTGATCACCAACCGCTGATGACGTTATCTGACTCCATTGGTCAGCTGATCGAAGGGCTCCAGCGGATGAAGTTCAACGATGCCGACTTCCGGGCATCACCGCTGATGCGGTTGCATGTTCTGCAGGGCCATATTGCACAGGGGCGTCTGTCGGAAGATCTGACTTGGCTACCCGCGTAAAAACCAACAAATCTGCCCGTTCGCCCGGGTCAGCTTGCCTGCCTAAGGAGAGGTAAATATGAAAGTCGTTATATTTGCTGGCGGTTTTGGTACCCGCCTGAGTGAAGAGACTGCAGTCCGGCCCAAGCCGATGGTTGAAGTGGGTGGCAAACCCATTATCTGGCACATCATGAAGATGTACGCCCATCATGGGTTTAACGAATTCATCGTGCTGGGTGGCTACAAGGTTGATTACATCCGTGATTACTTCCTGAACTATCGTGGTATCCGCTCCGATTACACCATTGATCTAGCCACTGGCGCCGTCGAATGGCACGACGAACTCCAGGAAAACTGGAAGATCACCGTGCTGGATACCGGCGGCGACACCATGACTGGCGGCCGACTCAAGCGTGCTCAGAAATACCTGATGGATGGCCCGTTCTGCCTGACCTACGGCGACGGCGTGAGCGACGTGGATATTACAGCGCTGGTCGAGTCGCACCGCGCCTCGGGCTGTTGGTGCACGCTTACCGCGGTCTCGCAGCCTGGCCGCTATGGCGCTCTGCGCTTGTCCGACAACCTTAGCCACGTTGATGCCTTCCGTGAAAAGGGCGCCGCCGACGGCGGCCTGATCAACGGTGGATTTTTCGTTTGTGAGCCTGAGGTATTTGAACTGATTGATGGTGACCAGACAGTTTGGGAAAACGAACCCATGGACCGTCTGGTAGAGCGTCGCATGCTGGGCAGCTTTGCGCACAAGGGGTATTGGCAGAGCATGGACTCGTTGCGTGACAAGGTGGTGCTGGAAGAGGTTTGGGCACGCGGGGCGCCCTGGAAACTCTGGAAAGATTGATAACCACCACCTGCTTACGCCTGTCGGAGATGTTCGATGATTATTGTTGATACGGCGCTTGCCCGGCGCCAGGCTGAGGGTCGGCCTATTCGTGTAGGGATGATCGGTGCAGGTTTTCAGGCGAGCGGCATCGCCCTGCAGATCATGACCGCTACCCAGGGTATGACGCTGTGTGCGGTGGCCAACCGCAATATCGCGGCGGCGGTCGGAGTGTTTGATCAGGTCGGCATCCAGCCGACCCGTTGTGATTCCCAGGCTTCTCTGGAGGATGCGATCAAGTCCGGTCGCGTTGCTGTAACGGAAGACGCTGAGGCGCTTGCGCGGGCTGAAGGGCTCGACGCGATCATTGAGGTGACAGGCTCGATCGAATTTGCTGCGCGGGCAGTGTTGGCTGCGCTGGAAGCGGGCAAGCACGTTGTACAAATGAACGCGGAACTCGATGGAACCATAGGCCCGATCTTGAAAGCCAAGGCAGACGCCGCGGGAGTGGTTTATACCTTTTCCGACGGCGACCAGCCGGGTGTTCAGATGAACCTTTACCGCTTCGTCGCAGGCCTGGGCGTTAAACCGGTTCTGTGCGGCAATATCAAGGGCCTGCACGATCCTTATCGGAATCCGACGACACAGGAGAGCTTTGCCAAGCGGTGGGGGCAAAAGCCGGCCATGGTCGCCTCCTTCGCCGACGGCACCAAGATCTCTTTTGAGCAGGCCATTGTTGCCAATGGCACCGGCATGCGGGTTGCTCGTCGCGGAATGATCGGGCCGGATTTCTCAGGGGGCGATCCCGGGGCGCCGCTGGTCCCGATCGAAGACACCTTGTCCGCCTTTGAGCCTCACCTGGATGGGTCAAGCCCCGGGCTGGTTGATTACGTGGTGGGCGCACGGCCGGGGCCTGGGGTATTTGTGCTGGGTACGCTGGATAACCCGCGGCAGCGGCATTATCTGGAGCTGTACAAGCTCGGCAAGGGCCCTTTTTATTGCTTTTACACGCCCTATCATCTGTGTCATTTCGAGGTGCCTAACTCGGTGGCGCGTGCAGTGCTGTTCGATGACCCTGTGCTGACACCGAAGGCAGGTCCCATGGTCGGCGTGATCGCGGTGGCGAAGAAAGATCTGCAGGAAGGTGAGCTCATCGGTGATTTCGGTGGCTACGAAGTCTACGGCGTGGCGGAGAATATCGAGCCGATACGTAGCGAGCGGCTGCTGCCAGTTGGTCTGGCGCTGGGCTGCACACTCAAACGAGCGGTCAAAAAAGACACTCCGCTGACATTTGACGATGTCAACGTGCCCGCTGGGCGAGTGGTCGATCGTCTCTACGCTGAACAGGAAAAGATGTTTGCCTGATACCGCGCGTGTGCGCGGTTATCTATCAAGGAGCAACAAATGTTATTTCACGAAACGACGCTTAAGGATGCCTGGCTGATTGAACTGGAACCGCGCGGTGATGAGCGCGGTTTTTTTGCGCGTACAATGTGCCGGGAGGAATTTGCCAGACATGGGCTGATTACCGAATATGTTCAACAAAACACCTCGGTCTCTGCTCGCCGCGGAACGCTACGGGGTATGCATTACCAGGCTGAACCCTACGCCGAAGCAAAGCTGGTACGGTGTCTGCGCGGAGCCATTGTTGATGTCATCGTTGATCTGCGCGAGGGCTCGCCAACCTATCTCAAGCATGAGCTATTCGAACTTACCGACCGGAATCGACACCAGCTCTACGTGCCGCCGGGTTTCGCCCATTCGTTCCAGACATTGGCGGATGATGTGGAGGTGAGTTATCTGGTTTCGGCTCCGTACACGCCGGAGGCAGAGCGCGGCTTGCGCTATAACGATGAGCAGCTTGGGATTGCCTGGCCCGAGACGGTGACGACCATCTCGGACAAGGACGCGGCATGGCCGTTAATCATAGACCGCTCTGAGAAACTGTTCTGACATATTATCCTCGTTGACTGGCTCGAACCTGCCAACGACCACTGAAGGGGTAGCCAGCTGTTGCGGAGCATTCAATATGAAGCTGCGCACGGTTACCCCCAGATTGGCGAAGGGGGCATCAATCGCTTCCACGTCCGGTGAAAAGTGGCTGCTCTCTATCAAACCGTGAAAAACAATCTTCGCTTTGGCGAATTCCTTCATCCCGATTAGCTGCCCGATAAGTTTTATCTGATGAATAACTGACAGAATCAGGCGCCGCGGGCGATAGTACTTTCTTGCGACAAATACTTCGTTGCGTACGTAATGACGATGGTATTTGAGGCGGTTTGGGTTGTGTTCAGCGAGAACGCTGATCGCACCGTTCTCCTGTCTCAGGTGCAGTACCTTGCTGTTCCCAACAATAAAACCAGGCGCATTCTTGGTGATGCGCAAAGTGTACTCGGTATCTTCGCCCCAGATAAACATCGAAGCCAAAGGCAATCCATACTCTTTCAGCGTTGCCCTCGGAACCAGTATCGACACAAAAGTTGCCCTGCGTACCGGGACGATGCCGTGCTCCAATGTCAGAGGCCAGTTCTCATAATCTATACGGTTGCGTCGCTGGTCCATGGACGGTGCGTTGGTGATCAGCCCGCCCTCCGTATACGCAGTGGACAGCAGGAATGCCCGGGCCAGCGATTTCTCTTCCAGTAGCTCGTCAGCTTCTTGCAGGCGCTGAAGGGCATCGGGGCTGGGAATGACGTCATCATCCATCATCCAGACGAAATCGGCGCCTTTCTGATAAGCAATTCGAAACCCGGCATTGAACCCGCCAGAGGCCCCAATGTTATGAGAAAGAACGTGTACTTCAAGGTTGGGAAGATCAAGCTCTTTGAGCATCTGTTCTGTGCCGTCGGTGCCGGCGTTATCGATAACAATCACACCATCACAGGCTCGAGTTTGGCTGTATACCGCTCGTAAACACCTTTTAAGCAAATCCTTTCGATTATAGGTGAGTATCACCGCAAAAATCTTTTTCATACCGTCTTCCTAGTATGTTTGATTGTCCCTACTGCGCTGTAAGCAGTATGGTTAATAAGCTGCGTACGCACACGTTATTTTACAAAAATACATATAGCCGACTGCACCCTCTCAAGACCGTCCTTCGTAGAGGTTGTTCAAAACATATTGATTTATTTGGTTAAAAGTTTGGTGCTTACTTTTAGCTTAGAAAGCATTGGAGAGCAGGTTGGCGGCTATATGAAAAATTAAACTAAAAAGACGAACGTTATCTAGACGCGTATCACATCCTGCGTCATGGGAAATGCCGTTTGAGACAGGCGGCCAGGAGAGGGCGAAAAGGGAGGCAGGAAGGTCAGGGAGGCGGGCAAATAATTGATAATGCATGCGAGCCGAGTCTCAGCCCGCATGCGTTTTCCGAGACTAAACCAGGTCGCGGTTTTCTTGCTTGGCTTTTCGCATATCCTTCAGCGTGGCGGTCAGGATAAGCGCGAGGACGACCAGCGAAGCCAAAGGCCAGACCAGAATGTAAGAACCCAATAATAGTGATTGCATAATATTTCTCCTGTTGCCGCCGTAAGCAGGCGGCGGTTAGTCCAATTACGACTGAGCAGCTTCGGGGCTGTGGTCGTAGTCGCCGACGTCGCGGCTGATTTTGGCGAAATCAAACTTGTGTGAGCTCAACAGGCTGATAGCCATGCACACAATGGTGCTTGCGCCGTAGGCCGTCAGCGAGGCCAGCAAAACGGTATAGTCGCGCAGGAAGCCCAGAGCGAAATACGCCAGGGCCAGCGCGGCCAGGACGCCGATAACAATG
Source organism: Pseudomonas sp. gcc21 (assembly GCF_012844345.1). Classification (NCBI taxonomy): domain Bacteria; kingdom Pseudomonadati; phylum Pseudomonadota; class Gammaproteobacteria; order Pseudomonadales; family Pseudomonadaceae; genus Pseudomonas; species Pseudomonas sp. gcc21. The sequence goes on along the minus strand of NZ_CP051625.1, from coordinate 2,471,398 downwards.
CCGGCGCGGCGGCCGAAGAATCCGAAGCTCATCAGGCCAATAACGACGCCGCCGCCAGCGGAGCCGAGCAGTTCGAAGAATACGCCGATCACACCGGTCATGGGCACCAGCTCGAAGCGCGCCAGGCAGAACATTGCCAGGCCTGCCACAACCGCCCAGGTAAAGGCCGCATTGGTAACCCGGTCCCAGAAGCAGCTCGCGATGACCGGGAACACGATTGCACCCCAGAGCGCGCCCACAAATACCAGCATGATCAGGATATCCAGCGAAAAGCTGGCGAAAATGACGCCGAGGAGCGTCGCCACGATCATGGTTATCCTGCCGATGAGCAACATCTTGGTCGGATCGGGATTGTTCTTGGCGATGTTCTTGCCGTACACGTCAGCCATCACGATAGCGGAGAGGGCCGAGAGGTCAGAGTCTGCCGTTGATGATAACGAGCCGATAACCAGAATGAAGAACAGACCAATGAACACCGGAGGTAGATACATCGAGACCATCTGCGGAATCAGATTGTTCATGTTGCCGTCTATTGGCTCGATGCCGGTTATCAAGGCCATCAGGCCGATCATGCCAAGGCCGATCACGATAGCGCCGTAGCCTATGGTGGCTGTGATAAAGGTCGGCTTGATGTGGTTCTCGTCTACGGCAAACAGACGCTGCGAGATGGTCTGATTACCGATCGCGTAAGCCAGTACAGCAACAAAGAATGGCGCTCCCTGATTCAGAATGGCGTCCATGGAAAACAGGTTCGCCTGTTCCGGCGTGAGCACATCCATCTTGTCGATGAGCGCGCTTGGTCCACCCAGGGAAAAGAGCACTGCGGGGATGATGACAATGGCAATGGCCATCATCGCCATCAGCTGGGCGAAGTCAGTTAATACCGAAGCGCGGAAGCCTGACCAGATCGTATAGGACAGCACGCCCACCCCGGCGATAATCACGCCGGCCTGAAAGGACAGGGGTGAAAGGACCGAGACCAGCGCACCGGATGCCGTGAAATTGACCATCAGGCTGATGATGCTGCCGAGCAGGTTGGATGAAGCAAGAATCAATTGGCTGGAGGCACCGTGCCGGGCATGTATCAATTCGCCCAGTGTGTGCGCGTTCGGAGCAAGTTTGCGGAACCGGCGGCCGAAGGGGTAGATGAACAAAATCATCAAGGCGCCCCACAGGCCATAGTGCAGCGGGCCGGAAACGCCGTAGGTATAACCAGAGGTGGCGGCCGCGTAAAATGAAGCGGCCCAGATCCAGGTGGCGGTCATACTGGCGGCGCCGAGGCCGAAGCCGATGCGGTGGTTGGACACCATAAAGGCGTCGGTGTTTTCCTTCTTATCCTTGATCAGCAGCGTTAGCAGATAGGTGCCGCCATAAAACGCGAGCAGCAGAAGCAAAACAGTCAGCGTCGAGAATTGGAAGAGTGTGGAGTCGTTCAAATCATCGTCCCTTTGTGAATTGACAGGGCTGGAAATCCATAAATATCAAACGAGGACCCAACAGCGGTTAAATTACGGAAACAAGCAAGCACGGCGCGTTGAAGCTCTCGCCCAGGCACAAACAGAAGGGGTATAGCCCGATAGATTTCGGCGCAGATGGCCGATGAAAACGCGATTCTGGCCCGGGTTTGCTACGTCCGGTGATGGACTACCCTATCAGTTCACTTATGATCAGTCCACCCGCCACGCTGTATCCTAGCCTTTTGCCAGCATTACTACCGAGAGCTGTCAAGGGTAAACTGCATGCTTTCCGCATTGATCAAGCCGGCCTCAAGGGGGCGGTGAGGGCGTTTAATACAAGGAATGAGGTATAACGCACCGACACTCTGAGCCGTGCGGTAGATGATATTCAGCGCATCAGGCGCGCTTGATCCCTACTGAGAAGTGAGAGCTGAACACCTTCATGAACATGATTCGCCTATTGGCGTATGGCGTAGTACTCGGTCTGTCAGTGTCCGGCTGTGGTAATGGCGGAGCTGACCAAAGCGTGCTCGGAGATGAAGCCGAACAAGCCGAGCTCAGCGCGCTTAACGACAGCACAGTCGGGTTCGACTCTCTGGCGTCCACGCAGAATATCGATGCCAGCTTTGCGTCGACTGATGGTGCCAGCATCAGGCCTCCGGATGCCGTCGCCGAGCCGATTACCACCGTCGAGACCAGGCTAGCTGAACCTGCAATTCCTGAAGCCGGTCAAAATATAGCGGTGGAACCGATCAAGCCAGAAGACGAGGCAATCGTGCGTGACGCGCTATATACCCTGGGCGAGGACCGCTGTACTGCTGAGGCCGAGTCCAAAGTGGAATGTCCAGCCAAGCCTGAACCAGGCGATCAAATCAAATTCTGAGTGGTTTCAGCGTCCAGGGGGCCATGTTGGCCTCGTGACGTTAGTGAGAGCCTCGTCCGGCGCTCAAGTTCCTTGCTCTCCCGCGATCTTCATCGGTTCTGCCCAACGGCATGGCCGTTCGGCTCGTCGACGACCCCCGCGGTCAGTATCGGCCTGTTCTCTTCTTACACTTACTTGGCCATTCAGGTTCCTGGGCGTCCGGCTCTGTTGAAGCGTGACATCAGTCTCGCTTGATGAGACGGCAGTAAGGCTGCACTCAATTCCGTTTGCTGATGAATCGTCATTCCGCTTGCTGACTGCGCAGCGCACGCAGGTTATGCGGAGTATCTTGATCAAATCCTAATCGCAGCTTCATGAGGAGAACCAAGGTGACCGATCTTGATGTATTTCGACAGGAAACACGCGACTGGCTGGAAGCAAATTGCCCGCCGTCCATGCGTACGCCGATGAGGCCGGAAAGTGATCAATGCTGGGGCGGGCGCAACTTCCAATTTTCCAGTGATGATCAGCGACTCTGGCTGGAGCGCATGGCTGCGCGCGGCTGGACGGCGCCGGATTGGCCGCGTGAGTATGGCGGAGGCGGGCTGAGTCAGGCCGAGCATAAGGTATTGCGTGAAGAGATGGCACGAATCCAGGCACGGCCGCCGCTCTCCAGTTTCGGAGTGTGGATGATTGGCCCGGCCATACTCAAGTTCGGCTCGGAGGCATTGAAACAGCAGCATTTGCCGCCCATCGTGCGAGGTGAGATCCGCTGGTGCCAGGGCTATAGCGAACCGGGTGCAGGCTCGGATCTGGCGGGCCTGCAAACCCGGGCCGAAGATCATGGCGACCACTTCGTGGTTAATGGCCAGAAGATCTGGACTTCCTATGCGGATCAGGCCGACTGGATGTTTTGTCTGGTGCGTACCGACCCCGATGCGCGCAAGCAACTGGGCATTTCCCTGGTTCTGTTCGATATGACGACGCCAGGCGTGAGCACCCGTCCGATCAAGTTGATTTCCGGCAATTCGCCTTTCTGTGAAACCTTTCTCGACAATGTACGCGTGGGGAAGAACCAGGTGGTAGGCGAAATCAATCAGGGCTGGACTATCGCGAAATACCTGTTGACCCATGAGCGCGAGATGATTGGTGGCATGGGCCGCACAGCGGCCGGCCAACAGACACTACCGCAGTTTGCGGTGGATTGCGTCGGGCTCGAAAACGGCCGCCTGGCTGACGGATTGTTGCGGGCTGAGGTAGCGCGGTGGGCGATCGATGCAAATGCCTTCGAGCTGACCGCTGAGAGAGTGCTTGATGAAGCCAAGGCGGGTCAGGGCGTGGGGCATAGTTCGGCGATGCTCAAGTACTACGGTACCGAGCTGAACAAGCGACGCCAGGAGCTGATGATTGCGCTGCGCGGCAGCGATGGGCTGGTATGGGAAGGCGAAGGCTCCCGGCAAGGTGCCTTGCCACGGATGTGGCTGCGCTCAAAGGGCAACTCCATTGAGGGCGGTACCAGTGAAATTCAGCTCAACGTAATCGCGCGCAATATTCTCGCGCTTCAGTAAACGACTCGAGGATGCATCATGGCTGCATTGGTATTGAATGAAGAGCAGAACATGCTCAGGGACGCCGCCCAGCGTTTTTTCAGGGAGAACGCTCCGGTTGCCCAGCTGCGGGCGCTGCGCGACAGTCGCGACGAGACAGGCTTTTCCACAGAACTCTGGCGCAACATGGCGGAGATGGGCTTCGCTGGGACACTGATATCCGAGGATTTCGGCGGCTCGGGTTTCGGGCATGTAGGCATGGGCCAGCTATCAGAACAGGCCGGGCGCAACCTGAGTGCGTCACCGCTATTTTCCAGCTCTGTACTGGCGGCAACGACACTTTCACTGGCCGGTTCCAACGAGCAGAAGCGCGCAATGTTGCCAGCGATTGCCAGCGGCAGCCTGATCGTGGCGCTGGCAATCGATGAGAAAGCCCGACATCAACCCTGGTCTATCAATACGACCGCGCAGAATCTGGATGCAGGCTTCATCATCAATGGCCAGAAGAGTTTCGTGGTCGATGGCCACGTCGCGGACAGATTGATCGTAGCCGCTCGCACCAGTGTGGGTAATCAGGATAGCGATGGCATCAGCCTGTTCATCATCGATCCGGGCACTGAAGGCGTCAGGGTTGAGCGGACCATCATGGCGGACAGCCGCAACGCCGCGCGGATAAGCCTGGACCATGTTCGAGTGGGCGAAGAGGCATTGCTTGGTGGACTGAATCAGGCTGATCCGGTACTCGAGTCGGTGCTGAACGCGGGGAACGCGCAGCTTGCTGCGGAATTACTGGGTTTGTCGTTGGAAGCTTTTGAGAGAACTGTCAGTTTTCTTCAGGAGCGCAAGCAATTCGGTGTGGTGATCGGATCGTTCCAGGCGCTGCAGCACCGGGCGGCACACATGTTCAGCGAGCTGGAGCTGGTGAAGTCGGTGGTGTTGAAGGCACTCGTCGCGCTGGATAACGATGCCCCGGATACCTCGGTGCTGGTCAGTCTGGCCAAGGCCAAGGCGTGCGAAGTGGCTGAGTTGGTAACCAACGAAATGATACAGATGCATGGCGGCATGGGCATGACTGACGAGTTCGACGCTGGTCTGTTCATCAAGCGGGCCCGCGTTGTGCAGCAACTGCTTGGTGACTACCGTTATCACGCTGATCGCTTTGCCCTGCTGCATGGGTTCTGATTGACCCGGTAATGCAGGAGTGAGGGGGTTGTGCCTTGCGAGGCCAGCCCCCGGTCCCGGTTCAGGAACGTTCGACCGCGGCCTCGACGAGCAATCTGGAAGCCTCCTCCGGTGTTAGCGGTGAGTCGAGTTGGTTACCCAAGGCATACTTACATTCGTTGCGCTGTATCAAAGCCAGCTGTGTCGGCGTGTCAATGCCGTCAGCCATGCTCTGCAAGCCTAATCGGTGTGCGGTGCTGATCAGGCTGTTCAGAATGATTTCCCTGTCGCGCGTTATGGGTTCGCTGATAAATGACCGAGCAAATTTTATGGTGTCGGGCTTGAATGACTGAACTTGCTGCAGCGATGAATAACAATCGCCGAACTCTCCGATGATGATCGATACCCCCAGCTCACGCAGCGCCTCGAGCTTGAGGGTCGTTGCAGCGGGATCTTCCATCGCCAGTTCTTCTGAAACTTCTAATTGCAGATAGCGTGGTTCGATACTCCAGGCTTCCAGACTTTTGCGTATTCGTGCCGGCAGGTTATCCATCCTGAATTTGGTCGGGCATAGGCTCACCACGACTGGAACCGGTGTCAGGCCTTCATCCTGCCAGCGTTTCAGCTGCGCCAGAACCTGTTGAAGTACCCAGTCGTTCAGCGCAAGCGCCTGACCACTGGCTTCGGCTATGGGCTGAAATTCCTCCGCGCTGATTTCGCCCAGTTCCGTGTTGAACCAGCGCAGACTGGCATGCAGCCCGGCCAGGTGCCGATTGCCCAGCTCCCACCGAGGTTGGTAACGGAGTGACAATTCCAGGTGCTCCTCGGCTTCGCGCAGCAGGTTTTCCAGCTGCAGGATGTGCGCCATTCGCGCCTGCAGATCCTCGCTGAGGAACCGGTAGGTGTTGCCTCCGTCCTGCTTCGCCAGCTGCAATGCTGCTGCGGCGCGGCGGGTCAGCTCGTCGAGCGTGTTGCCATCGTCCGGGTAGATGGCGATACCGATAGACGCGGTAAGGGGCGCGACATGTTCACCAAAAGTCAGCGGACGGGCGATTGCATGGCAGAGACGTTCGGCTACATGCGCAGCGGCTACGCTATCGAGCGCCGGCAGCGTGAGGATGAACTGGTCGCCGCTTTCCCGTGAGAGCACGTCTTCTTCCCGCAGAATGCCACGCAACCGGTCTGCCAGAGCGGCAAGTAGTTGGTCCCCGGCCTGGTGGCCGTGGGCCAGATTGATTTGCTTGAAATCATCCAGGTTTATCTGCATCAACGCGAAGCTGCCCTGGTTGCGGGCGGTGAGGCGAAGCGTCATTTCGGTCCGCTGGATGAACAGCTTGCGATTGGGCAGATGGGTCAGGCTGTCATGTTGGGACAGCCTCAAGATCTCGGATTCCTGCTCCTTGGTCTTGGTAACGTCACGCGCTATCACAAGATAATGATGGCCGTCAGCGCCTTGTTTCGGTGCGGCAGAAATCTGGAACCATACGGTCCTGCCGTCAATTCGCGAGCGGAAAGGCTCGCTCTGAGCGTGTCCGCGCTGCTTGGCCTCAATGAAGGTCCGCTCGCAAATCGGGATCGCCTCGGGTGGAAGCAAGGGAACCATTTCCCGGCCGACCATCTGCCGCCTGCTCAGGTCCAGTTCATCACTGTGCGGCGCATGAAACTCCATAACCTTACCGGATTTGTTAACCTCAACCAGAATGTCCGGCAACGCGTCGAAAATAGCTTGCAGCCGCTGTTGAGAGGCGTGCAACGCAGCGAAGGGGCGCTCGACGGTCTCGATGAAGACCGCGCGAAACAAAAACAGGTAGGAAGCCACCTTGAGCAAATGGCCGAGCAAGGACATGGTGTCGTTGGTCGCGCTGTAAAGTGTCAGGCAGAACTCACTGAGCGCCATGGCGCAGACGGCACCGAATAGCGAGGCAGCATCGAATGACAGCGGACCGCGCATGGCGCGCCATAGCAGAAAAGCCGCTATCAGGTTCAGCGTGACGAGCAAATATTCGAACCCGACCTTGAAGAGCGTCAGGCCCGAATGGGGATAGAAGGTAACTGGCATTGCCCTCGGGAAAAAGTACAGCGCAGCATGCAGCGCTGATACCGCGGCCAATACTCCTAGCAGCAATGCCCAGCGGTTCGGCGCCCTAGCGACATCGTTCCAGGGCGCGCGAATGGCAATCCACAACAGGGCAAGTGCCGCCAGCAGCCGCGCGCTCAACCAGTAGATGATGGTGTTATCGATGTGCGCCGGTACGAGGAACCCCGGATTGCCCGGAAACGTCAGAGTGTGAGAGATATCCAGCAGCGCAACACCCAGGAACAGACAGGCAAGTACCAGCAGGTTGGCAGATTGTTTACGCCGATGAGTTTCCCAGCCGACCGCGAATACCAGGCTGGCAACGACGATGGAAAATACTTCCAGCAGGGTATGTGCAGATAAAAAAACAGCCGGAGGCAGCGTAGACAGCGGTAGCAGCGATGCCATCAGTAGCACCAGGGCCATGGTGATGGCGAGCCCTACCGCCTTGCGCAGCGCTGGGTGATGGCTGTTGTGGCGGCTCTGTATCAGGGTATCGACGGAGAGCTTGCTGAGGATCAAATCGCGGTTCCTTAATCTTTCTGCGCGAGCCATTGCGCGGGTTCTACCGGAACGGGATGCGGTCGTGCCCGCTTCCTTTTCCTTCTGCATTTCCAGTGATCCGGGCTCAGTGCATTGGAGCGCTAAACCAGGCGCTTGGGCGTATATATCTGGTTGGCTCCCCGGACCCGGCCAGGCCGCTAATAGGCACAGACTACCGGTCATTTGACCGGTTCGCCACAACCAATAGCGGTGCCGTTTCACCGGCGCAATAGCCAAAAAACCGGCATTGCACTGGGGCTCGAAAAACCCTTTGCAACCGAGGCGTCATCGGTTGATTGACTAGTGGTTTGCAAGAGGGGTGGGCTTTCCCTGCAACAGTGATTAACCTTCGCTTTATTTGCGGCGGGAACTCGCTATGTTGCTTCGCGGATTGACCTGGTTGATCACCTTTCAACTGCTCGGAACCGGACTGAATGTTCTGGTGCTGCCCTTCGTGCCGGGCCCTATTATCGGCATGCTGCTGCTGTTGATCTGTCTGTGTTTGCGTGGCGGTGTCAGTGACTCTCTGGACCAGGCTGCGAGCGGGTTGTTGAAATATCTGCCGCTGCTGTTGGTGCCCCCGGCAGCCGGCGTGATGCTCTACGGGAAAGAGCTCGCAGCAGACTGGGCGGCCATCCTGGTCACCATGTTGCTGTCTTTTTTGCTGACGCTGCCGTTCTGTGGCTGGTTGATGCAGCGTTTGATCCGTAAGCAACGCCGTATCGAGGCAGATCAATGAGTGGCTCGGTTGAGGCCGCGCTTCAGGCTGTGATCGAACATCCGCTATTTCTGATTGGTGTAACGCTGGCTGCCTACCAGATCGGCCTCACACTATACGAACGCTCCCGTATGGCGTTATTCCACCCGATCATCGTTTCGGTGCCGCTGATCTTGTTGGTTCTCTGGACGCTGGACTTCGACTATCCCAGCTATCGGGAAGCCGTGGTGCCGATGGCCATTCTGCTTGGGCCTACGACAGTGGCGCTGGCCGTTCCCTTGTATCTGAATCTGCGCAGAATTCGTCAGTTTTTAAGGCCGGTGGTCGTCACGCTACTGCTGGGCGGGCTGTTTGCCACGCTCAGCACGCTGCTGATTGGCTGGCTGATGGATGCTGACCCGATGATCCTGATGACCATGACACCCAAATCGCTGACCACGCCCATCGCCATGCTGGTGGCAGAACAGATAGGCGGTGTCGCGGCGCTGGCTGCAGTGTTCGTGATGATTACCGCAGTGTTGGGCGCCTTGCTGGGCCCCTGGTTGCTGCGGCTGTTCCGCATAACGCATCCGGCGGCGTGGGGCATCGCCATGGGCATTGTCGCTCACGCGGTGGGTACCTCCCGCGCATTGGAGGAAGGGGAGGAAGCCGGTGCGTTTGCGGCACTGGGCATGAGCATGATGGGGGTGGGGTCGGCGGTATTGTTGCCGCTCGGCGTGGCGCTATGGACGCTGTGGTTCTGACGCACCCAGGCGATCAGTTGTGGCCTACACGGCGCGGGTTTGCAGCTTTCCGGGTGGCCGGTTAGAGCGCTTCGCTGAATAAAGAATGGAACGCCTATAGCGCGAAAGTGGTCACAGCTTCGAGCTGGTTGGCACGACGCGCACAACGCAGGGCTGATCGGCAAAACCCAGCTTCGCCAGTTTCCGACAGGAGTCCTGCTCATGGAATTGGATCCGTTGTTGTTATCACGCTTCCAGTTTGCCTTCGTCGTGTCCTTCCATGCGATCTTTCCGGTGTTTACGATCGGTCTGGCTTCGTACATTGCTTTCCTTGAAACGATGGCGTTCCGTACCGGCAATCCGCTATGGACTCAACTCTCCAAATTCTGGGTTCAGGTGTTTGCCGTGGTATTCGGCATGGGGGTGGTGTCGGGCATCGTGATGTCCTTCCAGTTCGGCACCAACTGGAGCAATTTTTCCTATGCTGCAGCCAACTTCATAGGGCCCGTACTCAGCTATGAAGTGGTAACCGCGTTCTTTCTCGAGGCGGGCTTTCTAGGCGTGCTGCTGTTCGGACGGAACCGGGTTCCGCAGGGGATGCACCTATTCGCCGCATGCATGGTGGCGCTGGGCACTTTCATTTCCGCATTCTGGATTCTCGCGGCAAACAGCTGGTTGCATACGCCAGAGGGCACTGAGCTGCGCGACGGCGTGTTTCATGTTACGTCCTGGGTCGAATCGATTTTCAACCCGTCCTTCCCCTATCGCTTCACCCATATGGCTATCGCTTCCTTTCTTACCGGGTCATTTGTGGTGGCTGGGGTCAGCGCGTGGTATCTGCTCCTTGGTCGGGAGGTCGAAGCCAACCGCAAGGCGCTGTCGATGTGTCTGTGGATGATCCTGTTTCTCGCACCGGCGCAGGCTGTGGTGGGCGATCTGCACGGCCTGAACACCTTCAAGCATCAGCCGATGAAAGTCGCTGCGATGGAAGGCAACTGGGATACCGATGTGGGTGTGCCGCTATTACTGTTTGCTCTGCCGGATAGGGAGTTGCAGGCCAATCGGGTGGAATTCGGCATTCCACGCCTGGGCAGCATGCTGTTGACTCACACCTGGGACGGCGAAGTGCCCGGTCTGCGCGAGATCGACGTGGAAGATCAGCCGCCCGTGTGGATCGTGTTCTTTGCCTTTAGGGCTATGGTCGGCATGGGGCTGCTGATGATCGCCTTCGGACTTGCAGGCCTGTGGCTCCGCCGCGGTCAACGCTACCATCAGACGCGCTGGTTCCTGCAGGGGTTGCGCTTCATGAGTATTACCCCGTTCATCGCCGTCACCGCCGGCTGGATAGTGACAGAAGTCGGCCGGGCGCCCTGGATAGTCTATGAGACTTTGAGGCATGAGCAGGGCCTCACGCCTTCACTGACGGGCGGGATGGCCCTGTTCACGCTGATCGGCTACGTGCTGGTGTACGCAGCGATCTTTGGCGCTGGCCTGTATTACCTGTTTGGTGTTCTGCAGAAAGGGATCACCGTCGAAGAGCCGGATCTCTCCGATCACGCGGATCAGGCCGAGCGGCCCAAACGTCCGTTATCGGCCACCCATGTGCGCTTTGAACACGAGGAGCATTGATATGGGCACCATTGATCTGTCAATGATCTGGGCGGTGATCGTCGCTTTTGCAATCATCATGTACGTGTTGATGGACGGCTTCGATCTTGGCGTCGGCATCCTGTTTCTGTTCGCCCCGGATGAAGAGGCGCGCGACGTCATGATGAATTCCGTCGCGCCTATCTGGGACGGTAATGAGACCTGGCTGGTACTGGGCGGTGTGGGGCTGCTGGCGGCCTTTCCGCTGGTCTATTCGATCCTTTTGCCGGCGCTGTATATCGGCGTATTCCTGATGCTGGCGGGACTGATATTCCGTGGCGTTGCGTTCGAGTTCCGCTTCAAGGCGAAGACTTCGCGCTATCTGTGGAACTGGGCCTTCGCCCTCGGTTCGATCGTTGCGTCCTTCGCCCAGGGTGCGGTGGTCGGCTCTTATATCGAAGGGTACAAAACCGAAGGGCTGGTGTACGCCGGCGGTCCGCTGGACTGGCTGACTCCCTTCACTGTTCTGACCGGGATCGGCATTCTCGCCGGCTACGCCTTGCTTGGCTGCACCTGGATGATCCTCAAGACGGAGGGTTACATTCAGCAATGGGCGTACCGGCTTGCGCCCTGGCTGCTGGCGGGCGTGTTGCTGATCTTTCTTGCGGTCAGCCTGTGGACGCCTTCGGTAGATCCGTCTGCCTATGAGCGGTGGTTCGAGGCGATTCGCTGGATCTGGATATTCCCGGTCCTCGCTGCCTTCTTTGCTTTCCAGGTCTGGCGCGGGATTCGCCAACGCCGGGAGGCATTGCCCTTCGTGGCCACCATGGGCATGTTCGCCGCCACCTACTTCGGCTTGCTCTGGACCCGCTGGCCCTACGTCATTCCGCCAAACTTCACCCTGTGGGACGCGGCCTCCGCGCCTGAATCGCAGCTTTTTCTACTGGTGGGAATGTTGTTCGTCATTCCGATAATTCTTGTATATACCGCTTGGGCGTATTGGGTATTCCGCGGCAAGGTAAGAGTTGGAGAAGGCTATCACTGAGCCGGCAGGCCCGCCGGATTCGGCTCGACATTGGTTGGCCCGTCAGCAGGCTAAGGTCAGGCCTTTGCTGCTTGGTGTAGTGACCGCCGGGATGATCAATATCCTGGCGTTAATCTGTCTGGCCGGGCTGCTCGCCTTGATTGTCTTCCGCACGTTGATTGAGGGACAGACATTAGGATCGCAGATCGGGCCGGCGATCGGATTGATAGCAGCAGTGATGGTCCGTGCAGTCAGCCAGGCGGCGCAGGAATTTTTCGGCCAGCTCGCCAGTGCCAGGGTGCGACAGCGGGTGCGCAGCGAACTGCTCGGCGAGTGGGCAGCGCAGGGTCCGGTGCAACTGGCCGGTCGCTCCAGCGCGACCCTGGCCTATTACTGGGTCGAGCAGGTCGAAGCACTGGACAGCTACTTCGCCCGCTATCTGCCCCAGCAATGGTTAGCCCTGCTTGGCCCGCTGTCGATTCTTGCGGTTGTATTCTGGCTGGACTGGCTCGCCGCGCTGTTCCTGCTGATAGCCGCGCCCTTGATCCCGACGTTCATGGCGCTGATCGGCATGAGTGCAGAGCGCTTGAGCCAGCAACATGTTCTCGAAGCAGGGCGTCTGGCCGGGCATTTTCTCGATCGGGTACGCAGTCTTACCAGTCTGCAACTGTTCGGTCAGGTTGAAAGGGCGAGCACTGACGTAGCCGCGGCAGCCCAGCAGTATCGAGCCGTCACCATGCGCACCCTGCGAGTGGCTTTTCTGTCTTCTGCGGTACTGGAGTTTTTCGCCTCTGTGGCGATTGCCGTCGTCGCCATGTATATCGGATTTGGTCTGCTCGGCTACATCGACTTCGGACCCGCCCCGCAACTGACACTGTTCAGCGGTTTGTTCATCCTCTTGCTGGCGCCGGAATTCTTTCAACCGCTGCGCAACCTTGCTCAGTTTTATCATGACCGCGCCGCCGCGCTGGGCGCAGCTGATGCGCTGGTTGGATTGTCGACAGGTGTAGACAGCGAACCGCCACACAGACGCGCTGTCAGCACGAGCCCACGCACAGACAGCGTGGTGGTTAACCAGGTCAAGGTTGGTTATTCAGGTCGGAGCCCGGTGTTGAGAGACGTCAGTTTCTGCATCCGTCGCGGCGAAGTGGTCGCGCTGGTCGGACCCTCCGGATCGGGCAAGTCAACGCTGCTCAGTTGTCTCGCGGGGTTCATCCAGCCCCAGGCAGGCGAGGTCTCGTTATTCGGTCAGCTCCCCGGGGCCGAGCCGGTCGCCTGGCTTGGTCAGAAGCCCTTTCTGATCAAGGGGAGCTGGGCTGACAACCTGCGGTTGATCGCACCGGATGCAGACGTACCCGCTATGTATGCAGCGCTGGAGGCTGCCGGACTGAACGATGTGCTTGCAGCACAACCCCAGGGGCTCGACACCCAGCTGGGCGAGGGTGGTCGTGGCTTATCCGGCGGACAGGCCCAGCGCCTGGCGTTAGCGCGGGTATGGTTGATTGATGCCGAGCTGGTTCTATTGGACGAGCCGACCGCAAGCCTCGATCCGGACAGTGAGGCTGAGGTGATCGAAGCACTTCTGGCGTTGGCCCGCAGCGGCCGAACCCTTCTGATCGCTACCCATCAACCAGCCATCGTGGCGATGGCCAACCGGACGCTGAGTCTGCGCGGCGGGAGGCTCAAGGATGAATGAGCTGCGGCCGTGGCTGACGCTGATACTGGTCAAGCGCGCTCGGTTGATGATCGGCGCATTACTGATCGCAGCGACCTTCCTCAGCGCCATAGGGCTGCTGGCGCTGTCGGGATGGTTCATTACCGCAACCGGCGTTACCGCCATGCTCTGGGCTGCAGGTCAGCGCATTGCGTTCGACGTGTACGTGCCCGGCGGCGGCATCCGCTTCTTCGCCCTGACCCGCACGGTTGCACGCTACACGGAGCGTATCTACAACCACAACAGCGTGCTCGGCCTGTTGGCTGATTTGCGCAGCACGCACTTCGCTGCGCTGGCACGTCTAGATGGCGCGACCCTGAGCCGACTCCGCGCCCCCCAATGGCTCAACCGCCTGACGGCTGACATCGATACGCTGGACACGCTCTATCTACGACTGTTGGCACCGCCCGCTGTGGCTTTCTTCGGCGTATTGCTGGTGTGCGGCGTCATTGCGCTGTTTCACCTCGCATTGGGCGTACTGCTGGGTATAGTGCTGCTGATCCTGCTGTGCGCCTTGACCTTTGGCATGGCCGCCTGGGCCATGCGTCTGAGCGCAGCACGGGTCGAGCAGCTCGACCAGATGCGTACGCTGAGCATCGAGCAGCTGCAGGGCCTTGCCGAGCTGACCGCCGCGGGTACCCTTGTGCGCCATCAAACGCAACTGCTGCAAGCCAGTCAAAACATGCTCGATGACCAGCTGAAACTGCAGCTGCGAGTCGCCCTGGGTCAGGCGCTGGCCGCCGCCGGTGTACTATTCTGCATGCTCATTGGCTTCTTTGGCGCGCTCTGGGCAACCGAGCAAGGCACGTTGAGCGGCCCCGTCGCTGTATTGATAACACTGGCATTACTGGCACTGGGCGAAGGCTTGGCCCCATTGCCTGGCGCCTTCGCGCAATACGGCGCCACCCGTGCCGCCGCGGCGCGATTGAATAAACAGGTTGCGCTAAGCAGCCAACTGGCGGAACCGACAGCGCCGCATCCAGTACCTGCCGACCTCACACTGAAGTGGGATGCTGTCGACGTAGAGTACGCCGGGATTGCCAATCTTGACCTGACCGTGCCGGCAGGCACTTCATTGGCCATCATCGGCCCCTCCGGATGCGGCAAATCCACCCTCGCACAACTCGCCGCCCGGCTAATCGATCCCGACGCGGGCAGGGTGCAAATCGGCAAAGCCGCGCTCAGTCAGTTAGCCCTGCAGGATTGGCGCGCTCACGTCGGCTATCTGACCCAGCAGACCGAACTGCTGCACGACAGCATCGCCGCCAATCTGTTGTTGGCCGCGCCGGATGCAACCGATGCACAGCTCTGGCACGTGCTGGAAAGGGTGGAGCTGGCGGACATGGTCGAACAATTACCCGCCGGACTGGATACCTGGGTAGGGGAGTCCGGCAAGCAACTCTCAGGCGGAGAGGGCCGCCGGCTCGCCCTCGCAAGGGTGCTGCTCAAAGGCAGCCCGGTCGTCATACTCGACGAGCCATTCAATGGTCTGGATAAAGCAACAGCAGAGCGCGTTCGCAGGAATATCGAACCATGGCTGGCTGGCCGCACCGTATTACTGCTAGGACATGCACCAGGATTACTACCCAGAGCAGACAGGACGCTGTCCTGGTCCGAGCTCCAGAATGGAGTCACAAAGACCTTGATTTGAGGTTTGGGACAGCAAGCCCAACGTCACACGAAAGCTAGTCAAGCCAGCGGGCCGAGCCGCTGGCGCAAGTGTTGAAAACCGGGACGTTTTCGTCAAGCCTCCAAGGACGGATTCACGGCGTCTTGCGCTGGCGGCACAACGCGCAGGCTCACGCCAATTACACGCCAGCCAGCGTAGGCAATGCGCAGCACTATCGAAGCCGCAAGCTCAACGTCCGGCGGTTTTGACTTGGCTTTTGGACAGCAAACTCAAAACAACACAAATGCCCGACTGGCCAGCGGACTGAGCCGCTGGCGCAAGTGTCGAAAACAGGGATGTTTTCGTCAAGCCTCCAGGGACGGATTCACGGCGTCTTGCGCCAGTGGCTCTGTACGCCGGCCTATCAGCACAAACCGCCAGCGGCTCGAACAACATCGCCTACCAGGTATCCACAAAAGGCCGGGTCCCACGCTGCCGCGACTCGGGCGGCGCCGAACTCAGCCCGCGCAACAACCAATCGCGCGTTTCCAGCGGATCAATCACCGCATCGATCTCAAGGAAGCTCGCCATGCTGATGCCCTTGCCGCGTGTATAGAGCTCGCTAACCAGCTTATCGAACAAGGCCTGACGATCCTGCTCATCGTCTACCGCCGCCAACTCCTTGGCGTAACCGAGCCGCACGGCACCTTCCAGACCCATCGCACCGAACTCGCTGCTCGGCCAACCAATGGTAAACATCGGTGCATGAAAGCTGCCGGCCGCCATTGCCTGCGCACCGAGCCCGTAACCCTTGCGCAGCACGATGGTAAAGAAGGGCACCGTCAGGCTCGCAGCCGTCACAAACATGCGCGAAACATGCCGCACCGTGGCCTGTTGCTCAGACTCCGGCCCGACCATGAAACCGGGCGTATCGCACAGGGATACCAGCGGCAGTCCGTGCGCCTGACACAGCTGCATGAAGCGCGCGGCCTTGTCACCTGCAACCGCGTCAATCGCTCCGCCAAGATGCATAGGGTTGTTCGCCATCAAGCCAAAGGCCTTGCCGTCGATACGAAGCAGTGCCGTGATCAGGCCCGGCGCAAACTGGCGGCGCAGCTCCAGCACCGATCCGTCATCGGCCAGCGTCTCGATTACCTCACGGATATCGTAGGCGCGAAGACGGTTCTCCGGAATCAGGTGCCGCAACCGGCGTTGATCAGTGCAGTCTCCACTTGGCAGATCACCCTGGAAATAGGACAGATACTGTTTGGCGACCCGAGTCGCTTCCGCCTCATCCTTGACCAGCACATCAATCACCCCGTTGGGTGCCTGAATACCGGTTGGCCCGACTTGCTCCGGCGTGAAACGCCCGAGCCCGCCGCCTTCGATCATCGCCGGACCGGCCATCCCGATGCTGGCATTCTCGGTCGCAATGATCACATCGCAACACCCGAGCAGTGCCGCATTGCCGGCGAAACAGCGTCCGGAGACTACGCCCACCAAAGGAACCTGCCCGCTCAGCCGCGCCATACGCATGAAGGTTGTACAATCCAGCCCGGCCACACCCACCTTGTCGATATCACCCGGCCGTCCGCCGCCGCCCTCGGTGAAAAATACCAGTGGAAGGCGCCACTGCTCAGCCAGTTCGAGCATGCGGTCAGTCTTCTTGTGATTCATTACGCCCTGGGTGCCGGCAAAGACCGTGTAGTCGTAACTCATGGCCATGCAGCGCGCTGTCTCGTTACCAAACAGCTCCGCGTTTACCGTACCGATGCCGGCGATCAGGCCGTCAGCAGGGCTCATCTTCAACAGTTCTTCATGACTGCGTCGCGTGCGTTGCGCAGCGAGAGCGAAGCCGCCGTATTCCATGAAGCTGCCTTCGTCGAGCAACTCAGCAAGATTCTCGCGGGCAGTACGCTGGCCAGTCTTGCGGCGTTTGGCTACGGCGTCGGGTCGCTGTTCATCGGTGAGCTGCCCGCGGCGCTGCAGCACCTCGTCGAGATCAGCCCGTATGTGCGCCAGATCCAGTTGTTCTTCGCTCTGGAGGGCGTTGTTCTGGATGTCCGCTGGCTCAATGAACAGCAGCGGACTGGATTCAAACAAATTGTCGCCGGGGGCTGCCGCCCGTCCACGGACTATGCCGCTCTGAGTCGCCTTGACCTCGAACTCCATCTTCATGGCTTCGATAATCGCGACCTGCTGTCCGGCGGTCACAGCGTCGCCGGTGTTGACGTCAAGGCTGACGAGAACGCCCTGTACCGGAGCATCCAATGAAACGCATCCGTGCGGCACGGCGGTGGTGCGGCTGGCCGGAGCGTTTTGCTCGGCAGCGTGCTGTTCGAAGTAGAACTGTGGATGCGCTTCGCGGGTGGGTTGCAGCAATTCAGATGCATGGGCTTCGATAAAACCGGTGCTGACCTGATAATCCACCAACCCGGGATGCCGTAGCAGGTTTTGCAGAAACGGTTGGTTGCTGGGTGCGCCTTCCAGTCGGAACTCGCACAGGGTGCGATAGGCCCTGCGCAGCACGGCCGGGAAATCAGCCGGCGCATGCACGATCAGTTTTGCCAACAGCGAATCAAAACCGGGATGGCTCGTATAGCCGGTATAACCGCACCCATCGACACGCACACCGGGCCCGCTGGGTGGGTCATAAGCGGTTAACGTACCGCCGGCGGGACGCGCGCTGCCATCGCTCTGCATGCTTTCCAGATTGATGCGCAGCTGTATGGCATAGCCTCGCGGCGCAGGTATTTGAGGCTGTTGTATGTCCAGTTCCGACAAACTCGCCCCCGCAGCGAGCTGAATTTGCAGCTGGGCCAGATCAATGCCCGTCACCGCTTCCGTAACGGTGTGCTCGACCTGAATCCGCGGGTTGGCTTCCATGAAGATGAAATCGCCGGTGTCCTGATCGAGCAGAAACTCCACTGTGCACAGGCCGCGGTAGCCGACTGCCGCGGTGAGCTTCAGCGCAGCATCGAGCAGGCGCTGGCGCAGCTCAGGATCAAGATTGGGCGCGGGAGCGATTTCGAGGAGTTTCTGGTTGCGCCGCTGCAAGGTGCAATCGCGTTCCCAGAGATGCGCCACTGCCGAGCCGTCGCCGACAATCTGGACTTCAATGTGGCGGGCCCGGAGGATCAGTCTCTCGATATACAGGTCGGGATTGCCAAAAGCTGCCTCGGCTTCAGAGCTGCAGCGGGCGAAGGCTGCTTCCAGTCCGGGCGCATTCCGGACAGCGCGCATGCCACGGCCGCCCCCGCCAGCCAGCGCTTTCAGCATGACGGGTATGCCAGCACCCAGCGATGCCATGAAGGCGCGGGCTTCGTCCAGACTGGTCGGTTTGTTGGTGCCTTGAGCCAGAGGGATATCGTGTTCGGCGGCGAGTCGGCGGGCGCTGGCCTTGTCGCCAAACACGTCGAGTACCTTGGCATCGGGGCCGATAAAGGTTAACCCGGCGGCAGTGCATTGCCTGGCGAAGTCGGCGTTCTCGCTGAGGAAACCGTAACCCGGGTGAACCGCGTCGCAGCCCTGTTCCAGGGCGATGGCAATCAGCTGAGCGCTGTCCAGGTAGGCGGTAACGCCGCGTCCGCGCAAGGGGACGGCAATATCTGCCTTGCGTACGTGAAGCGACAGGGAATCGTCTTCAGAAAATACCGCAACGCTGCGGATTTCGAGTTCGGCGGCGGCGCGGGCCAAACGCACCGCAATTTCGCCACGGTTGGCGATCAGCATGCTCTTGAAAGGCTTCATATTCGTCCTCGGCGGGTGGCCAGGCGATCGAACCGCTCGGAGGAACCCTGAGCGGTTTCAAGCGATTACAGGTTCGCTGCGTTGAATAACGAACCTGAAGCCGGGCGCGGCCCCTTTGTTATTGTCAGGCAGCTCGCAGCTTAGAGTCAGAGACCCGTAAAAAGCAGCGACCGTTTCTGCCTCGAATATGCTGACAGTGCTCCAGCTTATAGCGCGTCAGAATAGCTCAAGCGGGGTGACAGCGCCGTCGTCGCGGTAGCCGTTGTCGTCCAGTTCGCCAAAGGAGGGCGGGGCGTCCTCTTCCTTGAATATTTCCAGAATGCTGTCGTTACTGCCGGGCCGCGCGCTGCGGCCGGTGTTCGGATCGATGCGCATGGTGAGCAGGCCATCAGGCATCGGCTGGCTGTTCTCTGGTTCGCCATCCAGCGCAGCATCCATGAACCTCATCCATATCGGCAACGCCGTGGTACCGCCATACTCGCGTCGACCAAGCGGCGCTGGCTGGTCGAAGCCAACCCAGACGGTGGCGACCAGATCGGCGTTATAGCCCGAGAACCAGCCATCCTTCTGGTCGTTGGTGGTGCCTGTTTTGCCTGCCAGGTCGCTGCGCTCCAGCGCCTTTGCTCTCACTGCCGTTCCGCGGTTGATCACGTCCTTGAGCATGCTGGTCAGCTGGTAGGTGGTGCGGGGGTCTATGACCTGTTCGGCCAGTAATACCTGTTTAGCTTCGTCCGGGTCAGCATTGCTCCGATAACTGTCGATGGCATCATGTCGCTCTGCGAGGCGCTGCGGCGTCATCGCAGGCTGGGCAATGTGTATGGTTTCGCGATGGCGGTCCTGAATCTCCTGGATCAGATAGGGTTTAACCGCGTAGCCACCATTGGCTATGACGGTGTAGCCCTGCGCTATTTGTAGCGGCGTTAACTCCGGCGTACCAAGGGAGGCAGAAAGGTTGCGCGGCAGCTCCTCGCGGGCAAATCCGAAACGTTCCATGTAGGTCAAAGCGTTATCGACGCCAAGATCCTGCATCAGCCTGACAGACACCAGGTTACGCGAACGGTACAGCGCTTCCCGGAGCCGGATCGGACCCAGAAAATCGCCCCCTGAATTGCGCGGCCGCCAATCGGTATCCATGTATTGATCAGAGAAAACAATAGGTGCGTCATTGACCATGCTGGCTGGGGTATAGCCGTGATCGAGCGCAGCACTATATAGAAAGGGTTTGAAGCTGGAGCCCGGTTGGCGGCGTGCCTGGGTGGCGCGGTTATATTTGCTCTGAGCGAAGGAAAAACCGCCGGTCAGAGCTTTCAGGCTGCCGTCCTGTGGGTCCAGCGCGACCAGTGCGCTTTGCGCCTGTGGGATCTGTGCCAGGCGGTATTGGCCCTCGGTATCGGTCGTGCGAACCCGGATGATATCGCCGGCTGCGAGTACATCGCTGGGTTGCTTGGGCACCGGCCCCAGACTGTTGATATTCAGGTAGGGCCGCGCCCAGCGCATGTCGTCCCATTCGATGCGGCCCTGATCACCGTTGCGAAATTGGATCCGGGCATGCTCAGGCGCGACCTCGGTGACCAGCGCAGGCGCCAGGCCGCCAATGTCTGAGTATTTTGCCAGCAAAGCAGGCCACTGTTGAGGATCGACGTCCGAATGGCGAGCTACTGGTCCACGATAGCCGTGACGCCTGTCGTATTCCTGAAGGCCGTCGCGGAGCGCCTGGTCGGCGAGCTCCTGCAACTGGCTGTCAATCGTGGTGAAAACATGAAACCCGTCGGTATACGCAGCATCACCGTAGCGCTGGATCATCTCGAGACGGGCCATTTCAGCAACGTACGGGGCATCCAGTTCGGGGTTAGCGCCGTGGTTCTTCGCATTGTTAGGCGTCGCGAGCGCTTTCTCATAAGCAGCCTGGTCGATATACCCAAGACCCAGCATGCGTTGGAGAATCCAGTTGCGGCGGGCAAGCGCGCGCTCTGGATCGGCGATTGGGTTGTAACGAGACGGCGCCTTGGGCAAGCCGGCAATCATTGCCATATCCGCCAAGGGTAGCTCGGCGATGGGTTTGCCATAATAAATGTGGGCGGCGGCTTCGATACCGTAGGCACGGTTACCCAGATAGATCTTGTTGACGTATAGCTCGAAAATCTCTTCCTTGCTCAGGCTTCGCTCGATCTGCAACGCCAGAAAGATTTCGTTGAGTTTGCGTGAGAATACCCGCTCGCTCGACAGGAAGTAGTTTTTTGCCACCTGCATGGTAATGGTGCTACCGCCCGTCTGAATCTCACCCGTGCGGGCAAGTTCTCCAGCGGCGCGCAGCAGGCCGGCCGGGTCAACCCCGTGATGGTTGAGGAAGTTATCGTCCTCGGCGGCCAGCATGGCCAGTATAAAGTTCTGTGGGATCTGGTCGAAACTGATTGGGAATCGACGCATTTCTCCAAATTCAGCAATCAATTTGTGATCTGTGCTATATATCCGCAACGGCGTTTGCAATTGAACGTCACGAAGTGTTTCAACATCCGGCAAAGCGGGGCTAAGATAAAGTGCCATGCCGGTTATGCCCAGGAGGGGGGCGCTCACCAAGGCAAGCAAAGACCAGAAAACGATTTTTATGAAGCGCATAGGGATAGGAAGGTGTTCCCTGATTTATGAAAAGGTTAGCGGTTAGCTTGGTGAGATGCGGTTAGCAGCGTGCATTATAAGCGTTTTGTTTCGAATTTAGCCATTTGCGCTTGTGTGTTCTCTGCTATTTAATGTAGGAAAACATAAACCGTCCGTAAGTGGCGGATGCTGATAGGGAATTGGCTGTGCTAGGGCTCATAAAAAAGAAATCGAATACGCTTCTGGGTATCGATATCAGCTCCACGACTGTGAAGCTGCTAGAACTCAGTCGCTCCGGGAACCGCTATAAGGTCGAGGCCTACGCGGTCGAACCTCTCCCACCGAGCGCGGTGGTCGAGAAAAACATTGTCGAGCTCGAAGGCGTCGGCCAGGCCCTGGAAAAAGTCCTGGCGCGATCCCGTACCTCGGTGAAACAGGCAGCCGTCGCCGTAGCGGGCTCAGCGGTGATCACCAAGATCATCGAAATGGATGCCGGTTTCGATGATGATGAGCTTGAAGAACAGATCAAGCTTGAGGCTGACCAATATATCCCTTATCCCCTGGACGAAGTTGCGATCGATTTCGAAGTCCAGGGAATTTCCCCCCGAAATCCTGAGCGAGTCGAAGTATTGCTGGCGGCCTGCCGCCGGGAAAATGTCGACATTCGTGAAGCGGCTCTCGCATTGGCTGGCATCGACGTCAAAGTCGTTGAAGTTGAAGCCTACGCCATGGAGCGCGCCTGTAGCCTGGTTACCGACCAGTTGGACAGCGGCCAGCATGATCTGACCATTGCCGTCGTGGATATCGGCGCGACGATGATGACGCTCAGTGTGCTTAGCCAGGGCCGGACTATCTACACCCGCGAGCAGTTATTCGGGGGCAAGCAGTTGACTGAAGAGATTCAGCGTCGCTACGGTCTTTCGCAGGAAGAGGCAGGGTTGGCCAAGAAGCAGGGCGGTCTACCGGACGATTATGAAACAGAGGTGCTGGGGCCTTTCAAGGATGCTGTGGTCCAGCAAGTGTCGCGCTCGCTGCAGTTTTTCTTCGCGGGCAATCAGTACAACGACGTCGACTACATCCTCCTTGCAGGTGGCACATCGTCGATTCCCGGGCTCGATCAATTGATCCAGCAGAAGCTCGGGACCACGACGCTGGTGGCCAACCCCTTTGCAAACATGACCCTTTCCAACAAGGTAAATGCGGTTGCGCTCAGTAATGACGCGCCGGCATTGATGATTGCCTGCGGTCTGGCAATGAGGAGTTTCGACTAATGGCGCGCATCAATCTACTGCCTTGGCGCGAGCAGCTCAGGGAAGAGCGGAAGAAGGAATTTCTGACCATTCTGGCTCTGATTCTGGTCTTTACCGGCGCTCTGGTGTTCCTGGCCGATCGGCATCTGAACGGCAAAATCGATCATCAGAACGCCCGTAACGAGTTCATTTCCAAAGAGATTCGGGTGCTCGAAACCCGTATCAAGGAGATCGAAGAGCTACAATCTCGCCGTACCCAGCTGCTGGACCGGATGAAAATCATCCAGGACCTTCAGGGCAACCGCCCCATCATCGTTCGCGTATTCGATGAAATGGCGCGTACCTTGCCTGACGGCGTGTATTTCACATCAGTCGACATGAAAGAGTCGACCATCAATATCAAGGGCGGTGCCGAATCCAATAGCCGGGTTTCCAACCTGATGCGCCAGATGGACGCCTCGGAATGGCTGACCTCACCAAACCTGACAGCCGTGCGTGCGGTGACTCAGGGGGCTCTGGATCAGGCCAACGTTTTTGAACTGTCAGTGCGTCAGACGGAACCACAGACGCGTGCCGCTGAGGGAGAACAGCAGCCATGACTTTCGCTCAATCCATGGAAAGTTTGAAAAAGATCGACGTTAACGATCTTGATTTCAACAATATAGGAGCCTGGCCGGGCGCACTGAAGGTGATCGTAGCAGTATTGGTCTTCGTGATCCTGGCGTTCCTCGGCTACCACTTTCACCTTAAGGATCTGCAGGCCAGCCTGCAGAGCAGCCAGGCCAAGGAGGAGAGCTTGCGCAAGGAGTTTGCCGACAAGTCGTTCCGTGCGGCGAATCTGGATGCGTACAAGGAGCAATTGGCAGAAATCGAGGAGCGTTTCGGTACGCTGCTCAAACAGTTGCCGAGTGACACCGAAGTACCCGGGTTGCTTGAAGATATCACTCAGATGGGCCTGAACAGCGGGCTGGAGTTCGAGTCGATTACCTTGCAACCTGAAGCCGCCAAGCAGTTCTATGCCGAGTTGCCAATCAGCATCCAGGTTCAAGGCAACTACCATGACATCGGCACCTTCGTCAGTAGCGTGGCAGGGTTGCCACGCATCGTAACGCTGCACGATTTCACCATTGCGCCCGTCAGCGAGGGTAACCCGGATCTGCTCAAGATGAGCATTCTGGCCAAGACCTATCGCTACAACGAAGCAGGAGCGCAATGATGAGCATGCACAAGCGTTTGGCCGGGCTCGCCATTGTGGCATCGGCCGTATTGACCGGCTGTGGCGGCGATGACTTCAATGATTTGCAGGTTTTCATGGAAGAAACCAGGGCCCGTCCGGCCGGCACTATCGAGCCGCTGCCACGTTTCAGTCCTTATGAAGCCTTCGTCTACAGCGCGACGTCGTTGCGCAGCCCCTTTCAGCCGCCTATCCGGATTGACCTGACCCAGCGTCAGCGCGGTTCGCAGGACATCAAGCCGGACGAAGACAGAACTCGGCAGTTTCTCGAAGGCTTCAATATCGAAGGGTTCGAAATGGTCGGCACACTTAGTAATCAGGGCGGTATGCAGGCGCTTATACAAGGCGCCGGTAGCGTGCACCGGGTGAAGATTGGCGACTACTTGGGCCGTAACCACGGCCGTATCGTCAGCATCGAGGAAGGTCGTCTCGATGTGGTCGAGATAGTGCCTGACGGCGAAGGGGGATGGTTGGAGCGTCCGCGTACCCTCAGCTTGCCTGAGCGCGGTTAGGACAACCAGGGAGAGATAATCATGAACTGCAAACAGTCACGCGTGGAACGCAACCAAATGCCTCTAACCAGGAAGTTATCGCTTGCAGCAGCCCTGGCGCTGTTGAACCCGTTGGCCATCGCGGCCGACCTTCAGACACTGGACGTCGCCTCGCTGCCGGGTGAACGCGTCGAACTCAAACTCAGTTTTGACGAACCCGTTGCCGCACCGAAAGGCTATACCATTGAGCAGCCTGCCCGTATCGCTCTGGATTTGCCTGGCGTGAAGAACAAGCTGGGCGAGCGCAGCCGCGATCTCGGCCTCGGAAATGCGCGTAGCGTGACCGTGGTTGAAGCCGGTGACCGGACTCGCCTGATCATCAATCTTACCGATCTTGCGCCTTACGCCACACGGGTCGAAGGCAACAATCTGTTTGTCATGGTCGGCGCCGATCAGGCGCCGGGCTATAACGCTCCGGCGAAAGCTGCGGCGCCCAGCGCCTCGACAACCGCCAGTTGGCGTGCTGCCGACGAACCGGCCGTGGCAGCAAAATCACCAGCGGCCGCTTCGGGCAAAGCCATTCGTGGGCTGGATTTCCAGCGCGGTGAACAGGGCGAGGGTAACGTTATCGTCGACTTGTCCGATCCGTCCGTACGAGTCGACGTGCAGGAACAGGGCGGCCGTGTACGGTTGACCTTCCCTGGCACGCGTCTGCCTGATGAGCTGCGCGTACGGTTGGACGTCAAGGATTTCGCAACGCCGGTCAATTTCGTCAACGCCAGCACTAGCGGTAACGATACAACCATCAATATCGAGCCGAACGGATTCTACGAGCATCTGGTATACCAGACCGATAACCGTCTGATCGTCAGCTTCAAACCATTGAGCAAGACCGAGGTTGAACAGCGCCGTGCTGCAGATTTCGCTTACACAGGTGAAAAGCTGTCGCTTAATTTCCAGGACATCGAAGTGCGTTCGGTGCTGCAGTTGATTGCAGATTTCACTGACATGAACCTGGTCGCCAGTGACACCGTCTCAGGCAGCATCACCTTGCGATTGCAGAATGTGCCTTGGGACCAGGCGCTTGATCTGGTGCTGAAAACCAAGGGGCTGGACAAGCGTAAAGTAGGTAATGTCCTACTGGTTGCGCCCGCCGACGAGATCGCTGCACGCGAACGCCAGGAGCTGGAATCCCAGCGGCAGATCGCCGAGCTGGCTCCGCTGCGTCGCGAGCTGATCCAGGTTAACTACGCCAACGCAGCAGACATTGCTAACCTGTTCGCGTCGGTAACCGCAGGCGAGGGCGAACAGCGCGGCTCGATTACAGTCGATGACCGCACCAATAGCATCATTGCTCTGGAAACCCAGGACAAGCTGGATGAGCTACGCCGCATCGTTACCCAGCTGGATATTCCGGTTCGCCAGGTCATGATCGAGGCGCGCATCGTTGAAGCCAACGTGGGTTTCGACAAGGCGCTTGGCGTGCGCTGGGGTGGCAATCTGCGGATGGGTAATCGTTTCGATCTGTTCGGCAAGGACGGCCAGACCGGTGTGGTCGAAGACCCTAACGCGCGTGGCCAGCTGGGTGATGAGGATTATATTCCTTCACGCAACACCGGTGGCTTCATCGGCATCCCTGAGCGTCCTTTCAATACACCGTTCGTAGATATGGGTGTACTGGGTGCGACCTCAGGTGTCGGCATCGGGTTTATCACCAACAACGCCGTGCTTGATCTGCAACTGTCGGCAATGGAAAGCACCGGTAACGGGGAGATCATTTCTCAGCCCAAGGTCGTGACGTCCGATAAGGAAACCGCGAAAATCCTCAAGGGTTCGGAGATTCCATACCAGGAAGCCAGCTCCAGCGGTGCAACCACAACCGCCTTTGCCGAAGCCGTACTGTCGCTGGAAGTGACTCCGCAGATCACGCCGGATAACCAGGTGATCATGGAAGTGATTGTGACCAAGGACGAGCCGGACTTTACCAACGAAGTGAACGGGGTGCCGACTATTCGCAAGAATGAAGTCAATGCGAAAATTCTGGTAGCCGATGGAGAAACCATCGTTATCGGTGGGGTGTTCTCCAGTGAAACTTCAAAAGGTCAGCAGAAGGTTCCGTTCCTGGGCGACCTGCCAATCTTGGGCAGGGCGTTCCGTCGTGATATAACGTCGGAAAGCAAGACCGAGCTGCTGGTGTTCCTCACGCCACGCATCATTAATAGTGGAGCTATTTCCCTTGCCAAGTAATGCGTAACGTTTTTCTGATAGGCCCGATGGGTGCTGGTAAGAGCACCATCGGGCGTCTGCTCGCCAAGGAAATCGGATACCCCTTCAAGGATTCTGACCGGGAGATAGAAGCGCGTACAGGCGCCGATATCCCCTGGATTTTTGACGTTGAAGGGGAGGAAGGTTTTCGTGAGCGTGAGCAGGCGATGATCGCTGAACTGGTCAAGGAAGACGGGATCGTTCTGGCCACTGGCGGTGGTGTGGTTATGCGCGAAGCCAACCGTCAGGCGCTCGGTGCCAACGGTCTGGTGGTCTACCTGAGAACCAGCGTGGAACAGCAGCTGCAACGCACTGCAAAAGATCGGCAGCGTCCGCTGCTCCAAACTCCTGATCCGGAAAAGGTTCTGCGCGACCTGATGGCCAGGCGTGACCCGCTCTATAGCGAGATCGCTGATCTGACTATCGATACGGACCAGCGCGGCCCCAAGATTGTGGTCAATACAATCTTGAGCGCACTTAAGGCTTAAATCGCGTTTGCGTTGAGCAATACGACCTGGCAGCCCGGATTCCCGGGCTGTCTGCCGTTCGATCGAACTAAAAAACCAGCAATACCGGCCTGCGCACCCCGTGCGTCTGAGGTATGCTTGCGTGGACTTAAGGGAGAGGCTTCATGCAGCAATTGACCGTTGAACTGGCTGACCGCAGCTATCCAATCTATATCGGCAGCGGGTTGCTGGATCAGCCCGATTTGCTGAGAGCGCATGTTTCGGGCAAGCAAGTGTGCGTCGTCACTGACGATACGGTTGCGCCGCTCTACCTTGCTCGGCTTTTGGGGTCGCTTGCGGGTTATCAGGTAGAACAGGTTGTCCTGCCAACTGGCGAGGCCTTCAAGAATTGGAGCACCTTGCAGCAGATTTTCGACGGGCTGCTTGCTGCCCGACATGACCGGGGTACTACACTTATTGCGCTGGGTGGCGGGGTCATCGGCGACATGACCGGTTTCGCCGCTGCCTGTTACCAGCGCGGGGTGAATTTCGTTCAGATTCCGACGACGCTTTTGTCACAGGTCGACTCATCCGTGGGTGGCAAGACCGGCATCAATCATCCCGCTGGTAAAAACATGATCGGGGCCTTTTATCAGCCTCAGGCAGTCATTATTGATACCGACAGCCTGCATACCCTGCCTGAGCGTGAAATCAGTGCCGGTCTGGCCGAAATCATCAAGTACGGCCTGATCAGGGATCGGGATTTTCTGGACTGGCTGGAAGCCGAAATGCCCGCTTTGAGGGCGCTCGAGCCGTCGGCTATTACCGAAGCCATTGCCCGCTCCTGCGCAATCAAGGCAGATGTTGTAGCGGTTGATGAGCGGGAGGGCAGCCTGCGGGCCATCCTCAATCTGGGGCATACATTCGGCCATGCCATTGAAGCGCATCAGGGTTACGGAAGCTGGTTGCACGGCGAGGCTGTGGGCGCCGGCATGGTCATGGCGCTGGACCTGTCCAGGCGCTCAGGTTGGCTGAGCAAGAGTGATTACGATCGCGCGGTCTCGATAATCCGCTCAGCGGGGCTTCCGGTCGCGCCGCCGCAGAATATGACAGCCGACGACTTCATGCGCTTGATGGCGGTGGACAAGAAAGTGATCGGCGGACAGTTGCGGCTTGTGCTGTTGCGTCAACTGGGCGAAGCGGTCGTCACTGCCGATTTTGATGTGGCGGCATTGCAAGCCACCCTGCAATCAGAGTATCTATCAGAGCCCTTATGAACGCCGAATCTAAACCTGACTATGCTGCTGTCGAGGCCGACCTGCTCAGCCATTACGAGCTTAGTCATGATCCTTTCCTGCCACGCACGCCGGGATTCCGCTTTTTCACTGCGCGGCGCAAAAGCGTGCTTGCTGAACTGCACCATCTGGCGCGTTTCGCGCAGCAGCTCATGGTGGTTACCGGCCCCCGCAGCAGTGGTAAAACATTGCTTCGACAGGTTCTGGTTGCCAGCAGCAACAAGGACCATGTGCAATGTGTAGTTGCTTCGGCCAGGGAGCTGACCTCTGCTGACCTGCTGTTAGGCTTTATAACGCAGGCGATCAACGCACCCGCCAGGACAGAAGCCGGCGTACGTGATAAAGCCGCTGAGCTGTTCCAGACAGGTATCCAGCTGTATATCGTTATCGATGATGCGCATCTTCTGGATCCGCAGGTACTGCAAAGCCTGGCTGATCTCAGTCAGATCGATATGCGGGGCGCTCCAAGGGTTTTCCTGTTCGCGGAGCCCTCGATTGATGCAGCGCTGCGTACCGTGCAGATGCCGCCCGAACGGGCGTGGTTGCATACCGTTGAGTTACAACCGTTTCGCCCTGATGAAACGCGAGACTACCTGGCGCAGCGACTCGAGGCGGCCGGGCAGGGTCTTGAACTACTCAGCGATGATCAGCTCGACTGGATACACCGGCAGAGTGAAGGCTGGCCGGGTCGGATCAATCTGGTAGCCAGGGAGGCGATGCTGGCGGCAATCGCGCCTCCCGCGCTGCATCCGCAAAGGGGTTCCGCATTTCCGCTTCGCTCATTGATCGCATTGATACTGGTGTCAATTGCAGTGGCGGTGGTGTGGATGATGGGGGGCAGTGAACCTGAACCTGAACGCACAGTGCTGGAGTTGCCCAAGCCGGTCGCCACCATTGATGTGCTTGATGCGGATGCAGCTGGCTCTGGCGGCCAACCCCTGAATATCGCACCGCCACCTTCCCGTTCTGCACCGCTGCCCGCTGAGACGATACCTGAGCTGGTGCCCTCCGAAGCTGAACCTGTCGTTGAGATAGAGCCCTTTTCAGCGGAGCAGATTGCGCCCGCCTCTCAAACGGGGGGTGCCGATCCCGCTCCGAGAGGGCCAGGTGATGAACAATCAGCAAGTGGGCAAGCCGGAAGCAGTCAGGTAAACACACCTGAGCCTACCGGGAGTTCGGGCTGGTACCGCCAGCAACCTTCTGGCAGCTATGCACTGCAGTTGTTGGGGACACGCTCGGAACAGGCTGCCGCTGACTTCGTTACTCGTCACAGCGCTTTGTCTGACTTGTATTATTTCGAGACAGTACACGAGGGCAAACCCTGGTTTGTCGTGACGCAAGGCGCATACGCTGGTCGCACGCAGGCGCAGCAGGCGATCGCCGGTCTGCCCGAGGCTGTACGCAAACTTAAACCCTGGCCGAGAAGTATGGCCGGGATTCAACAGTCCTTGCCCTAGCAGGATGTTGTAACGCCGCGCCGGGCTTTTATCTCGAATAGACTGGCTGGCAATTCAAAGGCAGCACCTGCTTCCGCATGGTGCTGCGTTTCCCTGTCCAATCGTCAGCCTTCGGCCCAGTTGTTCCAGCTCGTCCGAGGCTGAATAGCTGCTTTCGGCCTGCTTACCCGGACTCAACTGCGCTCGGTACGGGGGCTGCAGCTCTATTAACTGTGGTCCGGCAGCTCATATGAACTCGATATTTGCTGCCCGTCGCAACGTGCTGCTGAATCGCGAGGTCCCGCGATTCAAAATTCTTCTCTTTTTACGACATTTATAGTCGCTTTTGCGGCACTGAATTATTGTCGGCATACCAGGTGCTGTGTACAATCACCTTCCCATTTTGAGGTGGCGCAGCCCGGTCCGCGTCTGTCCGGTTTCTGTAAGCGTCTGAATTCATTACATTTTGAGAGTGTGCCTATGAAAGCCGGTCTATATCAGCCAGACCAGTTCAAGGATAACTGTGGCTTCGGTTTGATTGCCCATATGGAAGGGCAACCCAGTCATCACTTGCTGAAAACGGCCATCGAGGCCCTGACGTGCATGACCCACCGTGGCGGTATCAATGCCGACGGCAAGACCGGTGATGGTTGTGGCTTGCTCATTCAAAAACCCGACGGGTTTCTCCGTGCTGTGGCCCAGGAGTCGCTTGGCGTTACGCTGCCGGAACAATACGCCGTGGGTATGGTTTTCATGGGTGCCAGCCAGGCAGCGACCGAGGCAGCCAAGCAAGCCTTCGCCGATGCATTCACTGACCAGGGTTTGCAAGCGCTGGGCTGGCGTGAAGTGCCGGTTGATCCGAGCGTGCTCGGCCCGTTGGCGCAAAGCTGCATGCCACGAATCGAGCAGGTCTTCATATCGGGCGAAGGCTACGACGAACAGCAGTTCGGCATCCGTCTGTTCTATGCGCGGCGCAAGGCTGAAATCGCCATGCAGGCTGACGACGAGTTTTATGTCTGCAGCCTTTCACACAAGGTGATTTCCTACAAAGGCCTGATGATGCCGGCCGATCTCGACAAGTTCTATCCGGAGCTGGGTGACAGCCGCATGGAAACAGCGATCAGCGTATTCCACCAGCGGTTTTCTACCAACACGCTGCCCAAATGGCCGTTGGCCCAGCCGTTCCGGCTGATTGCGCATAATGGCGAAATCAACACCATCACTGCCAACCGCAACTGGGCGCAGGCGCGGCGCAACAAGTTTGCCAACGAGATGTTGCCTGATCTGGGCAGCCTGTCGCCGATCGTCAATGTCAAAGGCTCGGACTCCTCCAGCATGGACAACATGCTGGAGTTGTTGATCACCGGCGGTATGGATCTGTTCCGCGCTATTCGCATGGTGGTTCCGCCTGCGTGGCAGAACGTTGAAACCATGGACGCCGACCTGCGCGCCTTCTACGAGTTCAACTCCATGCACATGGAAGCATGGGACGGTCCGGCGGGGATCGTTCTGACCGAAGGTCGCTACGCCGTCTGCCTGCTGGATCGTAATGGCTTGCGCCCGGCGCGCTACGTCGTCACGCGTAACGGCTACATAACGCTCGCCTCGGAAATTGGCGTTTGGGATTATCAACCGGAGGACGTGGTCAGCAAGGGCCGTGTCGGACCCGGTCAGATTCTCGCCGTCGACACTCACACCGGTGAAGTACTGCACACCGGTGACGTCGAAGACCGTCTGAAATCACGGCACCCCTACCGCAAGTGGTTGAAGGAAAAAGCGGTGCGGGTCCAGGCCACCATGGACGACCGCGACCACGGATCAGAATTTCTGAAGCCAGAGCAGCTCAAGCAGTATATGAAAATGTTCCAGGTGACCTTTGAGGAACGTGATCAGGTACTACGTCCGTTGGCCGAAAATGGTCAGGAGGCGGTCGGCTCGATGGGTGATGACACGCCCATGGCAGTGCTTTCCAGCCGTGTGCGCCCGGTGTATGACTATTTCCGCCAGCAGTTTGCCCAGGTGACCAACCCGGCAATCGACCCGCTGCGCGAGTCTGTTGTTATGTCGTTGGAGACCTGTCTCGGCGCCGAACGAAACGTATTCGAAGAAACCGCCGACCATGCCGACCGGGTAATCCTGAGTACTCCCGTCATGTCGCCTGCCAAGTGGCGGACCCTGATGACCATGGATCGCCCCGGGTTCGATCGGATCACTATCGATCTCAACGCACCTGCCGATCTGCCGCTGGGTGACGCCGTCAAGCGTATTGTGTCCCAGGCTGAAGCGGCTGTGCGTGAAGGCAAGACGCTGTTGGTCCTCAGTGACCGGAATATCAGCCAGGGTATGCTGCCGGTTCACGCGTCGCTGGCCGTTGGTGCCGTGCATCATCACCTGATCGCCCAGGGCCTGCGTTGCGATTGCAATATTCTGGTAGAAACCGCCACTGTCCGCGACCCGCACCATTACGCCGTGCTGGTCGGCTTCGGCGCGAGCGCGATCTATCCCTACCTCGCGTACGAAGTGCTGGGCGATCTGATCCGCACCGGCGAAGTGATCGGTGATTTGTACGAGCTGTTCAAGAACTACCGCAAGGGCATTTCCAAAGGCTTGATGAAGATCCTGTCGAAGATGGGCATCTCCACCGTGGCCTCCTATCGCGGCGCGCAGTTATTCGAGGCGGTGGGCCTGGCGGACGAGGTGGTTGATCTGTGTTTCAAGGGCGTAGCCAGCCGTATCCAGGGCGCGCGGTTTGAAGACATACAGCTCGAACAGGCGCTGCTGGCGAAGGAAGCCTGGAATCCGCGCAAGGCGATTCAGCAAGGCGGATTGCTCAAGTTCGTATTTGGCGGCGAGTATCATGCATACAACCCTGACGTTGTGCGCGCGCTTCAGGATGCCGTCCAGGGCGACAGTTACGACAAGTACCTGGAATATGCGGCGCTGGTAAACCAGCGCCCGGTAGCGGCACTGCGTGATCTGTTGAAGCTGCGGGAGGATCAGACGTCAATCCCGTTGGATAGCGTCGAACCCATCGAAAGTGTTCTGAAACGCTTCGATTCGGCGGGTATATCCCTGGGTGCATTGTCGCCCGAGGCACACGAAGCGATCGCCGAGGCGATGAACCGGCTCGGTGCGCGGTCCAACTCCGGTGAGGGCGGCGAAGATCCGGCGCGCTATGGCACCGAGCGCAGCTCCAAGATCAAGCAGATCGCCTCCGGACGTTTTGGCGTGACGGCTGAGTATCTGGTTAATGCGGATGTATTGCAGATCAAGGTTGCCCAGGGAGCCAAGCCCGGTGAGGGCGGTCAGCTGCCGGGCGGCAAGGTTAACGAATTGATCGCACGTCTGCGGTACGCGGTACCCGGTGTGACCCTGATTTCGCCGCCGCCGCATCATGATATCTATTCGATCGAGGATCTGGCCCAGCTGATCTTCGACCTCAAACAGGTCAATCCGGCTGCGCTGGTATCGGTCAAGCTGGTATCAGAGCCCGGCGTGGGGACCATTGCTGCCGGGGTGGCCAAGGCCTACGCCGATCTGATTACCATCTCCGGTTACGACGGCGGCACCGGCGCCTCGCCGCTGACCTCCATTCGGTATGCGGGCTCGCCCTGGGAGTTGGGTCTGTCGGAAGCGCACCAGACGCTGCGTGGCAACGATCTGCGCGGCAAGGTGCGGGTGCAGACTGATGGTGGTCTGAAGACCGGCCTGGATGTGATCAAGGCCGCCATCCTCGGTGCTGAAAGCTTCGGCTTTGGTACCGGTCCGATGATTGCGCTGGGTTGTAAATATCTGCGGATCTGTCACCTGAACAACTGCGCGACCGGTGTTGCCACCCAAAACCGTCATCTGCGGGACAACCATTACATCGGTACCGTGGAAATGGTGATGAACTATTTCACCTATGTCGCTACCGAGACGCGTGAATGGTTGGCCAAGCTGGGCGTCAGTTCATTGCAGGAATTGATCGGCCGCACCGATCTGCTGGAAATCCTCCCGGGCACAACCGGCAAGCAGCAGAATCTGGACTTGAAGCCGCTCCTGTTCAGCGAGCATGTTCCCGCGGATAAGCCGCAGTATTGCGAGTCGCCGCGTAACCTGCCGTTCGACAAAGGCCTGACTGCTGAAAAAATGGTCGAGTTGGCCCGCACGGCCATCGACGGTGCGACCGGCGGCGAATTCGAGATGACGCTGACCAACTGTGATCGCTCGATCGGCGCCCGGGTATCCGGCGAGATAGCCAAGGTGCATGGCAACCAGGGCATGACCAGCTCGCCGGTGATATTCCGCTTCAAGGGCACCGCCGGGCAGAGCTTTGGCGTCTGGAATACCGGCGGTCTGCACATGTACCTGCAGGGCGACGCGAACGATTATGTCGGCAAAGGAATGACCGGCGGCAAGCTGGTGATAGTGCCGCCTGCGGGCAGTCCGTTCCGCTCCGAGCAGACCTCGATCATCGGCAATACCTGTTTGTATGGGGCTACCGGCGGCAAGCTGTTCGCTGCGGGCGTGGCCGGAGAGCGTTTCGCTGTGCGTAACTCGGGCAGCCATGCGGTCATCGAAGGCGCTGGTGATCACTGCTGCGAATACATGACGGGTGGCATGATCTGCGTGCTGGGCAAGACGGGCTACAACTTCGGGGCGGGCATGACCGGTGGTCTGGCCTATGTGCTGGACATGGACAACAGCTTCTTCGACAGGCTGAACCACGAGCTGGTGGAGCTGCGCCGTGTCACCAACGAATCGATGGAGGCGTATCGCAGCCATTTGACCCAGGTACTGACGGAATATGTAGAGGAGACAGGCAGCGCCTGGGGCGCAGAAGTGCTGGATGACCTTGATAACTACATTCGTCGTTTCTGGCTGGTCAAGCCGAAGGCTGCGAATTTGCGCGCCCTGCTGACGACCACTCTGGCTAACCCCCAGTAACTGTCAGTGAACCCAACTGCCCCGGCGAATGCGCAGGCAACTCAGCGCATTCGTTACAGAGAATTCAGCAGCGCGGCTGCGAGGTAATTTGATATGGCTGACCGTTTGAATAACGATTTTCAATTTATAGATGTAGGCCGCAAGGATCCCAAGAAGCGCCCACTGCGTGCGCGCAAGACGCAGTTCGTAGAGATCAACGAGCAGTTCAAGCCGGAGGAGGCCTCAGATCAGTCGCACCGCTGTCTCGAGTGCGGAAACCCCTACTGCGAATGGAAGTGCCCGGTCCATAACTACATTCCAAACTGGCTGAAGCTGGTGTCCGAAGGCAACATTCTTGAGGCAGCGGAGATGGTCCACAAGACCAACACGCTTCCGGAAGTATGCGGCCGCGTCTGCCCTCAGGACCGCTTGTGTGAGGGTGCTTGCACCCTCAACGACGGCTTCGGTGCGGTGACTATCGGTTCGGTGGAGAAGTACATCGCCGATACCGCCTTTGCCATGGGCTGGCGTCCGGATATGTCGCAGGTAGTGCCCAGCGGTAAGCGTGTCGCGATTATCGGCGCTGGCCCGGCCGGACTGGGCTGTGCCGATGTGCTGGCCCGCGCCGGCGTGACGCCGGTGGTGTTTGACCGCAACCCGGAAATCGGTGGCCTGCTGACCTTCGGAATTCCCGAGTTCAAGCTGGAGAAAACCGTGCTGTCCCGTCGCCGGGAGGTGTTCGGCGGTATGGGTATCGAATTTCGCCTGAACACCGAGATTGGCAAGGATGTGGCCATGCAGGATTTGCTGG
Organism: Pseudomonas sp. gcc21; assembly: GCF_012844345.1. Classification (NCBI taxonomy): domain Bacteria; kingdom Pseudomonadati; phylum Pseudomonadota; class Gammaproteobacteria; order Pseudomonadales; family Pseudomonadaceae; genus Pseudomonas; species Pseudomonas sp. gcc21. Next base: position 2,435,896 of record NZ_CP051625.1, on the reverse strand, counting down.
CCGAATATGATGCCGTATTCATGGGGATGGGCACCTATACCTATATGAAGGGCGGCTTCCCGGGCGAGGATCTGCCGGGCGTCTATGACGCGCTTGATTTTCTGGTGGCGAACGTCAATCGCAACCTCGGCTTCGAGAAATCCGCTGAAGACTACATCGACATGAAAGGGAAGAGGGTCGTGGTTCTAGGAGGCGGCGATACGGCAATGGATTGCAACCGGACCTCTATTCGTCAGGGCGCCAAGTCGGTGCATTGCGCCTACCGTCGAGACGAAGAAAATATGCCCGGGTCGCGCAAGGAAGTGAAAAACGCCCGGGACGAAGGAGTAAAATTCCTGTTCAATCGCCAGCCGATTGCCATCGTCGGCGAAGACCGCGTCGAAGGCGTCAAAGTGGTTGAAACGCGCCTCGGCGAGCCCGACGCCCGCGGGCGTCGCAGCCCCGAACCGATCCCCGGTTCCGAGGAAGTATTGCCGGCCGATGCCGTCGTCATCGCCTTCGGATTCCGTCCTAGCCCCGCGTCCTGGTTCAGCGATTTCCAGATCGAGACTGACGGCCAGGGTCGGGTCACTGCACCGGAGATGGCGCGCTACAAGTTCCAGACCAGCAATCCCAAGGTATTTGCTGGTGGGGATATGGTGCGTGGTTCCGATCTGGTTGTAACCGCCGTGTGGGAAGGGCGTCAGGCAGCTGAAGGTATCCTCGAATATCTGGACTTGTAAGCACATGGAAGGGCGCCTGCGGGCGCCTTTCTTCTCTCTGCAATGAGCTTTCCCCGCGTGCGTCAGGCGGGCTCTGATCTTCCTCGCGTTTTATCGGTACAATGGCCGCTGATCCCGCTATTGGACCTTCCCATGTATGAATTGAAAAATGACCGTTTCCTGCGCGCTCTGATGCGCCAGCCCGTAGACGTGACCCCCGTGTGGATGATGCGGCAGGCTGGCCGTTACCTGCCCGAGTATCGGGCATCACGCAGTCGCGCCGGAGATTTCATGGGGCTGTGCACTAATCCGGAGATGGCGTGCGAAGTAACGTTGCAGCCGTTGGAGCGCTATCCGCTGGATGCGGCGATTCTGTTCTCCGACATTCTCACCATCCCCGATGCGATGGGTCTCGGCCTGCATTTCGAGACCGGTGAGGGGCCGAAATTCCGTAAGCGCATCGACACTCCAGCAGATATCGAAGCGCTTGTAGTACCTGATCCGGAGCAGGATCTGGGCTACGTGATGAACGCCGTCCGGACAATTCGCAGCGAACTCAATGGCCGTGTGCCCTTGATCGGTTTCTCCGGCAGCCCCTGGACGCTGGCAACCTACATGGTAGAGGGCGGCTCGTCGAAGGACTTCCGCAAGAGCAAAGCGATGCTTTATGACCAGCCTGAAGCCATGCATATGCTGCTCGACAAGCTGGCCGATTCGGTTATCTCCTATCTGAACGGGCAGATCATGGCCGGCGCCCAGGCGGTGCAGATTTTCGATACATGGGGTGGCAACCTGTCTGCCGATGCCTACCAGAAGTTCTCGCTGGCCTATATGCGCAAGATCGTCAACGGTTTGATTCGGGAGCACGAAGGCCGCAAGGTTCCGGTGATCCTGTTCACCAAGAACGGCGGATTGTGGCTGGAAAGCATGGTCGATACTGGCGCAGACGCCTTGGGGCTGGACTGGACTATCGATATCGGTGTTGCACGTTCACGGGTGGGTTCGCGTGTTGCCCTGCAGGGCAATATGGACCCGACCGTGCTCTACGCCAAACCAGAGGCCATCCGCGCTGAAGTCGGCCGCATCCTGGCCAGTTACGGTAAAGGTTCGGGGCATGTCTTCAACCTCGGTCACGGTATTACTCCGGAAGTGGACCCTGCGCATGCCGGAGCCTTTATCGAAGCGGTTCATGAGCTTTCTGCGGCCTATCACGACCCTTCCGCCGTTGTGACCTGAATACCGGCAACTCCCTGTCAGCGGGCCTGCTCAGGCCCGCGTTGATTCCACTCCATCCCAAACCTTCCCTGTGCTCCGGTACTTGATCGAGGGCACTGCTTTGCGCATGCTGCATAGCACCTCATCACTCAACGGAAGGACATAATAATGAAGCTCGAGACTCTGGCGATCCACGCGGGCTACAGCCCGGATCCGACCACCAAGGCCGTTGCCGTACCGATTTACCAAACCACGTCCTACGCCTTCGACAGTACCCAGCACGGGGCGGATCTGTTTGATCTGAAGGTGCCTGGCAACATTTATACGCGGATCATGAACCCCACCAATGACGTGCTTGAGCAGCGCGTTGCGGCATTGGAAGGAGGTGTGGGCGGGCTGGCGATGGCATCGGGGATGGCAGCAATTACCGCCGCCATCCAGACGATTGCAGAAGTGGGCGACAACATCGTTTCGGTCGCGAAGCTGTACGGCGGTACCTATAACCTATTCGCCCACACTTTTCCGCGGCAGGGGATCGAAGTGCGTTTCGCTGCACACAATGACATCGCTGCGCTGGAAGCCTTGATCGACGAACGCACCAAGGCGGTATTCTGTGAGTCCATCGGCAACCCCGCCGGCAACATTATCGATATCGCTGCCCTGGCCGAAGCGGCGCATCGACATGGCGTGCCTTTGATTGTCGACAACACCGTCGCTACTCCGGCGCTGTGTCGCCCGATCGAGCACGGCGCAGATATCGTTGTGCATTCGCTGACCAAATACATCGGCGGGCATGGCACCACAGTAGGCGGCATGGTCATCGACGGTGGGCGTTTTCCCTGGGCTGATAATGCCGAGCGGTTCGCAATGCTCAACACCCCCGACCCGTCCTACCACGGCGTGGTCTATACCGAAGCCTTCGGACCGGCTGCGTTTATTGGTCGCTGCCGCGTAGTGCCGCTGCGCAACATGGGCGCTGCGCTGTCTCCGATGAACGCTTTCCAGATCCTGCAGGGGCTGGAAACGCTCTCGCTGCGCATGGAGCGCCATTGCGAGAATGCGTTACGGGTCGCCGAGTATCTGAAACAGCATTCCCAGGTCGAATGGGTGCAGTTCGCAGGCTTGTCTGACCATCCCGAACATGAGCTGGCCCAGCGTTACATGGGCGGCATCCCCGCGGCGATTTTGTCGTTCGGCATCAAGGGCGGCCAGGAAGCAGGCGGACGTTTTATCGACGCGCTGAAGCTGGTTGTGCGACTGGTGAACATCGGTGACGCCAAGTCTTTGGCCTGCCACCCAGCGTCCACGACGCATCGACAGCTGAACGATGAAGAGCTGGAGAAGGCCGGCGTGCCGCGGGACATGGTGCGCCTGTCGATCGGCATCGAGCATATCGACGACATTCTGGCTGATCTTGAGCAGGCCCTCGCCGCAGCAGCCTGAACCCGAGTCGGCGCGGCCAACCCCGCGCCGGCTAATCCTCGAGCAAACTCAAACCGCCGGTCTCTCACTTCCGACCTCCAGCTTTTCGCCTTTCGAAGGTATCTCAGCGAGGCCAGATCAAAAGCTGAATCCCCCTAAACCCTTTTTTAAAGGAGGAACTGGTTTGGGGCGGCTATTGGTTTTGTTTTCAGGCGATACCGCGCAAGCTGCTTTAAGTGACCATAGCGAGCCAAGCGCGGTTTGTTATCTCTGGGCTACACCGATGGTCGACCAAGTCCGCCGACTGTCAGGATGGAGCAAGTGTCGAAAACAGGGATGTTTTCGTCAAGCCCCCAAGGACGGGTTCACGGCGTCTTGCGGAGTCCTGGCGGGCGGTGGGCGATTGGCTTCGTGCATATCAGCGCGTTCGGCTCGAAAAGCTAATACCCTAATTTTCTTTCCTGGCGGGGCGAAGCTTTCAGTTTAGCGCTTCCGCTTTCCCGCCTTTATGCCGGAAACAACGGCCACACCCACGGAATAACCAGCGTAGCGGTAATCCACATGATCAGATTCAGGGGTATGCCGATGCGCATAAAGTCGCTGAAACGGTAGCCCCCGGCGCTGTAGACGAAGGTATTTGTCTGATAGCCGATCGGGGTGGCAAAGCTGGCACTTGCAGCGAACATCACCGCAACGACAAAGGGCCGCGGGTCCGCGCCCAGTTGCTGGGCGACGCCGATGGCAATCGGGGTCAGCAGTACCGCAACGGCGTTGTTGCTGATCACCTCCGTCAGTACCGACGTCAGCAGATAGACGAACGACAGCATGAACAACGGTCCCAGCAGGGGGGAAAGCGCTACCACCTGATCGACCAGGCTTTCTATCAGACCTACCTTGTTCATGGCGATACTGATCGAGAGCATGCCGAAGATCAGCGCCAGAATACGCCAGTCAATTGCCTTGTAGGCATCCTCAGTATCCAGGCAACCGGTCGCCACGACGGTCACCGCCGCAATCATCGCCAACCCTTCGATGGGCATGATATTCAGCGCTGCCAGCAGCATCACTAGTAGCACTGCCGCGATGGCGATGGGCGCCTTGTTACGTCGGTAGGCGCGTTCCTGCACCGTATTCAGGCTGATCAGGTCGCCGTTATCCGCGAACTTGCGGATCTGCGCGGGTGATCCCTCGACCAGCATGACGTCACCAAACTGCAACTGAAAGTCGTCCAGGTTTTCCTGAATGTTCTCATTCTGTCGATGCACGGCCAGCACGTGAATGCCGTAGCGTGCGGTCAGGTTGAGATCGCGCATGGGCCGGTGGCTGTAACGTGAGCTACGACCGACGATGGCTTCGGCCAGTGTCACGTCGCGGGTCGAGATGGTTTCGAAGTTAGCCGCCTGGTTACGGTTGAAGGTGAGCAGGCCGTTCTCTCGCAGTTCCATGAAGTCGCGCATATTGGCGTGCAGTACCAGACGATCTCCTGCCGCCAGCACGGTGGTATTTACCGGCGTCGACAGTTCTTCATCGCCGCGGAATATCTTCAGTACCTGAATACCGCTTTCGCCATTCAGATTAGCGTTGGCGATGCTCTGGTTGATCACGGCCGAGTCGTGGGGTACCAGCAGCTCGGTCATGAACGGGCGGCTCTGGTCGGGACGCAGTTGCTTGGAGAGGCTTTCGCGGTCCGGAAGCAACCGATGTCCAATCAACATGATAAACACCAGACCGATTACCGCCATGATCAGCCCCGGCAGGAAAATATCAAACATGCCGAAAGGTGCCACGCCATGCTGCCGCGCTACCCCGTCCACCAGGATGTTGGTCGAGGTACCAATCATCGTCATGGTGCCGCCGAGGATAGTGGCGTACGACAGCGGGATCAGAAGCTTTGAGGCTTTGCTTCCCACCTGAGCGGCGAGCGTCACCGCCACGGGTGTGAGAATGGCGACCACCGGCGTGTTATTGATGAAAGTCGACAGCACCATGCCGGTCAGCATCAGGCTGAACAAGGTACGTAACGGACTCCCACCACCCATGCGCGCCAGCCATCGTCCCAGGGTTTCGACGCAGCCGGTACGTTCAAGCGCTGCGGATAAAACAAACATGCAGGCGATGGTGATCGGGGCGCTGTTCGATAGCACGCCGAGTATGTCTGCAGGGGTCAGCAGGGTGGTCACCAGCAGGATGGCCACAGCGATACCTGCCACCACATCGGGACTGAACTTTTCGCGGGCGAAGGCGTAGAACACCCAGCACAGCAGGGCCGCGACGCCGATCATTGGTAGAGAATCCCAGCTCATGTGTTACCTGTTGATGCGTTCACAAGACTTCATCGCGAAGCCCGGGTCCGACACATTAGAAGGGATCGCTTAAGCTGTCCAAGGCCTAAAAAGGATTTTGTTATTCGTTTAAAGAATAACAGGAGCCCGCGAAATTATGGCACTTCATCAAGCAGGCTAATGCGCTCGCGGATGTGTTGACGTCGCAAGTGGGCATCCGTAGTGTTCAAACGTTTGTATGAATAATCGTTCAGTCAGGATGCCCGGCTGATTTAGTGGAGACATTGCTATGCCTGAGTACAAAGCCCCGTTACGCGATATGCGCTTCCTGATTGACGAGGTGTTCGATTTCGGCGCCCGCTACGAGAACTATGGCCTGACCGACGCGTCGCCAGATCTGGTCAGCGCCATCATGGAGGAGGGTGCGCGCTTCGCTGGTGAGGTTCTGGCACCGCTGAACCGCACCGGGGACGAGGAAGGCTGCCACTTTGAAGATGGCGTTGTCACCACCCCGCAGGGTTTCAAGGACGCCTACCGGCAATACGTGGATAACGGCTGGGGCTCCATGACCGGCCCGACCGAATATGGCGGTCAGGGCTTGCCGTTCTCGCTGGGGTTGGTGATCAGCGAAATGATCGCATCCGCCAACTATGCCTGGAGCATGTATCCAGGCCTGAGCCACGGCTGTGCTGCGGCCATCCGTGCACACGGCACTCAGGAGCAGAAGGATACTTATCTGAGCAAGCTGACCCCGGGTGACTGGACCGGCACCATGTGCCTGACCGAGCCACATTGTGGTACGGACCTGGGCCTGATCAAGACGCGTGCGGTTCCTCAGGCTGACGGCAGCTATCAAATTACCGGTACCAAAATCTTCATTTCCTGCGGTGAGCACGATCTGGCGGAAAACATCGTTCACCTGGTATTGGCCAAGCTTCCCGACGCCCCGGCCGGTACCAAGGGTATCTCGCTGTTTATCGTTCCCAAGTTCCTGCCTGATGCCAATGGCGAGAGCGGCGAGCGTAATGCGCTCAAGTGCGGCTCAATCGAGCACAAGATGGGCATCAAAGCGTCTGCCACCTGTGTGATGAACTTTGATGGCGCGACCGGCTTCTTGATCGGCGAAGCGAACCGCGGCCTGAACTGCATGTTCACCATGATGAACCATGCGCGTCTGGGTACCGGCATGCAGGGTCTCTGCCACGGCGAGGCGTCCTATCAGAGCGCGGTGGCCTACGCGAAGGACCGTTTGCAGATGCGCTCGCTGTCCGGCGCGGCGGAACCCGACAAGCCAGCTGATCCGATCATCGTGCATCCCGATGTGCGTCGCATGCTGCTGACCATGAGAGCCTTCAACGAGGGCAACCGGGCACTGGCCTACTACGCGGCGCAATTGCTGGATCAGGCGCATTACTCCAAGGACGAAGCGGTCAGGGCTGAGGCGGAAGACCAGCTGGCGTTCCTGACGCCGATCTGCAAAGCGTTCATGACCGATACGGGCCTGGAAGTGACCAGCCACGGTATGCAGGTGTTTGGTGGTCACGGTTACATCCGCGAATGGGGCCAGGAGCAGCAGATGCGCGACTGCCGCATTGCGCCTATCTATGAGGGCACCAACGGCATTCAGGCACTGGATTTGCTGGGCCGCAAGGTCCTGATGAGCCAGGGCAAACTGCTGCGCGTATTTACCAAGCAGGTGCACCAGCTGTGCCAGCAGTACGAAGGTCACGCGACCCTGGGCGAATACGTCAATAAGCTGAGCGAGCTGAACAAGCAGTGGGGCGAGCTGACCCAGCAGATCGCCATGCGTTCGATGCAGAACCGCGAAGAGGTTGGAGCCTCATCAACCGATTTCCTGATGTTCTCTGGTTACGTCACGCTCGCGTTCGTGTGGCTGAAGATGGCAGTCGTCGCGCAGGAAAAATTGGACGCCGGTACCAGCGAGGCAGACTTCTATCAGGCCAAGCTGGCGACTCAGGCGTTCTACTTCAAGCGGCTGCTGCCACGTGCCCAGGCACATCTGGCTGCACTTGAAGCCGGCGCGGATACGCTGATGAAGATGCCAGCCGAGCAGTTCTGATCTGGCAGGTGTAATACAAAGCCCCGACTGGTTCGGGGCTTTTTTATCATCAACTGAGGGTTCGGCTGCTTACCTGGATAGGGTTGCTGCTGACATGTGTGCCCAGCCCCGCGCGCACGGCAACTGCCGCAAGACGCGGTAAACCCATCCTTGGGGGCTTGACGAAAACATCCCTGTTTTCGACACTTGCACCAGCTGCCGAGCCCGCAGGCCAGACAGACTTCTGCGTTGCGTAGAGTCAGCTACGGCCTCACCCCCAATATACGTTGCTCGTTGCTCGTTGCTTTTCGTGGGAGGCCCGCGCGCACGGCAACTGCCGCAAGACGCCGTAAACCCATCCTTGGGGGCTTGACGAAAACATCCCTGTTTTCGACGCTTGCGCCAGCTGCCGAGCCCGCAGGCCAGACAGACTTCTGCGTTGCGTAGAGTCAGCTACGGCCTCACCCAATATTCGCCGCTTATCGCTTTTCGTAGGAGGGTCGCCTTCGGCGCGACGGCGTTCGCAGGACGCCCCAATATCTCTCCGTCAGCTCCAAATCCCGATCCGCAGGCCGCACGAACTATGGCGTTATATCGATCCGCAACTCTGCCCACAAATTTTTGTGACCAAACTTTCGTCTAAAGTCATTTAAAGACGGTATCGGTCTTTTTGTTGTCGCGCTACAATCCTTTGCATATTCCGGGATGGCCCGGGTGATCCGACTGCTAGAGGAGTTTCCATGGCCGATTATAAAGCCCCCCTGCGCGATATTCGTTTTGTACTCAATGAAGTGTTCGAGGCCGATAAACTGTGGCAGAGCCTGCCCGGTCTGGCCGACACCATTGACGCCGAAACGGCAGACGCCATGCTGGAAGAGGCGGGCAAGATCACTTCGCAGACAATCGCCCCGCTGAATCGCAGTGGAGATGAGGAAGGTGCGCAGTGGAGCAACGGCGAGGTCACGACGCCGACCGGTTTCAAAGAAGCCTACCGCACCTATTCCGAAGGCGGCTGGGTCGGGCTCGCGGGTAACCCTGAGTTCGGTGGGCTCGGCATGCCCAAGACACTGGGCGTGCAGGTTGAAGAAATGGTTTACGGTGCCAACAACAGTTTTGCTCTGTATCCGGCGCTGACTGCGGGTAGCTGTCTGGCGCTGGACGCGCATGGCAGCGAGGAGCTCAAGCAACGCTTCCTACCCAATATGTACGCCGGCACTTGGTCCGGCACCATGTGTCTGACCGAGCCACATTGCGGCACCGACCTCGGGATTATCCGCACCCGCGCTGTTCCGAACGAGAACGGCTCCTACGCCATTACCGGGACCAAGATCTTTATTACCGGTGGTGAGCACGACCTGACCGAGAACATCATTCACCTGGTTCTGGCCAAGCTGCCTGACGCGCCGGCAGGTCCAAAGGGTATTTCGCTGTTCGTAGTTCCGAAATTCCTGGTTAACGAAGATGGCAGCCTGGGCGAGCGCAACGCGGTCAGCTGTGGCTCCATCGAACACAAGATGGGCATCAAGGCATCCGCTACCTGTGTGATGAATTTCGACGGTGCCGAAGGCTATCTGGTTGGCGAGATCAACAAAGGTCTCAATGCAATGTTCACCATGATGAACTACGAGCGCCTGTCCATCGGTATCCAGGGTATCGGCTGTTCCGAAGCGTCATATCAGAGCGCCGTGGCCTACGCCCGGGACCGTATTCAGAGCCGTGCGCCCACCGGTGCCGTTCAGCCTGACAAGGCCGCTGACCCGATCATCGTGCATCCCGATGTACGCCGCATGCTGCTGACCATGAAGGCAATGACCGAAGGCAGCCGGGCTTTCTCGACTTATGTCGGCTCGCAACTGGATATCAGCAAATATGCCGAAGACGCCGACATCCGCAAAAAGGGTGAGGATCTCGTCGCCCTGCTGACGCCGATTGCCAAGGCGTTCTTCACTGACATCGGCTTGGAGAACTGCGTGCATGGCCAGCAGGTGTTCGGTGGCCATGGTTATGTACGCGAGTGGGGCCAGGAGCAGTTGGTGCGTGATGTGCGCATCTCTCAAATCTATGAAGGCACCAATGGCATCCAGGCGCTGGATCTGATGGGACGCAAGACTGTCGCCAATGGCGGTGCGTTCTTCAAGGTGTTTGCTGAGGAAGTGAAAACTTTCGTTGCTGACAATCAGGATCAGGCGTTAGCTGAGTTCATCCAGCCCCTGGCGGATGCCTTGACCAATCTGGAGGACCTGACCGCGCAGGTGATCGAGCGTAGCCGCAGCAATCCGAACGAGATCGGTGCCGCCTCGGTCGAGTATCTGCACGTGTTCGGCTACACCGCCTATGCCTACATGTGGGCAAAAATGGCAAAGGTTGCCCAGGCCCGTCTGGAACAGGATGCTGATGGTTTCTATAAATCCAAGCTCGGCACCGCGCGGTTCTTCTACAAGCGTTTGCTGCCACGGGTACAGTCACTGAGCGCCTCCGTCCGCGCAGGCAGTGAGCCTTTGTATGAGTTGGATGCTGACCAATTCTGAGGCGCGGTGCTCTTCTGACGCTGTGTAAGCCTTTGCTTACACAGCGTGGTGGCAAACGACTATTTGCACCACCCATGACCCTGCGTACTATCGGTCTGGCTAGGAGCAAGCAAGGAAGCGCAAGAGACCAACAGGGATCAGGGAGCGCTACCAGGGAAGAAATATCAGGGATAGTGCCAGGATGGCAAGATCGCAGGATAGCGGTCAACACAGTGTCAGGAAGACGCTGCATTAAGGAAGATGATCAGGGAAACAGCCCAGGACGGCAGGATCGCAGGGAGTGATCCGGACAGTGTCAGGAAGACACTGCGTTAAGGATGATGATCAGGGAGAGCCAGGAAGGCAGGATCGCAGGATGTGATCTGGAACAGTGTCGGGATGACGCTTACGTTAAGGACGATGGTCAGGGAGGGAGCCAGGACGGCAAAGGTCGCAGGATGGCGATCAAGGACAGTGTCAGGATGACGCTTTGTTAAGGACGATGGTCAAGGATAGAGCCAGGATGGCGTGTCGTCAGGAAGATGACCAGTTGTAACGCCGGGATGGCATGATCGTTAAGGATAATGATCACAACCAAGTTCTATAAAACCTCGCTTCGGCGGGGTTTTTCTTTTTGTGGTGCAGGAAGCCTCCGGTGCCAGCTTGAATCTGCAGGCTATTGTTAGCCGCTTCGAACTTCTCAATACACCGCCCGGTGTGGCAGTCCTATACTGCAGGCATGAATCTATACCTCAATCTTTCTTTACCTTTCCTCGACGTGCGATCTGAGCGTTGGCCTATGCCATCCGCGGTGGCTGCGGATGCTTGACGTTAAGACGTTAACCAAGCGCTATGCGAGCCCGCAAGGGTGGCTACAGGTGCTCAATGGTGTCGATTTGCGCTTGGAGGCCGGCCATACACTGGCGCTGATGGGCGAGTCTGGCAGTGGCAAGAGTACCCTTCTGCATCTGGTGGCAGGGCTGGATCAGGCAGACAGTGGCGAGATCAAGGTTGCCGGCTCGTCACTGGCCGGGCTTGGCGAAGCGGCTCGCGCTGCCTATCGACGTGACCAGGTCGCGGTAATCTTCCAGCAGTTCAATCTCATCCCGTCGTTGAAAGTAGCGGACAACTTGGCTTTTCAAGCCCGGCTGGCCGGACGTGAGGACGCCCCCTGGCTGACCTTTCTGGCTGAACGTCTGGGGTTGGCTAGGTTACTTGACCGCTATCCCGAGCAGCTGTCTGGCGGACAACAGCAGCGGGTCGCCGTCGGCCGTGCGCTGGCAGCAAGACCTCCTTTGATCCTGGCGGATGAGCCCACCGGCAATTTGGATGAACACACAGCTGACGAGGTGATGACCCTGCTGCTGGAGCTGGTCAGGGAGGCGGAGTCGAGCCTGCTGATGGTGACGCATAGCGCCCGGCTGGCAGCCCGTCTGGACCGACAGGTGACGCTGTCTGCGGGCCATATCATTGGTGACAGTCTCGATGATTGACCGCTTGGGCTGGGTGCTGCGGACCCTGCTGAGCCACTGGCGGCGCCATCCTCTGCAGGGCATCTGTCTGCTGGTTGGGTTGTGGCTTGCGACGGCGTTGTGGACAGGCGTTCAGGCGCTCAACGAGCAGGCGCGTGATAGTTATGATCGCGCTGCCGGCCTGTTTGGTGAGGACAACCAGAGCGTGCTGGTCAGTCCGGGTAATCAGGGGTTTGATCAGCAATATTTCGTTATTCTACGTCGCGCAGGCTGGCCAGTTTCACCGATTCTGCAGGGCAGCGTTACCTTGGCTACGTCCGATGATTTGGCAGGCAAGCGTCTGCGGCTGACGGGCATCGAACCGCTGAGTCTGCCGACGCAGGGCAGCCTGGTCGGCGCGATGCGGCAGGTTGATCTGATTGAGTTTCTGGTTCCGCCGGGGCGGACCTGGATTGCGCCGGACACGCTCGCCGAGCTGGGCCTTTCCACCGGCGCTACCGCTGAGTTGGCGAACGGGCAGACTCTGCCGCCATTGGAGGCTGTCGAATCCGTCCCGCCGGGCGTGTTACTGGTCGATATTGGCGTGGCGCAACGGGCTCTGGGCGAGCCGGGAAGACTCAGTCAGTTGTTGGTGGACAGCTCGTTCGCCGCGGATCAACCAGCTTTGCCGGAACAGGTCGCATTGCGCTGGGATATACGTGACGAAGGGGACCTGCAGCGCCTGACCGACAGTTTTCATATGAACCTGACGGCGCTGGGTCTGCTGGCGTTCATCGTCGGGCTTTTCATCGTGCACGCTGCGGCGGGGTTGGCCATGGAGCAACGCCGCGGTTTGCTGCAAACACTGCGCGCCTGCGGCACCAGCTTGCGTCTGGTGGTGTGCGCCCTGTTGCTGGAATTGCTGATTCTGGCGCTGACAGGCGGGAGCCTCGGCGTGCTCAGCGGCTTTGCGCTGGCTTCCTTGCTGGTCGGAGATCTGGCGGCCAGTTTGCGGGGCTTATACGGCGCCCAGGTAGCCGGTCAACTGGTGCTCGATTCACAGTGGTGGCTGGCCGGCCTGGCAATGAGTCTTGCCGGTACCTTGCTGGCTGGCGGCAGCAGTGTGTTGAAAGCCATGCGCCTGCCGGTGCTGGCCTGGGCGCGCCCGCAGGCCTGGCGGGACGCGCAGGCGCGCAGCATCAGACACCTGGCGATCATGGGCGTGCTGCTGCTATTGATCGCTGGCGTATTGATCTTCTTCGGTGATGGGCTGGTGGCGGGATTCATGTTGCTTGGCTGTCTGTTGCTCGGTGCCGCCTGGCTGCTGCCGCTGATGCTGAGCCTGTTGCTGCGAGGCGGAATGAAGCTGGCGCGCAGCCCGCTCGGGCATTGGTTCTGGGCCGACAGTCAGCAGCAACTGTCCGGATTGAGTCTGGCGCTGATGGCCTTATTGCTGGCGCTTGCGGCGAACATTGGCGTAGGCAGTATGACCGAGGGGTTCCGGCTGACCTTCACCAGCTGGCTGGATCAGCGTCTGGCAGCCGACCTCTATTTGCGCCCCGAATCCCAGGCTCAGGCAGACAGCATCGAGCAATGGCTAAGCCGGCAGTCAAGCGTGCAGGCTCAGCTACCCAGCTGGCAGGTACAGAGTCGGGTCGGGGGTTGGCCAACCGAAGTCAGCGGCGTTATTGATCATCCGCTCTATGCGCAGCGTTGGCCGTTGATTGAATCGATTCCAGGCGCCTGGGAGCAGTTGGCCCGGGGGCGCGGCGCGGTGATCAGCGAACAACTGGCCTACCGGCTGGAAATCGAGTTGGGGGAGACCATCGAGCTGGAAACGCCCAGCGGCACCTGGACGTTACCTGTGCTGGGACGCTACGCCGATTACGGTAATCCCAAGGGTCAATTGCTGGTGTCGGCCGAGCAACTCAACCAACGCTGGGCCGGTCTGGAGGTGAGCAGTATCGGCCTGCTTGTTGATGATGGCGCGATTGGTGATCTGGTTGCGGGTTTGCAGGAGAGATTCGAGCTGGGCGGTTTCAGTCTGATCGATCAGGCAGCGCTGAAGCGCTATTCGCAGCAGGTATTCGAGCAAACGTTCGCCGCGACCGCTGCGCTCAATACCCTGACGCTCGGGGTGGCGGCCGTTGCGCTCTTTACCAGTTTGCTCAGCCTTGCCGATGCCAGGCTCAGCCAGCTGGCACCGTTGTGGGCGATGGGCTTGCGACCGTCCCGCCTGGCCTGGCTGAGCCTGGCGCAAATGCTCATGCTCGCCACCTTGACCTGCGCGCTGGCGATTCCAGTCGGGCTGGCGTTGGCCTGGTGCCTGGTTGAGGTGGTCAACGTCCAGGCGTTCGGCTGGCGGTTGCCCTGGCACTGGTTTCCCTATCAATGGGTGACGCTGGCGAGCTTTGCCCTGCTGGCGGTGTTGCTGGCCAGCATCGGCCCAATGTGGCGCATAGTCAGAGTCGGGCCCACCCAGTTGCTGAGGCAATTCGCCCATGATGCATAGAATCTGCGGCATCTTCGCCTTGCTTGCTGTATTGGGGTCGGCCGGTTGCGACTCTGAGCCACCAGTGGATGCGGGATTCGCCGGTCTCGGCGAGCAGGCAGAGGGTTTCACTCAGGTGACCCCGGACCGCCGTTTTGAATTTCCTGCTGATCACGGCGCGCATCCGGACTACCGCATCGAATGGTGGTACGTCACCGCCAACCTTACGGATGAAGACGGACGAGAATGGGGCGCACAGTGGACCCTGTTCCGTCAGGCGCTGCAGCCGCAGACGCAGCTGGAGTCCGAGGCTGGCTGGAACAGCACTCAGGTCTGGCTGGGGCACTCTGCGGTTACCCATGGCGATGGTCACAAGTACGCGGATCGGTTGGCGCGAGGTGGCGTGGGGCAGGCGGGTGTGCGGGCGCAGCCCTTCGAAGCCTGGATAGATGACTGGTCACTCGCGCAGGCCGCAGACGCGCAAGGACAAGACAGTTTCAGCGCGCTGTCGGTGAAGGCAGCCGGCAAGGATTACCGTTATCAGCTCGATCTGACTGCGGACCGCGCCGTTGTGCCTCAGGGCGAACAGGGTTATAGCCGCAAATCCGAGGGTGATCAGGCGTCCTACTACTACAGTCAGCCTTTTTTCAACGTCGAGGGTGTTATTGAATGGGAAGGTGAGCGCCATACAGTCTCCGGGCAGGCCTGGCTGGACAGGGAATGGAGCAGTCAGCCGCTCGCCGCCAACCAGCAGGGCTGGGACTGGTTTTCCCTGCACTTGGAGAGTGGTGAGAAGCTGATGCTGTTTCGCCTGCGCAGCACAGATGACAGTCACTATTACTCAGGCACCTGGATTCAACCGGATGGCGAAACCCAGCCATTGGCTCCTGACGCAATAGTGCTGGAGCCGCTGGGCGAAACGGCCGTAGCGGGACGAAATATGCCCACCCGTTGGCGCCTCGAAGTACCCGGCAGGGATTTCGAGGTGATCACCGAGCCGCTGAACGCACGCGCCTGGATGGGCACCACCATCCCGTACTGGGAAGGCCCGATTCGTTTCAGCGGAAGCCATGCGGGAGTGGGCTATCTTGAGATGACCGGATACTAGCCGGGATATGAGCCTCTGCTAAGGTGGTTCGAGGCAAATCTTTTCCCCGAGGATCCCATATGGCTGGCAGCGCTCCGATACCCATTCCGCCCACCATGTCCGCAATGGTCCTGACCGGGCACGGTGGTCTGGACAAGCTGGAATACCGTCAGGATATTCCCGTACCGCAGCCCAAGCCCGGTGAGGTGCTGGTCAAGGTTACCGCCACGGCCAAGAACAATACCGATCGCAAGGCGCGCGAAGGGTTGTATCCCACCCGGGACAAGGCTGAAATGACCTCATTCCAGATCGCAGGAGCACCCACCTTGACCTTCCCCCGCATTCAGGGCGCAGATGTGGTGGGAACTGTCGTGGCGGTCGGTGATGGTGTTGCGCCGGAGCGAATCGGTGAGCGGGGCCTGCTGGATTTCAACCTGTACGCTGATGACCGGCGAGATATCAACCTGACGCCTGACTATTACGGGCACGGTGCCGACGGCGGATTCGCCGAGTACATCGCCGTGCCCTCAGCACAATTTCATCAGATTGAAGACCCCGAGCTGGCCGACGCCGAGCTGGCGGCGATGGGCATGTGTTCCTACCAGACGGCGCTGCACATGCTGAACGTGGCAAAGGTGCAGGTCGGCGAGCGGGTGTTGGTCAGTGGCGCCAGCGGTGGCGTGGGCACGGCGCTGATTCAGCTGTGTCGCATTCTCGGCGCTATTCCCTATGCGCTGAGCCAGCGCGACAAGGCTGACGGGCTGCGTGCGCTGGGCGCCGAAATGGTGTTCGATCGCTCCGACATGAGTCGTTTCACCGATACCGTCCGCCAGGCCACGGGTGGCAAGCCGATCGATGCGGTGATGGATCTCGTTGGCGGCGAGATGACCAATCGCTTCATCGATACCATGATTTTCGACATGAGCCGCCGCACAACCTATCCGCGGCTGAGTATTGCCGGCGCCAGCGGGGATAACCTCAGCGAGATCATGTGGACGCGCATCTACCTGTATCAGGTGCAGATATTCGGGGTATCGCACGGCACGCGGGAGGAGGCCGAACAGTTGATTGCCTGGATCCGCTCCGGTCAGTTGCGCCCGGTGCTCTTCGGTGCATTCAAACTGTCCGAGCTGCATGCGGCGGAGCGGTTCTTCGTCGAACGCTCAAGTAACTTTCTCGGCAAGATCGTCATCGTTCCTGATTCAGAATGGGCGCAGCACGGCGCGCGCTTTGCCCTGAGGGCGGACTGATGAACCTGAGGGCGGACTGATGAGAGAGGAGCTTACGCTGAAATTGATGGATACCCATGCCGGCGGTGACGTCAGCCGAATTGTGGTTGGCGGTATTGGGCCCTTGCCAGGCAACACGGTCAGGCAGCAGGCTCAATACCTGGCAGACGAAGCGGACGGGCTGCGCCGGTTGCTGCTGACCGAACCCTACGGCATGCCCGAAATGTCTGTGGATCTCATCGTGCCCCCGAACGATCCGGCTGCCGAGCTGGGATATATCGTCATGGAAGTGATGGGCTATCCGATCTACTCGGGCTCCAACACCATCTGCACCGCTACCGCTGCTTTGGAATGCGGCATAGTGCAGAAGCGTGAGGGCCGGCAGCAGTTCGTCATGGAATCAGCCGCCGGCCAGGTACGAATTGACGCGGTAATACAGGATGGCGTGGTAGAGGCCATCACCTGCGAAGGCCTGCCGACGTATATTCACAGCTATCGCAACAGCATCCACGTGCCGGCGATTGGCGATGTGACCTATAGCGTGGCCTACAGCGGCGGCTTTTATGCATTGATAGACGCGCCCGCTCTGGGATTTTCGCTGGTGCGTGAAGAAGAGCTGGAACTGGCTGCCTGCGCGCATGCCATTGTCGATGCCCTGCAAGCCGAACGGGGCTTTTCGCATTACACCCTGGGTGAAGTCGGGCCGCTGCCTTTTCTGCATTACATGGGGCCGGTGGAGCAGCTGTCAGACACCTTTTACCGGTCACGCTCCGCGACTTATGTACATCCGGGCGTGATCTGTCGCAGTCCCACCGGGACCGGCACCTCGGCACGGCTGGCGCTGATGCACTATGAAGGCAGCATCAAGCCAGGCGACCGGCTTGAAACCGTTTCGCTACGCGACAGCGGTTTTATCGGGGAATTTACCGGTATCAGTCAGGCCGGCGAGCATCAGCTGGTGGAGAACAGCATTACCGGGAAGGGCTACGTTCTGGCGCGCTCGGATATCGTGATCAATTGCGAGGATCCGATGGTGGAATGTGGCGGTCTGCTGCATATTCTCAGCAGCCGCCAGCAGTGAATGCCCCGTGGTGCGCCTCAGGTCAGCGCGAGACCAACGCCGGCCAGAGCAATCGCAGCGCCGATGACCCGCGACAGCCAGGTCGACCGCCAGCTACCCAATCCGGCACCGACCAAATGCAGTGCGGCAGTGCTCAGGCTAAAGCCGAGCATATACAGCGTCATTTCAGTGCCGTGAGGCATCTCACCGCCATGCGCCACGCCGTGCATTACCGCAAAAGCGGACACCAGTACTGCGCCAGGTAAAAGCGGCACGCGCTTGGCCCATAGCAGCAACAGCCCGAGCGCCAGCACAGATGTGACTATCCCCAGCTCAACGCCCGGAACCCTGATGCCGGCCATGCCCAGACCTGCGCCGGCGAGCATGAAGGCGACAAACAGCACCGGCAGCAACCAGCGCGCCCGACCGCCCAGTTGCGCCGCCCAAAGCCCGACTGCAACCATGGCGAGCAAGTGGTCAAGCCCGCCAATGGGGTGCCCGAGCCCTGCGGCCAGGCCGCCGACGTCGGCGTGCCCTGGGTGAGCCTGCGCCAGCGTTGGCAGGGCGATGAGAGCGGTCAGGGTGAAGGTACGGCTTATCAGATGACCCATGGTCAGACTCCTTCTTGGGTAGGGGCGGGCAAGGGGCGCAGCATGCCCTCGCGAACAATAAAGGCGATGATGTCTGCGACACCGGCGCCACTTTTCAGATTGGAAAACACGAATGGCCGCTCGCCGCGCATCTTTTTCGCGTCACGATCCATGACGCCGAGATCAGCGCCGACCAGCGGGGCCAGGTCGGTCTTGTTGATGATCAGCAGATCCGAGCGGGTAATGCCGGGGCCGCCCTTGCGCGGAATCTTGTCACCGGCGGAAACGTCGATCACGTAGAGCGTCAGGTCTGACAACTCCGGACTGAACGTGGCTGCAAGGTTGTCACCGCCGCTTTCCACCAGGATCAGCTCCACTCCCGGGAAGCGTTCCTGCAGCTCCGCCACGGCGGCGAGGTTCATCGAGGCATCCTCGCGAATTGCCGTATGCGGGCAGCCGCCGGTTTCCACGCCGAGAATACGGTCAGCCGGCAGCGCCTCATTGCGCAGCAGGAAATCGGCATCCTCGCGGGTGTAAATGTCGTTGGTGATGACCGCCAGGTTGTAGTGGGGATACAGGTGCTCGCATAGCGTGTTCACCAGGGCGGTCTTGCCGGAACCGACCGGGCCGCCAATCCCCACGCGCAATGCGGGTTTGGTATTCATGTGGTGCTCCTTATGATCGAAACAGTCTTGTGTATTGGTGTTCGTGCCGCGCGCTGGCGAAGGCCAGGCCGGGCAAGCCGGCGCCGAGTTCGTCGTCACGCAGTTGTAAGGCCGCATCGGCAATCAACGGCAGGCGCGGCAACAGGCGGTCGAGCAGGCGCTGGGCATCGGTCTGGCCGAGCGGAATCAGTTTGGTCGCGGCACCGGCCTGGTTTTCCAGCCAGCTCCAGAGCACACCGAGGGCCAACTGCCGCGTGCCGGTCTGCCAATGCCAGCCAGCCATGGCGAAGGCAGTCATCAGGGCGATGGGCTCGCCCTTGGGCCAGTCCAGCGCCGGCGGAACCTCCAGCGAGCAAAGCAGGCGCAACAGGGCGCCGCCTTGCTGACTGTCTTCCAGATACAGCTCGGCGGTTTCGCGATTGGCCAGCAGCCAGCCGTTCCACTCGCTGACGGCATCCAGATCGCCGTCATCCATGGCTACGTATTGCCGCATCAACACCGGAATATCGAGAAACCCCAATGATCGGGTCGCCAGACCGTCAAGCCACTCAGCCGCTGAGTCGAGATCGGTTATCCAACCCTGCTCGACCACGTATTCCATGCCCTGCGAGTAGGCATAGCCGCCAATGGGCAGCGCCGGGCTGGCCAGTTGGAGAACGCGAAGCAGTGCTCTGTCCGACTGTTCAGTGCCCGACATGCTGCTGGCCGTTCAGCCGAACGAAAGGCGCGGGTGGCGTGGCGACGCTATGGGCGTGACCGTGGTAAGCGCCGGGCTCTGGGTTGAATGGTGCGACGATATCCTCCACCTCCAGGCGCATCCCTGTGAGCATGGCTTCCAGGACATGATCGCGCAGATAGCGCAACTGGCCGGGCAACACTTCCAGCGCAACGTGACGGTTGCCCAGGTGGTAGGCGGCACGTGCCAGCAGCAGCGGGTCATCGCATAGCACCCGAGACAGCGGCTCCGGTTCGGCGTGAATCATTACCACGGTATTGTCGTTGGCCAGCAGCCGGTCGCCTTCGCGCAGCACGCGGCCACGCGGCAGAAACAGCCCCACCTCGACGCCCGCCCGCGTGCGGGTGCGCAGCCGGCTGCGGGTACGCATTTCGTACGTCAGCTCCAGCTCATGCTGAGCCGGCCCCGTATCGTCCAGCCATTGGTGACATTCGAGCATCCAGGCCTCCTCAGAAAAGAAAATAGCGTTGTGCCAGCGGCAGTTCGTCGGCGGGATCGCATAACAGAGCGACCCCATCGGCCTCAACGATGTAGGTCTGCGGATCGACGCTGATCACCGGCTGATAATCGTTGAGCTTCATGTCCGCCTTGCTGATGGTCCGTGTGTTGCGCACGGCTTCAAGGCGCCGGGACAGCCCGAGCCTTTCCTTGATGCCCGAATCCAGCGCGGCCTGGGACACAAAGGTGATGCAGGTGTGGTTCATGGCCTTGCCGAGCGCGCCGAACATTGGCCGGTAGTGCACGGGCTGGGGCGTGGGAATCGATGCGTTCGGATCGCCCATCGGCGCTGCGGCGATCGCGCCGCCCTTGAGGATCAGGCTGGGCTTGGCGCCGAAAAAAGCGGGCTTCCACAGCACCAGATCAGCGAGCTTGCCCGGTTCGACCGAGCCCACCAGATGCCCGATGCCCATGGTGATGGCTGGATTGATGGTGTATTTGGCCACATAGCGACGCGCGCGGAAGTTGTCCGACCAGTCGTTGTCCTCTGGCAGTGCACCGCGTTGCACCTTCATCTTGTGCGCGGTCTGCCAGGTGCGGGTGATGACCTCGCCGACCCGGCCCATCGCCTGGGAGTCCGAGGAGATCATGCAGAAGGCGCCCAGGTCATGCAGGATGTCCTCGGCGGCGATGGTCTCGCGGCGGATGCGAGAATCGGCGAAGGCGACATCCTCGGCAATGGCCGGGTCCAGATGGTGACAGACCATGAGCATGTCGAGATGCTCATCAACGGTGTTGATGGTATAGGGGCGCGTCGGGTTGGTGGAGGAGGGCAGCACGTTTGGCTCGCCGCAGGCCTTTATGATGTCCGGCGCATGACCGCCGCCCGCACCCTCTGTGTGATAGGTATGGATGACCCGGCCCTTGATCGCCGCGAGGGTATCCTCGACGAAACCCGACTCGTTAAGCGTGTCGGTGTGAATGGCCACCTGCACATCGTAGGCATCGGCGACACTCAGACAGCAATCAATCGCCGCCGGGGTGGTGCCCCAGTCCTCGTGCAGCTTCAGACCCATGGCGCCGGCTTCGATCTGCTCTTCCAGCGCGTCGGGCAGGCTGGCATTACCCTTGCCAAGAAAGCCTAGGTTCATCGGCAATGATTCGGCCGCTTCAAGCATTCGTGCAATATGCCAGGCACCCGGTGTACAGGTGGTGGCATTGGTGCCGGTGGCCGGACCAGTGCCGCCGCCGAGCATGGTGGTGACGCCCGATGTCAGCGCCTCGTCAATCTGCTGCGGACAGATAAAGTGAATATGCGCATCCACGCCACCTGCGGTAAGGATCATGCCCTCGCCAGCGATAATCTCGGTGCCGGGCCCGATGATGATGTTCACGCCGGGCTGGATGTCCGGATTGCCGGCCTTGCCCAGGTGTTGGATAAGCCCGTCCTTGATCGCCACGTCGGCCTTGAATATGCCTGACCAGTCCAGAATCAGCGCATTGGTGATGAC
Source organism: Pseudomonas sp. gcc21 (assembly GCF_012844345.1). Taxonomy (NCBI): domain Bacteria; kingdom Pseudomonadati; phylum Pseudomonadota; class Gammaproteobacteria; order Pseudomonadales; family Pseudomonadaceae; genus Pseudomonas; species Pseudomonas sp. gcc21. The sequence continues at coordinate 2,414,452 of NZ_CP051625.1, read as the reverse complement.
TGTATCAGGCGTATCCGCGCGGCCGCGCTGGCTCTGGCCCATGCCGTCACGAATCACCTTGCCGCCGCCGAACTTCACTTCCTCGCCGTAGCGGGTGTAGTCCTTTTCGACACTGATCCACAGCTCGGTATCGCCGAGCCGTACCCGGTCGCCGGTAGTCGGGCCGTACATCTCCGCGTAAGCCTGCCTGCTTATTTCCATCTTGCCTCCCGTTGCGGTCCTGCTCTATGGCGGATCGCTGCAAATCGATGTTCAGGGTGCATTCAAAGACTGCCCATTACCTGGCCGCGAAAGCCGAACACCTTGCGCTCGCCGGCCAATGCCACCAGCTCGACCTCACGGTTCTGGCCCGGTTCGAAGCGCACCGCGGTGCCGGCGGCGATATTGAGCCGGAAGCCCCGGGCGGCTTCACGATCAAAACGCAGCGCCGCATTGGTTTCGGCGAAGTGGTAATGCGAGCCGACCTGCACCGGCCGGTCGCCGCTATTAGCCACGCTCAGGCGCAACGTTTCGCGGCCGGCGTTCAAGGTCAGCGAGCCTTCAAGCGTCTGGATTTCTCCGGGTATCATCGGTGCGCCTCATATGATCGGGTCGTGAACGGTTACCAGCTTGGTACCGTCCGGGAAGGTGGCTTCAACCTGCACTTCAGAGAGCAATTCCGGCACGCCGGGCATGACCTGTTCGCGGGTGAGCAGGGTGCGGCCGTAGCTCATCATGTCTGCCACGCTGCGGCCGTCGCGGGCGCCTTCCATGATGGCGGCGCTGATGTAGGCCATGGCTTCGGGGTAGTTCAGGGTCACGCCGCGTGCCAGGCGGCGCTCGGCGACCAGTGCTGCGGTAAACAGCATGAGCTTGTCTTTCTCACGGGGCGTTAGCTCCATGGGTGCACTCCGTTCAGGTATTCCAGATCCGCGGCGCGCAACCGCGCCGCCCATTGATGTACGGCCGTAGCTGCTGCCACAGCCGCATGAAGGTAAGTCGCGCGTGTGCAGCGCAATGGCCGAGGTAACGGCCGATGAACAGGCCGTGGCGTTGGGTGAAAACCAGTTGGGGGGCATCGGCGTACTCTTCGCGCAGCGCATCCAGTGCGTCGCGATCCAGCGTCAACGTGGCCAGCCAGGTGCCGCTGACGAAGCAGTCACCCAGCCCCCAGCGGGCTGACAGCAGCGCATCGCCCCCCACAAAGCGGTTACGCTCGATATACAGCGGTTTGCCGTCACGCCAGATGTCCAGGTGCTGGCTCACACAGCCGCTGGCAAAACCCTCGTTCGCAGCGGGTCGGCCCAGGCACAGTAAGTCCCACATGCACATCTGCGCATCGGCTTGAAGGTCGATACGCGTGGCAAGCTTTGCGTTGCAGCCCTCGAAGGCAATGGTGTCCTGCGGCAGATATTCGAGCGAGCCACCCGCGGCGACAGAAAGGCGCGTGAGCTGCTGCTGCAGGGTGCCGTTCTCGCGGGCCCGATAGCACTTGCCCGAGGAGGGCGTGGTGAGCAGTGCGGCAGCATCCTCACCGATATTGGCGTTGAGTCGCAGCGTGTCGCCGCTGACCAGTCCGCCTGGCGGATGCAGGATGTATAAGTGCGGGCAGTCCAGGCCTTCCGGGTGCAAAGGACGCTGTATGCGGAGCGGGCCGCGGTGGTGCAGTCGATCGATAACGGTGCGTCCAGCCCGGCGACTGACGCCGATGTCCAGCCCGGCCTGCCAGCTGATGGCGCTATCGACTTGTTCGAGATGCCAGGCTGCAGTCATCGACCTTCCTCAGTTGAAACGTTTGCTTGAATCGGTACAGGGTCAGCGCTGCGCCAAGGCGTGACGCAGTGAGCGCAGCGGTGCACTGGACGAACAGGCATAAACCGGGCCAAGGTTGTTATCGCTGCAAAACGGCCGATAGCGGAGGATTGAGGGCGATCACGTTTGGCGGGTGTGCGCTAAAACGGGGCGTTGTGCGAAAGCGCTGCACCAGTTTTGTTCAATCATGCTCAGCGCCGGGCCGGCCGCGTCGAGAGCGGCCCGCTCGCAGGATCAATATGCCGACCGCGCCTGACGCTCAGGCCATGATTAAAAAAGCTGGCCAGGAAGTCAGGAACCATTACCATGCGCCGCAATTGTGCATGGCACAGCTCATGCTTGGATCAACGGAATGGCGCCACTCAAAGGCGCAGCCCGACCGGAGGTAGAGATGGACGAACAATGGCTGGTGGATTTACCCAAGGCTGAACTGCACTTGCATCTGGAGGGATCGCTCGAGCCGGAGCTGCTCTTCAGCCTCGCTGAGCGCAACGCGGTCAACTTGCCCTGGACGGATGTCGAGACGCTGCGCCAGGCTTATGCCTTCAACAACCTTCAGGAATTTCTTGATCTGTATTACCAGGGCGCTGACGTGTTGCGCACGGAACAGGATTTCTACGATCTCACCTGGGCGTATCTGCAACGCTGCAAGGCCCAGGGGGTGGTACATGTGGAGCCCTTTTACGATCCACAAACCCATACCGAGCGGGGTATTCCCTTCGAGGTCGCCCTCGAAGGGATCAGTTCGGCGATGCGCGACGGGCGCGAGCAGTTGGGCATCAGCGGCGGGTTGATACTGAGCTTCCTGCGGCACCTGTCCGAAGACGATGCCTTCAAGACACTCGAACAGGCAATGCCGCACCGGGATGCCTTTTTCGCCGTCGGGCTCGATAGCTCGGAGATGGGCCATCCGCCGAGCAAATTCGATCGCGTTTTCGCCAAGGCGCGATCGGAAGGCCTGTTGGCAGTGGCGCACGCAGGGGAGGAAGGACCACCGGAGTACATCTGGCAAGCGCTGGATCTGCTCAAGGTCAACCGGATCGACCACGGTGTGCGCGCCGCAGAGGACCCGCGGTTGATAGAGCGGCTGGTGGATGAACAGATTCCCCTGACCGTGTGCCCGCTATCGAACATCAAGCTTTGCGTGTTTGACAGTATGCGCGAGCACAACATCCTTGAGTTGCTGGACAAGGGCGTGAAGGTCACGGTGAATTCAGATGATCCCGCGTACTTCGGTGGATATGTGCTGGAGAATTTCGTGGCGTTGCGCGACGCGCTGGGCATGACGCAAGACCAGGCCCGCCAACTGGCGCAGAACAGTCTCGATGCCAGGCTAGCCTGAGCCCCGGAGCAGCGCTCAGGCTCCCGCCGACCTCGCCGTCCAAGCCCACCGCTCTATGCTAGGATGGCAGCGGGTCTGGCGGTACGGCGTGCCGGTTGAATCAGCAGATCATTCTTCGAGTTGAGCGCGCCCGGGTGGGTTGACCCGGTCGTCAACCGCACGCAAAACCAACCGGGCCAGCTAGCTGTTTCTCGGCTTGTTCACCGCATGGCAGGGGGAGGGGGCGTGTATTCACTCAAGCGCAAGGGCGATTACCGTCTGCAGTTGACTCGAACGTTGCGCAAGCCGGGTCGACATAAGGTCGAGGTTTACCTGTTCACCCCGCACGACAGCAATCTTTCAGTGTGGACGCTCAGCGAACAGCAATTCTTCTTTACCTCTCTGGAGCACCGCTTCGGGCTGCTGGGGCTGCCGGACAAGGATCGCGTGAGCAAGGCCGACCGTTCCTTCGTACTGCTTTCTCCCTACTACGAAATCATGTATGGCTCCTGGTTGTTCCAGTATCGCGCCTCTATCGACCGCCTGCGCCAGCAGGTTCAGAACGCGGATGTGCTTGAGGAACCGCTCAAGCGAGCCCTCCGGTTGAGTCAGAATTTCGCCCAGCGCGTGCGTAAATCGAGTCCGGAACAGAGCAACCAGAGACGGTATTTCCGGCAGATGGATATCTATTTTTCATGGCGTGCCGAGCAGTTTCTGCTGGAATGCATGACCCACCCCGGCTTTGCTGAACTGGACGAGGAGCTTAAGCAGGCGGTAGCGGACTTCTTGCGAGAGGAGCACAAGTATCGCAAGGAGCGTGAATATCTGAGCGACTTCCGCGGTTCGCCGACCCGGGTATGGAATCGCATGAGTCTGTATCACCGGCTGCTTGAGTATCCGGTGCTGCTGCGCTCCAAGGTCACCGAGCTCGGAGCCGGCACCCGCAAGTTGGTCAAGGCAGCGTCGACCATGTTGATCATGTCGCTGTTCACCTACTTCCTGTTCAATGCGCGGGACGCCAGCGAAAAGCTCTCGCTGACGCTGCTGCTGGGGATCGCACTGGTTTACGCCATCCGCGATCTGTTGCGTGACGATATGATCACCGGGATAACCCGGTGGCTACGCAAGGGCAAGCCACGCTGGAAAATCCGCCTGTTCATGCCCTACACGCGAAAACTATTGGCTCTGCAGAGAGTCTGGCTGGACTACCGCAGGTTGCCTGAATTGCCGCGTCAGATACTCGATCACACCGGAAATTGGGCATCAAACGATGAGCGGCAGATCATCTGTTACCGCTCGGAGCTCAATCTGGACAAGGATGCCCTCGAGCAGGACGAGATTCAGGAGCGGTTGAGCCTGGACTGCGAACAGCTTTGCGAAATGATCCAGACCAGCAAGCACCGCCTGTTTGTGCCCGCTAGCGAGGCAGAACCCTTCGGCTCGATCGAGGCGCATCCGATCGAAAAGCAGCTCGACTACAACCTTCTGGTGGTGCACAGCGAGGCGGGGCAGCCTTTCTCTCAGGCACAACGTTGGCGGTTGCGGCTGGGGCCGAGCGGGATTGTGAAATGCGAAAGTAAGAAGATTAACTGGCCGACGCCCGAGGAGCAGTTTGCCGCGCCCTGGTACCGGCGTTTAGGCAGCGTGTTTCATCGAAAGGATGCGCGGGATTAATTCGCACCGGTCATTGGCAGGGCTATGGGGAACAACGGAGTAGCATGCAGAATCGAGAAAGCTCGCAGGGTGGGCTTTCCAGCGGCGTTCCTGACGAAGATCGGGGAATGTTCGGGAATTGCTATGTGGTGGGCCCAGTAGGACTTGAACCTACGACCAATCGATTATGAGTCGACTGCTCTGACCAACTGAGCTATAGGCCCACTGATAGTGCAACAGCCGGGGAATTATACGGATTGATGTGGCGGGTGGCTATAGCCTGGAGGCATGACTGTTAAATAGCTGTTCCACAACGGAAAACGCCCGGCAAGCCGGGCGTTTTCGTTTACTGCTGTTGCTTACTCGTCGAGGAAGCTGCGCAGATGATCGCTGCGCGTCGGATGACGCAGCTTGCGCAGTGCCTTGGCTTCGATCTGCCGGATCCGCTCGCGGGTGACGTCGAACTGCTTGCCGACTTCTTCCAGCGTGTGATCGGTATTCATATCGATACCGAAGCGCATGCGCAGAACCTTGGCTTCCCGTGCGGTCAGTCCGGAGAGGACGTCGCGGGTCGCTTCCTTCAGGCTCTCGACAGTCGCCGAGTCGATCGGTGATTCCATGGCACCGTCTTCGATGAAGTCGCCCAGATGGGAGTCTTCATCATCGCCGATGGGTGTTTCCATGGAGATCGGCTCTTTGGCGATCTTCAGTACCTTGCGGATCTTGTCCTCAGGCATTTCCATCCGTTCGCCCAGCTCTTCAGGGGTCGGTTCGCGACCCATTTCCTGAAGCATCTGCCGCGAGATGCGGTTCAGCTTGTTGATGGTTTCGATCATGTGCACCGGAATACGGATGGTGCGCGCCTGGTCTGCGATAGACCGGGTGATCGCCTGACGGATCCACCAGGTGGCATAAGTCGAGAACTTGTAACCGCGACGGTATTCGAACTTGTCCACCGCCTTCATCAAACCGATGTTGCCTTCCTGGATCAGGTCGAGGAACTGCAGGCCACGGTTGGTATATTTCTTGGCGATCGAGATAACCAGACGCAGGTTGGCCTCGACCATTTCCTTCTTGGCACGACGGGCGCGGGCTTCACCGATCGACATGCGACGGTTGATGTCCTTCACCTCGGACAGCTTCAGCTCGACTTCTTCTTCCAGCGCAGCGAGTTTCTTCTGCGTACGGATAACGTCAGGCTTGACCGCTTCGAGGGCTTCGGCATAACGCGGGCTGTCCGCCAGCAGGCTGTCGACCCACTGTTCGTTGGTCTCGTTGCCGGGGAAGCTGCGCAGGAAATCTGCACGGGGCATACGCGCATCACGCACGCAAAGCTGCATGATGGCGCGTTCCTGGGCGCGGATCTGATCCTGGGTGCCGCGGACGCGTCGAACCAGTGCTTCGTACTGCTTCGGTACCAGCTTGATCGGCATGAACAGGACGGCAAGGGCTTCCAGCTCTTCGGTTGCTTCCGGGCTGCCACGACCGTGCTTTTTCAGCGCCTTCTTGACCTTGGCCAGCTGGTCGCCGACTGCAGTGAAGCGTTGACGGGCGACTTCCGGATCCGGGCCGCCATCGCCTTCTTCTTCAGTGGTGTCGTCGTCTTCGCTTTCTTCGTCGTCGTCAGACTTGTCGTCGGTCTTGGCCTTGGCTGCCGGTGCGGGCGCTTCGACGGCACCCGTCGCGGACATGCCATCGTCGTCCGGATCGATATAGCCGTTGAAGATGTCGGTCAGACGTCCGCCTTCCTCGACTACGCGATGATAGTCGGCAAGAATGCTGTCGACAGTGCCAGGGAACATCGAAATGGCCGCCATGACTTCGCGGATACCTTCCTCGATGCGCTTGGCAATTTCGATTTCGCCTTCGCGGGTCAGCAGTTCCACCGTCCCCATTTCACGCATGTACATGCGCACCGGGTCGGTAGTTCGGCCTATATCGCTCTCGACAGCGGCCAGCGCAGCGGCGGCCTCTTCGGCGGCGGCTTCGTCGGCGTCATTATCTGCCAGGAGCAGGGCATCGGCATCGGGTGCAGCCTCGAAAACCGTGATCCCCATGTCGTTGATCATGCGAATAATGTCTTCAACCTGCTCCGGATCGGCGATATCCTCCGGTAGGTGGTCGTTGACTTCCGCATAGGTCAAATAACCCTGCTCGCGACCGCGGGCGATGAGTTCTTTGAGACGGGATTGCTGTTGCGCTTTTCCGGACATAACAACCCTTGGATGCCTTGGTGTGCAAAAAAGTAAGCTGCGGATTATACCTTTATTTCAGTCCTCAACGCCACTTGACCACCTGTTTACTTGGCGGTAGACGACGTTTTGTGACTATTTAGAAGGTCTCGTAGCTGCTGTTTTTCCTCGGGTGTGAGCGGCGAAACCGCCGATTTGTCGAGGAGCTTCTGAATCTGGCGATCGGTTTGTCGTGCCAGCAAGTTATTAATGGTGTCAAAAAACTGTTGTTCAAGGTTCACGCTGGGAATATTTAACAACCATTCCTTTTCCGCGAGCTGATTCAGCTCATCTCCCATTGCGGTCCCGTGCCAGCGGGCCAGCAATTGAATTGTAGTCAGCGTTGGATTCTTTTGCAGGGCATCCACCAATGCCACAAGCAAAACAGCTTCATCCTCGTCCTCATTTGCGAACTGGCTGGCCTGATTCACCAGGCCCGCGAGATGCGGATGATGCAATAGCGTTCGCGCTGCGTTTAGCAGCGGATTCTCAACACCCTTTGACTTGGTCGCTGGCGCTGAGCGCTTGCGATAGCTGCCGCGTGGTGATGAATCAGGTATCGGCTGGTCTGCCCATGAGCTTGAGGGCGGCGGCTCGGATTCCTGATGTTCGGCGACCGGTGGCGCTGAAGGCAGCGTGTCCAGATCCATACCGGTTCTGGCTTCCAGGGATTGCCTGAGCAGTCGCCGGAGCAATGTTCCCGGTACCTGCTCGATCAGCGGCAAGGCCAGGCTTGCAAGGTGTGCCTTGCCTTCAAGACTGTCCGGGTTGGCCTGTTCTGCCAGGTGACGGAATAAATAGTCCGTCAAGGTTACCGATTGCTGCGCCATGCGCGCACGGAAGCCGTCCTGGCCTTCGTTGCGTACCAGACTATCCGGATCCTGGCCTTCCGGCAGGAACATGAAACGCACGTGCCGGCCGTCTTCAAGCACCGGCAGGCAGCAGGTCAGGGCGCGCCACGCCGCCTGGCGTCCGGCATTATCACCGTCAAAGCAGAACACCACGCTGTGCACGATGCGGAACAATCGCTTGAGGTGCTCCTCGCTGGTCGCGGTGCCGAGTGTCGCTACAGCATTGGATATTCCATGCTGGGCCAGGGCGATGACGTCCATGTAGCCTTCGACTACCAGAATGTCATCGAGCTGACGGTTCTGCCGGCGGGCCTCATACAGTCCGTATAGTTCGCGACCCTTGTGAAACACCGGCGTTTCAGGCGAGTTCAGGTACTTGGGTTTGTCGTCACCTAGGACCCGGCCGCCGAAACCGATTACCCGTCCGCGGCTGTCGCGAATAGGATAAGTGATGCGATCGCGGAAACGGTCGTAGCGTTTGCCGTTCTCGTTTTCAACGACCAGCCCGGCTTCCATCAGCGCCTTTTCTTCGGTGCTGTCAGTGGCCAGATGCCCCATCAGGTTATTCCAGCCGGGCGGGGCAAAGCCGATGTCGTACAGTTTGGCGATCTGCCCTGACAGCCCGCGCTGCTTTAGATAGGTGACTGCGCGCTGGCGTTGCGAATGCTGGCGCAGCTGCTGCCGGTAAAAAGCTGCGGCCTGATCAAGCAAGGCATAAAGCGGGCTGTCCTGGCGCGGCGCTCGGGGCTCTCGCTGACGTCCGTTGCGCTCTTCGCGCGGTACGTCGACACCCAGATTACGAGCCAGCTCTTCAACCGCCTGGGGAAAGTCCAGGCGTTCGAAGTCCATGATGAAACTGACCGCATTGCCGCCGGCGCCACATCCGAAGCAGTAATAGAACTGCTTGTCTGGGCTTACGCTGAATGAGGGTGATTTTTCATTATGGAACGGGCAGAGCGCTGAATAATTCTTGCCGGTCTTCTTCAGCTTCAGGCGTGAGCCGACGACCTCGACGATATCGGACCGTCCAAGCAAATCGTCTATGAAGCCTTGAGGGATCAACCCGGCCATTCAAGCTTGCCTTGCGAGATTCTGAGTGGCTGCGCTCCGGTCGACGGGGTGGTTAACCGGAGGCAAGACACTATAGCAGGGAACGCAAAAATCCAGCCAACTCCATAGTCTGGATGGCCGGACATGCGTGCTCAGCTTCTAGTGTCAGCCTGTCGAATGATTCGCCTGCCGGCGTACATTCGTTGGGCCTGGGGTCAGGCCCGACAGGTCAAGCGGCTAAACTCAGTACAGACGCTCGCGACGGCGGTGTTCGCGTTGCAACTTCTTGGCGTGACGCTTGACGGCAGCTGCGGCTTTGCGCTTGCGTTCAGTAGTAGGCTTCTCATAGAACTCGCGGCGGCGGACTTCAGCCAGGACGCCAGCTTTTTCGCAGGAGCGCTTGAAACGACGCAGGGCCACGTCGAAGGGTTCGTTCTCTTTTACTTTGACGGCAGGCATTTCGTACCTTTCTAAGAAACTGTGCTGTGAGTGTCATTACAACGCTGTTGGCGGTTGCCTTCAGCGAATGCATTTCAAGGGGACCGGATGTTACCGCCTTCGTTGGGGAAAAGCAAAGGGTGATTGGTGTGTTTCGCATAGGTCGGCCCCTCGGCAATTGGTAAAAACCTGTAGGGTCGCGGGAAGCTTGTATTGTATCGTCAGCCTGTACCAAAATGAGACAGCCGCTGTGTAGGGAAATCATTCAGCGGATCGAACGCAGTTATTGCTAACAATGGAGTGTTCCCATGCGTGTGGGTCTGATTGTCGATTCGGCTTGCGAGCTGCCGTATTCTTTTATCAAGGAAAACAACATCTTCATTCTTCCGGTCACGGTCAAAGTAGACGGTCATACGTTCGTCGATGACCATGATCCGCTGACCACCCGGCGCTTTTATGATAGCGGCGCCATGCAATTGGGTCATCAGGCTACGACCGAAGCCTATACCGTCGACCAGATTTACAATCTGTTCATGGATGAAATCGTCAATCAGTACGACTTCGCCTTCCTCGAAACCATTGCCGAAGACCGCAGCGAGATCTATCAGAACGCTATCGGGGCTATGCACCGGATCATTGCCAGCTACCGTCCCCATCGTCAGGCGGCGGGGCTCAGCGGTAAATTTTCGATGCGCGTAGTGAACAGCAAAACGTTCTTTTCCGGCCAGGGGCTGCTCGCAGCGCATACCGTCCACCTGATCAACCAGGGGACTGGCAAGAATCAGCTGCGCGAGCAGGTCAGCGACTTCACCCAACATATCTATGGCTGCGCCATTCCGCGCGATCTGGAGTACATCCGCCGGCGCGGTCGGCCGCGCGGAGACAAGAGCGTGTCTGCGATCCAGGCGTTTTTGGCCAAACATCTCAAGATCACCCCTTTGCTTTGGGGAGCGGGTTCAGGCGAAGGAGGCGGGGCGGTATTTCGGGGCCGCAGCTTCGAGGCGGCGGTCGAGCGCATGATCGACTACGCCTGTGCACGCATACGGCGCGGGCTCTTGTCTCCCTATGTGGTTTTCAGTGCCGGAATGGAAGAGCATGAAATGTACGAGTTGCCAGGCTTCGACCGGCTGCTCCAGACATGCAAGGAGCATGGCGTCACGCTGCTGGCGTCACCCGCGAACATCACCAGTAACATCTATGTCGGTCCGGGTGGTGCGGGGCTGGCACTCGCTGCCGAGCCACATCGCTTCCAGGATATGCGCTGAGCGAGTCAAGGCTGTTGGGCTGGAAAGACTGGTCTGGGGCGGGCGCGGCGATTATCATGCGCGCCTGATTCTCCTCTGGCTGGGTTGTCTATGCGTGTCCTGGGTATCGAAACCTCCTGCGATGAAACCGGCATTGCGCTGTATGACAGTGAGCGCGGGCTGCTGGCTGACGCTCTGTTCAGCCAGATAGATCTGCACCGCGTATACGGTGGGGTTGTACCGGAACTGGCGTCACGCGACCACGTGAAGCGGCTGGTTCCGCTCATGCGTGAAGTGTTCGAGCGTGCCGGCGTTGCTCATGGCGATGTCGATGGTGTGGCGTACACTGCGGGACCGGGACTGGTCGGTGCTCTGTTGGTGGGCGGCGCCTGCGCCCGCGCGCTGGCCTTCGCCTGGCAAGTGCCCGCTCTGGGCGTGCATCATATGGAAGGCCATCTGCTGGCTCCCATGCTGGAAGACCATCCCCCTGCGTTTCCCTTTGTTGCTCTGCTGGTATCGGGCGGTCATACGCAGCTGGTTCGGGTCGACGGGATTGGCCAGTACCAGTTGTTGGGTGAATCGCTGGATGACGCAGCGGGCGAGGCTTTCGACAAGACTGCCAAGCTCATGGGTTTGCCATACCCCGGCGGGCCGGAGATCGCCCGCATGGCTCAGGCAGGGCAGGCCGGACGCTTCGTGTTTCCCCGCCCGATGACCGATCGGCCGGGTCTGGATTTCAGCTTCAGTGGGCTTAAAACCGCGACCTTGAACGCCTGGCAGAGCAGCGTACGTGAGGGCGATGATTCCGAGCAGACGCGCTGCGATATTGCCCTTGCCTTCGAGCAGGCCGTGGTCGATACCTTGACGATCAAGTGCCGACGCGCGCTGAAAAGCACCGGGTTGAAGCGTCTGGTGATTGCCGGCGGGGTCAGCGCCAATCGCCATCTGCGCGATTCGCTGCAGCACATGGCAGCCGGGCTCAAGGGAGAGCTGTTCTATGCCCGCCCGGCGTTCTGTACGGATAACGGCGCAATGATCGCCTATGCTGGATGGCAGCGCTTGAAGGCAGGGCAGTCTGACCAAGGCGGTATCGAGGCGCGGGCACGGTGGCCGATGGATCAACTGCCACCACTCAACGCTTGAAACGGTTCTCTGTTCCGTTGAGCAATCGGCCAATATTGAGCCGATGACGCAGCAATATCAGACCAACCATCAGACTGACCGGGCCGAGTAATTCCGGGGCATGCCAGGCAAGCCAGGGTAGCATGCCTATGCTGGCGACCAACGAGGCGAGAGATGCCATGCGTTCTACGCTGAAGGTTATCAGCCATAAAGTAGCGGCCAGTAGCGCGGCGGGCCATGAAAGCATGAGCATCACGCCTGCGGCAGCGGCGACGCCTTTGCCGCCGCGAAAGTGATGGTAGATGGGGAGAACGTGGCCGGTAACGGCTGCCAGTCCGACCAGCCCCTGGGCAAACAGCCCGAGCTCCGAGCGAGCTGCCAGCCATACGGCAAAAGCGCCCTTGCCGATATCGCAGATCAGGGTGGCAAAGGCCAGTGGACGGTTTCCCAGGCGCAACATGTTGCTCGCGCCGGGATTGCCTGACCCGATATCACGCGGATCAGGCAGATGGCCCAGCCGGCTGAACAGCACGGCGAAGGACACCGAGCCGAGCAAGTAGGCGGCGACAAGTAGCAGTGGCAGTTCGACGGACATGGCGCTGAGTCATGACGAAAACCAGATTGTAGTCGATAGCGGAGTGATCAGTGGACCAGATATTCATCAACGGCCTGGCCGTGGACGCGGTGATTGGCGTATACGACTGGGAACGCGATATACGTCAACGCCTGATCATTGATCTGGACATTGGCTGGGATATCGCGGCGGCGGCCGCCAATGATGATCTTGACGCCACGCTGAACTACGCCGAGGTAAGCCAGCGTATTACCGACTATGTCTCGACCAGCAGTTTCGGCTTGGTCGAAACGCTCGCGGAACGGTTGGCCAGCTTGATCATGCAGGAGTTCTCGGTCCCCTGGTTGCGCCTGCGCATCAATAAACCGGGCGCTGTGCCGGCGGCAGCTGGCGGCGTGGGTGTGTTGATCGAGCGCGGAACCCGAGCATAATGACCACCGTTCTATTAGGCATCGGCAGCAACCATGATCGCGAACGGCATCTCGCGCGCGGTCTGGATGCGCTTGAGCAGTTGCTGGGGCGACTTGAGCTGTCGCCTGTGTTTGAGAGCGAATCAGTGGGGATGCTGGGACGGCGTTTCTACAATATGGTGGTCGGCACCCAGACGCACCTGCCGCTCGCCGATCTGCAGGCCGCGCTGAAGGCCATTGAAGCCGCTTGTGGTCGCAGGGAAACCAAGGCACCGGGTCGCGTTACACTGGATATCGATATTCTGGTGTATGGCACTCTGACCGGCGTGCATGACGGCATTCTGTTGCCTCGGCGCGAAACTGCGCGTAACGCCTTTGTGTTGTGGCCGCTGGCTTTGCTCGCACCCGATTCGGTCCTGCCCGGGACCGCTCAGCGTTACGCCGAATTATGGGCCGGCTGGCAAGGCGATCAATCGCTCTGGCCAGTACACTTTGAATGGCACGGCCGCGCATTGACTCCGGATGAGTTGATCGAGGCGCACCGGCCTTCCCGTGCGCTTTAAGACTTAGCCTTCGAGCTGTTTATGAATGCCTGCTGGTAGGCAGCCAGTGCCCGGCTGCGCTCGCGTTCCAGTGCTGCGCCCAGTTCGGCTCCCTGTAATCCCTTTTCAAGTAGTGGTTGAATGCTCACCTGGCGCGCGGTGTCGGCTGCTTCATGAAGGTATTCAGCCTGTGGGTAAACCGGCATATCGGGACTGGTCAATGCCGCGGCATCTGCCTCGCCAACCGATAAAAGCTGTTCGAAACGCTCTGGTCTGCGGTAGATATCCACGGACTTGAACAGCTGCGCCAGGGCTTCAGGCGCCAGTGCGGGTCCGTTATGAACTGATGAAAGATGATCGGATGCCAGCAGGGCCAGCTCCTGACAGTCCCGGGGGGCCTTGCAGCGCTGGTTTATCCTTTGGATCAGTGCATGCGCGCTGCTTTCTGCGGGTGAGTCTCGCCCTGCATCAAGCAGCAAACAGGCCCAGCGGCCAGCCAGAGGCATGTCCATTCGGGCTGCGACGCGTAGCCGGTTCAGAAGCCGGCTTCCAAGATTGCCGTGGGATTCTGACAGAGAGCTGTCGAACAGCCGGTTGAGCTCCGGGAATAGCGCTTCTAGCGCGTCGCACTCATACAGAACCTGAACGAACACCTCGGGGGAGGGTTCCATCAGGGCGCGGCTGATCTCTTTCCAGCTGCGCTCGGCGGTCAGGGCTTCGAGCTCGCCGGAAGTCGCCAGCTGTCGCATCAGCTCGCGGGTTTCCTCGGCTACGGTAAACCCCAGGCCCGCGTAGCGTGCAGCGAACCGCGCCACGCGCAGAACGCGCAGAGGATCCTCGGCGAATGCTGGTGAAACGTGACGCAGAAGGCGTGCTTCAAGGTCCTGCTGTCCGCCGTAGGGGTCAATCAGTGTTCCGTCTTCAGCCTGGGCCATGGCGTTGACCGTCAGATCGCGACGGACGAGGTCTTCTTCGATGGTGACGTCAGGGCTGGTATGGAAGGTGAAGCCGCCATATCCGCGGCCGCTCTTGCGCTCGGTTCGGGCAAGCGCATATTCCTCACCGGAGCCAGGCTCGAGGAAGACCGGGAAGTCCTGCCCGACCGGTCGAAAGCCAGCTTCCTGCATCATTTCGGGTGTGGCGCCCACCACAACCCAGTCGCGCTCGGTCACGGGCCGGCCGAGCAATTGGTCACGCACGGCGCCGCCGACCAGATATTTGGTGA